>CAZAFL010000009.1:0-100312 GCA_964484465.1 uncultured Chlorobiaceae bacterium
GCACAACACGTGCGATAGTTGTTTACACAAAAAAGGGGCATACAGTGTGTAAATTGAGATTGATGTGCTTTATAGTTCTTGTCTGTTTGGTCAACATCAATAATCTACAAGCAGGGAATAGTGCAACTACAACTATTCCAAATCCTATCTTATTCGTTACACAAGTCCCTCTCCCTCTCGACACAACCACAATCACGTCCGTTTTCGCAAATCACCAGGCGACAACAAAATCTTGTGGTCGCGGAGGAGACTTATATATCTTGTATCCGGATAGTACACTTAAAAATCTCACAGCGGCTGCAGGGTATGGAACAAGCGGACTTCAAGGCGCGACAGCGATTGCGGTGCGGGAACCAAGCATGCACTGGAGTGGAACGAAAGCCCTGTTCAGCATGATTGTCGGAACACCGGTGTCCCAATCAGACTCAACACAGTTCTTCTGGCAGATCTATGAAGTGAGCGGCTTGGGCAAGAACGAAACTACGGTTATTACAAAAGTCCCGAATCAACCTGCAAACTATAATAATATTAACCCTATCTATGGAACAGACGAACGAATAATTTTTTCGTCCGACCGACCGCGCAACGGATTGACCTATCTGTATCCACAGTATGATGAATACCGTACAGAGCTGGCGAACACGGGCATGTTGAGTCTTGACCCGACGAACGGGGACCTTATTCATCTTGACCATTCACCATCAGGTGATTTCAGACCATTCATCGATAGTTATGGCCGTCTCATTTTTTCACGATGGGATCATTTACAACGAGACAGTCACGCAGATGTGGATATTCTTGAAGGAAATACTTACGGTTCATTCAATTATTCAAGCGAAGCGGCAAACGCTGCAGTTCAACAGAATTTCAGAATCGAATACTTTCCGGAACCGCAAAGCAGCCGTACCGATCTTCTCGCCGGAACGAATGTTATCGGTTTTGAATTCAATCATTTCATCCCCTGGCAGATGAATGAAGACGGCACGGAAGGGGAGACGATGAACCATGTGGGCAGGCACGACCTCAATATTGCATTTGGAAAAAGCCTGAATGATGATCCCAATCTGGTGAATTTCAGCCCTAGCCCGACTCGCACAAATCAGAACAGTATCAACAACATGGTGCAATTGCATGAAGACCCGACCTCGCCGGGAAAATATTATGGCATCGATTGTATGGAAAACGGTACACATGGAGCTGGACAAATTATTACGCTAGCCGGAGCACCGACCCTCGATGCCCAGGATATGTATGTGACATATGTGACGAGCCGGTCGACCGCATTTTATCTGCCGGAAAATGGTACGCCGAATTCAACCTATACGGGTCATTACAGAAATCCGCTTCCGTTATCGAACGGCACGCTTGTGTGTGCGCATGCCGACGAAAATAAAATGGATAAGAATCTCGGAACATATTCCAACCCGGTCTCCCGGTACGCGTTTCGGCTGAAATCTTTGAAAATTCAATCGGGAAGCATACTCATGGCTGACCAGCCGTTAACTTCGGGCATCACGAAAACAGTGGCCTATTATGGCGATAGCGGATTAGTCAATTTCTCAGGTACAATGTGGGAATTGGACCCAGTGGAAGTAGTTGCACGAACAAAACCGACTCGTCGCGTTGAACATATCGGCGGACCTGAATTGCAGGTTATGAATGAAGAGGGGGTTGATACGACACAATTTCGAAATTACCTCATCCAGCATAATCTTGCGGTTATCGTCAGCCGTAACATGACGAATCGCAATACGGACGACCATCAACAGCCATTTTATCTGAAGGTGCATAACTCTTCAACTCAAAGCCCTAATCCAACAGGGAAAGTCTATGATATTAACCATTTGAGAATATACGAAGCAGATTATCTTCGTGGATACGGGTTGGTGAACGGCAGTACAACCCCATTGCCAGGCAGAAGAGTTCTTGCAAAAGCTTTGAACGATACGAGCGTTCACAACCCTCCGAATCCTTCGGGACCGAACGGCACCGTTCTTATCGCGTCTGACGGATCGATGGCAGCATTTGTACCTGCCCACAGGGCAATGTCGTGGGAGCTTATCGATTCTTCCGGAACGCCGGTTGTCCGCGAGCGATTTTGGGTGACGTTCCAGCCGGGTGAAGTCAGAACATGCGCTTCTTGCCATGGCTCGAACGGTGAAGCTGCTGTCCCAAAGCAAATCATACCCCAAAATGAACCGGCATCGTTACACACTCTTCTCCAGTACTGGAAAAATAATCTTGCTCCACAGGGCAGCGGATTGTATTCAGTCTCAAAATCATGGAACATGATTTCCGTCCCGCGGGCTGTGCCGGACGGGCGGACGAGCGTACTTTTCCCGATGGCGGTTTCAAATGCGTACGCATTTAAGAACGGCTATGTTCAAAAAGATACGCTAGTACCGGGAGTAGGGTATTGGCTTAAGTTCAACAGCAGTCAGAATGTTGCTATTAATGGTATAGATATTACTTCGGACACGATTAATGTCGATGCCGGGTGGAATTTGATCGGGGCCCTTTCAAATGATATACCTACGACAAATATTACGGCACTGGGTACATCGATTCAATCACAATTCTACGGCTACACAAACGGTTATCATACATTTACTACTCTGCAGGGAGGCCGGGGATACTGGGTGAAAGTATCGGCATCCGGCCAATTAGTACTTGCTTCCGGTAAATCTCTTCCAAAATCAGTCAGCGCTATCTCTAATCAGGATTTGCATTCGTTTAACACGCTGACAGTAAGAGATGCAAACGGAAATGAACAGACGCTCCGTTTCGGCATACAATCTTCCGCCGGGTCGGGAAGCTATGAGATGCCGCCAACTCCGCCGGCCGGAATATTCGACGTCCGTTTCAGCTCACAGCAAATTGCCGCAGTCACGAGTGCCGGAAAACCGGCTGATTTTCCCCTTATCGTTTCATCTGCTTCGTATCCAGTAACCATTTCCTGGAAGAACAATTCGCGCGTGATGTCTGCCTATCTTACGGTGGGGGAGAAGAAAATTTCTTTGTCGGGTGATGGTTCAGTACTGGTAACGGGCCCGAACGCTTTGCTAACTTTGACACTTGATGCGCCGTCTGAGATTCCGGTGTCGTTCACGCTTGAGCAGAATTACCCGAACCCCTTCAATCCGTCGACGATTATCAATTACCAGTTACCAATTGATAATTATGTAACATTGAAGGTGTATAATATGCTGGGACAAGTTGTTGCCACACTTGCCGATGGCGTGGAATCAGCGGGATATAAATCGAAGGAATGGGATGGAAGCAGCATGGCGAGCGGGTTGTATTTCTATCGGCTGGACGCAACAAGTATTTCCAAGCCGGTGAAGTCGGTTTCACAAACAAGGAAAATGTTGTTGGTGAAATGACCAGACCATTCCAGCAAGATCCGGTTGATATGCAAGCCTACCCCGAGCGAACGAATAATACAACGGAATGAAAGGCAACAGTTTGATTGTTTGGGAGGGGAAAATTGAAGTATTCACTTCAAATTGACTTTCTTGCATTTTCCTCGTATTATCTCGGTGCAAAAAATGGATGTGGGTGTCCATATTATCATCTACGGAATGGTTCAAGGAGTGGGTTTTCGATATTTTGTACACGGCAGGGCAACTCGACTTGGATTGTCCGGCATTGTCAGAAATCTCTATGATGGAAGCGTCGAAATCGAAGCTGAAGGTGACCGCTCACTGCTTGAAGAATTTATTAAAGAAGTAAAAATCGGGCCGCGTGCTGCTCATGTATCCGGCATGAAGATCGATTGGAAAAAAAACGAACAACATTTTCTCGATTTTCACATTGAGTAGCAGGAAATGAACCAGGAAAATAACATACAAACGCGGTTTGGTATCGGTTACGATGTTCACCGGTTGATTGTTAACCGGAAGTTAGTGTTGGGAGGAGTTGAAATCCCTTATATAAAAGGTCTTTCAGGTCACTCTGATGCTGACGTGTTGTGTCATTCGATTGCGGACGCTCTCCTCGGCGCGGCTGCTTTCGGTGATATCGGCAAACACTTCCCCGATACCGATCCCCGGTTTAAAGACATTTCGAGCCTTGTCCTGTTAAAGCAGGTCAGTGGTTTGTTGCGTTCTGCAAATTTTGAAATAGTTAACATTGATTCAACCATAGTGCTTCAACAACCAAAAGTCCATCCGTATACGAAGAAGATGAGAGAAAATATAGCAAGCGCTCTTAGTATCCATGTCGGTCAGGTTTCAGTGAAGGCGACAACGAGCGAAGAACTTGGATATATAGGCATGGGTGATGGCGCTGCAAGTTACGCGATAGCCTCAATTCGCGGTAGTCAGACGAATCTCCATATTTAAATACATTGCAAGACCTCCTGAAATCGCTTTCCGGGCTCGATCCATTATGGATCTATGCTGTTATTTTTTTGATAGCGTACATCGAAAATATTTTCCCTCCCTCTCCGAGCGATATCATTATTGTATTCGGCGGCGCATTGGCGGCAATAGGCAGGGGGACATTTTACATGGCACTCCTTGCCGGCACACTCGGCAGCACTCTTGGTTTTATGACAATGTACTGGATAGGAATATGGTTTGGAAAAAGAATTATTGAGGCGGGGAGAATAAAATTTATTCCCTTGGATAATGTTCACAAGCTCGAGGGATGGTTTTCCAGGTTTGGATACTGGATAATTGTAGTCAACAGATTTCTGGCAGGAACGAGAGCGGTCGTGTCATTCTTTGCGGGTATTTCACGACTCGACCTTTTTCGGACCGTTGTATTATCGTTTGTCAGCTCACTCGCATGGTACTCCCTCCTTATTTATGCAGGATATACACTGGGCAGGCATTGGGAGCGATTCATGCTTTATCTGACAACCTACAGTCAAATTGTCACGGGGTTCATTCTTGTCGTTTTAGTTATTATTCTTGTAAGGTATCTTATGAGAAGGAATGGCAACCGGAAGAGCAATGGCTGATTTTTTGTATTCAATCGACCGGTCAATTTTTTACTTTTGTAACCAGACTCTTTCCAATCCGCTCTTCGATGTTCTCATGCCGTTTCTGACAAATTTGACTACGACTTGGTATGGACAAAGCGTATTTGGTTTACTCTGGCTTCTTCTCATGTGGAAAGGGGGAAAAAAGGGACGGGTTTTAGGTATACTTCTCATCCCTTTGCTGGTGATGAGCGATCAACTGAGCAGCAGCATTATCAAGAACATTGTCGCCAGACCGCGCCCCTGTCATACAGTCAATGGTGTTCCTGTTCTGGACCATGTCAGGCTCCTGGTCGACTGCGGACCGGGGTTTTCCTTTCCTTCGTCCCACGCAGTTAATAGTTTTGCTGCGGGATTCTTCATTTCATATTATGTACGAAGATGGACGTGGCTCTGCATGCTCATTGCTTCAGTAATGTCGTTCTCGAGAGTATCAGTAGGAGTCCACTATCCATCAGATGTTCTTGGCGGCGCAATCATCGGGGGGTGTTGTGCATGTTTTTTCATCAGTATCATTAATGGGGTCTTGAAAAAATTCCCGCGCCTCGAATTTAGAGAATCTCTGTCACCATAATCTGTGCCATGCGGCTCATGAGCGATCAATGTGTTCAGTTACGGGTTTCACTTGCTGTAATTTCAGGCGTGATGCTCGGGTTTTCGTTTCCACCCTTTCAGACCGGAGTGTTTGCCGCGTTTGCATTTGTTCCGTTTCTTATTGTGTTTGAATCGCTCGATGATTATGGATCAGTGGTGCGGTGTTCATATGTGTGGCTTTTCGTATTTCATGCGATGACCCTGTATTGGACCGGTGGATTCACACACGCTAAAGATACGTATCTCATGATTGCAGGCGCGGCGTTGCTGATTGCTCATCCGTTATTTTATTTTCCTGTAGTTCTGGCATTATTTTTTTTCCGGAAAAGGTTTGGTTTCAAACCCACGCTGTTCCTGCTTCCGTTTCTATGGGTTGTAATGGAATACCTTCTCTCAGTGGGTGAGCTTTCATTTCCGTGGCTGACGCTGGGCAATACACAAACCTATGATCTTCCGGTGATCCAAATTGCTTCTGTTACAGGAGTCTACGGTATCTCATTCTGGCTTCTCTGGTTGAATGTGATGGGGTTTTTTCTGTATACAAAAGTAAGGTTGAAAGAATGGACTCCGTTGTCCACCAGGAGTTTATTGTTCATGGCGTTCATGGTTGCAATATTTCTTCTCCCAAAAGTATTTGGTTCGATTTCTCTGGTGCATTCTACTCAATTACCACAACGTCCGACAGTGAGAGTTGGCCTTGTTCAACCGAACATCGACCCGTTTGAAAAATGGCAGCAGAATGCAGGGACACAGCTTCAGAAGCTCGAACAACTCACCGACTCTCTTTCTCATGTGCATGCGGACCTGGTTATCTGGCCGGAAACTGCAATCCCATTTTATATTCTTCACCCGAATAATCAATTTTTCTTTAATTCAGTCAGACAAAAAATTGACAGCCTGGGGGTGAATTTATTAACAGGCATTCCTGATATTAAATATTACGACGTGGGAGAATTCATTCCGAAGTCAAGTAAAGTCGGCCAAGCGGGGAAAAGGTATGATACATTCAACTCCGCGATGCTTTTACAGCCGCACGCTCCGGGCATTCAGAAATATGCAAAAATAATCTTAGTTCCGTTTGCGGAACGAGTCCCCTATTCAGAAGAATTAAGTTTTCTCAACGCAATGAAGTGGAATTTCGGACTGGGGGGGTGGGGCATAGGCAGGGATACGACAATCTTCTTGTTTTCTACCCCAACTCTCCGCGATGTAAAATTTTCCAGCGTGATTTGTTATGAATCCGTTTTTCCGGACTTTGTCGCAAGCTTTGTCAGAAAGGGCGCGCAATTCCTGACCGTGATAACAAATGACAGCTGGTGGGGAAATACTTCCGGAGCGTACCAGCACGAACAGTACGCCGTTTTGCGCGCTGTGGAGAATCGCAGATGGGTTGCACGATGTGCGAATGGAGGGATTTCTTGCTTCATTGACCCTTTCGGTCATATATTACATCCTACGCAAATGTTTACTCAAACAACGATTGCGGCAGACATCGAGCCGGCAGCAGATTTGACTTTTTATTCCCAGCATGGAGATTGGCTTGCTGAATTTTGCGCAGTTATTACTTCGTTACTCCTGGCAGTTGCAGTAAGTAAGAGAGTTTATGAGAGGATCAAAAAGGTGAAGAATGAATTACATTGATTTGCGAAGTGACACCGTCACAAAACCGTCACACGCGATGCTGGAAGCAATGATGCACGCAGAGGTCGGTGATGATGTCTTCGGAGAAGATCCAACAGTAAATGAACTTCAAGTGAGAATTGCAGTGATGTTCGGAAAGCAAGCGGCGCTTTTTGTTCCCAGCGGCACAATGGGGAATGAGATATGCATTAAAGCGCATACAACGCCGGGAGACGAAATTATCGTTGAGCAGGAATCTCATATTTTTGTGTATGAAACAGCGGCTCCTTCCTTTCTTTCCGGTGTACAGATGAAAACGCTGAAGGGCGAGCACGGTAGTCTTACTGCGGAACAACTCCGCCGCGCGATTCGCCCGAACGCGTATTATCTTCCGCCCACAAAGCTTGTTTGCCTCGAAAATACTCATGGAAGGTCTGGCGGCTCGATCCTTCCACTCGAAGAGCTTCGGGCTATTTATCAGCTGGCAAAGGAACATGGAATTAATGTTCATCTCGACGGTGCACGCTTATGGAATGCATGTGTAGCGTCGGGGGTACATCCGGCGGAATACGCTCGGTATTGTGATTCGGTTTCAGCATGTTTTTCAAAAGGGTTGGGTGCTCCGGTCGGCTCGATCATTGCCGGAACGAAGGAATTTATCGACCGTGCTCTGAAGTACAGAAAAATATTTGGCGGAGGAATGCGGCAGGTAGGAATCCTCGCCGCAGCCGCAATCTATGCCATCGACCATAACATCGACCGTTTGAAGGAAGACCATGAAAAAGCCAGATACCTTGCGGCTGAGTTGAAGACGTTCAAGCAATTTCAAATCGACATGAATGAAGTTCAGACGAACATGGTTATTATTGAGACTGAGCCGAACGGGAAGTCGCAGGATGAGGTCCTCCAGGCATTGAAATCTAAAGGAGTATTATTGACTCCAGAGAGATATTCGGCTATCCGCGCAGTGATGCACCTCGATGTATCAATGGAGCAGATACAGCATGTGGCTGCCGTTTTCCGTTCACTCTTTCACTGATAATAATGGATCGCTCTAAATTCAAACACATAACTCAAGTCCGCGTACGCAATTATGAAGTTGATTGGCAGGGAATTGTTCATAATGCGAATTACCTCTTATATTTTGAAGTAGGACGTATCGAGTATTTTAAACATCTTGGAATTGTTATTGACATCAATACGATTCGTAAAGACTTTAAGGTAGTCCTCGCCCGTAACGAAATCGATTATAAGTTACCTGCGCATTTTGATGATTCTCTGAACATTTTTACTCGTATTTCTTATATTCGAAATACGAGTTTCGGTTTTGAAGCGTTTATCGAAGATCAGAAAACAGATAAGTTGATAGCAGAAAATGTCGCAATCCATGTATGGCTAGACTCCGCTTCCGGTGAACCAGTGCCGGTTAGCGACGATTTCAGGAAAAAAATTATGGAATATGAACGGGATTCGGTTGCTCTCCTGGGTCCGACACTTTCTACCTGATATTCTGGAAATTTGCAATTCAGGAATAGTATTCATATATTGTGTCACCTCGTTCGGAAGTCCCACCTTGTTGGGACTTTTTTTTTAAAGTCGCTTTATAAAGCGTTTTTGAATAGGTTGCAATGCCCAGGTTGTCTCAGATTGAAGAAATGATCCGCCCTGTTGTCGAGTCTAAGGGGGCTTTTATTGTGGATATTGTTTTGCGTGGTGAAGGGAACGCAAAGATACTTGAAATCTTTGCGGATACAAACGAAGGCATTACTACTTCGATGTGTGCCGAAATAAGTCGGGAGCTTACTCAAAACCTCGACCTTGATACGTTGTTTCACGGCAGATATTACCTCGTTGTTTCATCGCCCGGGACTGACCGTCCTTTGAAATATGCGCGGCAATATCTGAAAAATGTCGGCCGAAACATTGTCGTGAAGTACCACGACAGCAAGGATGTTCGACAACTGAACGGCGAGTTGGTTGAAGTTGGAGATCAGGATATCGTATTACGCGTAAATGATCACAATGATGTGAGGATCGGCTTTTCATCAATCATTGAATCGAGAGTGACAACGGCATGGTGAATCGTAAAGAGTTAACTCTATTTTTCAGGAGCAGATATGAATTATGAAATAGTTGAATCGTTTTCCCAGATGGTGCGGGAGAAGAGAATCGATAAAGACATGCTTGCGGGAATTGTTGAAGATGTCTTTGCTATGATGGTGCGGAAAAAATATGGTATGGATGTACGTTTTGACGTCGTTGTCAATATGGACAAAGGGGATATCGAGATTTATCTTGAGAAAGAAATTGTAGAAACAGTGACGGACCCGAACACGCAAATCGACCTTGCTACTGTCCGGAAACGGACTGACGAACCCCTCGAAATCGGGGACGATTTCGTCGAAGTCGTTGACCTCCAGAGTTTCGGGAGAAGGCTTGTGGTCAGTGCAAAACAAAACCTCAACCAGCGTATCAAAGAGGTTGAAAAGGAAATTATTTATAATGAGTATCATAATTCTGTCGGCGAGATCATCGTCGGAGAAATTTATCAAATCAGAAAAGGGGAAATTCTTGTTAACCACAATCGGAATGAATTGATTCTCCCGAAGAGCGAGCAAATTTTCAGGGAGCGGTACAGGAAGGGAGAAACACTTCGCGCAATTGTCAAGGAAGTCCGGAAAAGTGCCTCGAACCCGATGGTCATTATCTCCCGATCAGACCCGAAGTTTCTCACCAAGTTGTTTGAGCTTGAAATCCCTGAAATTTATGACGGCATTATTGAAATTAAGGGCGTCGCGCGGGAAGCTGGGGAACGCTCAAAAGTTGCCGTTGAGTCGCATGACGATCGTATTGATGCCGTTGGCGCCTGCGTTGGCATGAAAGGCGTCCGTATCCATGCCATCGTGCGTGAATTGAATAATGAAAATATTGACGTCATTAATTATTCAGATGAGCCGCAGGTGTTTATTCAACGGTCGCTTGCTCCTGCCAAACTGAAGAGCATTCAGATCGATGAAGCGACAAAAAGCGTGTCAGTACTTGTTGATAAAGATCAGGTATCACTGGCAATCGGACGTAACGGTCAGAACGTCCGCCTCGCCTCGAAACTCACCGGCTATGAAATCAACCTTATTAAAGAAGGTGGTGAAGAAGAGTATGATATGGACCTCGAAGAATTTCGTGAGGAACTCGGCGAGCCTCTGTATGAACGGTTGATCGATGAAGGGTATGATTCAGCGCGGGATATTATTGAAGCGAACGCCGCAGATTTGCTTGTCATAGACGGGTTGAATGAAGAAAAGATCAAATCGATTAAAGAAATGATGAGCCGCGAACTTGAAGAGGCTGATATCGAAGAGGAGGAGGAGGAAGAAGCGGATGAACCCGTTGAACATGCTGAGCTCAAGAGCCCGGCAGGCGACCAGGAAACTACTCCTCCGGTTGAACCGAGTGAAGAATAAGGATAACTGTATTTCTACATATCTGACAGCACATGACAGATAAAATATCGGCTAAGAAAAAAATCTACCAGGTTGCGAAAGAAATTAACATTTCGCATGAAACGCTGATTGAGTATCTCACGAAGCGCGGCCATGCCATCAAAAGTCATATGACTGTGGTCGATGATGCAATGATGCATGATATTTTGTCTCATTTCAAAAAAGACAAAGAGGTAGCAGACAAGCATCACAGGAAGATTCAAACAATCAAGGAATCACGGAAGCGGATTGACATAAAGCCTTCCCAGACAGAAGAGGAAGTGCAGCCGCAGAAATCTCCGAAAAAGACGAGACCTTCAGAACACTCTCAGGAAGTACCTTCGGAAATTGTAGAACGGGAGCTACCTCAAAAACCCCCCGCAGTAGAAGAAGCGGAAGCCGAGCCTATGACGGCATTACCAGAGACGGTATCGAAAGAAACCGTTCAGGTAGAACCGGAAAAGATTGGTGTACCGGAACCCGCACCTGTTGAAAAAGCGAAGAAAGGGCAGGACATTCTTGCCCGCCGCACACCAAAGATGGGGCTGAAAATCAAAGGGAAAATTGACCTTGAGGAGGTCAACAAGTCAACAGCCCTTCATGACGGAGCGGTCGCCGAAGAAAATCAGCAGTCTCCCGCTACTGAGGAAGAACACAAGAAGAAGAAAAAGAAAAAGAAACGCATTCGAACGGAAACGCCTGCTGCAGTCACCGAAGAAACCGATGAGGGGCTTTGGAAATCGAAGAAAAAGAAGAAGCTTAAAAATCGGGAAGTCGACCAGCAGGAAGTTAAAGATGCGATAAAACGGACGTTTGCCGAGATGGAGGATGCGGGTGCCGTTGTCCAGCGGGCAACCTTTAAGCGGAAGCGCAAAGAGAAAAGGTTGCAGGAGGAACAACGACAGCTTGAAGAAAGGGAAAAGGAAAAATCAATCCTCAAGGTGACGGAATTCGTTTCTGTCCACGAGTTGGCAAACCTTATGGGGGTTGCTGTTGCCGATGTAATAAAAAAATGTATTGAATTGGGCTTAATGGTTTCCATTAATCAGCGCCTTGACAAGGATACCATTACTCTGGTAGCGGATGAGTTCGGGTTGGAAGTGAAATTTGTATCCGAAATCACCGAAGAACTCGTTCTCGACGAACCCGAAGATGCATCCGCGTTGGAACCGCGTCCCCCGGTGGTGACAATCATGGGACATGTCGACCACGGGAAAACGTCACTTCTCGACTACATCCGTCAAAGCAATGTCGTGGCAGGAGAAGCAGGGGGTATCACGCAACATATTGGAGCGTATTCAGTCACGGTCGATGGAAAGAAAAACATCACGTTCCTCGATACACCCGGTCACGAAGCATTCACTGCGATGCGCGCGCGCGGCGCTCAGTTAACGGATATTGTCGTCCTTGTTGTCGCTGCAGACGATAGTGTGATGCCTCAGACGGTAGAGGCCATCAGTCATGCGCAGGCAGCCAATGTTCCCATCATTATCGCAATAAATAAAACTGATAAACCGAGTGCGAATCCGGATCGCATCCGACAGCAACTTTCCGAAAAAAATGTCCTTGTTGAAGAATGGGGCGGAAAATATCAATGCGTCGAGATATCTGCCCGAACGGGAAAAAATGTCGACTTATTACTGGAAAAAATCCTTTTGGAAGCGGATGTGCTCGACCTGAAAGCTAACCCCAATTATCTCGCGAGGGGTGTAGTGATTGAAGCACAGGTTGATAAAGGAAAGGGAACCGTCTCCACAATATTAGTGCAGAAAGGAATGCTCAAGGTGGGAGATTCTTTTATTGCCGGAATCCAGAGTGGAAAAGTCCGTGCAATGTTCGACGAGCGTGGTCGTCGCGCCGAAGTTGCGAAGCCTTCCACGCCGGCGCAGATTCTCGGATTTGACGGCGTTCCCCAGGCAGGAGATAGTTTTGCTGTTGTCGAGAATGAACGGGAGGCACGTGAGATCAGCGTGCGCAGACAGCAGCTGAAACGCGAACAGGATTTCCGTCTGGTTCGCAGTGTTACCCTCGATGATATTTCGAAAAAGATACAAGATGGCCAGATGAAGGAACTTAAAGTTGTCGTGAAGGGGGACGTTGACGGTTCGGTTGGCGCGCTTGCAGATTCATTGATGAAGATTGCCCATGAAGAGGTTCGTGTGAATGTCATTCATCGTGCTGTCGGAGCAATCTCAGAATCGGATATCCTTCTTGCCGCAGCGTCGGGAGCAGTTATCATAGGATTTCATGTTCGCCCGAATCTCAATGCCCGTCGTCTCGCTGAACAGGAAAACGTCGATATCCGCCTTTACAATATCATCTATGATGCAATTGAAGATGTCAAGAAAGCTCTCGAAGGGTTGCTTACTCCGGAGAAAAATGAGGAAGTGACCGCAACTGTGGACGTCCGCGACATTTTTAAAGTCCCTAAAGTCGGTACGATTGCGGGATGCTATGTTCAGGATGGAAAAATCACCCGGGGAAATAGGGTCAGAGTTATCCGGGATGGGATTGTTGTATTTGAAGGGAATATCTCTTCTCTAAAAAGGTTCAAAGACGACGTGCGGGAAGTAGAATCAGGTTTCGAATGCGGCATCGGACTCGAGAATTTTAATGACATTAAAGTTGGAGACACGATCGAAGCCTTTAAGATTGTGGAAACAATGCGGAAACTTGTGTAAGGTTATATGTCATTACGAACAGAGCGAGTCGCATCTCTAATCAAAGAAGAAGTAAGCTCATTATTTACGCGTGAGTATCGTGACCCTTCATTCGGCTTTATCACCGTGACGGATGTTCACATGTCTCCCGACCTTCGCATAGCAAAAATCTATATCAGTGTTATGGGGGATAATGGTGTAAAAGAACGGACGATGAAAATGCTGGAGGAAAAGAAAAGTGAAATTCGTTCGTTTATCGGTCAACGGGTCCGTTTAAAGTTTACACCATCCGTACACCTATTCATAGATGAGACGCTCGACCGTGTCGAGAAAATAAATAGTTTGATAAAACAGATCCATGAAAACGATGGTAAAAACGGTGATTCCTGATGTGTCCTCAGGAAGAGATAGTTTCATAGCGAGGGATAGAGCGTGATCGTTGCCCGATCGCTTGCCGAAGTTGCACATGACGTAAATTCTGTCGTCACAGTTGGTACGTTTGATGGAGTTCACCTTGGGCACAGGACAATCATCGGGGAAGTTGTTTCACGCACGAATGCACGAAAGGGACGCGGGGTTGTGGTGACGTTTGAACCTCATCCGCGGGAGATTGTCGGCAGAGGACCGGTAAAACTGTTGTCGACAATCGATGAACGCCTCATGCTGTTGGAACACCTTGGGGTACATGAAACTCTCGTGCTCGAGTTTACATACCAATTCTCTCGTCAGACTTCACAGGAGTTTTATGAAAAGTATGTCGTGAAGGGAATCGGTGTTTCAGAAGTTATTGTTGGTTTTGACCATATGTTTGGCAGGGACCGTGAAGCGGGTGTGAAGGAGCTCGAGATCATGGGCAGGAAATATGGGTTTACTACTATTGCCGTGCCTCAAGTCGCATTACACGGCGAAACAGTGAGCAGTTCCAGAATTAGGGAATTGTTGCTGCGCGGAGAGGTAGACCGAGCGTCGCAATTTCTTGCTGCGCCGTACTCGCTTGGCGGAACGGTCGTCCGTGGAGACGGACGCGGAGCGCTTCTCGGGTTTCCGACGGCGAATATCAAACCGGAATATGAACACAAGCTTATTCCCGCAGAAGGCGTATATTTTGTTCGTGCAAGGATTGCCAGTGAACAATATCATGGAATGCTAAATATCGGGGTCAGGCCGACGTTTCGCACCGATTTTCAGAAAGTACTCGAAGTTCACATATTCGATTTTCACGAGACGATTTATGGAGAGACCATCACGATTTATTTCTTAAAACGTCTGCGGTCAGAGAAAAAATTCTCTTCAAAAGATGAGTTGATAATGCAACTCGAAACCGACCGCAATGAATGCTTGAAGCAATTAACAAGTGTGCAATTATCGTAATACATTTAATCAAGGAGAAGTACATGCCCCTCTCAAAAGAACAAAAGCAGGAAATCATGAAGAAGTACGGCAAATCGCCTGCGGATTCCGGCTCACCAGAAGTGCAGATAGCGTTGTTGACGAAGCGAATTGAAGACCTTTCAGAGCATTTTGATAAAAATGTCAAGGACCATCATTCGCGTCACGGCCTGCTTCGCATGGTGGGACGACGAAGAAAATTACTGGAATATTTACAAGCAAAAAGCATTGACCGTTATCGTAAGGTCATACAGGATCTTGATTTGAGAAAATAACGACGCCACATTCACGTGGTAAAACTTTTAGTAAAGGAAAGTACAGATGATAGTAAAAAAGGAAATTGAATTAGGGAATCGTACGTTTTCCATCGAAGCAGGGAAGTTTGCGAAGCAAGCCGACGGTGCAGTGATGGTACGCTTTGGTGACACGATGGTGTTGGCGGCCGTGGTTGCCAATAAAGAAGCGAAACAAGGACAGGATTTTTTCCCACTGCAGGTTGAGTATCGGGAAAAGACGGCCGCCGCAGGAAAAATTCCCGGCGGATTTTTTAAACGCGAAGGACGTCCAACCGAAAAAGAAATTCTTTCTTCCCGCCTGATCGACCGGCCGATCCGCCCGATGTTTCCGGAGACATTCAAATGTGAAACGCAGGTTATGCTGACTGTGTTTTCTTCGGACCTCGAAAATGACGGCGATATTCTGGGAGCAGTCGGCGCTTCAGCCGCGTTGATGATTTCAGATATCCCGTTTGACGGCCCCATCGCCGAAGTTCGTGTCGGAAGAGTCAACGGCGAATTTATTATTAACCCGACATTCAGCCAGCTGGAACAGAGCGATATGGACGTGACGGTTGCAGGGACGCACAGCTCAATCGTTATGGTTGAAGGCGAATCGAAGGAAATTTCTGAACAGGAAATGCTGCGGGCGTTGAAATTCGCTCACGGGTTTATCCAGCAATTATGCAACCTCCAGGCTGAGTTACGGAAAGAATGCGGCAGACAAAAAAGAGAGATACTTTCCCACCCGCTAAAATCTGAACTGGCAGAGGTGGTATCAAAAATATCCCGTTCGAAGATTTCTGAAATAACTCACAGGGTATTGTCGAAAGATGAGCGAAGCCAGGCAAACGAGGAACTCCGGAAACAGACATTCGAGACGATGAAAACCGCCGTTGCTTCCGCAACGTTCACACTGGATGAAACGGATAAACTTCTGTTCGAAGAAAGCCACGCGGCATTCGCCGAAGCAAAACAATCATTGATTGCAGAAATCCTTCACGACATCGAGTATGAGGAGATGCGAAAAATGATTCTCGAAAAAGGGAAACGCCTGGATGGTCGCGGTGTAAAAGATATCCGCAATATCACTTGCGAGGTCGGCGTGTTGCCCAGAACCCACGGGTCCTCATTGTTTACGCGCGGTGAGACGCAAAGTTTAACAACCGCAACGCTGGGTACGAAAATGGACGAACAAATCCTCGACGGCCTTCTTCCCGAAACCACAAAGCGATTTATGCTCCATTATAACTTCCCTCCCTTTTCAGTCGGCGAGGTTGGAAGATTGGGTTCAACGGGAAGACGGGAGATCGGGCATGGTAATCTTGCCGAACGTTCGCTGAAGAATCTTCTACCCGCGGAGCAGGAATTTCCATATACGGTACGCATCGTTTCCGATATTCTCGAGTCCAACGGCTCTTCTTCAATGGCCACAGTTTGTGCGGGAACATTATCCTTGCTTGATGCCGGAGTGCCTCTTAAAAAACCGGTCGCCGGGATAGCGATGGGGCTTGTGAAGGAAGGTCAGCGCGTAGCGATCCTAAGCGATATTCTGGGGAATGAAGACCATTTGGGAGATATGGATTTCAAGGTCGCAGGGACTCGTGACGGGATCACCGGTTTTCAAATGGACATAAAAATTCAGGGAATCTCATTCGATATTTTTGAACAAGCTCTTGCACAGGCAAAAGAAGGCCGTTTACATATCCTTGATATCATGACTCAAACAATCAATGAACCGCGTAAAGAACTTTCGCAGTACGCCCCGCGATTGACGACACTGAAGATACCGGTTGATATGATTGGGGCTGTTATCGGACCGGGCGGTAAAATGATCCGGCAAATTGTAAAAGACACAGGCGCTGAAATCAATATCGAAGATGATGGAACAGTCGTTATTGCCTCGGTCACTGCTGAAGGAAGCAGCAAGGCGCTGTCCATCATCAACAAAATTGTCGAGGTTCCCGAAGTGGGTAAAGTATATCAGGGAAAAGTTACCCGTATCATGGACTTTGGTGCATTTGTCGAGTTTCTCCCCGGCAAGGAGGGGCTTGTCCATATTTCTCATCTTGATATGAATCGCGTGAATAAAGTAACAGATGTCCTCAACGTCGGTGATGACGTGCAGGTCAAGCTGATCAAGAAAGACGAAGAGGGCAGATACAATCTCAGCCGGAAAGCGATGATGCCGGGATATGACCCTGTTAAAGAAGCCGAACGAGAGGCTGAACGGAAAAAGGAGCGCGGCGACAGGAGAGATGGCGGAGGTCATCGTGGGGGTCATCGACCACACAGGAATTAAATTTTTTTCCGCTGAAACTATCCCGTTTGTTCTGTTGTAAAGCACTGAACAAACGGGTTTTTTATTTATCGAAAATCTCCGCTTGCGGATGCTCTCTTTAGTTGTAAACGAACACTGAAGAAAGGAATTTTCTCCGTTACCCCATGTTCCCTATTAAGGTAAATGGAGGATCTGATGTTCAAATTGACCGATATGAATCTCTCCCATGAGCCATTTCACAAACTCGGTTCCATATTTATTCATAAAATACATAATATTTAACTCTCGCTCCTGGAAATTTCCATTCGGGAAAACGATATTGCCCACTTTTTCAATTTGTCGTAAAGCGATTTCGTGTTTGCGCTGTTGCGCTTCGGCGACTTTTTCTTTCAGAGACTGGAACTGCATTGCCACTTTTGATTGTGTGTGCTCAAGCGGACCGAGAAGCGTTGAGTCGATATAGTTGATACCGAATTTCATTTCATTCACAAGATCATTCAGACGGCTTTCCGCCTCGCTGAACATTTCATCAATCTTCACTTCGGAAACCATTTCGACAACTTTGTGATTCACTTTTTCAATACCATCAAAGAATTCTGTCAGGTCAAGCTGATATTTTTCCAGAATCCGTTCCAATTTTTCGTCAATCATTGTTACGCTCGCACGGGGATAGATGACCGGCATAATGAGGTTAAAATAATTATAGACGGGCTTTAATTGTGCGAAGTATGCTATCTCAGAAGGTCCGCCGATGTAAGCAATGGTAGGAAGGATGGTATCTTGGCAGATCGGGCGAAGAGCAACATTCGGGCTCAACGACTCGGGAGCTTCGGTTGCGATACGAACTAGTTCGTCCCTGGTGAAATAATGGCGGATGCCTTTCAGTGAGAAATCGTTTTCCCGCGGTTCGATGAGGTAACGTCCCCCCTTGTGGAAGAGAAACAGGTTCAATGCTTTGGTCTTGATTTGTGCGTGATATCGGTCTTCCAGTTCAGCGCTTCGTTGGATAATCAACTGGGAAACCCTGGGATACTCCTGTATCTCTTTCTGAAAAACAGGGGAGAGGAGTTGTTTTATTCGTTTATCATTCGAAGATATAAAAACCATTCCCGAGTCATGAAATAATTTATTCAACAGAACGACAAATGCCTTGTTCAACGTGGAACCGGAAGAGTATGCACGTTCTGCAAGCTCGATTACCGACGATTTGAACTCGGAGTTTTGGAGCGTTTTTTGGATCGATTCAAAAAATGATTGTACATATCCATCCAGCACCAGTTCACCAACGGCGCCCACGTTTTTATCGGGATGTTTGCCATTCGGGAGGTACTCTACCTTCACCGGGTTACGGTCCGCGTTCAGCAGTCCGACACCGCTCACTTCATCAAAGTCGTGATCTTCTCCTTCGAGCCAAAAAACAGGCACAAATTTATACTGGGGGAATGTCTCCCGCAATTGTTGTGCAAGCTTGATGGAAGTGATAGTTTTGTAAATTGTGTATAGAGGACCGCCGAGAATTCCTACTTGCTGACCGGTGAGGACTGCGAGCGTCGTTTCATGCCCCAGCGACCGAATGTTCTCGAGGGTAGCTTCCGAAGCGCCATAGTTTTGGTTTTGCTCAAGGAGAATTTCTACGATTTGCTGGCGATACTTGAATCTGCTGCAGGTTTGCTCTGCCGTGGCTTCAAAATTTTGTACGGAGTGAAAATCCGTTTGAAAAAATTGTTGTACTTTGGGAAAATCGTTAACGTAATCAGTGAAAAGTTCTGACAATCCCCCCGCAGAATGTGGAAGGTCGCGAAAATTAATCCAGTGTTGTTTGTCCATAACCGTGGAAGAAAGAAGGTAATTTTGGAGAATATACTCTTTGTGAATATAAGAAGCAAACATTGTGCAGTACCTCGGTGCCCCGCACAATGTTGAACCTGCTTTCATCCTTGGGGCACTGAGAGCATTCAACTGGGTGATTTTCATTGAACCGGTGGAAATCATTTTACCATGTTTATTTTTTTCAATGTGAGTATTTCCGGCAGGCTTGAGGATGATGAGAGAGAAGTTGCCGAAGAAGCAACGTCCAATCCGGGACTTTCCAGAAGGTAAAAATGTTTGACTCGCAAGGTTTTTTTTACTATATTTTTTCGCGTTTAATATATACCTTCAAAGCACATTAATTTGTTATTTGGAATAACTTTTTTTGTTCAGTGATGGATAATTCGAACGATACAAAAAGCCAGCCACCCACCCAGCCTTCTACCGGGAAAGAAGCTTCAATTGTATCAGCCCCAAATCCAGTTGCTCCATCAGCGCAAGCTCCGAAACCTCCAGCGGCAGCCCCTGTAAAAAAACCCAAGCAAGACAGACCCCCTGAGCATGATACAGGCATCTGGCGTATCAGCAGGAGAAATTTTTTCTCTGTTGCGGGATGGGCTGCGTTTTTTGTATTCCTTGCCACGTCCACTGTGGCGACCCTCCGGATGATGTTCCCACGGGTGCTGTTCGAACCGCCGTCAGCGTTCAAGGCAGGTTTTCCGGCAGACTATCTTGTTGGAGAGGTTAGCGAAAAATACAAAGATGATTACCGGGTGTGGATTATCCGTGAAGCGGAAGGTTTTTACTCTCTTTCTGCAATCTGTACTCATTTGGGCTGCACACCACGCTGGCTGGAGGCAGAAAATAAATTTAAGTGTCCGTGTCATGGAAGTGGCTTCAGAAGAACAGGCATAAATTTTGAAGGTCCTGCTCCCCGGCCGCTCGAACGCTTAAAGATTTCCCTTTCTGACGACGGTCAGATTTTGATTGACCGTAACATCAAATTTCGATATGAAAATGGCGACTGGATTAAACCGGATGCATATCTCAAGTATTCTTAATGACATTGTTGTAAAGGAACAACACGATGTTTAAGATTCGGGAAAAATTACAGCAGACTGAAGTATGGAAATCTATCTTCCGTCACAATTATCAGGATACGAATCGAAATCGGGCGCTTCAGATTGTTGACAACGTATGGCTGCATCTTCACCCCGTCCGCATCTCTCGTCATGCGACAAACGTCGGGTTTACATGGGGAATGGGGGGTATTACCTTTCTCCTCTTTATCGTCCTTACAATCACAGGGGTCATCCTGATGTTTTATTATCGCCCT
The DNA here is from genome assembly GCA_964484465.1 of uncultured Chlorobiaceae bacterium. Lineage (GTDB taxonomy): Bacteria > Bacteroidota > Ignavibacteria > UBA10030 > SZUA-254 > CAZAFL01. The sequence continues at coordinate 20,431 of CAZAFL010000009.1, forward strand.
GCTGCCGAGTATGCGTATGAGGACATGAAATACTTAATGAACGACGTTGCCTTCGGTCCACTCATCCGAAATATGCATCGATGGGCTGCCCATGCCATGGTGATCACGGTGATGTTGCATATGTTCCGTGTGTTTCTGACAGGATCCTACAAGCCGCCGCGTCAGTTTAATTGGGTCGTCGGAGTGTTGTTACTTGTACTGACCCTATTGCTGAGCTTCACAGGATACTTGCTTCCGTGGGATCAGCTTGCGATTTGGGCGGTGACCGTCGGTACAAACATGGCGCGTGCCACACCTCTGCTGGGGCACGAGGGTCCGTTTGGCCCCCAACTTGGCATGAGAATCGACAATGATGTCAGGTTTGTGCTCTTAGGTGGCACACAGGTGGGGCCTCCGACGCTCCTGAGGTTTTATGTCGGACATTGCATTTTCCTTCCCATCATAGCGACGATTTTTATGATCGTTCATTTCTGGCGCATTAGAAAAGATGGCGGAATTTCCGGACCTGTTGAGAACAATAAAGAATAATTCTTTCATGCAGGGATACATGTATGCATAATCTCTGGGAAATCATGTCGAAACCGGACAACATTCCGATTGTCGGATTGCTGGTACTGGTTATTATTTATACATGGTGGTATTTCAAGAAGGCGAACAAGAACGACCGGCAGGGTTTTCTTGATGAATCAAAACAAAGTGATAAGATTCAGGTATGGCCGTACCTTGTCCGTGTCGAATTCCTCGGTGCACTTTTCGTCATGGTCATTCTCGTGTTCTGGTCGTTTCTTATCGACGCGCCCCTTGAACAGGCTGCAAACCCGACGTTGACCCCGAACCCGTCGAAAGCTCCGTGGTATTTCCTCGGACTTCAGGAAATGTTGGTATATTTCGACCCGTGGATCGCTGGTGTTGTTCTTCCCACATTTATCATTTTGGGGTTAATGGCGATTCCGTATATCGACATTAATGAAAAAGGCAACGGGTATTACACGTTTAAGGAAAGAAAATTCTCCGTTGTCACATTTTGTTTTGGGTTCCTGATTTTATGGGTTTCGTTGATTGTGCTCGGGACATTTTGGCGGGGACCTGGCTGGTATTTCTTCTTTCCCTGGGAAGAATGGGATACCCACCGCGTCGTGGCACTGACGAACGTCGATTTGTCGGAATTTTTCGGAATTCATACCCGTCTCTCTGATAACAGCCTGAATCCAATCGCCTTTGTATTTGGTGGGGTTATTGTCCTCGGGTATTATTCGCTCATCGGCGCATATTGGTTCTGGAAGAGAAAAACGGACCTGATAAAAAAGCTCGGGTTCCTCAGGTACAACATCATAGCGTTTTTATTTTTGACAATGATGGCACTCCCGATTAAAATGATTCTCCGTATCAGTCTCAATATTAAATATATTTGGGTCACTCCCTGGTTTAATATATAACAAATCGATTATTAATTCACCGAAATGAAAGGCATCTTTAATTTCTTCAATACACGAGCGGAAGCGCCCATCGAGGGGCGAAATTACAGCAATGTATATTTAATCCTTTCAGGATTACTGTTCCTGGGAACAATGTGGGCGGTTGTCGATGAGATCAGTACGCGGCGTCCATGGAAAGAGTTCCAGGAATCGTATTTTAAATTAAGCGCGCAAAAATGGAATGAAAAACTTAATGATGCAACGACAGGCTTCGATTCGGCATCATATCAGCAGTTAACAACTGAATTGTCCGCTGCGGAAGAGAAAATGCAATCGTCCGAGTACAAAACCATGGTCGATGACATCAAGCGTATTGACGATGCTTTACTCGACGCGAATCGTGACTTCACTTTCGCGAAAAGCCGGTCCGATGAAGCATACTACTTCTGGAAAAAATCTATCCATGAGGGAAACGAGGACAAAGGGTGGAAAGCGAAACTTGATGATTACGGGAAGAAGATGGTGCAATTCAGCGCCAGGGTAGATGAGATGACCGCGCGAAGGGATTCCCTGAATGCAATCGTACAAACATATAAGAAATCTGTGAAGGATGTCAATTCGAAAATAAGCGCTCTCTACACAGATCTAGATAATGCTAAATCAAAAATTGAACATGCCAGAAGTTCTTCGATTCTTATCCGACAGGTGATGTTAAATAATTTTGACCGGTCAAATTTTGGGACACCGAAGGCTCGCATCGACAGGTGTCAGACATGCCACATGGGATGGAAAGATGAGACGATGACGGAGGTTCCCCAGCCGTTTACACAACATCCGGTGCAGGAACTGTTAAAGATTCATAAGCCGGAGACCTTCGGATGCACACCGTGTCACCATGGTCAGGGTGCTGCGCTGACAGCGGGGTTTGCCCATGGTGAAGAAGACCATTATTGGGAGTGGCCTCTGTTGAAGGGAAAGGAAGTCTATGCTTCCTGCAACAGCTGCCACCAAAATGAGTCTTATGTGAAATATGGTGACAGAATTAACATTGCCAAACGGATGCTCACAGAAGCCGGATGTTTCGGTTGTCATGAAATCAAGGGATATACCGATCTTCCGAAAATAGGACCAGAATTGAACCAGCTGGCGGCGAAGACCACTCCTGAATGGATATTTCGCTGGGTGAGAAACCCCAAAGATTATAATCCCCACACTCGTATGCCGAATTTCAGGTTCAATGATGATCAGGCACAGGCAATTACAGCGTTTCTTTGGAAACTTGGAAACGAAAGCGATTACCGCCCTGTGAAGGGGATCAGCCATGGAGGAAACCCGGAAGAGGGAAAGAAGCTGGTCGAAAATATCGGTTGTAAGGGATGTCACGTTATAGGTGACGATACCCGGATGCGGGATGCGCGCGGGTTTAGTTATGATATTGCTCCTGAGTTGACACGGGCAGGAAGTAAACTCGACCCGGATTGGATTTTTGAATGGATAAAAAACCCCCGTCATTACCGGCCGACAACACGAATGCCGAGCCTGCGCCTGTCAGACCAGGAAGCACATGATATTGTTGCGTATCTACAGACGATGAAAGACAATCACGAATTTGAGCAAAAAAGCCTGACGCTCGATTCACCGGATTTGATAAAACGAGGTGATAAACTGGTCCGCGAATTCGGGTGCCATGGTTGCCATACAATTAAAGGGATGGAAAAAGAGGGTCGTGTCAGCGTTGCACTTTCCAATTTTGGCCGGAAACGCGTCGACGAATTGGATTTCGGTGATACAAAGATTCCCCATAAATGGGATGATTGGGTGTTTGGAAAATTAAAAGATGCCCGTCAGTACACTACAGAACGCATTATCTCGAAAATGCCGTTATTCGCATTTGCCGACAGTGAAATTGTTGTCCTGCGGACTCTCTTGCGAAGCTTCACAAAAGATGAGCCGGATCAGGTCTATCAACGCACGTTTGACAAAAATCTGCAGGCTGTTGAGACCGGGAGAAGGCAAACATCATATTATAACTGTATCAATTGTCATCAAATAGAAGATGTCGGCGGGGCAGTGAAAGCCACGCTTGATGATGAGGCTTTTGCACCGCCGCTATTGCGCCCTGAAGGCGTCAAGGTTCAGGAGCCCTGGCTGCATGATTTCCTTAAATCGCCTTCGACGATTCGTCCATGGTTAAAACTCCGGATGCCCACGTTCAGCTTGACGGATGATGAGATAGGAACGATTACAAAGTATTTTCTTGCGATTCATAAGAAAGAACTTGAGCTGCGTGATTACAAAGATTTTGAGCCGGACCCCAAGTACGTTGCGGCAGGTAAAAAACTATTTGAAGAATTTCAGTGCTTGAGTTGTCACTATACCGGGAAGATCCCTGAGGGGAAAACGCCGGCAGATCTTGCCCCTAATCTGGCGATGGCAAAAGGTCGGTTAAAACCCGAGTGGATACTGGATTGGATACAGAATCCTGAAAGCATCCAGCCGGGCACAAGGATGCCGGGCTACTTCCCGGATTTACAATCTCCCGACCCTGATGTCCTTGGTGGCGATGCAAAAGAACAAATACGGGCACTGCGGGATTATGTGTTTACCATCGCTCTTGCTAAATAAAGGAGGGTTTGGATTATCTTTTTCTTCGTGGCGCGTGTGATATTGCTTCAATAACCCCGTCAACTAAATCAAAAAAAGCCTTCTTAACATTGTTTGCGACAACGGTCACCTCGGCGTGATCAAGCTTTGTGTCTGAAATCCCTGTCGCAAGATTCGTGATACAGGATATTCCTGCAACACGCATGCCCAACGTTACTGCATTGCTGACTTCATTGACGGTAGACATCCCTACGGCGTCTCCTCCTGCAAATCGAATCATCTCTATTTCTGCAGATGTTTCGTAAGAAGGACCCTTCACACCGAAATATACCCCTTCCTGAAGTCGAATGCCTTTCGTTCTTGCAACCCCCTGAATGGTAGCCTGCAGCCGTTCATCATACAATCGGCGGTGGGCAGTCGGGATGGTGTGATTCACATGAGGATATTCAAATGTCATATTGATCTGGTCGGTAATGAGCATAAGGTCGCCGACAGAAAATGTACGGTTCACGCCACCCGCTGCATTTGTCACGAGTAAAGTTGAAATCCCTAGCGAGTCAGCGACCCTGATAGGGTAAAGGACAGATTCGAGATTTCCGCTCTCATAATAATGGACCCTTCCCTGAAAGGCGAGCAACGGTACGTTGTGAAGTTTTCCAAAAACGAGATATCCCCGGTGACCTTCCACGGTTGATTTGGGATAAAACGGGATCTCGCTGACATCAATAATTGTTTTTGAGGTCAATCTCTCAGCAACTTCACCTAATCCTGAGCCGAGGATAATTGCTACCGTCGGATGAAGATGTGTCCGTTTTTTGATAAATCGTAAAGAAGCAGTCAGTTGCTTCGAAATTTCGTTATAAGCGTTTCTATTGCTGGTCTTCTTCATAAGGGATACCATCTGCTGCGGGAGGAGTAGACCGGCCGATAAACCCCGCCAGGACTATCATCGTCAGCAGGTACGGCAACATCTGAATAAATTGAGTCGGGATGACCCCACCCTGAAGTTGATTTCCGATATTTTCCGAAATGCCAAAACAAATGCACGCTGCAGCGACGGGAAAAGGCCTCCATTTGCCGACAATCATCGCCGCAAGTGCAATGAATCCTCTTCCTGCGGACATACCATCGGTAAAACTATGCTGGTCGAGAGCCAGCCAGGCTCCTCCAACACCCGCCAACGCACCGCTTATCAAGACACCGGCATGTCGTGTTGCCGGTACACTAATACCGAGAGTTTCCGCTGCACGCGGATGCTCACCGACAGCTCTAAGCCGTAGACCGAATTTGGTTTTTAATAAAACAATATTTGCAAGGATAAACAGAACAACGGTTCCCAGCAGGAACGGATAATTCAAAAAGGGGATAGTTGCTGACAGATCCCATTGTTCGATGCCGACAATCCGTTCGGAATTGCTCGAGCTGTGGAAAATTATCTGGCAACAAAATTTCGTGATCCCGATTGCAAACATGTTGATTGCGATGCCGCTGACAATTTGGTCCGCTTTAAATTTGACAGTAATGATGCTGTGAAGTAAACCTGTCAACAAGCCTGCAACCGCCCCGCAAAGAAGCCCAAACACCGGGCTGTTTGTATAAAATGTGCCTACGGTAGTGGCGAAAGCCGAAATCAACAGCATTCCCTCCAACGCAATATTGATAACGCCGCTTCGTTCACTGTAGGTAGCTCCTAACGCAGGCAGAGCGTAGGGAATAGAGATGCGCATTGATTGTAATAAAAATGATAGGTTAAAAATAGAATCGACCATGAGATTACATACCACCGACCGGTTGAATGACGCTTCGTATCCATCGGTCCAGAATCTTCGTGAACACGATGACGAAAATAATGACAATCGCCTGAAGGATGTTCATAAGCTCCTTGGGAACAATCGTATTGATGGTGAGGCCTCCATATTCAAGTACTCCAAACAGGAGAGAGGCAAGAATAACGCCGAACGGGTTGTTCTTTCCAAGGAGTGCAACAGCGATGCCGATAAAGCCAACTCCTTCTGAGAAACCCAACTCAAAATAATGTTTATACCCTAGCACAAAGTTGCTCCCGACTAGCCCTGCAATCCCTCCTGCAATTGCCATCACGGTTATAATACGATTTCCAACATGTATACCTGCGTATTCAGCGGCGCTCTGACTGAGTCCCATGACTCGGAGTTCGTATCCTAAACGGGTCTTCCATAGTAAAATATAGACAAGAATACATGAAATAATTGCCAGCAACAGGCTGATATTCACGGGGGATCCGTGGAATACATTAGACAGAGCATCAAGCCGTATCACCTCCGCGTGAGGGGCGATTTGGTGAGTATGAATTGTAGCAGGGACTCCATATATATTATTAACGACGTAGCTTACGAGAGCGGCGGCGATGAAGTTCATCATAATTGTATTGATAACTTCATGTGCACCGAATCTTGCTTTCAGTATTCCGGGAATTGCGCCCCAGATTGAACCTCCGGCAAAGCCGGCGAGCAGACAAAGTGGAATTAACAGAACGGATGGAACGTTTGGGAAGGAAGCTCCGACAATGGCTGTCAGAAGAGAACCCAGAGTCAATTGACCTTCTGCTCCTATGTTGAAAATGCCTGCCCTGAAAGCAATCGCAGCGGACAAACCGGTAAACATTAACGGAGTTGCTTTAAATAGTACCTGTCCGATACCGTAAAAGTTGCCTAATGTTTCCGAAAGTAATTTGCTGTATATCTCGACAGGGTTATTTCCAATGATGAGAATAAAAATTCCTCCAATAACAAAAGAGAGGATCAAAGCAAGAGCTGGACCGGCAGCCTGGAATGATAAGCGTCTTAGGGGTCTCACAAGGAGCTACGAAGTTAACATAGTTATACTGCTATCTGTTGCGTACCACCAGTCATGTATATGCCGATCTCCCGCTCATTGGTTTTCTGTGCCTCTAACGTCACGGCAAGGGAGCCCCTGTAGATAACACCGATCCTGTCAGATAGCTTAAGAAGCTCAGAGAGGTCGGACGACACCAGCACAACGGCTTTTCCATTGTTTCGCTCGGACAAAATTGCATTGTGAACATATTCAATTGCCCCGATATCGAGCCCCCGTGTGGGTTGGCTTGCAATTATGACATCTCCTTTTTTCGATAGCTCTCGTGCGATAACGACTTTTTGCTGGTTTCCGCCGGAGAGTGCGCGAGCGGGATATTCCTTGTTCGCAGGGCGAATATCAAATTGCCTTATCATTTTTTCTGCATGGTCGGTTACATTCTGAATATGCAAAAAAACTATGCCGGAAAATGATCCTTCTTGTTGACGACCAAGAATCAAATTATCGGCTAAGGGAAGGTCAAGAACAAGTCCGCGTTTCAATCGGTCTTCCGGTATATGTGCTATATTGCTTTTTGATTTTATATCTGTGATTTCTGTTTTATTGATTCTTATCTCGCCCGATGTTGGAGACCGCAATCTGGTTAACACTTCAACCAGTTCAGTTTGTCCGTTCCCTTCAACACCGGCTATTCCAAAGATCTCGCCGCTCTTCACTGAAAATGAGATATCCTGAAGTGCCGGGAGTTTCCTGTCCGACATCGCCGAAACATTCGTTACTTCCAGCACATTGATGGGGGATTGAATGATTGCTTTTTTTGTTTCAGGCTCGATGAAACGACCCACCATGAGCTTCGCCAGTTCACCTTGTGTAGTTTCGGCGGTTTTAATATTGCCGACGACTTTTCCTTGTCGCATGACCGTTATATTGTCGCTGATTGACATGACTTCATTCAGCTTATGAGTGATGAGGATAACAGTCTTATCTTGCTTCTTTAAATTAACGAGGGTGGTAAAAAGGTCGTCGATTTCCTGAGGAGCCAGAACTGCTGTTGGCTCATCGAGAATCAGGATTCCAGCGTTTCGGTACAGAATTTTTAGAATTTCTACTCGCTGCTGCAACCCCACTGAAAGAGACGCAATCGTCGAATGCGGGTCGATCTTCAAACGGTATACCTCAGACAATTTTGAAATCTCGGTCGCCGTATTACGCAAATCCAGGAACTGAACAAAGCGAGTACGTTCATTTCCAAGCATGATGTTTTCGGTCACGGTCAGGGGCGAAACAAGCATAAAGTGTTGATGTACCATTCCAATCCCGAGCGATATCGCTTTGGAGGGTGAATCGATCTTTTGTGGTTGTTCGTGAATTGAGATTGTCCCTCCATCCGGTTGGTGCATGCCGTAAAGAATATTCATAAGGGTCGATTTTCCGGCACCGTTTTCACCTACGAGAGCATGAATTGTCCCACGAGGGACATCAAGGCTGACGCTATCATTCGCCAGCGACTTTACGAATCGCTTGCTGATATTTTGCATTTGCACAGCAAGCATGTCAGGAGGGGAACCGAATCACTGGAAAGGAACGGTTATTTCACCCGAAATAATTTTGTTTCGAATCTCTTCAACTTTATCGTGCAGCGGGGGCGGGATAAGGTTCTTATTATTGTCGTCGAACACGTAATCCACACCCTTCGATTTAAGCCCGAAAATTGATGCGTGCCCTCCCTGGAATGAGTTGCCCTTCATTGTTTTGATTGTTTCGAACACTGCATTATCGACTACTTTTGTCATGCTCGTGAGGATAAAACCAGGCGCCTCATGAAACTGATCCGAATCCACGCCAATGGCAAGTTTGTGCTTTTCTCTCACCGCTTCGAATACACCTAGGCCGGTGACGCCGGATGCGTGATAAATAATATCTGCACCCTGTGAAATCTGGCCCAGAGCGAGTTCTTTCCCTTTCCCGGGGTTTTTGAATGCTTCACCGGTTATGCCGGCATATCCTATGAGCACGTTACACTGTGGATTTGCATATTTAGCCCCGGCGACGTACGCAACCTCGAATTTCTTAATCAGCGGAGATTGCATTCCACCGACAAACCCGATTGTATTCGTCTTTGATGATAAAGCGGCAAGAGCGCCTACCAGAAATGAACCTTCTTCTTCTTTAAATTCAAGTGCAAGAAGATTGTCGGGAATCTTTTTAGACGTGTCAATAGTATAGTCGATACATGCAAATTTTTTGTTTGGGAACTCACGGGCAATATTAGTGATATCATCTGTAAAAATAAAACCGATGCCGAATATCAATCCTATATCCGGCTGATTCGCAAGCTGACGTAATGCAGCTTCCCGGTCTGCCCCCGGTCCTGGTTCAATGTATTCATATTCAATCCCTAATTCCTTTTTTGCGCGTTCAAGTCCGCGGAATGCAGCATCATTAAATGACTTATCTCCGCGGCCGCCCACATCGAACACTAAACCAATTTTTGTAGCAGTCTTTTGTTGGTTCGCCTGTTCTTTTTTATTGCATCCCAGACCTGAGAGTAACAACCCGACCGAAAAGCTAAGTGTAAGAAGTAGCTTCATTGAATCCTCTGGAGATATTATTCTTTAGGGGGAATAAAACATTTTCTGCAGCGAGCCTCATATATATTTTGTGCTCCCACGACCACCAATTCTTGCTGATTTGTAATTCGCTGTGTTCTGTCCGCAGGGTTCCCGCATACCATGCAGATAGCCAGCGTTTTTGTAATATACTCAGCGACGGCAAGAAGCTGGGGAATTGGCTCGAAAGGCATCCCTCGATAATCCTGATCCAGGCCTGCAATGATAACCCGCTTTCCCTTGTCTGCAAGTTGCTGACAAATGTTGACTAAGTCTGAAGTAAAAAATTGTGCCTCGTCAATACCTATTACTTGAGCATCAGATGATAACTTCATAATATCAGTAGAGTTATCGATCACTATTGAAGATAAAGATTGTTCACTGTGTGAGACAATATGATTAATGCTGTACCGGTTATCAATCCGTGGCTTGAATATTAGTACTTTTTGCTTTGCTATCTGGGCCCGCCTCAAACGGCGAATAAGTTCCTCAGTTTTTCCACTGAACATACATCCGCATATTACTTCAATCCAGCCGATGCTGTTAATTGAGTTATGTAGAGTTGGAGCCTCCATTTATATTTCACTTAAGATATTTATCGTTAAAGGGAAATGGTAAGAGGTCGTTGAATTTAATAGTCTTGACTGTTTTCTTGCCATTAGTAAGGACTATATCGATGTTCCCGGCAAGATCCTTGATGACCTGGCGACATGCTCCGCAGGGAGGAGTAAATTCATCCACGTCGGAAACGATTGCCATTGCTTTAAATTTCTTTTCGGATTGTGAAATTGCTTTAAAGAGGGCTGTCCTTTCCGCACAAATCGTCAGGCTAAATGAGCTGTTTTCAATATTACACCCGGTAATAATTTTTCCGCCAGAGGTAAGCAATGCTGCGCCGACGCGGAACTTTGAATACGGAGAATATGAATGGGTTTTCGCTTTCTCGGCGGCCTTAATAAGTTTAGAATAATTCATAGCAGTATAGTGAAAACTCAATGAATATAGAGAAATTGAATGACTGAATCAAGAACAAGGCTGAGCCTGATAAATATAAAGTTCATCGAACAATGTTTGCTTTGAAGCGACACACATTAACGCAAATTGATTCTCTCTGAACGATTCCAGAATACTTGAAATATTCATGTCAGAAGATAAGACTATAAGTATCTTACCGTTATCATTCAAATAATCACGAGATAAATGAATGAACTGTTTGATGATTGAATGATCTTTACCCCCTTTCCATGCGAGTTCACTCTGATCTACCGCAATTCCTGTATAAAAAGGGGGATTGAAAAGAATGAAATCAAATTTCAGATTCGGGGTCAAGGGAGCAAATAAATCCCCGTGATACACGGTAATTGAGGTATTCAAATGATTACGTATTGCATTTTCTCTGCTTGCCGTAACAGCCTCGGGATTAATATCAATTCCTGTAACAAATGCACCTTTGGAAGCACTAATCAGGCAGATGATTCCTGATCCGCATCCCATTTCAAGCAATTTTTTTCCCTCAAGGTCTATGGTCAATATATGCTTGCCAAAAAAAACCGAGCTGAAGTAAAATTTTGGATGAAAGACGGAAGGCGGGATTTGTAATGTGAATCCCATTATTTTTGCTGTAGAAGTCTTTGATATCTTATACTTTAAATAGAAATTATAACTAATTATGAAATAAATATGGCGCAGAAATTTCTTAATGGATATTATTCCTTTATTCACTTATTTGTCAGATACGGCATTCATCCTACGGCAGAAACCGGGATTATGTACTAAAATCGATTTGTAAGAGCGGCGAGCGGGGAGACATGCAGTGTACAAACGCAAGTCTTGCATCGCTCTAAAACGCAATCCCGTACATTCCGCCTTGTTTCCTGTATCGGCGCAGCGTTGATGAGATCCATCAATTGTATGCTCCGGATATTTCCAAAATGTGGCAGAAAGAAACATGGTTTAACATCTCCGGTCGAAGTGATGACCGCTGAGATATCCGGGGCGTTGCACTGGTTACGAGGAAATGTCGCTTTTCCTATCAAAGCTTCAAAATATTGAACAAGGTGGAACATCTTCTCAGGTCGTTCCGATATGAAACCGTTCTGAAAATCCGGTTTACACCGCATGACCATTGTATCAATCAATTGCCGGAATTCTCCTGTCTCCTCTTCATTCAGTAAAATTGATTCGGCTGAAGTCACCTGACCACGTCTTGCTCTTCCAAACGCCTGAGATAGTGTATCCACGGCAAGGAATGAAATGCCGTCAACTTTGAGTTCTCTTGCAAATGTTACCATCTCAGGGAGGGATCGAAAGTTACGACGTTGAACAACAGTTCTTATCGAGACTCTTGGCCGAGGATTGTGATGCAATACTTTTGAAATTCCTCTGACAATCTGATGAAACGAGTGCACTCCGCGTATGTCATCGTGAACGCGTTCATTCGGTCCGTCGATTGAAACGATAATTTCAGAAAGGGAGCCAGATACCTGATCGTAAAGCTTCTCCAGAAGAAGACCGTTGGTCAGAACTGTCTGTCTGACGCCCGATTTGGAAAAGATTTTACAGATATCCGGAAAATCCTTCCGGACAAAAGGTTCACCCCCCGAATAAACTATATGCTGTAAGCCAAAGTCGCGTAATGTTACAGCAAGCTCATCAATCTCCGAAAGGGATAATTCATCCGGCAGCCGGTCACGGTATGAACATGTGATGCATTTCAAATTACATTCCTCGGTGACATAGAAAATAACTATCGGAAGGGTTCTTGCAGTCGTTGAATACGTATTCAGGAAGGCTTTTATATTCATTCGGACCGTTGAAAAGCGTGACTGTTCATAAGCATTCCATCCCTTACATCCTGAGGGGAGTACTGCTGAGCCCCCTCGAGTTCAGGCTGACGGTATTTAAAAACTTTACTGAGAAGAAAACGCACTTCGAGTGGAGCCGAATAAAACTGGTGATCATATCTCCATCCGCTGATGAGCCGGAGGAATTTTCTCTTTGTGTCGGTCATCTTTATATCTGAAACAGTCGGGAAATAGGCATTGAGCACCCGCTCAAAATTCCTGATTTGAGCAATGTGTCGGGTCTGGAGCCATGGTGTCATTGGGTTTTTGCGTAGATCGAAATGCAGCCACTGAGGTTTGACCCAATCTTCAAGAGAGGCAGGATAGGCAAATCCATACTTTTTCGATTCTTCGTATAATGCTGAACCCGGAAGGAGCACGGGAGCGTAGATATAAAAAATAATTTCACTCTGAGGGTTCACCTGTTTAATTTTGCGAATGAATTGAATATCGCTGTCGATATCAGATTCAATATCCTCAGAAGGACTGCCGAAGATGAATGAAAATTCAGGAATGATATTAAATTGTTTGATACGCCTCGCAAATTCGAGGATAGTTTCTGCAGATTGTGTTCCCCCTTTATTCATTAAGCGAAGCTTTTCCGCAGAACTCGTTTCCGCCCCTGTAAAAATCATCCTGCAACCGGCGTTGCGTACCTTGTTCAGGGTTGCATCTGAGTAACGGTATAGCGTGTCACTTCGTCCTTCTCCCCACCAGGAGATGTTGTACGGCTCAATACGCTCGGCAAACTCCGCAACGCGTTGTTCTGAAGTGAAGAAATTATCATCAAAAAATTCAATCGAATCCACACCGAATTTTTTCCGTTGAAGGATCACTTCGTTAGCGACGCGTTCGGGGCTCTGGGGAAGCCATTGTCCGCCGAATAATGCAACAACGCTGCAAAATCCGCATTTGAACGGACAACCAACGCTCGAATGATAAGCGGAAGTTCTGTTGCCCAGGTAGGTGCGCTGAAGGTATCGTAAGACGTCCAGTTTGTGGAACGGGAGGGGAGGGATACGTTCCGGGCTTTCCCATGCACGATGGGCTGTGTGAACAATTTCTCCATTATCTTTGAATGCGATTCCCTGTATCTTGTCGAGACGTTCACCCTGTTCGCAAGCTTCAATGATTTCAGGCAATATGACATCCCCCTGACCTAACACGACGAGGTCTACATATTCAGCAGAAAGGACTGTGTCTGTATGAATGGCAGGGAACGTACCTCCCCAGATGATCGTTAACTTCGGAAACTCTTTCTTCATTTTCTTTGATAGTTCGATCGAGCGTACGAGTTGAGGCCCGGGCATCACGGTCATGCCAAGATACCTTACATTCTTCGTTTTGATGAGCTCGCGCAACGTGGCTTCTACATTGTCGTCAAAATTTTCATCGACCAGCTCGTAGTCGAACTTTCCCTCCAATCCTGCAGCGACGGTCAGGATAGAAAGCGGTATTCTACGGTTATGTATTGCGCTTTGTGGGTTGAGAAGAAGAATCATCGTGATATGTATCGAACTGGAAGAAGCATAAATACCCGGCAAGTCGAAATATATTTTTTAGTGAGATGCTGTCTCCATTGAAGGATGAACATTCCGATTCGTCATTTGAACCATCAGAATAAGCAACAGGAGTCCGCCGTAAATACGAGGGAATCCGAGATATCCTAACCACGTAGTTTGGAAGATAGGATAATAATAAGGAATTTTTACCGAAAGAAGAAATAAAGCGATAGCGAAAATCCCCAATGCCGTCCTGCCTGCTGTCTTGCATAATTCCTTATAGCAGCCGAACACGGGAATGAGAAAGAACGTATAATGATAATCGAATAACTGTGGAGAGAAAAAAACGCCGACAATGACTGCCGCCGAAAGTGGGATTAACGGGCTTAATCCTTCAGAGCCACGTGCACACCACAGCGTGATTCCGATCCCTCCGATAAACAGTGCACCGACGATAGAAAAAATGACTGAGTTATCGACGGGCGATAAAACTCCATTGTGGATGACACGTTGAACAAAGAATGCGATACAACTCTGGACATTTTGTTGAAATGTTACCGCGAGCGGAGGGGAACTTAACAGTGCTATCAGAGCTGAAATATAGGCTAGCCAGGTATTGAAGCCGACGATGCTTGCTGAGATGAGAAAAAGTACAAAGTAGGCAGCTAACGAGGAAAAGAACAGGCGCCAGTTTTTCAGGAACAACGCAACGATGAGAAATATCACTCCATAACCCTTTAGTAACAAGAGCAAGCCAAGAGCAACAGGGGCGAAGATTTTTTTTGATTGCCAGTATACGAGAAGAATGACGTGAAGAAGAAAAAGGAAAGCGTAAAGCTGGCCGTAGACAAAACTGATGTACAATGGCGTAAAAGAAAACGTCAGGGCGCTTAACATCCAAAATTCGTTTGTCTCAAAATGAAAATATGTTTTCAAAAGAACAAGAGATACAATGACAGCAAGAAGAGAACATATTTCCCAGATGCATTTAGCCGTCGGTGCAGAAACAAAACTCAGGGGCGAAAAAAATATCGCGAGCGCGGGAGGATTTGCTCTGTATTCATCTTCAACATCTGTGTTTGTCACTCGGGGAATAAGGTCGTGAAATTTCTTACCATCATACAAAATGCCAAGGTCATAATGCTGTGTCAGCAACTTTCCCGCGGTGTAATATGCCATGAACCCTGCGGTTGGACGCGCTACGTACGGATATAGCCGGACCACAAAAAAGGAAAAAGAGAGGAGGCCAACAAAAACGGGAATTATAACAATACCCCTTGCGGCAAACATCTTCTTCATTTGCGCTTTGAAGTGACCAGGGTTTAAGTAGTTGAAAGAGTTAAGCCTTCACGAGCGTGATTTTTGTGACCTCAGGCGGACAGTTCACGCGCAGAGGAATACCGACGGTACCGATTCCCCGCGAGACATACATGCTTGAAGAGCCGATTGAGTATAGCCCTGAAACATACGGTGAAACAATTCTCGCCGGGGCGATGACGCCGTTGTCAAGCTTTCCGAACACGATTTGTCCGCCATGTGTGTGACCCGAAAGTGTCAGGTCGACATGCTGCAGCGCGAACTGATTAAAGTAATATGGCCGATGACACAACAGAATTCTGGGGGATGACGAAGGCACTGTTGCTGAAATATTTTTTACCCACTGAGTCGCCAGTTTACTATTTCCTGTGTCGTCTATTCCCATGAGAGTCAGCAAGCTCCCTTGTCTTTCCAATGTAATGCTATTGTTTCGCAATAAGTGGATGCCGCACCCGTTTACTTCCCTGGCAACAAGCTCAACCTGCCTCGTGAAGTAATCATGATTTCCCAGTACACCAAAGACGCCGTAGCGCGCGTTCAGTCTGGAAAAAGCTTCCGCAAACGGGTACACTTCCTCGATCATGCTATTCACAAAATCCCCTGGAACCGCTATCATGTCCGCACCGAGAGAATTTACAACCTGCGCATAATGTTCCATCTTCTCCTTTTGCATAAACACACTCGAGTGAATGTCGCTGATTAACGCGATCGTAAAATTATCAAACCCATCGGGTAAATTCTTGATGGGAATAGAACTGTACGAAATTTCAAATTTATCGCGTCGAAGTGCTCCGAGCGATGTTCCCACAAACGCAGAGCCTGCAAGAATAAGTAATCCCCGCTGGAGAGTTACCCTCCGCTGCCGGTTAAACATGTCGGAGCGACGAAAAATTTCAGGTTCTCCCCTTCGATGCTTAATCCGGTTGACAAGCCAGGAAATAGCTACAAAGGAGTATCGGATTATCCTCGAAAAGGCGAGAAGGAAAAAAAGAAGGAACAACGTAATATGCCATGAATAAAAGGGTAACACCCCGAAATAAATACACCATTCGGGCAGTGCGCTAATGTGCGGACGAACAAAGAGGAGAAGGGGCAGAGGGAAATTAAACACCGCGAATGTGCAATATACTAAGCGCAAGATTCTTTTACTTTTGTTTGTGGAGATAAGGAACGTTCGTATCGTTACAAAAAAATAGACCTGAACAAAAACGAGGAGGAGGAGAACTAATGTTACCAGCAAGGGAAATAAGCGCCACGCACTCATATCAGGGTTTCAATGAAAATGTTGACAGTTGATTCGCCTCGTCAATTTTGTAATTCCAGCAAAGCTTTACTGCCACCAGAAATATTGCAGTGAGAATCCACAATCTCGGATACGCAAGGATTGTCAGGAGCCCTTTGCCATCATAGGGACGAAACAACGCATACGGAATAAAGCCGAGAGCCACATACAGCCAGAGCAAAATTTGTTGTTCGATGACCGGTGTATTTCCAATAGAAACAATCAATGCAACAGGCAATGCAAGCAGGAGAAAGTGATAAGTTGCGCCCGCAGGTAAGAGCAGCAATGCGCCGATCGCAATTAATGCAAATTGAACCTGAGGGGAGCCTGAAGCAAAATTCCGCTGAGCGCGCACAGAAGAGATGACCACCGTAACTAAGACACTCGCAATAATCAGATACTTAAGGATGAACAAGAGTGTCAACGAGTTGAAAATAGGGTTGGTGTTAAATGTGGAATCGTAGGCAAAAAGTCTTCGCAATAGGGCATTCCATGACTGAAACGTTGCACTGAACGGATTTTGAATATTGCCGGAAAGGTGATCCGTGAAAATTGATGATAAAAACTGTTCATGAATGTTTAATCCTAGCACCAAAATACTGCTTCCATATATACATGCAACAATCATTAAACATGAGAGAACGATTTTCCATTCCCTCCGAAGCAGAAAAAATGGTAAAAAAACAACGGGGAAATACTTCAGCGCCGCTCCAATCCCGAATAATATCCCGGAAGAAGACAATTTTTGGTTCCGCCAGAGGAGATAACCGCCAAGTATCAGCAGCACGAGAATGAGATAAAATTGTCCGAAACGAAAATTGTTGGCAAGCCCGATGCCGCTCGAGAGTATCAATAAACTGTTCCATCGCCAGTCTTTATCGGTAACTCTTTTCATTAGGAGAATGATACCGACAAGCACGACGATATTAAGCAATGTCCATAGCCGTAATGATGTGAGAGGGGACTGCGCCACAAATGGAACCATGATAAAAGCGGTGGGAGGAGGAAACGGTGTAAACTTTCCCTCGGTGTTCATCCCGTAATAAAAAATCTGTTCCTGGAACCACTCATCATCATATACACGGGAGATATCCTTATGATCCATAATTAATTTTGCCGAAGTGTAATAATTTGGAAAATCAGTATCTACCTGTGTGAGTGCCGGGTAAATTCCTTTCCAGATGATAAAACCGGTAAGAACCACAAGGGCAACATTTTGGAAGATACGCATCAGGGTGAGACGGAAAGAGATTCCAGTATTTGCTCGACCTCATCGACTTCTATTTCCCGCATGCATCTTGCATCGTAAGGACATTTGAATGTTTTTGAATCGTAAACGTTCATACATGGACTGCAAGATATTGACTTGTATATCGTATGCAGATGTTCTCCCGCAGGTCCGTAAAATAACGGAGTTTCAGGTCCATAGAGCCCGATGGCAGGAATGCCAAGCGCCGAGGCAAAGTGCAGAGGGCCACTGTCATTCGATATGAGCAGTTCACTCTGATGAAGTAACGCGAATAATTCCGGTATTGTCAACTTCCCAGCTACATTATAGCATTGTGCAGGACAGGAGGTGAGATTGATTACGTGTTCTACATAGGTTCTTTCTGATTCCGAACCGATGAAATAGAATTGCGTATCTGCCTGGTGAGATAACCGGGAAACCAACTCGGCAAAATTCTCCGGCATCCACCGACGTTCAAGAAATGTTTCACCTGCATTGACATTTATACATATAGCATGCCCTCCGGGGAGGGGAACGCTCTTCGCTAATGATACTTGATCATGAGCGGTAATCGTCGGGATAGCAACGCGCGGAATACATCCCACACCCGTAAGGAGAAACACCTGATGACAAAAGGCTTCGATAACGTGACGGTCCTTTGAAAGAGGAATTTGATGCGTGAGTATCATCGACCGCCATCGGGTTGGAAGTTCAAATCCCACCCTGACATTTGCTTTTGAGAGACCGTTCAGGAAGGTTGAATACTTTGAAAAAAACTCGAAATCAAATACAACATCATATTTTACTGTTCGTAAATGGCGAATCAGTGTCAGCGTCTGTGAGATAAAATCGGTCAGGGATGACGGATTGATTGTCAGAACATCATCAATAAGCGGCAGACGTTCAAGAAATTCCCGGTGAGGAGAAAACGAAAGATAGCTGATTCTTGCCCCCGGAAACTGTTCCTTCAGCAATTGTAATGATGGCGTACTGAGTAATATGCTCCCCAGTCCAAAAAATTTTATTATGAGAATTTTTTTTATCTCTTTTTTTAAAGGATCTCCTTGGCGTCGGGGAAGGAGGAGGAGAAACATGCCGAGCGCCCAGCAGCACGGAATGCCGATAAACCGGTCAAGCTTGCGCATTGTTGTAATTGTCATGACGTTTTTCGTCTCAGGATAATCATATAATGATCACCTATCGAGCGGAGAAGCGGAACGCGTTCTAGTAACTCATCAATCCCTATCAAAAATTTGTACATGCGGGGATGTCTGGAGATGAATAAGTCTGCGCCAGGAGGAGGACTGATGATGCTGAAACCAACGATGTGCTCCGTCGAAAACCATTTTCGGAAAACAAGCCTGACATATGCCGCAGAGTGATAATAAACATCAAAGCGTTTTTCCCCGAAGCCGGCTGCGCGGGAGGGATGTGACATACGACGGAAGGCGTACCGTAAATTGCCATGCCGCATCCCGCCCAGTGTTTCAGAAAATGAAAATGGAGGCATGATGACTGCGATAAAATAACCGCCGGGATTGACCAGACGTGCAAGTTCTCCAGCGACCTGGTCAAGTCTTGAAACGCAATTCAGTCCTCCGAAATTCGAAAAAGCAAGGTCATATTTGTTTGAGAGCTGATGAGGAATCTGCTCGAAGGACGAAGCATAAAAACGCACATTATCGAGTCCGGCACTTGCAGCTTTCATTTGCGCCTGTTCGATCATTTTTTTGGAAATATCAATACCCATGACCGTCATTCCCCGGTTTGCAAAGTACAGTGCATCGATTCCAGTTCCGCAGTTGATGTCGAGCAATGCATTATGCGCTTGCGCTCTGGATTCTATTGCTGCATATAATTTTTGTCTCAGGCGTTGAATGACCGGACTTCGTTCGAAGGTAGTATCAAATACCCCAGCGATATCATCAAAAGCACTTGAAACCTCTTTTGATTGAAGAGAGGAATCGCGTGGAAGGTTAACCATGGTTTTGATATCGGGGAACAGAACTCAGTTGATTCAATCTGGTTTCGAGCATCGGGAGCGTCATTGCGTGATACATCATCGCAGCTATTCGACGCATTGTATATTTATTGATGCCGGAAGGATGGTGCAACACCTGCTTGAGAATGTCCTGTCCCTGCCAGATACGAAATTTTTTGTGCGTAACGGTGTGAAGTGTCCGATAAAAATCTGAATAAAACGTACCGTTAAACATCATATCAAGGTCCTGACTGTCGGTCCAGTTTGTTTTCTCACCAAGATCCTTCTTAACATTCTCAAAAAATTTTGTTCCTGGCAGCGGGTATGAAACAGAAACACCAATTTCGTCGGGTTTACATTCTCTCACCATGTTCAATGTCATCTCGATATCCGTTTTCGTTTCACCGGGATATCCGAATTGGAGAAAAAATCCCACACGAATTCCCTGTCCATGGAGTAGACGCGTCGCGGCATAGATTTGTTCGATAGTTGTCCCTTTTTCCATTGCATCAAGAATTTTTTGAGAGCCCGATTCTGTTCCCACCCAGACTGTTGTACAACCGGCTGCGGCAAGATTGCTGATGGCATCCTCCTTCAGTAATAAGTCGACCCGGGCAAGACATTTAAAAGGAATCATGGCACTTTCTTTTCGAACGATTTCCGCGAATCGGGAAAGCCATCCCGGTTTCAATCCGAAAATATCATCACAAAACCATACATGGTCAGGATTGTAATCCAGCTTTATTTTCTTTAATTCATCGACAACATTTTCGGGGCTGCGAACATTATACACCTGGCCATAGATAGGTTTCGCACACCAATTACAATGAAACGGACAACCGCGTGTGGTCACAAGGTTCATCGAGAAATATCCATGCCGGTTTTTCCATTCCCTCCGGTAATGTTCGACGTCGATGAGGTTCCTTGCCGGAAAAGGAAGAAGGTCAAGGTCCTGGAGCACTTCTCTTTTACAGTTTTTCTGAACGATTCCGGTCTTATTGTAAGCGATTCCAGCGATTAATGAAATATCGGTCGTCCGCTTTCCGGTGAGATGATCGAGTAACTCCCAAAGAGTAAGTTCGCCTTCTCCAAAAATAACAAAATCGGCTCCATGCTGAAGATAGCCATCAATATGGTCTGCGGCGTCTGACCCGTGAACGATAACCGTACATCCCTGGTCTTTAGCAAGGGAGCTCATCATGAAGGCTGCTTCCCGCATTCTGCCGAGGCACATTTTTGTGAGATAATTGAAATCATCATCATAAATGACTACGAACCTGGGTTTGTGCATTTCAATAGCGGGGATGATTCCTTGTTCACTCTGCTCCAGCATAGAATCGAATAATGCCGCGGAATATCCTTTCGATTGAAGGAATGATGCCGCATACAATGTGCCCAGGGGGGAATAGGGCATCATCGCCCGATATTCTTTTGGATCGAACCTGAGGAAATAGGAGTGGGTGAAAAGAACGTCGACCATCGGCTCAAACGGTCCTACATGAAGTTAAACTGCTTCAACTTTTCTTCGTAACGGTTGAGAATTTTCTGTGCAAAATTTCCCACATATGCCCGGGATTCATTCCGTGTGCATCGAAATATTTGCGTTCGCAACGATTCATCGAATTCAGGATATCTCTTGTTCCAAATCTTTCTCATGGTGTTCATAAACCATCTATCCAATTTGTCTCCCCATGCGCCTGTAAATACCGTTTCCAGGGCTTTTTGCAGTACGCTGCGTGAAAATGGTTGTTGTGCTGCATCCGAAGCAGGTTTGACATAATTCGGGAAAAAGTTTTTAACCCAGCTATTGCTTTCAAGATATTTCAGGTAAAGGTCGAAATTGTACAACGGTTTGAGGAGAGCGATTTCTGTTGCCGTGTAGTAATTTTGATCGTCGAGTGCCAGATTGTTTGTTGAGATATAATAGTTCAGGCAGAAGTACTTTTTCCTGTTGAAAAGTATTGTTTTTTTAAACAGAACAAGAAACATTCTGCAGACCCATAACCGGTTTGGCTCGGTAACAATGACATAGTCGATATCGCTGGTGGGGAGAGCGACTCCTTTTGATAAATCACCGGAAATAAAGATTCCTCTCACAAAGGGGAAGTGCCGTATGATTTTCGACATGAATCTTGCTATCGAAAGCCGTCGCCGGGCAAGATGTTCACGCTCAATTCGCATGTCGGGGAGGTCAGTGCGGTTGCCCGACAAGAAATACAATCCATGACTGGTTTTCAGTATTCCATTATTGGTCAGAATGGATAATCTTTCGGAGCAGGATTCCTGTGTCAGGGAATTCTTCGGTAACAGGAAGAATATTTCTTCAGCGGCCAGAGGATGGTCGAAAATCTCGTAGTACAACAACGTCCGGATAATATGTTGATCGGTCTCGGAAAAAGGCATTGGGAATAAACTTAATGTACATAAATTTCGTAAGATTACAAATGAAGGGGAAAGTTGAAGTTAACTAAAGTATTTTCTATATTTTTTTCGTAGCGTGCATATTTTTTACCGATGAACTTTAAGAACATACTGGTATCCCGCGGGGCAAAAAAAGCGTATCTCCTTCTTGCGTTTCTCGTCCTTCTTTTTGTTATCTGTAATGACTTTCTTCTGCCATGGTATGTCAATCAGGGAAGTGTTATTGAAGTCCCCTCGGTGATTGACAAGAATTTCGAGGAGGCAAGAACAACATTGGCTTCAATCGGTTTAGAAGCACGACAGGGAGACGTCCGTGTTGATAAAGACCATCCTGCCGGCGCTGTGATTGTGCAAAACCCTGCTCCGGGAAGCAAGGTAAAAAAGGGGAGAAGAATCTATTTAACAATCAGCGAAGGCGAACAGTTGGTTGAGGTGCCCAATATTAAAGGAAGGACGCTCAGGGATGCAAGTTTTGAGCTTGAGCGGGAGGGGTTGATCCTCGGAGCCGTTGAATACCAATCTTCAGAAGAATTTCCCCCCAATACTGTGATTGAACAGGGCGTGCCGGCAGGAAAAAAAGTGAAAAAAGACGTCTACGTGTCCGTTGTTATCAGTCAGGGAAAAACTGACCAGAAAGTACAAGTTCCCGACCTTAAGGGGAAAGCCTTGACCGATGCCGGAAAACTGCTTGCGAACTTAGGCTTAAAACTTGGAAATATTACTTATGTTCCTTCCGCTGAATTGCTTCCGAATACCATTGTCGATCAATTCCCCAGACCGAATGACCTGGTGATATTCGGGCAGGCCGTTGATCTGTTCGTTGTTCAGGGAGGAGAAAAGAAAAAAGATACTCTTGAAAATTAATTTCTGAAAACATGAAACGAAAAATTATTATAGCGCCATCGGTGTTATCGGCGGATTTTTCCCGGCTCGAAGAACAAATTCGACTTGTCGAAAAAGGGGGCGCGGATTGGCTCCATCTTGACATTATGGATGGAAATTTTGTGCCGAATATAACATTCGGTCCGATGATCGTGAAGACAATTCGGTCGATGACGAAGCTACCGCTGGATACGCATCTGATGATTAAATCTCCTGAACGGTTTATCGAAAGTTTCCGAAAAGCAGGCTCAGATCGTTTGACGGTACATGTCGAGACGTGCTCACACCTCCATCGGACGGTAGAAGCGATAAAAGAGCTCGGTGCAAAAGCCGGAGTTACCCTTAATCCTGCCACGCCAGCATCTTCGTTGAAGGAAATACTGCCGTATGTCGACCTTGTACTGGTGATGACGGTTAACCCTGGATTCGGTGGGCAAAAATTCATTCGTTCTATGCTTCGCAAGGTGCGGGAGATGAATGAGATGATTTCTTCAGTCAACCCGAAGATTCATCTCGAAGTTGACGGGGGAGTTGATGAGACAAACGCGTTTGAGCTTGTGAAAGCAGGCGCAAATGCATTTGTTGCGGGCCATTCGATATTTTCCAAAAGAGATATTACCGGTGCGGTGCGAAAGTTACGGAAGGCTGCATTGCGCTGAACTTTCCTTCAAGTGGTGAATTTGAGTTTCGTTTGAACAATAAGGATAATCCGACCCTGTACGATTAAACGAGATGTTGGAATTAGGCGTGGGGGTCGATTAACATATAAGAAATTAATCAGTGCATGAAGAAATAGAAAAATATAACACGGGCAAGCCCAATCCCTACAATCAATCCCCAGAAAACATTGTTCCAAATGCACGATTTTTTAATTCCCGCTTCAATTGGTTGCTTCTTAAAATAGTTGTTCTTGGACTTCTCGCTTTTGCTGCTAATGGCTTGTTGCCCAAGTGGTTTGCCATCCTTCTCATCTTCGTCGCTGTTGCATTTTTCGCTGTCAATGAATTTATCAAACATAAAGACAAACTCACTAAGCCACAATATTGGATTGGCATTGTGATAGTGCTAGTGTTCTTTGCGGGTGTTTCTGTTTACTCATTTAATCATGAGAGTTCAATTAAAACCCAAGAACATTTTGTTCCGACACTTTCTCAAAGTACGATCCAAAAAGATTCCTTGCAGACACAAAAACAAGATACTACGAAAAATGCTATTGAAATTCCCAAGCCGAAGAAAAAACAAGATCAATACGATACAGTTCAAAGACTTAAAGAACGAGCCTATCTCAAACTTTTCGATATAAAAACAAGTTTTGATAAAATAAACGAACTTGATATACAATTCGCAATGATAAATATGGGACAAACACCCGCAAGCCAAGTTAGTTATATAGCACTGACAAGGATTGGAAATAGCACAGATCCAGAAGCAATTAACGTTCCCCAAAATATGCCCTATACCAAAGCTGCCGATATTCCCCCAAGAGACAAAATGGCGTGGATCACACCAAAGAAGCCCTTTCCGTTGGCGGATTCAGTTCGCATTTTTAGTGGCTCGGACACACTCTTTGTTTATGCGAACGTTAGATATGTTGATTTCTGTGGAGTTCACGATTCTACTGGATTTCTTCTTTTTTACGAGAAAGAGAGGAAATCATTTTTTGTTGCAGCTGATACTCTTCTTAATTATGTGAGATGAAAAAACTTAAACCACAAAAACTCAAACGCAAGAAAGAAGAACACCCTTGCCACGAAAAAGTCTCTCTAAAAGACTTTAACTAGCTTCTCTTGAAGATGGTGAATACGAAACCTCTGAAGAAAAGAAAGAAATAGCTTAACCCCCTTAGTTTAGCCACTTCTTTTTATCTCCCCTCCCCATATACACCTGTGTGTGCCAAGTATATAGTTCCGGTTCTAAACGGAATTATACGCTTGACAAACCCACTTTTATTTTGTATATTGTTCATGTCAACAATTACCAAAGGACGTACCATGAAACTGAATAAACCCAAACTGAGAGATTCTCAATTCACCAATTTGATTGACCTTACCAAGCGTTTCCCGGATGAAAAGACTTGCCGTGAATACCTTGAGTATATGCGTTGGGGTGGTAAGATAAAATGCGTACATTGCGGTAGTTCTCGCAAGATTTACCGCTTTAATGATGGCAAACTGTTTAAGTGTGCCAATTGCCGAAAACAGTTCACCGTTAAGGTTGGCTTGATTTTCGAGGATAGCGCATTGCCCCTTCAAAAATGGTTCATGGCAATTTACATCTTTATGGCGCACAAGAAGGGCATTAGCTCCGTTCAACTCGGTAAAGACATTGGTGTGCGACAGGCAACGGCTTGGCACATGCTCCATCGACTTCGTTATGCCGTTAGAACAAGACCTCAAAACCCGCTTCTCGGTGGCATCATTGAAGCGGACGAGACCTATGTTGGTGGAAAAAGTCATAGGGGCATGGGTGGACGCAGTACCAACAATAAAACCATTGTTTTCGGCATCAAGAAACGTGGAGGAAAAATAATTGCTCAAACAGTTAAGAGAGCCACGAAGAAAACGCTTCAGGGGATCATGCGAAAGAATATCTCTCCAGAAGCAGTGGTATTTACCGACGAATGGCGTGGATACGCTGACCTTGAAAGTTCGTTTGATACACACGAAACAGTTAATCATGGAAGCAAAGAGTATGTTCGAGATGGAGTAATTCACACCAATAGCATCGAATCGTTTTGGGCATTGTTCAAAAGGGGTTATATTGGCGTTTACCATCATATGAGTCGAAAACACATGGACAAATATATTGATGAATTTGAGTACCGCACGAATACCAAACAACTAAAAGACCCTACACGATTTTCATCCATGTTGACTCGCTGTGAGGGTAGATTAACATACAAAAACCTTATTCGGTAGGTTGATATATGATTCAGGGAATCTTACGCCGGTCATTTTTCCGCATTCTTTTTCTTTCAATTAGCATATTTATTATACTTGCCACTACTACAGCAACTACCGATATGAAAAAAAACTCGGACATTTTAACCTCTCTTGAAAAACTTGCCACTGGACTGGATTATGCTGTTTGGATTTCGATAGCATTCAGTGTCGTGTTTGGTGGTTTATTATTGATTGTAAAATCAAAATTAAGTGACGAACAAAAGAAACAAAACGATTCCCTCCAATTAAATCTTGCAAATCTCGAGAAAGAAAGAATAGAGGATTCCGTAAAACTTAAACAACTCGATATTGATTTCGAGAAAGAAAAAACAAAACGCGCCGAAATTGAATTAGCTCTTGAAAAACAAAAAGCAAGCAATCTTAGTCTTAAACAATCAGTAGCAAAACATGATACTGCCCTTGCAACACACACATCGCAAATCGGTACTCTCAAATTTGAATCGAAGGTAATCGAAGATGCTAATAAATCCATAATACCACGGCATATATCTGATGAAGATTTTGAAAAAGTTCGATTAACGCTGTCACAATATGATGGAAACAAGAAACTTAGAATGGTTTTTGTGTATGGTGCAGGAGCAGAAGCCCAGGATTTGGCGAATAGGCTTTTCCGGTTGTTCAAATCTGCGGGGTGGGATGTTAACTTCATAACGGAAATGTCGGCTGACCTTGCTCGGGGAGTACGTATATATGGGAATAACAATCCCGATGTGAAAAGCAAGGCATTCTTTATCATCAATGCCTTTGAAGCTATTGGATTTACTCTAACCCCGGTGCTTGCAGAAGGAATGGGAGTCGACAATATGAGACTAAAGATTGGTGCAAAGTAACTAAAGTTATCAACCTGAAAAAATGTGACTAAACCCAAACCACGCAAACCCAAGCGCAAGAAAGAAGAAGTCCATCCCGAACACGTTCCCGTGTCGCATAAGGACTTCGATAAATTCCTGCGACAAATCCTTCGAGTTAAGCCCCCGAAAAAAGAGAAGAAGTAACGCTTAAACTTCTCTATTCCGCTAAGAAATAAGGTATTTTTCATCTGGTGTGTCAAGCGTATAAACCCGGTTCTAAACGGAACTATATACTTGACAAATACAGAAAAAAGTATTATATTTAGGTAGTACAAAAACACAGGATTTGACATGAAAAACATCAAAAAAATAACGTTCTCGAATATGGTTGAATTCACAAAGGCTTTCCCCGATGAAAAGGCTTGCAGGAATCATCTTGCAAAGATACGTTGGGGCAAACAGCCTGTTTGTTACCATTGTGGAAGCATCAGGAAAATCTACTCCATCAATGACGGCAAGGTTCTTACCTGTGCCGATTGCCGGAAACAGTTTACCGTCAGGGTTGGAACTATCTTCGAGGACTCGGCTCTCCCCCTTCAAAAGTGGTTCTTTGCTATTTACATTTTCACGGCACACAAGAAGGGTATCAGCTCGGTACAGCTTGCTAAAGACATTGGCGTTACTCAGAAAACCGCTTGGTTTATGCTCCACCGGATTCGTCATGCCGTGAGAACGAGAACCTTTAACAAACCGCTGGACGGCATCATTGAGGTAGACGAGACCTACGTAGGGGGTAGGTACACTCGTAACCATGAACCGAATGAAAATCAATCTGCTGTATTCGGCATGAAACAACGTGGTGGCAAAATCGTTGCGCAAACGGTTAAGAACAGAAGCAAAGAAACTCTGCAAAAAATCATGCGAAAAACTATTTCTCAAGAAGCAGTTATTTTTACGGATGAAGCTCACGTATACAACGACCTCGAAGAAAGTTTCGACAGCCATGAAACAGTTAAACACAGCGCAAAAGAGTATGTACGGGGTGAGATTCACACCAATAGCATCGAATCTTTTTGGGCTTTGTTCAAACGTGGTTATGTTGGAACGTATCATTGGATGTCTAAGAAGCATCTCGATAAATACATTGATGAATTTGAGTTTCGTTTGAACCACAAGGACATATCCGACCCTGCACGGTTGAATGAGGCGTTGGACTTGACTGAGGGTAAATTGACATACAAGAGGCTCATTTCTTGATTATGTTTCGGGTTCTATTACGATATTTTGCATTACTTATCATAACAGCGATTGCTGTTGCAATAATAACAATTCCCATGAAAATGCTTATGACTAATACACCGACGAATGACATTGTTCAATTGCCCCCAGAAATACAAACACTTGAAAATAGAACTGATTGGTTGAATGCAGTTTCTCTCTCCGCTTTAGCCATTACGCTTATTGCGGGCGGCTTATTGTTATATTTCAATAATCTTCTAAACAACGAAAAAAACCTTTTTATTCTCAACGAAGCCAAAAAACTTGAAGATACACGAAAAGATGTTGCTGACGACAAACTTGCTACGGCGAACGCAAACGCAAGAGCACAAGAATCAGTAGCTAAACAAAAAGAATTAGAATCAAGGAATCTAACTCTCGCCATTGAACTT
The DNA here is from genome assembly GCA_964484465.1 of uncultured Chlorobiaceae bacterium. Classification (GTDB taxonomy): domain Bacteria; phylum Bacteroidota; class Ignavibacteria; order UBA10030; family SZUA-254; genus CAZAFL01. Next base: position 48,753 of record CAZAFL010000009.1, read on the forward strand.
GAAAAGTTAAAATCTTCTCTTAAGGATCGAGAAATACCAAACGATAAATATGTTGAATTGGTTGACAAACTCTCTAATTTTAAAGGTTCAAAAATTTGGATACATCAACACACAGAAAACCCCGAATCTCAAGCTTTAGCAGAAAGATTGATGGCTTTATTCAATTCTGCTCAATGGGTCACCTATTGGACTATCACGCCACCCACGCATTTATTTAGAGGATTATTAGTCCAAGCAAACGATGATTCATTGCGTGATAAAGCTCAATTACTTTCTGATATTTTTAATTCTTACAAACTACAATCATCATTCAACATAATTAACCCCAATAATCAGAAACAACAACTCGTCTTATTTATTGGTTCTAAATGACTAAACCAAAACCACATAAGCCCAAGCGCAGGAAAGAGGAAGTCCACCCTCGACACGAGGAAGTAACATTGAAGGAATTCAATGAGCTTCTCTTGAAGATGGTGAATACCAAACCTCTCAAGAAAAAGAAGAAGTAGCCCATCTTAGCGTACAGCAAGCTCCGCCTGTCACGCATTTAGAATATATCCCCCAAAAGTGTATTTGTCAAGTATATAGTTCCGGTTCTAAAAAAGCCTTGACTTTGTACTCCTGAGACCTTATATTCAAAGGTGAATTAACCAATTAACCTTACTTATTCTTGATTATCATATTCATTTCCTTTATTATTAAGATATGAATGCACTCGACGTTATAGACACGCAAATTCTTGATATCCTTCAGGATAATGGCAGAACAAAGCGCAACGTTCTTGCGGAACGGGTTGGACTTTCGCTTCCAGCAGTCAGCGACCGGCTACAAAAACTTGAAACGGCAGGATATATCAACGGGTATAGCGCGATCCTTAATTACAAGAAACTCGGCATGGATATCACCGCGTTTATCGTTGTCATTGTCGACTCCTCAAAACATTACCATGCATTCGTTGAACGTGCGAACTCGACAGATGAAATTCTCGAATGTCATGCAATCACGGGAGAAGGTTCACATCTTTTGAAAATCAGAACTCACAACACTTCTACTCTTGAGAAACTGCTCGCGAAAATTCAATCATGGACAGGGGTTACGGGAACACGCACGAGCCTTGTCCTTTCATCACCGAAAGAAACGTTACGATTTAAATTAAACAACCATAAATAAATCACATACTTCCAGGGTAATTGCCATGAGTGTTAAAACGCGAAAAGCTCCGGCGAAAGATATCTCGCGGGTATTCCGACTAATAAAAGATCACGATATTAAGATCATTGACCTCCGCTTTTGTGATATGCTCGGTCAGTGGCAGCATTTCTCGATAACACGCAACGAGTTCGATGCAGACGCTTTTGAACATGGGATGGGGTTCGACGGGTCGAGCATTCGCGGGTTTCAAAAAATCCACGAGAGTGATATGCTTCTTTTCCCCGACCCATCTACCTGTTTCATTGAGCCATTCACCTCAATCCCCACGCTGGCGATTATTTGTGACATTCAGGATCCGATCTCAGGAAAACCATACTCGCGGGACAGCCGGTATACAGCCAAGAAGGCTGAAGCATATTTGAAATCCACTGGAATGGCGGATGCGTGTTTTGTCGGTCCTGAAGCCGAATTTTTTATCCTCGACCATGTGAGATTCGACCAATCCCATCATTACGGTTTTTATTATCTCGATTCAGAGGAAGGATTCTGGAACTCAGGCAAAGACGGTTCAGAGAACGGCGGAGAGAAAAACCTCGGTCACAAACCGCGTTTCAAGGAAGGATATTTTCCAACCTCGCCGATCGACAGCCTCCAGGACATCCGTTCTGAAATGGCTCTCACAATGGAGCAAATCGGCGTGAAAGTGGAAGTCCACCACCATGAAGTCGCCACAGCCGGTCAGACGGAAATCGACATGAAGCGCGATTCACTGTTACTCATGGGCGATAATCTTTTGAAATACAAATACGTCGCAAAAAATGTCGCTAAGCTCCGTGGAAAAACCGTTACCTTTATGCCAAAGCCTATTTTTAACGACAACGGTTCCGGCATGCATGTGCATATGAGTTTGTGGAAGAATAACAAACCGCTCTTTTATGGAAATAAATATGCACACCTTAGTGACCTCGCCTTATATTTTATCGGAGGTTTGCTGAAGCACGCACCAGCTCTGTGTGCCATCACGAACCCTACCACCAATTCCTATAAACGCATGGTCCCAGGTTTTGAAGCTCCGGTAAATTTGGCCTATTCTCAACGTAACCGTAGTGCAGCAGTAAGAATACCAATGTATTCGAATAATCCTGCTGCTAAACGTATTGAATTCCGGTGTCCGGACCCAGCCTGCAACCCGTATCTTGCTTTTTCCGCGTTACTCATGGCTGGTCTCGACGGCATCAAGAAAAAAATTGACCCGGGAAAGCCGCTCGACGTCGATATATATGAGTTGTCTGCCCAGGAATTGAAGAAAGTCCCGACTGCTCCCGGCTCCCTTGAACAGGCACTGAAAAATCTCGAACAGGACCACAATTTTCTTCTGCAGGGAGGAGTCTTTGCTGAAGATCTCATTGAGACCTGGATAAACTACAAGACAGAGCGTGAGGTCAAGCCAATGCAGCTCCGGCCCCACCCGTATGAATTCTCACTTTATTATGATGTATGAGATAAACTTCCTATGTCTAGCGCAAGCCCAACATTTTTCGTGTTGGGCTTTTTTTTAGCTTCAGTCAAATGCTTCAACACAAAATGTGCCCCTTCTCTTTAGTTAAAGAGAAGGGGACAAGAAGGATGAGGGGATGAGTTAGGAACGTAGACGATTTGAGATTGGAGGGGAAGTTTCTTATTTTACGCCCCGTGAATTTTTCGTCGATTACATATTCAGTCAGTGAACGAATCGGAACGGTTTGTCTAAACCGTCCCGACCGAAGGAATGCTCTGGATGATGTCATGATCAAAGAACTAACTGAAGCATTCACTTCGATACAAAGAGATAATAATATCCGCGTCGTCATTCTCACTGGTTCGGGGACTACATTTTGCGCGGGAATGGATCTGGCGTACCTCCAGAAATATGTCCAGCTTAGCCACGAGGAAAACCTCGAAGACGCCCGAAACCTGACGAAACTTCTTCATCTGATCAATGCATTAAAAAAACCGGTCATTGCAATGGTTAACGGGCCGGCGGTTGGAGGAGGCTGCGGCTTGGCCGCCGCTTGCGATTTTGTCTTCGCGGGGAAAAAAGGCGGCAAGCTTGGAGCGCCTGAAATAAAGCTCGGCTTTCTGCCGGCGGTTATCCTCATATTCCTCATCAAGCGCATGGGGGAAGGAAAATCGAGGGAATTTGTCCTACGAGGAAATATTGTTGATGCCGCGTCTGCGAAGGAAAACGGTTTGGTCACCGAGGTGGTCGAGGATGATCAATTGGCTTCAAGAGTGCAGGATTTTGCTGTAGACCTAGCAGGCAACACGAGCGCGTCGTCGATGGCCCTGACAAAGGAATTATTCTCACGTACACACGAAATGGGCGCGAAGGAATTGATCGAATATGCTGCAAACCTGAATGCTCTGGCAAGGAAAACAGATGATTTCAAGAAAGGAATTCAGGCATTCCTCAACAAGGAGAAACTGCAATGGTAAGCGGCGTTGATATAAACCTACAGGAATATATTCGCAGTATTCCCGACTTCCCCAAAAAAGGAATTGTTTTCCGGGATATTACGACGCTTCTCAAAAACAAGGCGGTATTCAAGAGATCGATCGATATGCTCTATGAAGAATTTCGGGACGCGCGTATCGACAAGGTTGTCAGTGTGGAATCCCGTGGATTTATATTCGGGAGCGCGTTAGCCTATCGGCTAAATGCTGGTTTCGTCCCGGTCCGTAAACCGAAAAAACTGCCCGCAAAAACATTGCGCCAGGAATACCAGCTCGAGTACGGAACGGATGCACTCGAGATTCATGTCGATGCCATTGAAAAAGGGGAAAACGTCCTCGTGATCGATGACCTCCTTGCAACAGGCGGTACAATCTCAGCGACATGCAATTTAGTAAAACAACTTGGCGGAAATATTGTTGCCGTTGCATTTCTCATTGAACTTTCCTTTTTGAACGGACGCAGCAAATTACCCGGGTATAAAATCTTTTCGATCATCAAATATGACGCAGAATGAAAGAGAACCTATTGCATTCTTGAAGAACCCGATATTGTACAATCGGGTTTTTTATTTTTTGATTGCGCAGGATTGAATTAAGTCGTAAATTATTGTTGAAAACAAACGATGCGCATGAAAACGATTATCGAACCGTTCAAAATTAAGACTGTCGAGCCCATAAAGTTTACGACAGCAGATGAGCGCGAAGGTATCTTGCGGCAAGCAGGTTATAATCCCTTCTTGATACACGCCGATGATGTGCTCATCGACCTTCTCACTGACAGCGGGACCTCTGCCATGAGTGCAGCGCAGTGGGCGGGGATCATGGAAGGTGATGAGTCGTATGCCGGTGCCAGAAGTTTTTTCCGTTTCGAAAAAATTGCAAAGGAATTGACGGGCCTTAAGTATATTATTCCTACCCATCAGGGAAGGGCCGCGGAGAAAATATTATTTACTCTCGTCGGTGGACCGGGAAAATATATTCCCAATAACACCCATTTTGATACGACACGAGCAAACGTGGAATTTTCCGGTGCTGTGGCCGTTGATTTATTAACGCCCGCTGGAAAAGATCCAGCCGCGGTCGCGGACTTTAAAGGAAATATCGACATCGAAAAGCTGGAACAATTTATCAAAGAAAAAGGGGCCCAAAACATCCCTCTCATTATGTTAACGGTGACTAACAATGCCGGAGGGGGACAGCCGGTATCAATGGAAAATATCCGTGAGACGAAATCTGTTGCATCAAAATACGGCATACCTCTTTTTCTCGACGCGTGCCGGTTTGCTGAAAACGCATTCTTTATCAAGAAGCGGGAGCGTGGATACCAGGATAAAACCGTGAAAGAAATTTCACGTGAAATGTTTTCGTTTGCCGATGGTTGCACGATGAGCGGCAAGAAGGATGCTCTTGTCAATATGGGGGGATTCCTCGGACTGAATGATGAAACATTAGCGACAAATTCCCGAAATATTCTTGTGGTGACGGAAGGTTTCCCGACATACGGCGGACTGGCAGGACGTGACCTTGAGGCCATGGCACAAGGGTTGGAAGAGGTAGTTGACGAGCATTATCTAACTTATCGTATTCGGTCCGTTGAATATCTTGGTGAAAAGTTGACGAAGGCATGTGTCCCGATTCTTCAGCCGCCAGGCGGACACGCTATATACCTTGATGCGAAGCGTTTTGCATCGCATATTCCACCTCACCAATTCCCGGGGCAGGCGATTGTGTGTGAGTTATACCGGTTCGGTGGAATTCGTTCGGTGGAAATTGGGAGCGTGATGTTCGGAAAGCAGGACAAGGCAACGGGTGCGTTTATCGCCCCTTCTCTTGAGTTGGTGCGACTTGCCATTCCGCGGCGTGTGTACACGCAGAGCCATATCGATTATGTCGTCGAATGTGTCATCGAAGTATATAATAACCGTGAAAGCCTTCGGGGATACCACATGACATATGAAGCCCCCATGCTCCGGCATTTCACGGCTCGTTTTGAAATGCTCACCAAATGATCACCTGCCAAATTTGTCAGACGACAAATCATCACCTTGCTGTAATATGCAGCTCATGCGGCGGGTTTCTGCAGGGTAGAATCGAAAATCTCGACCTGTTTTCCACGATGTGGAAGCTTATCGAATCTCCGGCAAAAGCGTTCCGGACTATTGCGATTGCAAGACATAAAAATTATTCAATTTTTTTATCATCCGTTGCCGGTATTGCCTTTACGTTTTTTGTATTTTGGCTGACAAGTATCGGCGATCATTCCGAAACATTAATAAATCTCCTTGCTGCCGGGTTCACGGTCGGACCATTTTTCGGCATTTTCGTTCTTCTCCTCTTCTCGGTCATCATGCTGGCGGTGATGAAAATAGGCGGTATGAGAGTTCAGTTCCGAAATATATATGCAACAGCAGCGTATGTTTGCATTCCCGTTATTTTTTCATTTGTGCTGATTTTTCCGATAGAAATTATGACGTTTGGCTTATTCATGTTTACAAAAAACCCTTCACCGTATTTGCTGAAACCTGTATCATACATTTTGTTTCTGGGGCTGGATGGCGCATTTGCTGTGTGGTCGCTTGCAATGCTGCTGGTTGGTGTGAAGTCGCTGTTGGATGTTCCCTGGTTTACGGCAGTACGATTAATTCTATTCTCGCTGGTGCTATTTGCCGGTGTTTCGGCTGGAGGGTACTACCTGTTTCTTTCCCGTCTGGCAGGGTCGTGAGCAGGGAGGAGTTCGAACAAATAACTGAGCACGCATTTGAAAGCCTGCCGCAAAGATTCCGTGAAGCTATCGAAAATGTCGGAGTGGTAATTGAGGATTATCCAGAAGACGATATTGTCCGGAAGATGAAGCTTCACTCGAAGTATCAACTCCTCGGCTTGTACCAGGGAATTCCATTGCCGCACAGGGGTTCGTGGTATGGAATGACCCCTATCATACCGGATAAAATATCACTCTATCAAAAAAACATTGAAGCGTTATGTCGGACTGAAAGTGAAATTGTGGCAAAGATTCATGAAGTCCTCATTCACGAAATCGGTCATTATTTTGGAATGAATGACGAGGAGATCCGCGCGGCGGGTTTTTAAACAATATTTTTGTATATTTGTGCCATAACGAAAAGGAGAATGCATGGCAAAGGTTATATTTACAATTTCATATGATGTTCATCCTGAAAAGCGTGATGAATACATTGCTCTTTCAAAGGTGATGAAGGAACATCTCGCAGGGGTGCAGGGAAAAAATTATACAATTTTTGAGCAAAAGGGGAAGAAAAACAGCTTTTCCGAGGTATTTATTTGCAACAGCATGGAAGAATTTGACCGCCTTGAAGATGATGAAGATGAAAAAACAGAGGAACTGGTCGGGCGTCTTGAGTCATTGCTCACGAACGGAAAAATGAAATACACAACGCTCGTCGAGGTAAATCAGGAATAAGTAACGTTGTCATCGTATGAAAAAGAGCACCGACCCCATCGCCCAGCTGATGCAGGAACATGACGAGGCGTTAGTTCAGCTTAAACTCTTAAACAAAGCTGTTGCCGCATTTTCAGAGAACGGATATTCGTCGAGACACTTCAAACAAATTAAATCCGCAATGAAGTTTATTAAAGAAGAGGTCACCATACACAATCATAAAGAAGAAGCTGCTCTTTTCCCTGTTCTTGAACGGTATGTTGAAGGCCCGACACGAATTATGCGGAGTGACCATAAGAAATTGGCAAAAGGTTTTGAACAATTGCGGAATGCGATTGCGACCGTTGAAAAAAATCGTGATAGTTTTTCGGCGATCAGGCAAATGAAAACAATTGCCAAGGATGTGGTCTCTCTCTTTGTCAATCATATTCACAAGGAAAACTATATTGTGTTCCCTCTTGTGCAAAAATTTTTGAGCAAAGAAGAATTGAGGGAAGTCGCAATAAAAATGCTTTGAATTGCTCATAGCGAAATATGGCAACGGGGACAAGCCAGACAATACTTTTAGTAGAAGATGAGGCACAGCAGCGAGAGGTTCTTGCCTCTGTCCTGGAAGCTGAGGGGTATACCGTCGTTAGCGCGGAGTCGGCCGAAGCAGCGATACAGCATATCGGCAAAGTCGAGCCTCAATTAATTGTTACGGATGTGAAAATGGGAGAGATGGATGGATTCTCATTCTTTAATCACGTACGGAGCCTCCCGAAATATTCACAATCACCTTTCATCTTTATTACCGGCTACAACGACCCCGAAGCGATCGATCGTGTTAAACAGCTTGGCGCAGCAGCGTATGTAACAAAACCATACGAGCTTGACACATTGCTGAGCCTCGTTAAAGAAGTACTTCCCCCTGAAATAGAAACGCAGTAAAGGATTACTGTATGAACAATCTCAACACCTATCAAACCAAAACACAGTTGAAGTTTGATGGTAAGACGTATACCATTTTTTCTTTGAACATCCTTCAACAATCGCACGATATCTCGCGCCTTCCGGTTTCGTTAAGAATTTTATTAGAGAACCTGTTGCGACATGAGGACGGGAATTCAGTTCTCCGAAAGGATATCGAAGCTCTCATTCACTGGAACGCAAAAGCGGAACCGGACAAAGAAATCTCGTTTATGCCCGCACGGGTTCTGTTGCAGGATTTTACCGGTGTCCCGTGCGTCGTTGACCTTGCGGTAATGCGCGATGCAATTGTTAGGATGGGTGGTGACCCGAACCGGATTAATCCACTCCAATCTGTCGACCTTGTCATTGACCATTCTGTCCAGGTAGATGAATACGGGACTCCCAATGCCTTCAAAATAAATGTTGAAAAGGAGTTCGAGCGGAACAAGGAACGTTACGCCTTTCTCAGATGGGGCCAGCAGGCATTTCGGAACTTCCGTGTTGTTCCGCCTGATACGGGAATTGTCCACCAGATAAACCTGGAGTATCTTGCAAGTGTTGTGTTCATCAAGAAGGACGGTGAAGTATTGGCCTATCCCGATACGCTTGTAGGTACCGATTCACATACAACAATGATTAACGGGTTGGGGGTTCTTGGATGGGGGGTTGGCGGAATAGAGGCCGAGGCTGCTATGCTTGGTCAGCCGATCTCTATGCTCATTCCGCAAGTTATTGGATTTAAGTTATCCGGAAAGCTGCAACCCGGTGCGACTGCAACCGACCTCGTACTAAACGTGACGCAAATACTCCGCAAGAAAGGCGTTGTTGGTAAATTTGTTGAGTTTTATGGGAAAGGTCTGTCAACTTTAAGCCTTGCTGACAGAGCGACAATAGCAAATATGGCTCCGGAATATGGTGCTACAATGGGCTTTTTCCCAGTCGATGCAGAAACACTGAATTATCTCCGGTTTACGGGAAGAAGTTCGGAGCAGGTAGCGCTAGTGGAGACTTATTGCAGGGAACAGGGATTGTTCCACTCTATTGACAGACCTGAGCCAATATTTTCCGACAATGTTGAACTCGATTTAAGCGGCGTCGAACCGAGTTTAGCTGGGCCGAAGCGACCTCAGGATCTGGTTAAATTATCTGCCGCTAAGTTATCTTTTCGTAAATCACTTACTGAAATGATTTCCGGTAAAACTCCTACAGTTAATCACACAAACTCAGCCCGGCTGGTTGGAGAGGGAGGACATGAGAATGTTGCTACTGACCATTCCGAAGAGCTCAGGCAAGATGACTTATCTAAAATAGTATCGGTCAAAAAGAATGGTGATACATTCACAATTGGGAACGGGTCGGTGGTAATTGCTGCAATTACGAGTTGCACGAATACTTCGAATCCTTCAGTAATGGTAGCAGCAGGCTTGGTGGCGAAAAAAGCAGTCGAACGGGGAATAACTTCCAAGCCTTGGGTAAAGACTAGTTTGGCTCCAGGTTCGAAAGTAGTCTTAGATTATCTGCGTGAAGCAAACTTAGTTGAGCCATTGGAAACATTGGGATTCAACCTCGTCGGTTACGGTTGTACTACATGTATTGGGAACAGCGGTCCATTGCCCGAACCAATTGCAAAAGCTATTCAAGAAAATAACCTTGTTGCTGTCTCGGTACTTTCAGGCAATCGAAATTTCGAAGGACGCATTAATCAACATGTCCGGGCAAATTATCTTGCTTCTCCGCCACTTGTGGTTGCTTACGCTCTTGCCGGGACAATGGATATTGACATAAACAATGACGCTATTGCGTCGGGAGCAGATGGAAAACCAGTTTATCTGAGAGATATTTGGCCCTCACCCGAGGAGGTTGCTTCTACGGTACGTTCAAGTCTGAAGTCTTCAATGTTTCACACACAGTATAGAAACGTATTTGATGGAGATTCGCAATGGCAGGATCTAATGATTCCTTCGGGTGCAAGGTATTCCTGGGATAAAGAATCAACTTACATTAAAGCTGCTCCATTCTTTGAAAATATTGGATTAACTCCTGAGCCATTAAAGAATATTCAAAGTGCGAGAGTACTCGCTCACCTTGGCGATTCGGTAACGACAGACCATATTTCTCCAGCTGGTTCTATTGGAGTAAAAACTCCGGCAGGTCAATATTTAGTTTCCCATGGCATTGATCCAAAAGATTTTAATTCATATGGCGCACGGCGTGGAAATCATGAGGTAATGATGAGAGGAACCTTCGCGAACATCCGACTTCGTAATCAACTTGCCCCGGGAACTGAAGGAGGTTGGACCATTCATCCCTCCTCAAGAGAACCGATTTCGATCTTTGATGCTGCTATGAAATACATGTCAGAACAGATTGCCCTAATTGTTATAGCTGGCAAAGAATATGGCTCCGGATCATCACGAGACTGGGCAGCAAAAGGTCCTAGGTTACTGGGTGTTCAGGCTGTGATAGCAGAGAGCTTTGAACGCATTCACCGCAGTAACCTCATTGGAATGGGAATCCTGCCGCTCCAATTTGATATCAATCAAAATTCCGAAACGATCGGCTTAACTGGTTTTGAAGAATATGATATAAGCGGAATTGCTGAAGGTATTTCTCCTGGAAAAAAGTTGATGGTTACAGCACGTGACAATCGAGGCGGGCAAAAATCATTCACGGTGACATGCAGGATCGACACTCCCATGGAAGTCGATTACTACAAGAATGACGGGATATTACAATATGTCCTGAGGTCCCTCCTTAAGAGCTGACTTCTCGGCTGATTTGCCTCCTAAGCGATTTGCATGGGAGCATGACTAATGACAATTAAGGAATTCAGCCAAGTGGCTTGAAATTCTGCTTCTTTGATGAAGATTGGGGGAAAATCTTGCTTAATTTCAATAAAACCGGGACTTGTTGATTTTTCTTGACTTATGAGGGCACCTCCCGGCGTGAAAGGGTGTTTACAGAAATATACCGCCTGCACACCTTGTTTAACAACATAAAGGAGAAGATATGAACGTATTACATTTCTTCCGCCCTATGTTGGATGGCTTGAACGATGGTAAGGTCGTTCGTTCATCCATAGCCCAATCCCTAAAAGTCCTCGGTTTGCTCACAGTTGTGGGTGGGATTTACATCCTAATCAATGTCCTCAAAACGGCATTTGATATGCCCACTGAGGGGACAATTGGCGGACTCGTGTTGGCGGCTGTTCTCTTAGCATCTTTTATTACAGCGGCGCAACTGTTATTCTACGGAGCGGCAAATGTCAAAGATCTTGATGACTCGTCGTTTATTGCCATTCCTGTCTGTTCAATTCTGCTGAGAATCCTTGGCGAAATATACTCCGTTCTCGGATTAGCGGTAGGGATAGGAGGATGTATTTTTATTTGGCTCTCAAAGGATAATCCGTTGTACCTCCTCGGCGAGATGACCAAAATATTTCCGTCAACATTTCCGGAAATGACATTCTTTGGCGGAATATTTTTCCTGTCATATTTTGCTCTTGTTTCACTTGTTGTTTTTGTTCTGTCCTATTTTCTTTCTGAAGCAGTCCTTCTTATGGCAGATATCGGAAAGAATATGCGATTCTTGTTACGACAGTCCGGCGGAACATCACATCGGTAACAACAACTCAACCCGTGTATTCTCGTTCCGGCAGTCTCCGCCGGAACGAGAAATTTTATCTACAACTCTCCCGTACTGGTTGTTGAAGAAAAAATCAGTATTTTAAGAGCATCAACCCCATCCTGACTCATTGGAAAGAGCTCCATGCCTGATTACAAATATCTTATCGTTGGCGGAGGGATGACCGCAGATGCCGCTGTAAAAGGTGTTCGCAAGATAGATGACAATGGCGTTATCGGCATCATCGGCAATGAACCTTACTCACCGTACGACCGGCCACCTCTTTCAAAGGCTTTATGGAAAGGGGAGGAGCTTGAACACATTCAACGCAACACCCCGAAGCAAAATGTGGACATGCATCTCTCGAAAACCGTCACTGTTGTCGATCCTGACAAGCATCTTGTCCTTGATGATAATGGGAAAGAATACTCATACCAGAAGCTCCTGCTTGCAACGGGTGGTACAGTACGTCGCCTTCAGTGGAACGTTGATGGAATTATTTATTTCCGGACATTGGATGATTACAACCGGCTAAGGAAAATGACTGAAAATGGGAATTCATTTGTCGTTATTGGCGGCGGGTTTATCGGATCCGAAATTGCCGCGGCTCTGGCAATGAATAATAAATCGGTCACCATGATTTTCCCTGAAGACTCCATCGGGATGCGCGTCTATCCACAACCCCTCTCCCATTTTCTCAATACATACTATCAGTCCAAAGGCATAAAAATACTCCACAATGACGGAATTAAAAACATCAGGAAAGAATCCTCGTCATTTGTAATAACAACGACGAATAATGTTGAAGTAACGGCACACGGAGTCATCGCAGGCATAGGAATTTCTCCGAATGTTTCTCTTGCGCAATCCGCCGGCTTGTCTGTCAATAATGGAATCGTTGTGGATGAATTTCTACGGACAAGCAATCCCGATATTTTCGCTGCAGGTGACGTAGCAAATTTCTACAACCCCGCGCTGGACAAGCGTATTCGCGTCGAGCATGAAGATAACGCGAACACTATGGGAGATTGCGCCGGTCGGAATATGGCCGGCGATTCGTTACCGTACCATCACCTCCCTTTTTTTTATTCTGACCTGTTCGAGTTGGGATATGAAGCAGTCGGCGAAATCGATGCTCGTTTGGAAATAGTTGAAGATTGGAAAGACCCATTCAAAGAAGGTATCATATATTATCTGGAAAATGGACGCGTTCGCGGCGTATTGTTGTGGAATACGTGGGGGCAGGTGAACAACGCGAGGGCACTTATTGCTGAGAAAGAACCACTCAATCGAGAAACCGTTAAGGGTCGGCTACCTGCTTAATTTTTCGTTCAAAAGCATTACTCCATATCCATTCCGCCGACGTCGGCATATTCTGCACCTGAAAGCTTTTGTGCAAGGCGTGTTTTGCCCCGTCGCTGGATCATTCCCAGACCGGTCCGGTAGAGAAGAGGAACCTTGAACTCGAGGCTCGCATCTACCGTGCGACCGAGTGGAATTAAAAGTCCGGCATCGTACACTGAACGTATAGCTTCATCTCCGTTGGGATTAAGTCGTTCGAACAGCCTGTACAATTCCTCCCGAGTAAATGTTGCACTATCGCTTCCTCTGAAGACATCAAAATGTTTCGAAAGGTGTGGAAATTCGGAATACAGGTACGTATCACACCGATAGATTGAAACAGCCGCAAATGCTTCTTTGACAGCACGACCGCTGATAAGGTTGGCGGAAGTGTGTTTTCGCGCGTCGCGGTTCAGCTCCCGTTGTTTTTCGACTGCAAGGTTACCAAGATGAATCAATTCGCGTGGATAGATATATCCCATGCCGTCGGCAAGATGCTTCAATATCCAGACATGTGTAAAGGGAATTACATTCGCAGGATCTTCTTTGGGGTTAAAAGATGGTTCAAAAATGAGATAGAATAGCTTGAGCACGTTCTCATCGCTTCCATCGATGACTTCAGCGACATCGATTTTCTGGCCGATAATTTCCTCGCAATATTCCCGGAGCGTCGCATCCGCAAGCGCCCGGGAGACAAAGAGTTTCAGCAGCAGGGATTCACGCCACTTCATATCGCATGTATAGCTTACAAGATGCGATTTATTCACGATATGGAGCTGGCGGTATATATCATTTCGTAAAAATATTTTGAAATGAATTCTCTTGAACCTGTTGCTGTACTCGACAAGGAGCTGGATAAGGCCGGTGACAGCAGCTTTCAGCTTCTCGAAATCATCAATGAACAATAAATCGAGCTTGTCGAGCAGCACCCATGCAAGACAGTTCGTCTCTCGGAGAACTGTGTCGATATGGTCGAGCAGTGAGAGCGTGCTCATGCCCGTTTTCTGTTGAAACTCTCCTGAGAATATTTTATCGAGTTCGGGGGAGTCTGATTTCGTCCGTTCGGGTGTTTGACGCATCAATTGCCCGATACTTTGCTTCAGCTTCGATGTAATTCCTTTCTTACGAACCACGCCAAGGTCGAGCATTGTCTGTGTAAGCGTTTTATACGCTCTTGCCAATTCAAAGTTTTTTGTTTTTTCCGTAAGAGACTGAATTGTGTCACTCTGGACAAGCGTGGTCACCGTCTTTAACCCGATAGAGAGAAGCCAAAAATAACGAAAATCATCAACCGAGTGAGAGGTAAGCTCCCGGAGTTCCATGCCAGGCACGAAATCTTCATTCTGTAATCCATACGCCGGAATGCAAAAAATTTCCTTATATCCCTTGGGAAAAAATGCCCGCAACTTCGATTGTTCTTCACTCAGTAACCTGAATGCGGCGCTTTTCCCAGACCCTTTACTTCCGAGGACAAGAGAGTGTTTCGGGAGAAGTACCTGTTTCAACATATCGGTTCCGATAAAACAACCTTCGAATCGGTCGTCGGTTTCCGCGTCAACCCTTCCAAAATTCAGTCCAATTAAAGCCTGCTCTTTATCCATATTGACACCTTTTGGTTCAATCCACTAATAATTTGCCATCATCGACATCAGTCATAGCTGAGTAAAATAACCAGCACATCATTAACTTCATAATCCAATTGTGTTTACTGTCACACGGCAGGTAATGTAGATAAAAATAATGGGAATTAAAATTCTATCATCTCCCGTACATTTGAGACAGAAAAACGTCAGGATTTTGATGAAATTTTTATAGCATTATTTTCGTTGTATTTTGACGAAGGTATGCCATATCAGACATTGTAGATACCTTCTAAAGTAATTAAGCAGGTGATTCTTGATAATTGTCAAAAATTTAGCTACATTCTGACCAAAATTTAGTGGATGAAAGGATAATATTTCGATGAATATGATGAAAACAGTATTTTTGATGACGTTGATGATGGTGCTTCTCATGCTTATAGGATCGCTCCTGGGGGGGAAGCAGGGCATGATGATAGCATTTGTGTTTTCCCTGATGATGAATTTTGCATCATACTGGTTCTCTGACAAAATAGTACTGACAATGTATGGTGCGAAGGAAGTTAATGAAGCAGAAGCCCCGAGGCTCTATTCTCTTGTTGCCAGAGTTTCACAGGAAGCGCAGATACCCATGCCACGGGTGTATGTTATTCCAAGCGAAACGCCAAATGCATTTGCCACCGGTCGTAATCCGGAACACGCTGCTGTCGCCGCAACTGAAGGAATATTAAGCATACTGAGCGACGATGAGCTGGAAGGAGTCCTCGCTCATGAATTCGCTCACATTAAACATCGTGATATTTTAACGAGCACCATCGTTGCAACGATGGTCGGTGCGATAACGATGATTGCCCGATTGGCAGGGTGGTCTCTTATGTTTGGTGGAGGAAATCGTGACCGACGTGATTCAAACGGCCTGGCTGAGCTTGCACTGCTTATTGTCGCTCCATTTGCAGCAATGCTCATACAGCTTGCTATTTCCCGCTCACGCGAATTTGCGGCGGATGAAGGAGGAGCGCATATTTGCGGACGACCCCTTTCATTGGCGAATGCGTTACAAAAACTTGAGCGCAAAGCCGAGCTTACACCTATGGAACATGCATCTCCGGCTTCTGCCCACTTGTTTATTGTTAATCCTCTCCGTGGCGATGGCCTGATGAAATGGTTCTCAACCCATCCGCCGATGCAGGAGCGCATCGAGCGGTTACAACAGATTGCTATGGCGGGAAAGTAAATTGCCGGATATTCTGGATAAATTCTAAATTCAAATTTACTCCATCATAAACCCTAATTGTCCATGATCGAATTACCGATAAACCATCACGAACCAACGCCGATTACTGATAGATTAAATCCGCTTGAATCAATGATGCGGCGGTTCGATATTGCGGCCGAAATTTTGAACCTTGAGCCGGGGTTGTACGACTACCTGAAAACGCCGGTGAAACAGGTGATTGTTTCGATCCCGATACAAATGGACGATGGCCGTGTTGAGATCTTTGAAGGATACAGGGTCGTTCATAATGATATTCTCGGGCCATCAAAGGGAGGAATTCGTTTTGCACCAGATGTCACACTCGACGAGGTCAGGGCTCTCGCAGCGTGGATGACATGGAAATGTGCAGTGCTGAATATTCCTTTCGGAGGTGCAAAGGGTGCAGTGCGATGTGACGTCAATAAGCTCACTCGCGTTGAAGTAGAAAAAATCACCCGCAGGTATACTTCTAACCTTATCGATCTTTTTGGTCCTGACCGCGACATTCCTGCTCCTGATATGAATACCAACGAACAGGTGATGGCATGGATGATGGATACGTACAGCATGCATATGAGAAGAACGGAAACCGCAGTCGTAACCGGCAAACCGCTCATCCTTGGCGGATCACTTGGCCGTCGCGAAGCAACAGGCCGGGGATGTATGATGGTGACATTAGGGGCGTTGGAGAAATTGGGCATAAAGCCAAAGGATGCAACAGTTGTTGTGCAAGGCTTTGGGAATGTCGGATCGGTGGCTGCACAACTTCTTGCCGAGCAAGGATGTTCAATTGTGGGTATTTCAGATGTCAGCGACTCGCTTGTGAATAAAAAAGGAATTGATATCAATAAGGCCCTCGAGTGGGTAAACAAGCACAAATTTCTTACTGGCTTTCCGGGAGGAGAGAAAATTCCTCACGATGAATTTTTGGAATACCCGTGTGACGTATTGGTTCCCGCTGCACGGGAAGAACAAATCACTGCAGACAATGCACACCGCATCAAAGCAAAAATAATTTGCGAGGGTGCAAACGGTCCGACCACAGCAAGCGCCGACCCAATTCTGCAGGAAAAGGGAATAGTTGTAATCCCCGATATTCTGGCAAATGCCGGTGGAGTCACTGTTTCATATTTCGAATGGGCACAGGACCGCAGCGGTTATTTCTGGACGTTGGACCAGGTAAACCGCCGCCTGGAACGGATGATGAAACAATCATTTGATGCAGTGTACGCCGAAGCTGCGAAACATAACGTCACATTGCGCATTGGAGCTTATATCCTTGCAATTGATAAGGTCGCGAAAACGCTGAAGGTCCGTGGTATTTACGCCTAAGAATGTGCGAAATAAATATGTGATCGTTGCTTTGGTGGTATGGACATTATTGTCCATGCATAGTGCTCGTGCCGATGAATCCCGCTCCTCGTCGGGCACAAAGACGAATCTCGCGGTTATGCAAACCCTTATCGAATCAATGACCAGGCAGATTATCGAACATGCAAATGTACCCCGGGGCGGGAATGTCGTTATAACTTTCCAGGAAAGTATGGATTCATGGATTGCGCAGAATTCCTTTATTGCTGCATTTTCTTCGTCCGGTTTTCGGGTGTTTACTCAACAGGATACAGTTGCTCCCGGAAATACTGTTTTTGATGTTCGGGGTACAACATTAACAGTTTCTTACAACAACATGTTCCGGGAGGGTATCTGGGGAGCGGAAAAAGTCAAAAGAACTGTTACGACAGCACTAACCTGTAATGCGACAAATTTGCAAACTCACGAAGTTTTATACAGCAACTCAGTGTCAGAAATGTTTTCAGATACAGTCGCCGTAGATGAGATACCTTCTCTTGAATTATTATCTGCAAAATCTACGCATGGAGAGTTGCCGGATGAAGGATTCTTCAACCGTATGCTTGAGCCCATTGTGATCGTCGGTGCCGCCGGTGTGGCAGTTTACCTTTTTTTTCATGTACGGAGTTGATATGACAATTTTCTTCAAGAATAAGAATGAAACTACTTTGTAATATTGTTCTCTGTGCGGTTGCCTGTATTGTCGCCGCCTGCGGGTCGTCGAATGTGACCCAGAACCTTTCAGCGGAGGAGAGGTTTGAGAGCGGAAAGAAAAAATTTGACGCGGGAGACTATCTCGAGGCGATCAACGATTTCGATATTGTCAAACTCCAATTTCCGGGGAGCGCAGTTGCCGACGACGCTCAGTTTTACCTTGCCGAGTGCCGCTATAACCGTGAAGAATATTTGCTGGCAGCAGAAGAATATCAAGCGCTCAAGCGCAATATGCCCGCGAGCCCCTTTGTGCCACAGGCCCAGTTTAAAACCGCGATGTGCTACTATACTCTTTCACCTAAGTCAGTGCTCGACCAGCGGTTTGCTGCGAGAGCAATCGACGAATTCCAGTCGTTCATCGAGTACAACCCTACTGATAAGCTCGTCCCTGAAGCCGAATCGAAAATTGCAGACCTTACAAATCGGCTGGCGAAAAAGATTTACGACACAGCAGTGCTCTACATGAAGTTGGAATATTTCAGGGCGGCAACAGTTTATTTCAGTACCGTTGTTGAAAAGTACCACGACACGCCCTACGCGGAACCTGCCCAGTTCGGGAAGGCAAAATCCCTGGAGATGAGGAAGAAATACGACGATGCAAAACAGGAGATCGAAAAATTCAACGAAAAATATCCCAACAGTGAACTCAAAAAAGACGCAAACTCCCTGTTGGAAGAAATCAACGACCATCTCAAAAGCAAGACCTCGGACGAAGACCATCCGACAAATATCAACACGTTATTTTTCTCCAACATGAGCAGTGCGTATGCCTGAGAAGAAAGAGCGACATCTGAGGAAACGATATGTGAAAGACTCTCAGGTGGAGATGACCCAACTGGTCTTGCCGAACGATACAAATCAACTAGGCAATTTGCTCGGCGGACGTCTCATGGAATGGATGGATATCGCCGCGGCAATCTCTGCACAACGTCATTCCAACCGCATTTGCGTTACGGCAGCGGTTGATAATCTGGTGTTTCATCAGCCTATTCGACTCGGTGAAGTTGTTACACTCAGGGCGTCGGTGAATCGTGCATTTGGGTCTTCGATGGAAGTGGGAGTGAGTGTCAGCGCGGAGAACCAGCTCACAGGGGAATCAAAGAGGGCGAACACTGCCTACCTGACGTTTGTTGCTGTCGACGATAACCGCATTCCCGTCCGAATACCGGCAGTCATTCCGCAGACAAAGGAAGAAAAACGACGATATTCACAGTCTTTACTTCGACGTAACCTCCGCCTCAAACGTCGTCCTGCAATCCGACAGTAATACTGTGAATGAGGGGGTCACACATCCTGTTTGCTCACAATTCCTCGGTGCAGTCCGCATATTTTTCACCGTTCTTCTTTTTGACTTTTCGGGATACTCCATACTGCTTGCGCAACGGTATCTCACAACGTTCGGAGTAGTAGCCGAAATGAAGACGCTTCACAATCCGTACGCTATTCTGGCGGGAGATTTCAACGGGGACGGAACAACAGACCTTCTCACATATTCGGGAAGGAATATTGAAATACATCTGCAATCGCCGGACTCACTCGAATGGCGTTCAACGTCACAACAATTGAATTTGCCGATTACCCGGGCGGCAGCAGGAAAGTGTAACAAGGATCGATACACTGACCTCGTAGTACTAACAGAGGAGCAATCAGAGCTTCAGGTATACCTTGCGAAACCGGGTGGGAAATTCTATCTTGGCTGGAAACAAATGCTTCATCAATCATTCGATAATTTCATTGTGGCAGACGTGAACAATGACGGGAAGAATGACCTACTGTTGTTTGGAAAAAAAGAAGCTGGCATTACTGTGTTCCTCGGAAATGGAAACGGGACGTTCCGACAGGGAACAGTATTATTTCCGGAACAATCCTACAGCATAGTCGCCGTTACCGACCTTAACGACGACGGGATAAACGATGTGGTTGCCGTCAATTGGGTTTCCAACGAGGTAAGCATTTATTCGGGAATCGGCAGGATGAAATTCGCTGAACCATCCATATTGTCGTTAGAGAACGAACCGACTTCGATAAATGCTGCTCCTCTTGATTCAGATGGTAACGTGGATTTGATCATCGGATATGGAAATGACCATATTGTCCAAACGTATATGGCGGATGGTTTTGGCAGTTTTTCTTTGCATCAAACATTGGGTCTTGGTTTAAGTCCTTCCGAAATATCCGTCGGTGACGTGAACGGTGATGGACAGGAAGATATTGTTGTATTGGACACAACAGTACACATGCTTACAGTTGTACTCAATGATGGAAAGGGGACCTTTACCGAACGGATCGACTTTGCGGCAGGAAATTCTTCAACCCACGTTGTTCTTTTCCCCCATTCTTTTTCCAACGCTAACAATGCTGCCGTGCTGCAACAATCCGAGTCTCGTATCAGGTTGTTGTATAGTTCGGCAGTTACCGGACAATCAGGAGACCAACGATATGGTGTTGGACTTTTCCCGGTGAACCTCATCGTTACCGATGTGAATCGTGACAGGTTGCCTGATATCCTTGTTGCAAATTCGGGGTCGAGATCGGTTTCTCTTCTGTTGAACGGAAACGACGGTAGCCTCCAGGGCCAACTGGCGTTTTCGGTATCTGGCGAGGTTCAACATATTCGTTACTATTCACTGAACGATTCGACGATATTGATCCTTGGAACTCATCCTGCCAACGATGGAATTTCAGCAGTGAAAATCAACCTGAAAAATTATTCTTCGGCTTCATATACCTTACCTACACAGGGAAAACCTGAAATCCTTCGAGCGAAGGTTGATTCTGCAAATGGTTTTCTTCACATTTACTCGCTCGTGCAGGAAACAGGGGAAGATCATCCGGTATTGACAGAATATGAACAAATCAACGGAACACGTTTTATCGAACGACCGGTTGACTCCTTATCGCATTATGTTATCAATGCTGCCGAGATTTCAGATTTTGACGGCGATGGTTACCCTGATGTCGTCTTTTCGATCAATAACCGGGCGACAAAGAAACAAGAATTTTATGCTGCGCGGGGAAATCAAAATGAAGAATTCGAGCATCCGAAGTTAGAGTTTGCGGTTAGCGAAGACGCGTCTCATTCACCGATGATATGGAGTGAGGACTTTAACGTGGATGGCAAACCGGATCTGGCGGTGTATTTTCCTGATGCCGAACGGTCGTTATGGATTTCGCTTGCTCTCGCTGATTCGAGTTTGAGCTTTTCTCCTCCAGGTTTTCAGTTCAAGGACAAAATCGTAATAACCGACCGCGACCACGTGAAGTTTGTTGATTTCAACGGTGACGGCATTCCGGATATCGTGATCGAGAACAATTTCAATAAAACTATCCAGGAATACACTGGAAAGGGAGATGGCACCTTCTTTCCGCCTGCAAGGCTGATGAGCTCGGAAGGAATAAGTGATTTTGCTATCTGCCGCCTTTACAATGATACTACCTTGTATCTCATCAATGCAGAACAACCGAAAGGCACAGTACGGATTATTCCACTTAACGGCCGTCAATGAATTCAATGTTGAATAATTTGCCTCAGGGCGTGGTAATTCTTCTGACAGTATTATTTATGCATCCCGCTGCCCGCGGTCAAAACAATCCTGCTGAGCAGCAGCCTGAACAACTTATCCAAAAAATTGAACATTTACGCGGAGCAAAGGATACAAACGAGCCCCATGAACATACGTACCCGGAAAAATGTGGATTGGGTCTGTGGTTTGATATGTTAAGAAACTGGAATGCCTTTTCAATAAGTCAGCAACATCGGCTAACAGCTTTGGCTTCAATTCCGCTCCGCCAGAAGAGTCGCATCATTGGCCATTTTCGTATTTTCTATGATACGACCGGCTCACAGGCGCCGTCTCTCATCGATTCAAATTTTAATCAGGTTAACGGCACTGCTGAACAATACGTTGATTCCGCCGGTGAGTTTTTTAACCATGCCTGGAACTATGAAATCGATTCTCTGGGGTATCCACCTCCACCCCTGCCTTCAGACGGAAAGTACCGGGTTGTTATTACAGACCTTGACCCTGGTTTTTACGGTGTCACAACCCCTGATTCTACAACTTTCCAGGGACCACCGCTTCGATCAACAACCTATATTGAAGTAGATAACGATTTTGCGGAATTTCTCTACGGAACCAGCAGAGGAATCCCCGGTCTAAAAGTCACAGCTGCACATGAATTTCATCATTCGATCCAAATCGGTAATTATGGTATCTGGGATGCCGACAGGTATTTTTATGAAATCACATCGACCTGGATGGAAGATGTTGTCTATACCGATGTAAACGATTACTATCAATATCTCACAAATGATCCAACCATAGTTCCTTACAGCCAATTCGCACATCCCGAACAACGGTTCACACTTCTTGACGGAAAGATCGAGTACAGCAGAGCAATTTGGGGTAAATTTATCGAAAAGCGCTTTTCCCGTGCCCTCATGAAACGAACCTGGGAATATATGCGGCAGGAACCGAGTATAAAGTCGCTTGACGATGCGCTCACTGAGGTCGGAAGCTCGTTTCGAAGCGCATTTCTGGAATTTACTTATTGGAATTTTTTTACTGGCACAAATGCGGATACTATCAGATATTATTCGGAAGGCAAGCATTATCCAACAATGTTTTTGCAGCCTGAGCGTACCTACGCTGTTCCTGAACTTGTGATCGACGGAAATCTTCAGGCAGTAAGCTCTGTTTATCAACCAATCCGATTACAAGGCGGAAACATGCTCACCATGATTTCAAATATTAACACTCTCGATGAGTATTCGCCTCAATTTTTCACATTTTCGTATTCACTTTCCGGTAATCAAACACCAGGCTCCAAGCATCTTTCCAATGGATTATTTTCTAGGATAATAAATATCTCCGACCCGCAAAATTGGGTTACCCAGGAGACTATACCGGCCGTCGTGGAAGACGTCGCTGTCTACCCTAATCCGTTTACCCCAAAAGGAAATAAGCCGTTGAAGTTTCATCTGCCCCAAACAACTCAAAAGTACGCTACGCTCACGATATTTAAATCGGGTTCCAGTCATGTCTTTTCCGGCGATCTTCCGGTACAACCGTTTGAGTTAATCATGGAATGGGACGGGCATGATGACAGGGGAAACACAGTCCAAAGCGGAATATATATCTTTGTTATTAACGCCGGAGATCAACAGTATGTCGGAAAATTCGCGGTGATCCGCTAAATGCAGAACATATCTCTCCAGGCAAGTGAGGTAAAGAAAGTATTTCATAAGCGGATCATTTTTTCCGGTATAAAATTTTCCCTTCAGGAGGGAAACTCTCTTGCAATTATCGGCCGCAACGGCTCGGGTAAATCAACTCTGGTCAAAATAATCGCAGGGATATTGTCTGCAACATCGGGTGAAACGTCCATCATCGTCGATAGAAATAGTATACCCCAAGCGGACATTTTTCGCCACATCGGATTTGTCGCTCCCTATTTGCAAATGTATGAAGAGTTTTCAGCCTTTGAAAACCTGCAGATATTCAGGAAAGTCAGGGGAATCGACATATCCGACGACCACGTGAATACGTTGTTAAAAAAAATAAGTCTTGAGCACCGGAAAAATGACCTTGTCCGCACGTACTCCTCAGGGATGAAACAACGATTAAAATTTGCATTTGCGTTGCTCCACAGTCCCCCGGTTCTTATCCTCGATGAACCCTCATCCAATCTTGATGCTGAAGGAATTTCAAGCGTCTTCGAAATTGTTGAAGAACAGAAAACACACGGCATTGTCGTCATTGCCACCAATGACGAAGAAGAGGCAGGTTGGTGTAGTCAGTGCATCGACCTGAATGAAGGTTCGTTACTCATAAAGGCGTCCGGATGAATTCATCGTCATTATTGAAGCCGGCGTTGACCATCTTTCTCAAGGATTTTCGCTCGGAGCTCCGCACCCGCTATGCGTTGAATGCGCTGGTAATGTTCGTTGTCACCACGCTTTCCATAATCCTGTTTTCCCTTGGCAATGAATCGATCTCCACAGATATACTTTCCGGCGTGTTATGGGTTATTATTTTCTTCTCAACGATGTCGGGCCTCTCCCGCACGTTTGTCAGTGAAGAAGAACGTGGTACGGTGATGACGCTGCATCTGGTGGCCCGCCCTTTAACGGTGTATTTTGGGAAATTATTATTCAACGTGGCCCTGCTGTTCTCCCTGAATATTTTCACTGTCAGCCTGTATCTCCTTCTCATTACGAATTTTGTAATAAAGGGCTTTGGGGTTTTTGCGTTGACAATAGGTCTTGGAACTCTTGGATTGGCGAGCGCCTCTACTATCATTGCGGCAATTATCGCAAAAGCAAATACAAGAGGAACGCTCTATCCGGTGTTGTCATTCCCAATTTTACTCCCGCTGCTCCTGACTGTGATCAACGCAACGAGATTGGCCGCAGAAGGGGCGACGTTTATCGAATCGGTCGGCGAATTTCAGGTACTGATTGCCTATGTTATCGTTATAACGACAGTCTCATACCTTCTTTTTGATTATATATGGAAAGAATAATAGTGAGTTGCTCATCCCAAAAAAATTTCATACCATACATAGATACAGTCAAGGGGTAGGAAAAATCGATGGGGATGAAAATTTTTCTCGGATTATGGTTGACGGTCGTAATTGTCGTCTCCCTGGCGTTTCCCATTTCAGCACATCCCGAGCAATGGTATGAATTTCCTGTTATTCCAGGTCTGGAAGACAAAGCACGCATCTTGTTCTTCCATGTTCCAATGTCCTGGACGGCGGTCGTTGCTTTTGTTGTGTCAATGGTTTATGCTATACGATATCTCAGCACAAGGAATCCTGACAACGACATCAAATCAGTTTCCTCGGCTGGACTAGGATTCCTCTTCTGCGTTCTTGCAACAGTGACCGGCTCGATCTGGGCAAAATTCAACTGGGGATCGTTCTGGAACTGGGACCCTCGTGAAACCTCAATCTTTATGTTATTGTTAATTTATGGTGCATATTTTGCCTTACGGTCTGCTCTGGAAGATGAACAACGGCGGGCGACACTGGCGGCAGTGTATGCAGTTATCGCCGGTGTGACCGTGCCGTTTTTCATTTTTATTATGCCGAGAATCATGGCAAGTTTACATCCGGAGCCAATTGTGAATACACAGGGTAAAGTTCATATGAATACAACCATGTTGATAGTATTTTTAAGCTCACTGGCTGGATTTACGGCCCTCTATGTCTGGATGTTTTCGATGAAAGTGCGTGCGGTACGTCTCGAAGCTCATCATTTTACGGAAGAATGAGTTATGTACGAGTTTTTATCACAGAACCCGCTTTACATTGTGTTAACCATCGTGCTGATATGCTGGGTCGGCATTTTTTCGTATTTGATGAGGTTGGACAGGAAAATTTCACAATTTGAAAAACAGACAAAAAAATAATATTTCTCGTATGAATATAAAAATCATTCTTGCCGCTGTTATCATTATCGGAGCCCTGATATTCGGAGCTATTTCCTTCGTCGAAACAAATGTCGAATACGCCAGTTTCGGAACTGCAATGACATCTCATAAAAAAGTGCATGTCAAAGGGGCGTGGATAAAGGAAAAAGGTGCATCGTTCGAGCAAACGAAACGTCAGTTCGATTTTTACATGAGAGACGACAACGGGAAGGAAGTTCAGGTCCTGTTCGACGGCGCGAAACCGAATAATTTTGAAATTGCTGAGGCCGTTGTTGTCACCGGCCGCTACGAGGATGGCTGTTTTCATGCGTCAGAAATATTGACAAAATGCCCGTCTAAGTATGAAGCTGATTCCCAGACGATGAAAAAAACATTGTAGCGGTAAGATGTGATTATCACACATGGTGTTCTTTACACAATAATATGATCGGTAGTATCTTCGTCAGGTGTGCCTTCGCAGCCGTCATCATCTCTGGTGGAACGTATTTTCTTACCTACTGGCGTGGCGATTTCCGTTATCTCAACATTGCCCGCTATGCATATCAGGCTGCAACCGCATTGGTGATGAGCTATTGTGCTCTGTTGATTTATTTAATCCTTACACATCAATTTCAGTACACGTATGTGTGGAATTACAGTTCAACCGACCTGCCGACACCTCTTCTTATTTCTACATTTTACGCAGGGCAGGAGGGAAGCTTCTCTCTCTGGTCGTTATATACAGCTATCGTTGGCATCTTCCTGATGCATTATGCATCAAGAAAAAACTATGAACCGGAAGTAATGTCGGTCTGGTCGATGATATTGTCGTTCCTCTTGTTGATGCTTATTGTAAAGAATCCCTTTACACTGGTCTGGGAAACATTTCCGAATGATTTACTCCACACCGGATTAATCCCCGCGGGATTGACTAATGTCGTATGGGTCGACCAAGTGAAAGGAATATGGGCACAGTATCCTTCAGAAGGAAGAGGGCTCAACCCCTTGTTACAGAATTACTGGATGGTTATTCATCCGCAGGTTCTGTTCACAGGCTTTACTTCGATGGCCGTTCCATATACGTTTGCAGTTTCAGGTTTACTCAAACGCGATTATCAGGGTTGGGTGAAGATTGCGAAACCGTGGACCGTATTCGGGGCTGCTGTGCTTGGAACTGGAATTATTCTTGGAGGATACTGGGCATACGAAACGCTTGGATGGGGTGGATATTGGGGTTGGGACCCTGTTGAAAACTCTTCTTTGATTCCATGGCTTGTATGCGTTGCTTCGATTCACACAATCATGGCGCAGCGGCGGTCGGGAACGTTTGTAAGAACAAATTTCGCTCTGAGCATCCTCTGCTACCTGATGGTATTATACAGTACATTTTTGACGAGAAGCGGTGTCCTCGGTGACACCTCGGTTCATTCTTTTGTCGACCCGGGAATGTGGGCATACTGGCTACTCTTATCGGTCATTATCCTTTTTGGAATATTCGGATTTGGTTTGCTCATTCGAAGGATGAAAGAGATGCCGAAGATCCCTGTTGAACATAGTATTTACTCCAGGGAATTCGCGCTTTATCTTGGAGCGTTTGCTATTTGTTTTGCTGCTCTTTTTATCACCATAGGAACATCATCGCCAATTATTACCAACCTGCTGAAAGGGCACGCGGCCGCGGTCGACACATCCTTCTATGTGAAAACGATATTACCGATCGGTATTGTATTAGCACTGCTTACAGGAATTGGACAACTACTCTGGTGGCATACCTCTTCCATAGCATCATTATTCAAAAGCATGCTCTATCCTTTGTTCTCTTCTGTTATGTTTATCGGTGTGCTTGTTGTTATGGGAATGAGAGACATTCCTGTCGCTTTATTCACGTTCGCGTCTGCGTTCAGCCTTTTTGTAAATATTCTTGTCGGGTACCGGATATTTAAAGGTAATCCCAAGTTCGCCGGCGGGGCAATCGCCCATATCGGCCTTGCGCTGTTATTTCTCGGCTTCGTTTCAAGCGCTCGCTATGATGATAAACAAACGTTGTCGCTTGAAGAGGGGAAACCTATGGAAGCACTGGGAGGGTATAAACTTACTTATCTTGGTAATCATGCTATTGACGCCGAACGATATGGCTTCAATGTAGAAGTCCAGCATGGCAATGAAACATATATGGTCATGCCGGTGATGCGTTACAGCAGCTTTAACAACAGCATGATGCGCCATCCGGATATTCTCAACATGTTTACAAAAGATTTCTATATTTCGCCGCTCTCCGTCGAGTCACAAGACGAAAAACACCAGCAAACGCTTACCCTTACCAAGGGTGAAGAAAAAGAATTGAACGGGATGAAGATTCGGTTTGTCGACTTCGATTTTAATGATGCTGAAAAAAGCAAAATGGTAACCGGTGGAAATGTAACGATAGGTGTTGTCCTCGAGGTAACCAACACTGGGACTAAAGAACAAATTAAACCCCTAATGCAGACCTCAAGAGGTCAAATGAGCTTTGTCCCGGCAAAAGCAGGGAGCTCCGAATTTACCATTATCAAACTACAACCGAACAGGGATGACCCCACACAATCTAAAGTCGAGCTTGGAGTGAGTAACCTATCAGCTGCGCCGACACAGCCCAAAGCCGAAACTCTTGTGGTGGAGGCAAGTCTAAAGCCTTACATCAATCTTGTATGGATGGGCACCATTACCCTCGTGGTCGGCTTCATCCTGACTATAGTTCGCAGAGTGCAAGAGGCAAGAATAAAGGATTAAAAAGGGAGCGGAGCACACAACGGAAAATTCCCTGACAATCAATCGGTGCTTCGTTGGGACATTATTGAATTTTAGCTCTGGTTATCCTCAGAGAATTAGTAACCACCGAAACTGAACTCAGTGCCATCGCGCCGGCGGCAAGCATTGGGTCAAGCCTGCCCATCACCGCAAAAGGTATTAAAATTATGTTATAGATAAATGCCCAAAAAAGATTCTGGTATATAGTCTTAGCAGTGAATCGTGAAAGTTTTAATGCGGTTATTACACTAAGTAAATCTCCCCTTAACAAAATTATGTCCCCTGTCTCTTTCGCAATGTCTGTCCCGGTTCCGATTGCTATACCAAGATCAGCTTGAGCAAGGGCAGGCGCATCGTTGATACCATCGCCAACCATAGCAACAACATGCTTACCCTGCTGAAGCTCCTTGATTATATTTAATTTTTCCTGCGGGAGCATCCCGGCGTAAAAAGTAGTAATTCCTACTTCCATGGCTACGTTTCGTACGACTTCAGATTGATCTCCACTTAACATAATAACTTTTAACCCCATTCGATTCATCCGACGTATTGCTTCTACGGATGTTTCTCGGACCTTGTCACTGAATGAGAAAATCCCGGCAAGATTTCCTTCGATGACCACCCCCACAGAGGATAAGTCCATAGAAGAAGAGCTTTTATTCAACGACAAATACTCATCCATTGAAGAAAATATTGATCGTAAATACTTAATACTACCTATATTAATCCGTTTTCCATCGACTATTGCTTCAGCACCTTGACCGCTCTTCGACATGAAGCCCTCTTCGGTTGGAAGGGAAATATTTCGCCGGGATGCTAAATCGATTATAGCCTGTGCATATGGATGTTCAGAATTTCTCTCCACAGAGCCGGCATAGCGAATAAGGTCATTTTCGGAATATGGTTGAATTGCATATACATTCTGAACGACCGGTTTGCCAGTTGTTATTGTGCCTGTTTTATCAACGACTATTATTTTTGCTTTATATGAATTCTCTAAACTCGTTGCATCCTTTAACAGGATTCCATGATCAGCACCAACACCTGTACCAACTATAATTGCAGTCGGAGTTGCAAGCCCCAATGCACATGGACATGCCACAATGAGAACAGACACAAAGCTGACTAAGCCATGAATGATGCGTGGTTCGGAACCAAACATTACCCAGCCTGAAAATGAGGCAACGGCAATCAGAATAACAACGGGAACAAAAACGGCTGCGATTTTATCTGTAAATCGCTGGATTGGCGCCTTTGAGGTTTGCGCCTTCTGAACAATTTTTACAATTTGAGCGTATAACGTATCCTTTCCAATTTTCTTTGCTTCATACGTGAAAGCTCCTGATTTATTGATAGTTGCACCGATTACTTCATCTCCATTGTGTTTCTCTGACGGGTTGCTTTCACCAGTAATCATCGACTCGTCAACATAAGAAAAGCCCTCGCGTATAATTCCATCAACAGGGATTCTTTCTCCAGGTCTTACCCTTATCAGATCACTCACCTGAACCTGCTCCACCGGGATGACCATTTCTATTCCGTTACGTATAACATTAGCACTTTTTGCTTGAAGATTCAGTAATTTCTTGATAGCTTCAGATGTTTTTCCTTTTGCCTTCGCTTCAAGTACCCTTCCAAAAAGAATTAGGGTAATAATAAAAACTATTGTATAATAAAATGTTGCAGGATATTTTTCATCCAAATTAAAGATGGAAGGGAAGAAAGTTCCGATAACACTATAAGCATAAGCTGCAAATGTTCCTACCGCAACCAGTGTATTCATATCTGCACTTCCGTGCTTTAGAGTAAGCCAGCTTCCCTGGAAGAATCGCTTTCCTGACCAAAAAAGAACAACAGTCGTCATCGTCAACAGAAGATAATTCCATTTTTCTC
Organism: uncultured Chlorobiaceae bacterium; assembly: GCA_964484465.1. Classification (GTDB taxonomy): domain Bacteria; phylum Bacteroidota; class Ignavibacteria; order UBA10030; family SZUA-254; genus CAZAFL01. The sequence continues at coordinate 78,726 of CAZAFL010000009.1, forward strand.
CGCTGGGTCGGAAAAACATATTTATTACTACAACAGGTATGGAGAGAATGGTGCTTAACAGCAAATCCCGGCGCAGATTAATATAATCACGTTCCCGTAGGTTTTGCTCGATATCAGGTCGATTAGTATCATTGATTTCAGGCACCTTATAGCCAATGTTTTCAACTGTTTTCCTGAAATCCTGAATTCCTACCTTCTCTGGTAAGAATTCGATGGCAGCAGATTCTGTAGCAAGATTAACACTTGCGTTCAATACCCCATCGAGTTTGCTCAGTCTGTTCTGAATTTTATCGACGCAACTTGCGCAACTCATTCCCTGAATCGGGAGCACAACACTTTGAGAAGAAGGATTGTCTGAATGCCCGGCGAATGATGCAGACAAAATTGGGATTATGGGTTGATGATACTCTTTAGTCGAGAAAGCCTTTTCTCCTGCCGGTTGTACCGCAGACTCAAGGTATGCCTCAGGGTTTTTGTCGAAGCTCGTCTTGCATCCGATTGAACAGAAATAATAAATCTCCTCTTTATATTCGCTCGTTGCGGCAGCCCTGTTTTCCTGGACTTCCATTTGACACACGGGGTCGATTTTCATGTTCTCTTTCTTATAAAAAAAGCAGCCCGGAAGCTGCTTTGATTGAGAAGGTTTTTTTCAACAAGCTCATTCGTCAATTTTACAACATGCGTCGAGCTTTTCATAGGCATCGGAATTGCGCTTGCGGTTGTTAGCATCGTATCCGGCTTCTGTAATCGCTAATTCAATGGTTTCAAGGTTTGTCTGTACCGGCATAAATTTTACCAGCGCAATTTTTTTACTGACGTCGATATCTACCTCTTTTACTCCTTCAACGGCATATATTGCTTTATTGATTGTCTTCGCACAAGTCTTACACACCATTGATTTCAATTGAATCGTCGTTGTCTCAAGATTATCTTTTTTCTGACATCCAATCAAAAGGACGGTCATCATAAGAGTAAAGATTATCTGTCTCATAACTGTTTCTCCATGTAGTTATATCCTCATCTTCCAGTTTTTTAATGTATTCTCGTCGATTTGAATTTGGTTCCCAACGACTTCACTCGGTATCGGATCTGGCGGGTACTTTTGACATGAACCTTGTATCCCCTCGAGGTTACTGAGCTTCCAGCGGGATTCGCAATTCCCACATGCTAATTCCGTTCCTTCGATCCGAAACGTGTGCGAATTACAAGGTTCGCAAATGCGAACGGCGGTCACTAATTTACCTTCCGGAGAAATAAACGCAAGCAGCGGAAGTGAGGTCGTTCCAGTTTTGTATTCAAAGGCAACCATTTTTTTTTCGAGAAGGAGCGTCAGTGGAAATACAACCTTCCCATTTTCAATTTGTACGTCGATCGGTTGAGGTGTAAGTTCAACACCAGTAAACGCCGACGCCATTGCTATTTCGGGCTGCTTATCGATAACCGGGTTTGCATTGCCGGGAAGATGCCGGGTAAAAACATAACTAAACAGGACAAAGAATCCAAGTGCGATAAGGGAATATACTTTTTTCGCTTTGCCTGATATCGGTGTCCTGACAGTCTTCGAAGCGGAAGGCAGGTCCGATTGGTCCTGGTGTTGTTCAATAAGATCGATTCTTGCGCCACAGACGGCGCAGAATTTCGCATCATCCTTTAACGAAGAACCACATTTTGTGCATTGCTTGGAATTCACTGCTTGAGATCCAGATAGTCCTACATCTTACAACAATTGAGTGTTCCCAAAAAAAAAGCCGTTCCAGAAGTGGAACGGCTTTGCGCTGCCATAATTCCCTAATTGGTTCCTTTTGCGTCCGAGGAAGTTTTGTTCTGTTTAGATTTTTTCATCGTGTTTTTTGCCTCGGTTTTCTTCATAGTGCAGCAATCCATCTTACCACCCGTTTTCTTCATGGTTGCCATGTCGCAGTCCGCTTTGCCGGCCGTTTTCATATTGCATTCTTTTGAATTGGGGTCACAATGGCTGGCAGATTTTTCATCTCCATTCGGATTGTTAACTGAGATAACATGAGCTGTCGCATCATTCTTACCCATAGTTTTTGTATCGGATGTTAACGAAGCTTTTGCCCCGCCCATGCAGCATGATTTTTTAGCAGATGCAGTCTTTGCAGCACAATCATCCTTACCATGTGAAAACGCAAGCGATGCCGTTACCATCACCGCTACGCACAATGAGAAAAAATAACGTAGGTTCATTGGAAATTCCTTTTCGATAAATTAAATTTTTTGAATTTCACTTTGAGCGAATTAATATAATTTACAAACTTTCCTTCATCAAAAGCAACACTTTTTTAAACATGTGAATGTCTTACAAAGTTTCATTTTTTAACCCAAAAGAGTGAGAACTCATGCTGGAAGCCTTGAGTTTACCCTTTTTTAAAGCCTTTTCTTTCATTATTGAGAAGATTACAGGGGTAACGAGTAAAACGTGAATAGCTGAGGTCACTATTCCGCCGATCATAGGTGCGGCAATCGGTTTCATAACATCCGACCCGGTTCCGGAGCTCCACATAATAGGCATGAGTCCTATCAGATTCGTTGCGACGGTCATTATTTTGGGCCTAAGGCGAAGAACTGCACCCTCCATGGTTGCCTGTATGATTTGTTCCCTCCCGACCGGTTCACGAGAAAGACGCCTGTCCAGAGCCTCGTGAAGATAAATCACCATAACGACACCTGTTTCCACAGCGACACCATACAGAGCGATAAACCCAACCCACACCGCAACACTGAAGTTATACCCCAAAAAATAAATGAGATACACTCCACCGATTAATGCAAATGGAACGGAAAGCATAACCATAGAAGCTTCAAGAAATGACTTGAAGGTGAAGTAGAGCATAATGAAAATGACGAAGAACACTATCGGAAGAAGAATTTCCAGCCGCTTCTTTGCGCGAATCTGATTCTCGTATTGCCCGCTCCAGGAAACATAATATCCGGAAGGTAATTTCAGCTGTTTGTTAAGTGCCTCTTTTGCTTCAGTTACAAAACTCCCCATATCTCTGTCACGGACATTGAGAAATACGATTGAGCGGAGAAGGCTATTTTCGCTGTTGATCATTGGTGGTCCCGGCGAGAGGTGGATATCTGCAAGTTGTCCGAGGGGAATAAATGTATATTTTTGATTCAACATGGACGCTCCGTTGTCTGTCGGACGCTCGTTCATCCGGCGCACAGGAATCAATAGCCGTTGCAATCCTTCAAGATTATCCCGGAAATCTTTTGCAAATCGGACACGGATAGGGAAGCGCCGCCGTCCTTCAACCGTCGTCGAGATATTTTCACCGCCAATTGCAGTTTCTACTACGTTTAATACGTCGCCAACGGTAATGCCATATCTTGCAACGGCCTGGGGTTTGACATCAATATCAAGGAATTCTCCTCCAGTCACTCGCTCAGCATATAAATCGGCCGCACCCGGTATTGTCTTCAAAACATGCTCAGCTTCAACCGCCAGTCGCTCAAGTGTATCAAGGTTATCGCCGAATACCTTAACTCCCAGATCGGTTCGCACTCCCGTCGAGAGCATGTTGATACGGTTGATAATAGGCTGTGTCCATCCGTTGCGCACGCCGGGAATTTGCAACTTCTCATCCAGCTCCGATATGATATCATTTTTTGTCAAGCCTTTGCGCCAGGTAGATTTTGGTTTCAGCAGAATAATCGTTTCAATCATGCTTATCGGAGCGGGGTCGGTCGAAGTTTCGGCGCGCCCGACCTTACCAAGAACCTGCTGTACCTCAGGAACATCACCGATGATTTTATCCTGTACCTGCAAAATACGCTTTGCTTCAGTAATGGAGACGTTCGGTAATGTAACAGGCATGAAAAGCAGGCTTCCCTCATCAAGAGGAGGCATAAATTCTGAGCCGATACTCAATATCATCGGAACGGTAATGAGAAGAGCGATTATGTTTAGTGCCAATGTGGTTTTACGATAGCGGAGTGCTTTCCTCAACACCGGTTCATATAATTTCATTAAAAATCTGGAAACCGGATTTTTTTCTTCAGGGCGGAATTTCCCGCGCATCAGCATTGTCATTAACACTGGAACTAATGTGATCGATATAATCGCTGAGGCTGCAAGCGAAAACGTCTTTGTCCATGCGAGAGGATGGAAGAGCTTGCCTTCCTGTCCTTCAAGCATGAAGACGGGAAGAAATGATACCACGATAATCGCAAGAGAGAAGAATATCGCACGCCCCACTTGCTGTGCGGATGTAATTGATATTTCCGTATAATCGATCTGGACACCATCACGTTGTGCGTGCGCAATATTTCTGTATGCGTTTTCCACCAGAACGATCGATGAATCCACCAGAACACCTATCGCAATTGCTAATCCACCAAGACTCATGATATTGGAAGTGACGCCGAATTGTTTCATGAGGATAAACGATATGAGCACAGAAACAGGCATTTCGATAAGGATCCTTAGCGCGCTCCGGACATGAAATATGAATATCATCACAATCAGGCTGACTACCAACGCTTCTTCGATTAACGCGCTGCGCAATGTGTCGATCGAACGTTCGATAAGGTCGGACCGGTCGTACGCGGTTTTAATTTCAACTCCCGGCGGAAGTCCCTTTTGGATTTCTGCAATTTTTTCTTTTACCCGTTGAATAACATCTTTTGCATTTTCACCGTACCGCATGACAATAATTCCACCGACAACTTCTCCGTTTCCGTTCTTATCCAACAATCCGAGCCGCAGGTCGCTGCCAAGCTGAACTGTTGCGATATTCTTAATGTAGATTGGAATGCCGTCGTTACCGGCCCCCACGGCAATGTTTCCGATATCATCAACTGATTTCACATATCCCTGCCCACGGACATACATCTGAGTATTATTCGACTCGAGTACTTTGCCGCCGACATCACGATTTGAATTCGAAATCGCATCGACGACAGTGTTGAAGTGAATGTCGTACGCGGCGAGCTTATTCGGGTCGAGGTCGACCTGATATTGTTTAACAAATCCGCCGACACTTGCGACTTCGGCAACCCCTGAGACTGAATTTAGCTGATACCTTATGTACCAATCCTGAATCGCTCGCAGCTCTCCCAAATCGTAGTCTTTTCCTTCAACTGTATACCAGTATACATGACCCACCCCGGTGCCGTCAGGGCCGAGAGTCGGGATAACTCCCTGGGGGAGAAAGGAAGAGGCGTAATTGAGCTTTTCAAGAACGCGACTGCGTGCCCAATAAATATCGACATTATCCTCGAAAATGATATAGATGAACGACATGCCGAACATTGATTGCGCGCGCACTGCCTTGACGCTGGGAAGTCCGCGGAGATTGCTCACGAGCGGATAGGTAATTTGGTCTTCAATGATTTTCGGTGAGCGGCCCATCCATTGAGTGAAGACTATCACCTGATTATCAGATAAATCCGGAATCGCATCTACCGGAGTATGATACGCCGCCCACACGCCCCAACCGATGAGCAGTGCATAAACCAAAATAATGACAAACCTGTTTCTTGCAGAATATTCGATAATTTTTTCAATCATGACTGTGCCCTTCTTCACCCTGTGAAGCCTGAAGCTGGCTCTCAGAATCAATCAAATATCCCCCGGATATCACAATTGTTTCCCCTTCTTCTAATCCTGAGAGAATCTGAATACTATTTCCCGATTCCTGCCCGACGTGTACTACACGGGGCTCGAATACACCTTCTTGCTTCTGCACCCAGACAATCTGGCATGTGCCGGTCGATATGACCGCGGTTGAAGGAATCACAATGGCAGGGGATATGGGGATTTTCAAAACAGCAGTGAGAAACATCTCCGGTTTCAGTTTCTCATGTACATTTGTAAACTCCGAGCGTAATTTCACCGTTCGAGAAGCGGTTTCGATAACGGGATTAATAAAGTTTATTTTACCGATGAATACTTCATCAGGATAGGAATCCGAGGTTGCCTCAACCCGCTGACCGATCGACAGGTTATGGATTTCAGATTCGTATACATCAACATTGAGCCATACGACTGATAAGTCCGCAATATCGAACAAATTTTCCCCCGCATTCACGTATTGTTGCACCTCGGCATTTTTCCTTGTCACTGTTCCGCTTATAGGGGAGTAGATGGTGATGGTTCTATTTGCCTGTTTCGTTTGATCGAGCTGCTGAAGTTGTTTCTCGGTAAATCCCCAAAGAGATAATTTCTCTTTGGACCGCTCCAGAAGAGAGCGGGCACTTTCTAAGATCATTTCATTAGCATCTTTGACCTGATCGTAGGAATCTTTTGCAAGAAGGTATTCCTGCTGTGCAGAAACAGCTTCAGGGCTGTAAACATCAGCAACAGGGTCACTCTTTCGAACATGTTGCCCCGTAAACGTTACATGCAATTTTTCGATTCTGCCGGCAAAACGTATGCTGATGTGGCGTAGATTCGGTTCCGCATAATCGATCGTTCCTACGGCGCGAATTTCCTTGTTGAGGGAGAGCCGTCTTGCAACTGCAGTCGAAACATTTGCCAGCACTTGCCTTGAGGGAGATACAGAGACCTCTTTCATCGTTTTCAATTCCGTCGAAGAAAGTTCTACTCCTTGCGTTTTTTTGATCAATGTCATACCGCAGACCGGACAAGCCCCGGGGGCATCTTTGTGAATAAATGGGTGCATCGGACAGGTGTAGTAGAATTGTTCATATTCCTTTTTTCCATTGTTCAATGCATCTTTGTCGCTGCTTGTGGTAACATGCTCGCGCTGTTGTTGAGATATTTTTGGAAATATCATGTATCCCAAAACTGCAAGGACAATTAATGAAACAATGCCGATGGAAATGTTCTTTTTCATTCTGAATTCCCTTTCATACTATAAGCTTGCAATATTCTGAACACCGACTGTCTTTTCCAGTCCCGCAACCGCTTGTTCAAATTCCAGTCGCAGCATGAAATATTCCCTGGTAAGGTCTACAATAGTCCGGTACGAATCGATCAATGTCAGAAAATTTATTGTCCCGGTTTCATACGCAGTCAAATTCGCCTTCAGCGACTGCCGTGCCTGAGGAAGGATAACAGCTCTGTACGATTCAAGCTGTTGTTTTTTTCCCGTTGCGCGGGCAAACAGGTCATTGATTTCTGCAAGTACTCTATTCCTCGAGGCATAATAGTCGGACGTTGATTTGTTGATAGCTGCTTCAGCTTCCTCTTTCCTTGCGCTCGCTTTTCCTAACGTCCATGGAGCAAACGGAACTGTAATGCCTGCTGAAATACTCCAGGCATCTATGCCGGATGCTGGTAGTGTCTCGTACGTAAGTCCAAACTTTAGGTCAGGCAGATATTCTTGCTTTGCCAATGTATACATGATGTTGCTCTCCTTGATACTCAGGGAATCATGAATGAGCATCGGACGCATCTGGAGAGCAAGTTGCCGGATCGTATCAAGATTCGCTGTGAAGACAACGTCTTCAGGGATAACTGCTACTCCAAGGGTATCATTTGTTGAACGGTTCAAGATCGCCATCAACAATGACTTTGTCCCTATTTCTTGCTGGCGAAGCTCTATTAATTCATTAGAAATTTTGGAAAGTTCGATCTGCGCTTTCAAAACATCTGATTGTGTCGCCTGTCCGTTCCCGTATTTTATGAGTGCGATGTTTATAAACTGCTTCATGAGGCGCGCATTTTCCTGCGAGAGGATAATGTTCTGCTGAATGCACCAAAGCTGAAAGTATGCCGATTTTAATTTTTCAACGACCTCATTGATTACCTCAAGATGCTCATGATGGGCATGCTCGTCCTCAATGGATGCAAGTTTTCCCTGCGTCGATAACTTCGATGGAAACCGGACTATCTGCGAAAGCTCGAATTTGGAATACATCGCCTGGCTGTACCTGAAACCGGGCATATCCTCCCGCATGAACGTGATTTCCGGATCTGCCAAGGCGCTCGCCTGAGGAACCTTCGCCTTCATCACATCCATCTGATACGCAGCCGCCTGGATTTCAGGATTATTTAACAATGCCTCGGAAATCAGGAACTGCAAATCGAGCGTTCGCGACTCTTGTAAAACAACAGAATCTACCTGTGCAAATAGGGGTAAACAAGAACCGAAAACAAAAAAAATTGCTAAAACTGATTTTTTCATAAACCCTCACAAATTAAGTTGTCATTTGACAGATGGGAACTAGTATCCGGTGTAACGGATTACACCCATCAGGCGGAAAGAACCGCTAGAAACTTACTTTGTTCAGGTTAAATCAAAAGAGAGGATGTAAAGATGGGAATATCTCCCGAGCGAAGAGACGTAGATTCAGAAGACAAACGAAGAAACGATGGCAGAATTCCGACGTTGAATGTTTGAAGCAGAGGGGGGATGGAGCAAATTCCAGCATAATGAAGTCTGATGCCTTGTGATTCAACAAAGTCAGTCTTATTCCGCTCGGCAGCAATAATAGTTCTGCAACAGGAAGTATTTTTCTCGCCTGTCAATACCTGAGAGTCAGAACGGGATTGATCCGGACACATGGGGCAATGCGGCTGTGTTTTGGTCATCATAGGACATGATGCCAGAACGAAGGGCAGGCCCACGTTCGATACAAAGAATATCAGCGTGAGTAACAACGCGAACACTTTATATTTTGCAATTCGATCCATGCTTCCTTATAACGTTGCAAATCAAACAAAAATTCCATCAAATATTATGCTATCAAAAATACTTGAAAATTGTAGCATTGTCAAGTCCTGATACAACATATATCACATTTGAGAAAAATCGAGGGATTTTTCTATAAAAACTGAAAACAGGTAGATAATATCAGGTTACATTTGAACACAATGAATCCTTTTCATACGAGGGGACTTTTCTTGCTTATCCACAACGTTTTGGGTATGTTTATTCTATCAGATAATTACCGCATGATTCGTGCGGAAATGGAGAGAATATGTCAAAAAAATATGACTACGTAACAAAGCTCGATATCAAATTTGAACATTTTGAACTCGTGGACATCCCCCAAATGGTACGTGAATGCAAAGACAAGTGGTTCAATCAAACTCTTACAAAAGTCAATGATAGTGTTGTTCGAGTCGGAATAGTGGAAGGGGAATATCATTGGCACAAACATGACAATGATGATGAGTTTTTCTTTGTTCTCGAAGGAAAATTTTTCATCGACCTCGAAGACAGAACGATAGAGCTGAATCCTCAACAGGGAGCGACAATCTCAAAAGGAGTTATGCATCGTCCGCGTGCACCTCAAAAGACTGTTATACTTATGGTCGAAAATAGCACGATTATTCCAACGGGGGATTGAACCGTTACAGCCCTGATTTCTGAAACACATGGGGAATCATTTCATCCGCTTCATTAACGCTTCAGGCGCTTTTATCCTTTAAACATTTTCAACTCCAACACATCACTGATCCCAATAGGTTCAACAGAATAAAACGGTTCGCCATATTTTACACCAATTCTATAACCGTAGTTTATTGCTCTCGCCTCCACAAAGTCGAGAAAAGATTTTTCACTGAGCAATGTTTTGGGCTCTCTTGATTTGGGGTCGTAGAATTGCGACTTGTAGGCAAGAATAGACTGCAACCGTTGCTCATAAACATCGGATATATCAACGATAAACGACGGGCTGAATTCCTGCCACTGCATGTATTGAAAGTAATTCGAGGGTCGCCAGGGAGCCTGATTCTTTCCATTAAGTCTGGTCTTAATCTTCCTTAATCCAGCGTAGAACCATGCCTCACGGCAAAGCTGATGTGAGTGAACATGGTCCGGATGGCGCTCATTCGAGGGGGGTATAAGGATAATTCGCGGCCGATATTTTCGATAGATCTGAATTACTTTATATATATTCTTTTTGCTGACTTCAATATTTCCATCCGGTAGATGAAGGTTTTCCCGCAGACACCCCAAAATTCTTGCCGCCGCTGCTGCCTCCCTTGCCCTGAGTATACTCGTACCCCGGGTAGAAAGTTCTCCATCGGTCACGTCAACAATCGCACACTTATATCCCTGCTTCACTGCTTTGGCAATCGTTCCTGCGCAGCATAACTCAATGTCGTCGGGATGCGCGCCGATTGCAAGCATATCGAATTGCATGTACACTCCTTCTGATTTTTAATCCTCAAAATATAGGGAAGAGTATCTTCAAAGGCAATCGCTTGACAATAAATTTCAAAGTTCTATAATCACCCGACATCCCTAAACTGCCGGCAGGAATTGAACAGTTCTTCTTCACTGGCAGGGGAAAGTTCAGACAGCTTACCTTTGTTTGTTTCATATCCAAGATTTCGATACATTTCTAATAATGGAAAGGGAAAATGACAGAATTCTTAGTGTTAGTGAACTCACTCGGCGTATAAAAACCGTAGTAGAAAACGGTTTCACCAACGTTACAGTCCAGGGGGAGATTTCAAATTTTAAGCGGCATTCTTCGGGCCATTGCTATTTTACATTGAAAGACGAGGCCTCTCAGCTACAGGCCGTTCTTTGGCGCGGACGAGCTACGAGTTTGTTTTTTACACCACAGGATGGAATGAAGGTTGTTGTCCGTGGGAACATTACTATTTACGAAATACGTGGCGTCTACCAGATCGATGTAATCTATCTTCAGCCCCTTGGTGTAGGGGAATTACAGCTCGCTTTTGAGCGGTTGAAACAGCAACTCGCATCAGAGGGTTTATTTGAACCCGGGCGCAAAAAGCCCATTCCCCGATATCCTGAACATATCGGGATTGTAACTTCACCAACTGGTGCCGCTATACGGGACATTGTAAATGTTATTTCAAGGCGATTTCCTTCAGTTGAATTGGTTCTTTTCCCGGTGAAAGTACAGGGTGAAGGTTCAGCCGATGAAATAGCTCAGGCTATTAAGGATTTTAACAATTATGCTCAGATTGATGTTATGGTAGTTGCCAGAGGAGGAGGCTCCCTTGAAGATCTTTGGGCATTTAATGAAGAAATTGTAGCGAGAGCTATTTTTAACTCCAACATTCCTGTAATCAGTGCTGTTGGGCACGAAATTGATTTTACAATTGCTGATTTTGTTGCCGACTTACGTGCTCCCACTCCGTCGGCAGCTGCGGAATTGGTAGTGCCCGATCGGCTAGATATAATTGAATTATTTAGGAATTTTTGTTATACTGCACGGGAAAAAATACAAAATAGTGTTGACTCTGAAAGATCAGAAATTCAATCACTTATCAGAAGCTACGCTTTTAATAAACCTATTGATTTGATTAAACGTTATGTTCAGCACTTGGATGAGCTTGAGCGCACCATGTTCCGGTCGGCTGAACATTTCTTTATATTAAAGAAAAATCACCTAAAATTCCTGCAAGACCATATAAATTCTATGAATCCGGATGCGATTCTAAAGCGAGGTTTTGCTATCGTTTCTAAGGATTCTCAAATTGTAAGCAGTGCCAAAATCTTATATCAGAATAATGAAATCGCTATTAAGTTTCATGATGGTAAAGTCGGCGCAAAAATCACCTGAAATAGCGTCTCTACAACATTACCTAATCTATGGCTTCAGCTAGAAAAAATGCCAGAAAAGAAGGTTCAGACAACTTCGAATTCTCATTAAAACGACTGGAAGAGATAGTTGAGTTATTGGAAGGAGGGAGTATATCCCTCGATGAATCAATGAAGATCTATGAAGAAGGTGTAATTCTTTCGAAGAAATGTCTTGAAAAACTTTCACATGCAGAATTAAAATTAAAACGGTTAACAAAAGATATTGAAGGAAATTTTGAACTCTTTGATGATGATAAAGATGAATAGATTATTTTCATGAGTGATTCCTCATATAAATTTCTGTCTCACATTAACGAACCTTCTGACCTCCGGGAACTGACTATTTCAGAGCTGAAGACAGTTGCACATGAAGTCCGAGAATATATCATCGATACAATCTCAAAGGTGGGCGGACATCTCGGAGCAGGGCTGGGAGCAGTCGAACTTGCAGTGACGTTACACTATGTTTTTAATACTCCGGAGGATAAACTAGTCTGGGATGTCGGGCATCAGGCATATCCTCATAAAGTTCTGACTAACCGCAGAGATCAGCTGCCGACCATACGACAATTAGGTGGAATCAGCGGGTTCCTCAAACGTTCCGAAAGTATTTATGATACATTCGGTGCCGGACATGCGAGTACTGCTATGTCTGCGGCACTTGGAATGGCGGTTGCTCGCGATCTCGCCCATGAGACATTTAAAGTTGTTGCTGTCGTTGGCGATGGGGCTATGACTGGTGGCATGTCGTACGAAGCCATGAACAATGCAGGTTTACAGAAACGCAACATGATAGTTGTCCTCAATGATAACAATATGTCTATTGCTCCGAATGTCTGGGCATTATCCAACTACTTTACTGAATTGATTGCAAATCCCTCGTACAACAAATTCAAAGCCAATGTCTGGGATCTTACTGGGAAGCTCGACACGATCGGTGACCGCATCCGAAAAATAGCAGGGAGGGTGCAGGAAGGCATCAAGGTTGTAATTACGCCCGGAATACTTTTTGAAGCGTTAGGGTTTCGATATTTTGGCCCGATAAACGGACACAACATCCCACAGCTGGTGCGAATTTTTAATGAGGTAAAAAATCTATCGGGACCAATTTTGATCCATGCAATAACGCGAAAGGGGAAAGGGTATAAGCCCGCTGAGGCAGATGTGCAGGCGCTTCATGGCGTTACACCCTTTGATAAAGTCACTGGCACATCACCCAAAAAAACCGATGGACCACCCGCATACACGAAGGTTTTTGGAAAAGCAGTGGTAGAGCTGGCAAAACAAAACCCGAAGATTGTTGGCATTACCGCCGCAATGCCTGACGGCACCGGACTCGATCAACTTCAGGCTGCAATTCCGTCAAAGTTTTTTGACGTCGGGATCGCAGAACAGCATGGAGTAACGTTTGCAGCCGGCATGGCAACTCAAGGATATATACCCATCGTGGCAATCTATTCTACGTTTCTTCAACGGGCGTACGACCAAATCGTTCACGATTGCGCATTACAGCATTTGCACGTGGTCTTTTGTCTTGACCGGGCGGGAATCGTTGGTGCTGATGGGCCGACTCATCATGGCGTGCTTGATCTTGCTTACCTACGGTGCATCCAGGGCATGGTTATCATGGCACCCAAGGATGAAGCCGAGTTGCGGGATATGTTATACACCGCAGTTCATTACGAAAAAGGACCGATTGCCTTAAGATATCCCCGGGGCAACGGCATCGGTGTTCAGCTGCAACCGGAATTTCATCCGCTTGAGATTGGAAAAGGAGAACTTGTTCGCCCGGGGAGGGATGTTGCCATTTTGGCGATTGGCGATATGGTCTACCCTTCATTAAAAGCTGCAGATCTCTTATCCACAGACGGGATTGAAGCGGAAGTAATCAACATGCGATTTGCAAAACCAATTGATGTGCAGATGATTGAAGATGTTTGCAAAAGATTTTCTTACATTCTCACCGTGGAAAATCATGTCACCCACGGCGGGTTCGGCAGCGCCGTTCTCGAATGTATCGCTGAAAGAAACATTCATTCCGTGCACGTCAGGGTTCATGGAGTTCCTGATGAATTGATAGAGCATGGATCACCCGTCGAACTTTTAGCCATGCTCAAACTCGACGCCCCGGGCATTGCAAGCGTTGTAAAAAATTTCTTCAGGAATAAAGCTGAACACACCGAAACAAAATCATTAACAAAATGATGTTGAGAGAACCTGCATGGATAAACTCCGATTAGGAATCGTCGGTCTGGGCTGGGTATCACAGGTATTTCATTTACCGATCCTTAGCAAACAAGAGGATGTGGAAATTGTCGCGGTGTGTGATAAAGATAAGTCACGCGCAAAATTGATTGCTGAACGATTCGGCATTCGGCGCTACTACAGTGATTATGAACAAATGCTGGCCACCGAAGACCTCCAGGCAATCGATATCTGCACGAGCACGGACGCTCATTTACAGGTGACGATGGCATCACTGCAGGCTGGCAAGGATGTATTCGTCGAAAAACCGATAGCGCGTCGTTATTCAGAGGCTCTTCAAATGGCGGAAGCCTCGCGGCAATACAAACGCAAGCTTATGGTCGGCATGAATAACCGGTTCCGCCCGGACACAATGATCCTGAAAAGCTTTGTCGAAAAAGGGGAACTTGGAAAAATATTCTATGCCAAGTCCGGCTGGCTCCGAAAACTCTCGAATGACAACCCATGGATAACGCAAAAGGATAAATCGGGAGGAGGAGTCTTTCTGGATATGGGAATTGTCATGCTCGACTTGGTATTGTGGATGCTGGGATTTCCCCCGGTCGAGCACGTGAGCGCAAAGATGTATGTCCACAAAACGAAAAGTGTCGAGGATTCTTGCATAGTGTTCGTGGGAATGAAGTCGGGAGTGGCACTCATGCTCGAAGCAAGCTGGTCATTCCAAACTGCCCAGGATTTCTTTTACTGTGATTTTTACGGGTCCGACGGCAGCGCCATGATTAACCCTCTTCGGATTCACAAACAACTGCACGGAAGTCTCGTGAATGTCACTCCGGCAAAAATGGAATCACCGCAAAACCTTTACCGGAAGAGTTATGAGAACGAATTAAAACATTTCGTCGGAGCAGCCCGCGAACTGCATCAAATCATCTCCACCGGTGACGAAGCGGTGCAACGAATGAAAATTGTGGAAGCCGTGTACCATTCTGCAAAAAAGGGAAAAGAAGTTTCCATTGTGTAAGGGAGATGACCTTTTCGCCGGGCGGTAAGCTCAAGAGGTGGCACCCCGTTGATCCGCGGTATGAAGAAACGTAAACGTATTGCCTTTCTCTCAGATTTTGGGTTGAGTGACGGTTATGTTGCAGCCGTAAAGGGGGTAATTCTTTCTCTCTCTCCGGATGCAGAGATTATCGACATCTCACACTCTGTCAAATCTCAAAATGTCGATGAAGCCGCTTACCTCTTGTGGACTGTCTTCAGCTTTTTCCCAAAAAGTACCATCTTTGTTTGTGTTGTCGATCCCGGCGTCGGAACTGACAGGAGAATTCTTTGTGTAAAAGGGAACGACTATTATTTTCTTGCACCTGATAATGGACTGTTAAAATTTATTCTTGGCACACTGAAAACGAAAACTATTGTTGGCGTGACAAATCATAAATACTATAGACATGAGGTGAGCAGAACATTTCACGGACGGGATATTTTTGCACCGGTTGCAGCGCACTTGGCAAATGGACGTTCGATACATGACCTTGGCCCGAAAGTCATACCATTATTTGGTGAAGAGCAATTCGTCAAAATCGCATCAAGCAGGCGAACATACACCGGAAGGATTATCCATGCCGACCATTTTGGTAATATTATTACTAATTTTGTGGCTGCAAATTTTCCGAAACACCGTTTTCGGTTGCAGATCGGCAATAAAGTCATTCATCGTTCTGCTGAAACATATCAGAATTCAGTATCACGCACCCCCTTTATCATCGTAGGAAGTTCCGGTCTGCTCGAGGTCTCGGTAAAGAACGGAAATGCAGCCCGGGCTTTAAGCACCAAAATACATCAGCAGATTTACCTGGAGTGGGAATGACGCGAAGAAAAGATCATTTAGATGAAATCTTCATGCTCCAATGCCTAACCCTTGCAGAGAAAGGAAAAGGGTCGGTCAGCCCCAACCCGATGGTTGGTGCTCTCGTTGTAAAAAATAATAAAATCATCGGCAATGGGTTTCACAAGAAATTTGGCGCCGACCACGCAGAGGTAACGGCTATCAGCTCAGCGAAACGGAGCGTTCGTGGCTCTACTTTGTACGTAAATCTTGAACCATGTAATCATACTGGCAAAACACCTCCTTGTACGAAACTTATTATTTCTTCAGGGATCAGAGAGGTTATTGTCGGAATGCGCGACCCCAACCCTCTGGTGCACGGGAAAGGGATTAAAGAGCTTCGTCGGGCCGGCATTAAGGTCAAAGTCGGGGTATGTGAGCCTGAATGTCAGGCACTCAACGAATCGTTTATAAAATTCATCCGGACAAAGATACCCTTTGTCACGCTGAAAATTGCTCAAACAATCGACGGGAAGATTGCCGATATTCATGGATCCTCAAAATGGATAAGCAATAAACAATCCCGCACAGTGGTGCACCGACTGCGGTCGCAATACGATGCAGTCCTCGTAGGTTCTGGAACAATTGTCCGGGACAATCCATCGCTTACGGTGAGAGTCGTAAAGGGTAGAAATCCTTCAAGAATAATAATCGATGGCAGGTTGAGCATACCTCTTTCTGCCAAAGTTGTTCGAACAGCTCATGTAATATCAACTCTTCTTTTTGCATCAAATCGATTCCTACGAATTCGGGCAAAAAAAAGGGACCAACTGGCCCGGCAACGGGTCGAGATATTCGGACTTCCTTCCGATAAAAACGGGGCTATTTCTCTGAAGCAGGTCTTGAAGATATTAGGAGAAAAAAACATCGCTTCAATTTTGGTAGAAGGGGGAACCACCGTGTTCAGCGGGTTCATGGAGAAACAACTGGCTGATAAACTTTTGCTGTTCATGGCTCCAAAGATCCTCGGTAAAGGTCTTGGACCGTTCGACCATATTAGTAACCTGACTCTGGGCGGGGAAATCACCTTTCACAATGTTTCTCTTCAACTTCTTGGCGAAGATGTTCTTCTTGAAGCGTACTTGCATTAAATAAAAATAAACAGTACATATTATTATGTTTACCGGCATTATCGAAGAACTTGGAACCGTCGAAAACGTTCAATTGTCAAGTAACAGTTTGTGGCTTACGGTTTCTGCCCCAACGTCCGCTTCAGAACTGCAGATAAACGACAGCGTTTCAGTAAACGGCGTCTGTCTGACCGTAGTTCACAAAGAGCGATTGTCATTCGACGTTGAAGCAGTGGAGGAGACATTGAAAAAAACTGCGCTCAAATCGCTTCGGGTTCAACAGCGTGTCAATCTTGAGCTGCCGATGAGATTAAATGAACGCCTCGGGGGACACCTTGTCCTTGGGCATGTCGACACTACCGGTAAAATCATTCATATCGAACATCGTGAAGGCAGCTGGATATTCGCCATCGATATTCCGCGACAGTTTTTGCATTACATCATCCCCGTAGGGTCTATTGCAGTCGACGGTGTAAGCCTTACTATCGCCGAGGTGCGGTCGACACACATACGTGTATCGATTATCCCGCACACGATGGAGAATACGATCTTCAAGCTTTATAAAACGAACGATGAAGTAAACCTCGAATTCGATATGGTAGGTAAATACATCGAACAATTATCGCTTAAATATTCTGCGAAAGAAAACAGCATTATCACTGAACAATACCTGAAGGAATCAGGTTTTTAGCGTTATACATGGCAAGAAAAATATATTATAAGATTCTTGATGATGGCGGGAATCAGCTTACAGACAATGAATGGGAGGAAATTTCCCGTTTACAGCACTGGTATAATTCAGAGTTTGTGTGGACTGCAGGAAAACTGGCGTTAAAAATGTTTGTTGTATTCCCCAATTTCGAAGGTCGTCATTCAACGGAGGATGAATTGTGGGAACACATTGTCTCCAGACGACGCGAACTTCGCTCAGCTTCGTTCAATGAAAACGCCATCATCCATCGGCTTGAATCCGAAGGATTGATCGTTGTAAAATGGGGGGGGTATTTTGATAATTGTCTCGCAAGCGGATTTACACGGGTAGCGGCAAATGAATTTGACGCATACCTGGTGTGCGAATTCCTCCTGAAAGCATCTCTTATTGCGAGAAATGCTTACATTATCGTCTCAGATCAGGGCGAATTTGTAAAAACAAAAATTGTTCGGTTTCATAATGGTCATGTTAGTGTTCCGTTACAAAATGAAGTTAACTTACAGTTTTACAAATCAGCTGTCGATAATCGCCATGTGTTTGCCGTCGTCGATGCTGCGAAGTATGATCATTTCCCAAAATTCGAATCGGTCATATCCGGTTTCAATGACCTGCCAAAATACGAGCGGCAGTCAATTTTACACGATTGGAACTGGTTAGGGTTCGAACGTAATTTCGATATTAACGGGGACGACGTCACCGGATTCGATTTAAACAAGAAGGTCGCTTCTTTTAAGCTGGAAGAAGGGAAAAATATCTATTGAAATTTATTCGGGAATTTCTTATCTTATAGAGTTCAATTTACGAGGACTTTATGTTTGCATATCAACTCTTAATTACTCTGGAAATTATCGTCAGTGGTCTCCTTATCATCGTTGTTTTAATGCAATCGAGTAAGGGAGGCGGATTAGCAGGATCCTTTGCAGGAGGTTCGATGGGTACGGTATTCGGTGTTCGCCGAACTGCGGATTTTCTCGGTAAAGCTACGGCTTATTTAGCCGCTATTTTCATTGCAATTTGCCTTCTTACGAATTTATTCTTTCTGCCCGGTAAACAAACGGGGGTTGAGAGCATTATTCAAAAGGGAACAACGACATCCGTTCCTAAGCCTGCTCCTCCCCGTAGCCAGCCTGCTGCTGCTCCCCAGCAACAAGGGAAATAAACTAACTTCAAATACAGACATGGGAAAACCCTCTGCGCCCATGGCTCAATTGGTAGAGCAGCTGACTCTTAATCAGCGGGTTCCAGGTTCGAGTCCTGGTGGGCGCACAAGGAATCCTATTTCCCGATCCTTTGATTTTCCCCCTTCATTTGTTTAGATTTACTTTATAATTCTGAAAACCTTTCCGATGAAAAATAATATTTTTCAGGATACTCTACCTTTTGCACAATCAACATACACAACGGTTGATGAAGAATACCACAAGGTTCAATCGGATATAGGAGTTACATACAGAGGCTTGAACTTTCTTACTATAATCGGGACTGAGGCACTATCGTTTCTTCACAGGCTCTCGACTAATGCTTTGGAAGACATGCAAGCAGGCCAATGCCGACCAACAGTTTTTACCACCGAAAAAGGTAAATTAATTGATTTAGCCACTGTAATACAAAGTGGGGAGGGGGTTATTTTGGTTGTCAGTTCAAAAAACGCTTCGCGAGTTAAGAACTGGCTTGACAAATTCATTATCATGGAAGATATTACAATTACCGATGTAACTGATGTATATTCAATGTTTTCATTCCTTGGGCCTCATGTTGATTCATTAAGAGAGAAAATCAATTTAGAAGGAGAAATTCCAGCAGAAGGATTCTACAGTCATACACACATAAATGGGTATGATGCGACTCTTTTCCAGGATCAGTTCTGGAATAAGCAAGTTTTCAATTTATTAGTAAAAAATGATGCCGTATCTGAGATTTGGAATCACATCATTCAGTCTGTTCATCCGGTTGGATCAGCAAGCTACGACACAATCCGTATTGAAAATGGGATCACACAATTTGGCAAAGAATTAACCGAAAAAATCAATCCATTGGAGGCTGGTTTGGAAAGGTTTATTAACTATTCAAAAGGATGTTACATCGGTCAAGAGGTTATAGCAAGAATTGACACCTATAATAAATTACAAAGAAGGCTTCAGGGATTCATTTTCCCACATTCTAATGAAATTGTAAGTAATGGGACCCTTTTTCATAATGGGGAAGAAGTTGGTTGGACCACAAGTCACACCTGGTCGTTCAAGCTCAATAAGCAAATCGCGCTCGGTTTTTTAAAGACTGGCATAGAGGCTGATAACCTTGATTTTACAATTTCTGGACCTTCAGATAAAGTAAACGTTAAACCCTGTAATCTCCCATTTTAGAATATGCTAATCCTGATTCTTAAACTTTTTAATTTATACTATTTTGAATCATAAAACCCGCGTAGCATTGGTAACCGGAGGTGGAAAGAGACTTGGTAACCGCATTGCACTTGCCTTAGCTAAGAATGGGTTTGACGTCGCGATTAATTATCACACGTCAAAAAAGGGAGCAATGCAGGCAGTGAACTCAATACGAGTACTGGGAAAACGCTCATTGCCACTTCAAGCCGATATCTCCAGAAGCTCTGATGTGCGGAAAATGATTAGAAAGGTCATTCAGGTTTTTGGAAGAATTGATTTGCTCGTAAACAATTCGGCAATCTTTGTTCATAGTCCAATGCTCAAGACCTCCGAACGAATATGGGATTCTACAATAAATATTAATCTAAAAGGGACCTTCCTTTGTTCACAGGCAGTTGCACCTATTATGCTCAAGCAAAAAAGAGGGAGAATTGTAAACATTGCTTCACTCGGTGGATTGCAGGCATGGAAGGAACATGTCCCCTATAGTGTCTCAAAAGCAGGAGTGGTCATGCTGACAAGAATCATGGCCAGGTCACTGGCGCCATATATTCTTGTGAATGCCATTGCTCCGGGAACCATTAGTTTTAGAGGCGAGGAGGATAATTCAGTAAGACATACATCAAAAAAAAATATTCCCTTGAAGAAATATGGTACATCTTCGGATATGACCGATATGGTTGTCTTCCTTGCCACAAAAGCAGACTACATTACAGGACAAGTTATTTCAATTGATGGAGGAAGGTCGATCCCCTAATATGAAAAGAAAAGCTGAATCTGTTCCCAAAGCATACAATAATGCAAAATTTCTCAATAGTCCACCGGCAAGATCTATTCGCATACTTTCGGAGTTCCTGGAACCACTCGACCGCTTTAGAAAAAAAGAAATTAAGGATACTATAGTCTGTTTTGGTTCAGCGAGAGTAATTCCGAAAACAAATGCGCAGAAAAAACTTAAGAAAATAAGGGCTAAGCTTAGAAAAAAGAATAAATTAAATTCAAACGATAAACTACTACTTCATGATGCAGAAATCGATCTTTTCATGTCGCAGTATTACGAGGCTGCATATCGACTGACATTCATGCTCACTAAATGGTCGAAGAATGTAAATGCAAAGAGACATTTTGTCATCTGCTCGGGCGGCGGTCCAGGAATTATGGAAGCTGCAAACCGAGGAGCTTTAAGGGCAGGAGGTAAATCGATCGGGCTGAACATCAGCTTGCCGTTTGAACAAAAATCAAACCCCTATATTTCGGAGGGCCTTGATTTCAAGTTCCATTATTTTTTTATGAGAAAATTCTGGTTTATTTATCTTGCAAAAGCTCTTATCATGTTTCCTGGGGGATTTGGCACTCTTGACGAATTAATGGAAGTCTTAACTTTAATACAGACAAGAAAAGTAAGGAAGCCTCTCCCGATTGTCCTCTACGGAAGGGAATATTGGGAGCAGGTGCTTAATTTTAAGACAATGGTAAAATATCGTACAATTTCAAAAAAGGACCTGAATATATTCAGATTTGCAGACAGTCCGGAGGAAGCTTTCAAATACCTAAAACTAGAATTATCTAAAACAGAACACAATAAATGATTATATTTCATGATTTGCGGTTTGTTTATTTACACCATTGGTGATCACAGTAAAACAAGAAATTAGTATTAACACATTTGCTTAACTCTTAATTATGTAATATATTTATAAAGCGGGGATGATATGGTTTCGACGGGGATGAGGATGGCTTAAATCGCATCTCGTGCTCTCCGTGTTGCACGTAAATAAAGCGGAAAACTATAAGTGCAGACTACAACTACGCACTGGCTGCTTAATTAAA
>CAZAFL010000010.1:0-41543 GCA_964484465.1 uncultured Chlorobiaceae bacterium
GGTCGACTGCGTGTAGGAGCGGCAGTAGGTGTTACAGAAGATACGATAGACCGTGTTGCCGCTTTAATCGCTGCCGGGGTTGATGTTATTGTTGTCGACACTGCGCACGGACATTCCCGTGGAGTTCTTGAAATGGTGAAGCGGATCAAACGGCTGCATCCACAATGTGAATTGATCGCAGGAAATGTCGGAACAGCCGAGGCAACCCGCGCCCTTATTAAAGCCGGAGTGGACGCTGTCAAAGTTGGCATCGGTCCCGGTTCTATTTGCACGACGCGAATTATTGCCGGTGTTGGGGTTCCCCAGGTGTCCGCCATTTACGAGTGCGCAAAAGTCGCTGCACGTTCGAATATACCGGTCATAGCCGACGGCGGTATTAAACAGACCGGCGATATTGCGAAAGCGGTCGCGGCGGGTGCTGATTCTGTAATGATCGGCGGCCTGTTTGCCGGGGTTGAGGAAAGTCCTGGAGAAAAGGTGTTATTTGAAGGACGCAGCTATAAAATGTATCGCGGAATGGGTTCGCTCGAAGCAATGAAAAAAGGAAGCAGTGACCGGTATTTTCAGGATGTGGAAGATGATCTTCCAAAACTCGTGCCAGAGGGAATTGAAGGACGAGTTCCTTACAAGGGACCGTTATCAGATACAGTTCGGCAAATGGTAGGCGGTTTACGCGCTGCTATGGGATACTGTGGCTGCCGAACCATCGGGGAGATGAGAGCAAAAACGCAATTTGTGAAAATGTCCGAAGCGGGATTGCGTGAAAGTCATCCTCATGATATTACCATAACAAAAGAAGCTCCTAATTACCATCTTTAATGCTTTCTCGCCTTCAACAATTCCGGTCTCGGTTTGATGCTCTGAAGATTGATGCATTCTTAGTGACATTTCAACCTCACCTCCGTTATCTCAGCGGGTTTTCAGGCTCAAACGGGGTTGGTATTGTCACTCAGCGGTCGGCATTCCTATTTACAGACGGGCGGTATGTTCAACAAGTCAAGCAAGAGGTGAATCAATGGAAAGTATTTATCGCGCAGGATGGTTTGTTCCAGGAAATAAACAACCGGAATATCCTCCGATCCGCGCAACGCGTTGGATTTGACGGCAATACTCTTGTGCTTTCGCAATATCGGCTGTTGAAGAAAATTTTCCCGAAAATAAAGTTTCTTCCAAAGGTCGATGCTATTGAAAAAATCGCTGTAATCAAAGATGCAACGGAAATTGAAAATATAAAAAAAGCGGTTGCAATCACCGATCAGGCCTTCTCTCAAATACTCGGACTAATAACTCCTGGAATTGCCGAACTAGACATTGCTGCGGAGATTTCCTACCGACAGAGAAAGCTCGGAGCGGAGGCCGATGCATTTGAGACAATTGTTGCAAGCGGGGCGCGAAGCGCGTTGCCGCATGGACGGGCATCGTCAAAAAAAATTAAGAACGGTGAACTCGTCACCCTTGATTTCGGGTGCGTTGTGGAGGGCTATCACAGCGACATGACCCGCACTGTCCACATGGGTTCCCCAAAGCCTGAAGCAAGAAAAATTTATTCGGTCGTTGCGGACGCCCAGCGAAAAGCAACCGATGCAGCGAAGAGCGGAATGAAAAGCAAACTTCTTGACGCGGTTGCACGGAATCATATCAGGCAACATGGGTATGATAAATATTTTCGTCACTCCCTCGGACACGGGATCGGATTGCAAATCCATGAACAGCCGCGCATCTCAGTGCAAAGCACTGCAACACTCGAAACTGGTAATGTGATAACGATAGAACCCGGTGTGTACATCCCCAATTACGGTGGTGTGAGGATTGAGGACGATGTCGTGATCGTCGACGGAAGCTGTGAAGTACTTAACCGTTCCTCCAAAGAACTTATCGTCTTGTAATGAAAGGATCGTTATAAGATGACCGACAAGCAGAAAGGTTCTTCCCGGAATGTTCTTGTTATTGCATATTATTTTCCCCCGATGGGGCTTAGCGGAGTCCAGCGCACATTGAAATTCGTTAAGTACCTGCCGCAGTTCGGTTGGCAGCCAACGGTGCTGACAGTGACGCCAACCGGTTATTTTGCACAAGATTACACGCTCCTCGAAGAACTTCATTCCGACCATATTCATGTCGAACGGGTTGGTTCGCTCGACCCCAACCGGTTTTTTCGTAAAAAAGGTGTTGTGAAAATGCCGTCAGAGAGCTGGAGAAAAGTGCTGACATTTGTCAGTGACACGCTCTTTATTCCCGACAACAAAATTGGATGGAGAAGGAAAGCGCTGAGTGCAGCGAAAAAGCTTTTTGCAACGAAAAAATTTGACGTTATTTTTGCGACCGCGCCGCCATTTACGGATTTCCTCATCGGCGCTGAACTCCACGAAGAATTTCGCAAGCCGCTCGTGATCGATTATCGTGACCCATGGCATGATTATCCGCTGAAGTACTATCCGACCCCGTTTCATAAATGGAGGAACTATCAGCTTGAAAAAAGGGTTATCCATGCAGCCTCTAAAGTACTTACGACAAACCGGCGGGTAAAGGAATTGATCCTCAAGCGCTTCCGATCATTGGAGTACAATGATGTCATTATTCTTCCCCAGGGGTATGATCCAAAAGATTTTGTGAACGGCGCGATGAAACCTCAATCCCAGAAAATGCAGATCACACACGCCGGCGTATTTTATGGAGACAGAACCCCAAAATATTTTTTGCAGGCGCTTCAAAAAGTATTTTCAATGCACCCCGAATTGCGTGATCACCTCGAAGCCTGTTTCGTTGGGAATTTCCAGGACGAGTACCGCCGGCTGGTCACATCGATGGGGCTTGAGCGTAATGTGGTCATTACCGAATATCTCGACCACCTTCAATGTGTAAAATATCTGATGAGCGCCGATGTTCTCTGGCTTATGTTGAATAATAACTCACAATCTCCGGGAAAGTTGTACGAGTATTTCGGTGCGAGAAAACCAATCCTTGCGTGCATCCCCGAGGGGTTCATGCGTCAGACGCTGGACGAGGTAGGGGCGAGTGTCATCGTCGAGCCCGATGACGTTGACGGGATTGCCGCCGGAATTATTCAATTGTTTGAACAATACAAACACAACCAGCTTCCGAAGCCGAAAGAACACATCGTGGAAAAATATAACCGCATTGAGTTGACAAAAGAACTTTCGATTATCTTCGGGTTTCTGGTCGACGATTCCCCTCCGCACCCTTCAGGCAGGCGCTTATGAAGATATTGGTCATAGGCTCCGGCGGGCGTGAGCATGCCCTGGTGTGGAAACTCCGTCAAAGCCCTCTGGCAACATCGCTGTATTGTCTTCCGGGCAACGCGGGCATCGGCGAAATCGCAGAAACGGTTGACCTCAAACCCAATGACATTCATAGTGTGTTAAAATTTGCCCGAGAAATGTCGATTGATTTGACGGTCGTTGGACCGGAACAACCTCTCACCTTGGGGATTGTCGATTTGTTTGAGGCGAACGGGTTGAAGATATTCGGCCCCTCAAAAGGTGCAGCTGAAATCGAAGGCAGTAAGGTGTATGCAAAACAATTCATGAAAAAATACAACATTCCGACCGCTGAATTTCGTGCATTTGATGCAACCCAACGGTTCGATGCTGAACGGTATATCAATGAAGTGCCCGTCCCTGTTGTTGTCAAGGCAGACGGATTAGCGGCAGGCAAGGGCGTCACGGTATGTGAAACCAAAGAGCAGGCGCTTGAAATCCTGGACGCGCTGATGGAAAGAAAAATTCTGGGTGATGCAGGATCAAATGTGGTGATTGAAGAATTTCTTGTCGGAGAAGAAGCATCAGTATTTGCTATAACCGACGGGAAGGAATTTGTCACGCTGACACCTGCCCAGGACCATAAACGGATTTTGGATAATGACCTTGGGAAAAACACAGGTGGAATGGGGTCGTATGCACCTGCACAGGTTGTAACCGATGAGATGCTCGAACGGGTGAAGCGGTCGATTATCAGGCCCACGCTTCTTGGATTGGCTAAAGAACAACGGTTATTTCGGGGTTGTCTCTACATCGGGTTGATGATTACACAAACAGGGCCGAAAGTGATAGAATTCAATTGCCGCTTCGGGGATCCCGAAACACAGGTTGTCCTTCCGCTTCTCGATGAAGACCTGCTCAACATGATGCTGGAAGTTGCTGAAGGGAAACTTGGTTCTACAAAAGTGAAATTTAAAGAACAATCTGCAGTGTGTGTTGTCATCGCGTCGCGCGGGTATCCGGAGGATTATGAAACTGGGAAACCGATTGTCGGACTTGACGCTAATTCAATAGATCGTGGTATCATTGTGTTTCATAGCGGAACGAAAAAAGAAAAAGATGTAATTCTCACCGCCGGCGGCAGAGTACTCGGAGTAACCGCTCTTGGTCCAAAAGACGACCTCGAGCTCACTGTCGACCGTGCATATCGCGGAGTCGAAAAAATTACCTTCGACGGTGCGTATTACCGAAGTGATATCGGCAGGAAAGGGATAGAACGACAGAGGCTTATGATGGGGGAAGAAACCCTTTGAAGATTCTCGTCACAGGTGGAGCCGGATTCATCGGCTCTCATGTTGTCGATGCATATATAATGCAGGGGCATTCTGTCACTGTTGTTGATGACCTTTCAACGGGAAAAAAAGAGAACGTCAATTCCGATGCACGATTCATTGAGAAAGATATCAGAGATAAGAATCTTCTGGACATTTTTAGAGAGGGGAAATTCGACATTCTTAATCACCATGCGGCGCAGATGGATGTGCGCAAATCAGTCGAGGACCCAGTATTCGATGCATCGGTGAATATCGTTGGAACGCTGAATTTATTGGAATGTTGCAGGGCTTACAACGTAGGAAAAGTTATTTTTGCTTCCACGGGAGGGGCGATTTATGGCGAGCAGGAGTATTTCCCCGCTGATGAGCTCCATCCCATGTCACCGCTTTCCCCATATGGCGTCTCAAAACTCGCTGTTGAAAAATACCTGCATTATTTTTCCTCCATCCATGGGCTCGCGCACGTCGTTTTACGGTATGCCAATGTATACGGTCCACGGCAGAACCCTCATGGAGAAGCAGGAGTGGTGGCGATTTTCGTGAATAAAATGCTTATTGCTGAACAACCGGTTATCAATGGTGACGGTACGCAGACCCGCGATTATGTTTACGTGGAAGACGTAGTGCGTGCAAATTCACTCACTCTACAATATCGGATGACTGATGTTTTCAATGTAGGGACGGGGATTGAGACAGATGTTAATACGTTATTTCATTGCATCAGGGAAATAACCGGTTCGAAATGTGCTACATACCATGGTCCCGCTAAAAAAGGAGAACAGCAAAGAAGTGTTCTCGGGTCAACCAAGGCGCAAAAACTTCTTGGCTGGAATCCTTCCGTGAAATTATTGGAGGGTTTGCAAAAAACCGTCGATTATTTTCAATCCAGACGGGCCCGATGAGAATCGACGAAACATTTATCGATAGAATCTTACGAGGGGACCGCGTCAGTATTGCCAAAGCAATCTCGCTGGTGGAAAATGAACAAGCGGAGGCAATCGCCTTACTTAAGAAGATATATCCTCATACCGGGAGAGCATATCGTATCGGGGTTACGGGGCCGCCGGGTGCCGGAAAAAGCACAATTACGAACAAACTTGCCAAAGTGTACCGGAATCAACGCTTGAAGGTCGGCATTATTGCGGTTGATCCAACCAGTCCCTTCACAGGAGGAGCACTTCTGGGCGACCGGGTGAGGATGACCGATGTTGAACTTGACAGAGGCGTGTTTATCCGAAGCATGGCGTCCCGCGGAAGTTTTGGAGGGCTAAGCAGGAAAGCGGGAGAAGTTGCGGACATTCTCGATGCCTCAGGGTGTGATATCATTCTCATGGAAACAGTCGGAGTTGGGCAATCGGAATTAGATATTGCCCGTGCTGCCGATACCACCATCGTTGTGCTTGTTCCTGAATCAGGAGATTCTATTCAGGCGATGAAAGCGGGCCTTATGGAGATTGCAGATTTTTTTGTGGTCAATAAGGCAGATCGCGCCGGCGCAGACCAGGCGGTTATGTCCATCAAAATGGTCTTGCATTTTAAGCAGCAAAACGATGGCTGGCTTCCGGACGTTCTTCGGAGCGTTGCCAGCAATGGTGAAGGGATAGAAGATATTGCGGAAAAAGTTTCTCGTCATAGGGAATTTATGGAAGAAAACAATCTTCTTCAAAAAAAGCGAAGAGAGCGCCTGGTCGAGCGTATCCGTGAGCTCGTAGATGAACACCTTCGGGTGGAGTTCTGGAGTAATGATCATAAATTCCTTCTGGAATCCCGCATCGACGGAGTTCTTTCCATGAGGTCGACACCGTATGATGTTGCGGAGAGCCTTGTCGCGAATGTAAAAGCATAGAACGTTGCAATTCGTCGGGAAACCTCCTACATTATAAAAAAATCCTTCAGAAAAATATATGTCAGAACAATTAACTGAAGAACAGCTAACGATTGAGTTCGAATTCACCGACTCCATGAAAATGGTGCGGGACGCAGCACGGAATTTTGCAGAAAAGGAAATCCGCCCGGTGGTGATGAAATATGATGAATCGCAGGAGTTTCCTTTCGATATCATGAAGAAACTTGGTGAGTTGGGGTTCCTCGGAGTTATTTTTCCGGAAACATACGGCGGCGCCGGGCTCGGTTACCTTGAATATATTACCATCATTGAAGAATTATCAAAAGTTGATCCCTCGATAGGTTTAAGTGTTGCTGCGCATAACAGTTTGTGTTCGAACCATATCTATACATTCGGTAGTGAAGATCAAAAGCGAAAGTATTTGCCCGACCTTACGAGTGGAAGAAAAATTGGAGCATGGGCGCTGACCGAGCCGACCTCCGGCAGCGATGCTGCAGGAATGCTTACCACCGCTACCCCAGATGGCAATTATGTTGTTCTGAACGGAAGCAAGAATTTTATCACTCATGGCTCGGTTGGAGATATAACTGTGGTAATGGCAATTTCTGATAAAAGTAGTGGGAAGAAAGGGATCTCTGCATACATCGTGGAGAATAATACCACCGGATTTATCGTCAGTAAAAAAGAAAACAAACTCGGCATGCGTTGTTGCGATACTTCTGCGCTTGCCTTCGATAATTGTCGTATACCGAAAGAGAGTCTTCTGGGCGTGGAAGGTTCGGGTTTGTCACAGGCACTCACCGTTCTCGATGGCGGGAGGATAAGCATCGCTTCACTGGCGTTGGGAATTGCGCAGGGTGCGTTGGATGCAAGCGTTAAGTATGCAAAAGAACGAAAACAATTCGGCAGACCAATCGGCGATTTCCAGGCAATTCAATGGAAACTCGCAGACATGATGACACAGATCGAGGCTGCAAGACTTCTAACGTACCGTGCCGGATATTTCAAGAATCGTGGAAAGGATGTTGTGCTGGAATCCGCTATGGCAAAATATCTTGCGGGCGAAGTTGCTGTGCAGGCAACAAATGAAGCAATACAAATCCATGGAGGGTACGGATTCATCAAAGATTTTCCCGTTGAGAAATTCTATCGTGATGTGAAACTGGTGACCATCGGAGAAGGAACTTCTGAAGTCCAGAAGATGGTCATCGCCCGTGAAGTGCTCGACCTCTAACACCCCTTGAAATGCCATGTCGAATCCCGGCAGTGATGTCAACAAAAATCTTACGTTCAATACGAATGAGGATAATCTTAAGAACCTTCTTCGCCTGTTAAATGCCCAGAACGCTTCCGTCAAGCTGGGCGGAGGCAAAGATTCTGCAGAGAAACATCACAAACGGGGAAAATTGACTGCCCGGGAACGCATTGAAAAACTTATCGATCACAAAAGTTATTTTCTTGAAATAGGTCTCCTGGCTGCCCACGGCATGTACGAGGAATACGGCGGCGCCCCTTCTTCCGGCACGCTATTCGGCATCGGAAAAATTCACGGCCGTGATGTTGTGGTTGTTGCAAATGATGCAACAGTCAAAGCGGGGGCATGGTTTCCCATTACATGTAAAAAAAATCTCCGCGCTCAGGAAATATCAATGGAGAACCGACTTCCAATCGTGTATCTCGTGGATTCAGCCGGTGTCTTTCTTCCTCTTCAGAGTGAAATTTTTCCTGACAAAGAACATTTTGGCCGCATCTTTCGTAACAACGCGGTAATGTCTTCAATGGGCATCCCGCAAATTGCCGCAATCATGGGACCATGTGTTGCCGGTGGGGCATATCTGCCGATTATGAGCGACGAAGCGCTGATTGTCGATAAAACCGGAAGTGTGTTTCTTGCCGGACCGTATCTCGTCAAGGCTGCCATTGGTGAAGATGCTGATATTGAAAAGCTCGGTGGGGCGGAAATGCATTCCGAGATCAGCGGAGTAACAGATTATAAAATGCCGAATGATGAAGTTTGTCTCGAAACGATTCGCAGCATTATCGGCAAGCTTGGGGATACGGAACATCCCGCATTCAATCGGATAGTACCAAAGCCTCCGAAGTATGATGCAAAAGAGATTTACGGAATAATCCCCGATGACCGTGCGAAACAATACGATATGTACCAGGTGCTTGCAAGAATTGTGGACGAAGGCGAGTTTGAAGAATATAAAGCGGGTTATGGGAAAACGTTAATCACTTCGTATGCGCGTATTGACGGTTGGGCAGTGGGGATTGTCGCAAACCAACGCACCGTGGTCAAGACAAAGAAAGGCGAAATGCAGGTTGGAGGAGTGATTTATAGTGAAAGCGCCGACAAAGGTGCGAGGTTTATCCTTAATTGTAATCAAAAAAAAATTCCCCTCCTGTTTTTCCAGGATGTAACCGGTTTTATGGTGGGTACGCGAGCTGAGCAGGGCGGCATTATTAAAGATGGCGCGAAGATGGTCAACGCAGTAGCGAATAGCGTTGTGCCCAAAATTACCTTCATCGTTGGCAACAGCTATGGCGCGGGAAATTACGCAATGTGCGGGAAGGCATATGACCCCCGTTTCATTTTTGCCTGGCCCACGGCGCAGATCGCAGTTATGGGAGGAAAACAGGCGAGTGAAACATTATTGAGCATTAAACTCCAGCAGATGAAAAGAGGTCTTGACCGTGTTTCGAAGGAAGAACAGGAGCAGTTATTACAGGAAATCCAGGAACGTTATGGACGCGAGCTCGACCCGTTATATGCTGCCGCGCGGCTATGGGTGGATGGTATCATCGACCCCGTCGATACACGGCAGATTATTTCCCGATGTCTTGAGATTGCGGCGAATAACCCCCATGTTCCTCGATTCAGTCCCGGAGTTATTCAGGTGTGACGAATGCGATTCACGCTGAAAACCCTGCTGATGATCATCTTCTGTTCTCAATGTATCGCCGGACAGCAATCGAAAAGCGATACCTCGTCGTTTTCCGAATATTTTAAATTTGAAGACAAACCGCTTGTGAGCTGTTTGTTCACGTACTTTCCGCCGCTATTTATTCAGCATGGAATAGATTTGAAGGATTTTATCCGGAGCGGCACATTCAAATCGCTTCGTCTGAAACTTGGCGACCTTCGCGCTGTCGACGCTATCTATGTAAGAGCGATGCAAATGACGAACAATAACACTGCTATTGCACTCCTGATGACGACAATTGCGGTGTTCGACCACCGGCTCGTCGGCTTTAAGGTGCCGATTGTTCAGCTGTTTTTCCCCCTTACAAATGAATCGTCCGAGCAGTTTCAACAAAGAGTGAATAATCTTCCTGCGCGATTATATACGGACACACCGGAGGCATGGTCCGGCGATAGGGATAAACTGCAACATTTTTTTGGGTCGGCCTTTCTTACCGTTGTCTTTGAGTCGCGGGATGTCGCGAACCGGTTTGGCAATTCTATCGAGGAGGGGGAGCGGGCGTTTATCGTGGATGGCGCTTACGACGACCGTGATGTCCGGGCCAACAAGCAGGGCCAGTATTTCGGCGATTCTCTGTTGAGGGACAATCATCGCCTTCCATCGGAGTTCTTAAAATTATGGACGCCAAAAGAACGGTTGACTCTCAACGAGGAATTACCATGTTCAGGAGTATGGTGATGAGGACCATTCTTGTCGTCGATGATGAAAAAAGTGTCCGCGATTCCATCAAAATGATTCTTGAATACGAGAAATATGCAGTTGTACTGGTGGAAAATGGTAAACAGGCGCTCACAGCATTCAAGGAGGACTCATTCGACGCCGTGCTGCTCGACATCAAGATGCCCCCGGGAATCGACGGAATCGACGTCCTGCGTGAAATGAAAAAAGTGAACAGCGAAACGCCGGTTATTATGATTTCCGGTCACGGGACGTTTGATACTGCCGTTGAAGCTACGAAGCTCGGAGCGTTCGATTATCTTCCCAAGCCGCTTGATCGTGATAAATTATTCATTACTCTTCGTAATGCACTTGAACAACGACAGCTCAGCAGCGAAGTGAAGAAAAACCGGAATAAAGAACATATTCTGGGGAAAAGCGTAATCATCAAGAATATTCACGACCTTATTCAGCGTGTTGCTCCCACTGATTCCCGTATCCTTATTACTGGCGAGAGCGGCACTGGCAAAGAATTAATTGCCAAGGCAATACACCGGTCGAGCAAGCGTTCTGCCATGACTCTTGTGGAAGTTAATTGCGCAGCGATACCGGCAGAACTGATCGAGTCGGAATTATTTGGTCATGAAAAAGGTTCTTTTACCGGCGCAACAGCACAACGAATAGGAAAATTTGAACAGGCGGACGGTGGTACAATTTTTCTCGACGAAGTGGGAGATATGAGCCTCCATGCTCAGGCAAAAGTGTTGAGAGCACTCGAGGAGGGAAAAATTGAACGCGTCGGCGGAAACAATGTGATTGCCGTCGATGTTCGTGTTATCGCTGCGACGAATAAAAATCTTTCTGAAGAGATCTCAAAAGGAACATTTCGAGAAGATTTGTACCATCGCCTGAACGTTATCCCGATTTACATCCCTCCCCTCCGGGAACGACGGGAGGATATTCCGGTGCTGGTTGGGGCATTCATCGAAGACATCTGCGCGCGCAACGGAATTGCAGTCAAGGCGATTTCAGAACAGGCACTGAATGCATTGATGGGGATGGAATGGACCGGCAACGTGCGCGAACTCAGAAATGTTGTCGAAAGACTTGTCATCATGTCGCAAGGCAATATCATCGAACGCGGTGATTTGGACTCTCTTTCTCTCACCCGTCGGGATGAACTCAGCGGCATATTGCACAGCAGTGCGTCGTTCCAGGATTTCAAAGATCAGGCGGAGGCTGCATTTATCAAACATCAGTTGAAACTCCATAACTGGAATGTCTCGAAGACCGCCGAAGCGCTTGAAATGGAGCGCAGCCACCTGTACACAAAAATCAAAAAATTTGGTTTGGAACGGGACGAAGGAGAGAAAGAAGAAAACGAACAATGAGGGGTAATTTATGAAAGGCATGTCGCATCGACAAAAGAGAGTGGTCAAAGCACGGGAGAGCAATCAGAAACAGCTTTTGACCAGGAAAAAGATAAAAACTCAAGAACGCACTACCCTGCAGAAGTCACCGTCGCGGGATTCCTGAGAGGATTTGTCAGAGTTGTTTTCGTTTTCGAACAATTTCGTACATCACTAACGCACCTGCCACGGAGGCATTCAACGACTCGACTTTTCCATAGAGCGGGATCTTCACAAGGAAATCACATTTTTCTTTTACCAGCTGGCGGATTCCTTTTCCTTCATTACCGATAACGAGCGCAGTCGGCATCGAATAGTCGACCTGGGTATAAAGCTTTTCGGCGGCGGGATCCGTCCCAACAATCCATAAGCCCTGCTGTTTCAATTCATCCAGTGTTGTAGCGATATTGACTACTTTAGCGACCGGTAAATGCTCGCTCGCGCCGGCCGAGGTCTTGGCAACAGTTTGATTTACCGACGCGGCGTGATGTTTTGGAATAACGACGCCATGAACTCCCGCAGATTCTGCTGTGCGTATGAGCGCGCCCAGGTTCTGCGGGTCTTCGATTTCGTCGAGGATCAAGATCAATGGAGGCTCGTTGCGACCGCGAGAGATCGCGAGAATATCATCCAACTCAACGTAGGCTTTTGTCCCGACAATAGCTACTACGCCCTGCGTGGTTGTGTCGCTGACGAGCTCGCGGAATTTCTGTTTTCCCACCTCGACAAATGGGACCCGGTTACGTTTTGCCATCTGCTTAATTTTTTCTATGACGGCCCCCTTAACGCCCGAAAGAATTACCACCCTTTCGATGATGGTGCCTGCCCTGAGCGCTTCGATGACGGGGTTACGCCCGGCTATGATATTGGCGGTCGGTTTTCTGTCATGTATTTTCCGTAACGGACTTTTTTCTTCCTGTATCATCTGTTCTTCCATGTGTCTACCTCACAAAATTCTCCATAATTTGATAATTATCTCACTCATTTGTTCTGTTTCTCCATTCGTCGTCCGACATAAAACACTACCATCCCACCGATGAAGAGGTACAACTCTCCCCACATATCACCGTAAATCCCCTGTACAAGTCCAATGATCAGCGATGCAATGCCCACAGCTTCAAGCAATTTCGGCAAATATTTCAAGCCGGTTTCTTTCTTTGGATTGCATGCTGCAGTTTCTTAATAAACTGCACCGGCGGAACCCGGTACTGAAATGCAAATTCCCCGTCTATTAGTATAACAGGAACACGTTGATTGTAGTTCTTGTAGATTTCATCACCTTCATGAATTTTTATCTGCCGCAACTCAAATTGGATGGATTTCTGAATTTTTATTAATAATTCTTTTGCTTCATCACAGAGATGGCAATCATCCTTCGAATAGAGCTCCACAACAATCATTGCGGTGAAAGCTCGCGGTTGGATTTTTTTGAAAGGATACGAACACCGATGAATCCAATGACCACCAATACGATTGAAATGAGCTGTGCCTCCGATAAACCCCATAACAATCGCGGATTAACACGGATGAACTCTACGAAAAACCTCGCAATGCCGGTAAAGAGCAGGTACATCATGAACAATATTCCATCAGCACGCAGTTTTTTGCGCAAACTCCAGAGGATGCCGAAGAACAAAACTGCAAGACAAAACTCATACAGCGGGACTGGGTGGACCGGTATCGTGTCCGGGACGATTCCGTTCACGCCATACTTTGCTACAATGTCCGGAAAATCGCGAAAGGCTACTGAAGGCGGGTACGTTCCTTTGGAGTACACACAAGCCCACGGCAGGTTTGTGGGTATACCGTAATCCCCATCGCCGGCAAGGTGACACCCGATACGTCCGATGCCGTATGCAAGCATGAGCCCCGGCGCAGTTGCATCGCATAGCATCAAAAAGGGGATTTTTTTTCTGCGTGCATAGACCATAATTGAAAGAGTCGCTAAGATTAATCCGCCGTACCAGGTTAGTCCACCCGGTGAAAATGCCATATCAAACGGAGCACGAACAAAAAAGGTCCAGTTCTCGATCAGGTAAAGTATTTTTGATCCGGCGATCCCAAGGAGAACGGCAATCAGCGTCATCGTACTTCCGATATTAGGGTCGAGTCCTTTACGTTTGAGCTCCTTCGTAAGGAGTATGCTCGCCGTGATGAACGCGATGCCGAGCATCAGTCCGTAACTATAAACGGTAAACGGTCCTATTGTGAATAATCGTGGATACATTTTTCAAATTAAGCGGAAATAGAAGAACACAGGCTTGAAGGGGGTCAGGATTCCTTACCAGTCCTGTTCGTTTGTTACAAATTCAACAAATTTCATTTTCGGACTTTTTACGATTGTGACAAGTTTTTCTGAAATATTCACGACGAAGATATTTTCCATACGGTCGAGCTTTGTGACGATGACAGTAAATGTTCCGTTCAGACCCTCGTATTCCTTCTGGAATTTTGCGGGCCCCATTCCCGGAAGGCTTACCTGCGGCGCACGCAAACCGTTGATTCTCAAATGGAGGACATCATTATTCAATGTATCCTGAACGATAATTTCGTAAAGAAAGTTCGTGAATTCGTTTACTGTGCGTAAGGCAACGAGGACAACAGTTTTTTTTTCTCGCTCGTTATATTTTAGGGTGATCAGCAGGCGATACTCAATTGGAAATTTCGGTTTGACGCGTTTTCCTTTTTTCATCTTGATGAGAGGAGTTGCAGTTCGTCGCCCAGTGTATCAAGTTTCAGTGTACGTTCCACTCCGGTGCCCATGTGTTTAAGAACGATTTCGTGAGCCTGTAATTCCTGTACTCCGACAATAACGGCATACAATGCCCGTTGACGATCTGCTTCGCGCATTTGCGCTTTGAGACTCCGGCCGAGCTGATCGATTTCACAAGCGATGCCGAGTCGCCGGAATTTCATAGCTTGCCGTAAGGCCCATTTTCTACCCTGCTCATCCGCCGCCGCAATGAATAATAACGGGTGAGATCCTTCTTCCATGAATGCATTTTTTTTCTCGAGAACCATCAGCAGGCGTTCAATTCCCGCTGCAAAACCGACTGAAGGTGTCGGTTTCCCACCGAGTGCTTTCACAAGAAGGTCGTAGCGGCCTCCCCCTGCGAGGGCATCCTGCGAACCCAGATCCGTGCTGATGATTTCATAAGCAGTCTTTGTATAATAATCCAATCCGCGTACTATACGTCCGTCGACCTCGAATTTGATGTCCAGCGACCTTAGTGTTTCCTGGAGTTCGGTAAAATGTTCCGCGCATTCTTTGCAGAGATGATCTTTCATCAGTGGAGCATCTTTTGTAAGAGCCCGGTCGTGTTCATCCTTCGAGTCAAGGATGCGTAGCGGGTTTTGATCAAACCGTAATTGGCTTTCCTGTGACAATTCGTTGAATTTCTTTTGAAGATACCCTCTCAACAATTCTTTATAGATGGGTCGGCAAGTTTCGCATCCCACAGAATTAATCTTCAGCGTGAAGTTGTTCACACCAAACGATTCGTATATGGTGGCAGACAGGGCAATGACTTCTGCATCGATGGCTGCAGATATGCCGCCGATTGCTTCTGCACCGAACTGATGAAATTGCCGCAGTCGGCCAGCCTGGGGACGTTCCTGGCGAAACATTGGAGAAAGGTAATAGGCTTTAACGAGCGGCTGTTGTTCTCCGAGATTATGTTGAATGTATGAGCGGATGACCGAGGCTGTCATTTCCGGTTTGAGCGTGAGGCTTGTACCGCTTCGATCCTGGAATGTGTACATTTCCTTTCCGACGATATCCGTCAGCTCGCCGATTCCCCGCGCAAAAAGACCGGTCTCTTCAAATACAGGCGTACGAATCTCTCTGTAGTTGAACGCGTGCATCACGGATCGGATCGTTCGCTCGACTTCCTGCCACCGATGGCTTTCGTCGGGCAGAATATCTTTTGTGCCTTTAATTGCTCTGAATTTCAATGAAGCTCCGTTACTCTCTTGTCATGGATGGAACGTGCGGGAGGGGTCTTACATTCTTGGCTGATTACATGTCGAAGTATGTTGTCTCTTCCTGTCGAAATGTCTCGATAATGTCTGCTGATGTTTTCGTCTCCATAAGTTTATTCCGAAATTGTTCTTTGCTCATTAAGCGTGAGATGCGGCTCAATAATTTAATATGAGGGCCGACCAGGTTGTCCTTACCAACGAGAAGAAATACAAGTCGCACGGGTTTTTCATCGAGCGACTGATAATCGATCGGCTGTGCAGTGACGCCGAATGCGGCGACAATGTCGGTGACGGCGTCTGTTTTTCCATGAGGTATAGCAAAACCGTTTCCTACGCCTGTGGACATTATTTTTTCTCGTTCAAAGATTGCCGTCCTCACCCGTTCTTTGTCGAGAACTTTCGGCGAATGACTGATGAGTTCAATCATGCCATCGATAATTTCATCCTTGGTGGATCCGGGTAAGTTTGAGACTACGAGATTTTCTTCGAGGATATCGCTGATTTTCATTCTGTTTGTACAATCTTACAGAGGGCGTCGATTTATTTATTCCTCGCTGATTACCCGAGAGGTTGGTATATGTTCTGTTCTTGAAAATGGCATGAAACGTTGTCCAATGTAATAAAAAAACTCTTTGTTAGCAACCCTCTTTATCTGTTTGAGCTGGTGTTACCTGAACGATCGCTGACTTACGCTAACGCCTGCTTCAGGTCGGCGATAATGTCTTCCACATCTTCCAGTCCGACCGAAACTCGTACAAGCCCGTCGGTGACGCCGATTTTGTGGCGCTGTTCGGGTGGGATCGACCCGTGTGTCATCGTCGCAGGGTGAGAGATCAGTGATTCAACGCCGCCGAGACTTTCAGCCAGAGCACAAACCCGGAGCCGTCGAAGAAATTTTTTTGCGTTTGAGAGATTACCGAGGTCAAACGATAACATTCCTCCATAATTTTTCATCTGTCGTTTTGCCAATGCATGTTGCGGATGAGCCGCAAGTCCGGGGTAGTATACTTTCTTAATTTTTTTCTGTTTCGACAGCCATTTTGCTATCAGCAAAGCACTTTTGCCGTGTCGTTCCATACGGACGGCGAGGGTTTTTGTTCCGCGGAGGCACAGCCAGGCGTCGAACGGGCTTAAGATTCCGCCGATTGCTTTTTGGAAAAAACGTAACCGTTCCGCAATCTTGATGCTGTTTGTCACGACCAACCCGCCAAGCATATCGCTGTGCCCGTTAAGGTATTTTGTAAGACTATGGACGACAATATCGATGCCGTGCTCAAGAGGACGCTGGAGATATGGTGTGGCGAACGTGTTATCGCACACAGAAATGAGCCTGTGTTCCCAAGCAATTTTTGCAATCGCGTGGAGGTCAGTGATTTCCATCGTGGGGTTGGTCGGGGTCTCGATAAAAATCATCTTCGTGTTTTTTTGGAGTGAATGCTTGATAAGCGATAAATCGGTTGTGTTTACAAAGTCGAATGCCAGGCCGAAGTCCTCCCAGATCATTTTCCCGATGCGATACGTGCCGCCGTAAACATTATGAGAGACTATCACATGGTCTCCCGGCTTAAGGAGGTGGAGAATCGCGTCGATTGCCGCCATCCCTGAGCCAAACGCCATCCCATGTTTACCGTTTTCAAGAGCGGCGATGTTTAGTTCAAGGGCTGTGCGTGTGGGATTCGAAACGCGAGAGTATTCGTAGCCTTTGTTTTTCCCAATTTCCTGCTGGGCATACGTTGATGTAAGGTGCACAGGCACCATGATTGATCCGGTCGTCGGGTCAGGTTGCTGACCTGCGTGGATAGCTTTCGTTGAGAAGCGCATGAGGGGTTGTCAGTACGTTAGTATTGAGTAGTTTAGTATGTACCTATATAAGAAGAAACAGGCCGAAACGTGTCTATTGTATCTCTAAATTTCCTATCATCTAACATTGCTTATCGATGCGTTATGCCAAGTGATTACTCACTTACTAACATACTCACATACTTATTTTCTCATCTTGCCATATACTCGATCACATCGTATCGTGTCAGAATACCGATGATCTTGTGGTCTTCTTCCACCAATACTGCCGAATCTTTTTTCTTCAAGAAATCGATGGCATGTTCGATTGGTGCTGTTACACCGAGGACCGGGAATGAAGGCTCCATCAGGGTTTTGACCGTAGCGTCGAGCCTGGAGTTATCCTCGAGTACTGCCGTCATGAGGTCGTTGTCGATGATTGTGCCTACCGATTTTCCCCTCTCTATCACGGGTAATTGTGATACGTCGTTTTCCTTAAAGAGGTCGAGTGCTTTACGGACAGTTGTTATCGGATCGACAGCGATAAGTTGCGGAACATTCTTCGCTTTGCTTTGTAAAACAAACCTCACGGTGATACGGTCTGGTATGAGGAACCCATTCTCACGCATCCAATCATCATTATAAATTTTGCTGAGATAGCGTTCGCCGGTATCGGGGAGGAGAATCACCATAACATCATTGTCTTTCATCCTGTCGGCATATTTGAGTGCACCCGCCATAGCCGTGCCGCATGAACCGCCGACGAAAATTCCCTCCTCGCGTGTTAAACGTCGTGCCATGAGGAATGATTCCTTGTCGTTGGCTTCAACCATGTCATCGATCACTTCAAAGTTCAATGTTCCTGGAAGCCAATCCTGACCGATACCCTCAACTTTATATGTTTTCAGCGTTGGTGAATATTTTTTTGTATAGAAATACTCCCGCAATACTGAGCCTTTCGGGTCAATGCCGACGACCTTAAGATTCGGGTTTTGTTCCTTCAGGTATTTACCTGCACCCGAGATCGTTCCGCCCGTCCCGACTGCGCAGACAAAATAATCAATTTGTCCGCCGGTCTGTTCCCAGATTTCCGGTCCGGTTGTCTTGTAGTGCGCTTCGGGGTTCTTGGGATTAAAATATTGATTTGCCAGAATTGAATTCGGTGTTTCGCGAACAATACGTTTTGCGACTTCAGTATAACTTTCGGGTGAGTCGTGAGGGACTGCAGTCGGGGTGACGATAACATCGGCGCCGAATGCGCGGAGAAGGCGAATCTTTTCAATGCTCATTTTGTCGGGCATCGTGAAAATACACTTGTAACCTTTAATCGCTCCGACGATGGCAAGACCAAGCCCGGTGTTGCCTGAGGTTGCTTCGACAATCGTACCGCCGGGACGCAAACGGCCCTCGTGCTCCGCCTCTTCGATGATTTCCAGCCCAATCCGGTCCTTGACGGAACCGCCGGGGTTGAATGTTTCCACTTTTACAAAATAGTGTCCCTTATATCCCCGCGTAATCTTGTTGAGCTTCACAAGTGGCGTATTCCCAAGAGTGCCGAGGATAGTTTCATGAAATTTAATTTTCTTGATGTCGGTAAGCATATACTCTCCGTCTAAACTATGATACTGACTTACTCAATACTAACGTACTCATTACTGCCTTTCCTGGTTCATGAGGCTCGCTGAAAATCCGGCTCCGAAACCATTGTCGATGTTTACGACTGTGACTCCGCTTGCGCATGTGTTCAGCATGCCGAGCAATGCGGCGACGCCCTGAAAACTTGCACCGTAGCCTATGGATGTCGGTACGGCAATGACCGGAACATCGACAAGGCCGCCGACAACACTCGGCAGGGCTCCTTCCATTCCGGCAACCACAATAATGACGCTCGCCTTCATTAATTTATCGGACTGGGATAATAGCCGATGTATTCCAGCAACCCCGACGTCATACAATGTATCAACTGGGTTACCAAGCATCCGGGCAGTCGTCACTGCTTCCTGCGCCACGGGAACATCCGACGTTCCCGCGGATATGACAAGAATTGTTCCGCGACCAGGCATTACCTTTTTTGGTTCATTTGCTGTGATTGTGCGGGAAACAGCGTCGAAACGGGCCTGCCGGATTTTTCGTTTGACAGCTTTGAAATGCTCACTTGTCGCTCTTGTTGCCAACAGCGGACGGGCATTATGCGCGATTCTTGCCGCGATTTCCGCTACCTGAGCCGGTGTTTTTCCCTGGCAAAGAATGACCTCGGGAAAACCCTGACGGAGCTGGCGATGATGGTCGACAGTTGCAAACCCCAGGGAATCAAATCGAAGAGTGACGAGGTGTTCAATCATCTGCTGTTCGCTTACATTTCCGCTTTTGTACTGCCGCAGGAGATGTCCCAACTCTTTTTTCGTCATGATTGAATTTTTTCAGAAAAGATTGCGTTTTCGTGCACTCTGCGGGAGAGGATGCGATGAAAATATACTCGTTTTTGCCGGCAGAAGCAAGGGATTCTTTTTCGCGGCGTTCATTAGGCGGAGAATGTATCCTTGTATCTTTATCCCTTTTTTCGTACTTTATGACTGATTAGCTCAATGATTTTCAAAGTCTACAGTTGTTGCCATATTTAGTAAGTGCAGCGCTCGGATACCTGATCGGTTCTTTTCCTACTGCCTACCTGTTCATTAAGTGGAAAGCACACATCGACATACGTCGGGCTGGCAGCGGGAATGTAGGTGCAATGAATGCATACGACATTACAGGTTCGCGCACTGTTGGAATTTGTATTATGGTTATCGATATGCTGAAAGGAATTATTGCAGTGGCTGTCTGTGCATTGATTTGGGGAGATAATGTCCAATTGATGAGTACCGGGGGAATTTTCGCTGTAGTTGGACACAATTATCCCGTGTGGCTTAGCTGGAAAGGAGGGAGAGGGCTTGCTACATCAGCCGGAATTATGGTCGTTCTTGGCTGGATGCTGGTAGCAGTCTGGGGTAGTTTGTGGGTTATGACATATAGTGCATCGAGAAATATTCATAAATCAAATATTCTGGCTTCTGTTATCAGTCCTTTTGTTCTCTTATTGTTTCCCGAACCATGGCTCAATTCAATTCTCCCATCATTTACTCGAGTCAATATATTTATCAGTACTTCTTTCGTGATATCAATCATGATTCTTCTTCGACATGTTGATGTCATCAGGGAATTTTTGAACGGATACAAA
The DNA here is from genome assembly GCA_964484465.1 of uncultured Chlorobiaceae bacterium. Lineage (GTDB taxonomy): Bacteria > Bacteroidota > Ignavibacteria > UBA10030 > SZUA-254 > CAZAFL01. Next base: position 20,429 of record CAZAFL010000010.1, read on the forward strand.
CAACAATCATTATAAATTATATCTATGGAAAAATTTGACGTTGTGGATTTACAGGAAATGGCAAGGCAAATCCGGCGTGATATCATCAAAATGTTGATGATCTCGAAATCCGGGCACTCCGGCGGTCCGCTTGGCTTAGCAGATATTTTCGCCTCTCTCTATTTTAATATTTTGAAAATAGACCCGAAGAACCCTCACTGGGAAGGAAGGGATTACTTCTTTCTGTCGGCAGGACATCTCTGCCCGGTGTGGTATGCAACGCTCGCCCGCAGGGGATTCCTCCCAATCAGTGAGCTCAACACCCTGCGGAAAATCAACGGACGACTGCAGGGTCATCCGGCGCCGCCGTATACACACGGAGTTCCGGGAGCTGAAATTGCTTCAGGCGCCCTCGGCCAGGGAATGTCGGTCGCCGTGGGATGCGCCCTCGGCTTACGGCTTGATAAGAAGCCGAACCGTGTCTACGTTCTCCACGGCGACGGTGAACTTGATGAGGGACAAATTTGGGAGTCCATGATGACGGCAGGTCATCATAAGGTCGATAATCTTATCGCGATTGTCGACCGGAACCATTGTCAGATTGATAATCGCACTGAAAAGGTGATGGAATTAGAACCTCTCGCAGATAAATGGAAAGCGTTCAACTGGCACGTGCTGGAATGTAACGGAAATGATATCGGTCAGTTTCTGAAGACAATCAAACAAGCGGAGGAATTGAAAGGAAAACCCGCCGTCATTATTGCCCACACATATATGGGAAAGGGTGTATCATTTATGGAGGATGATTACAAATGGCATGGTGTTCCACCGAATGAAGAGCAGGGGAAACAGGCGCTTCATGAAATTGCACCGACAAGATACGGCGATTTTATCGAATTCGAATGGGAAAAACAACCGGTTGAAGTTGGAGTAAAGTAAATTGTCGCAGATGTTATTTATGTAGAAAGGTAAAATGATCAATGCCCAAGTATCAATCAAAAGAATTAAAAGCAACCAGGCTGGGCTTCGGTGAAGCTCTCGTCGAGCTCGGTCAGGAAAATCCGAATGTCGTTGTCCTCGGCGGTGATGTCACCGGGTCTGTGCGTACCGATTTGTTTATGAAAGCTTTTCCGGAAAGATTTTTTACCGTCGGTGTTGCTGAACAGGATATGATGGGAACGGCGGCGGGGTTTGCCGTCGCTGGTAAAATTCCTTTCGCTTCGACCTACGGCGAATTCGCGGTCGGACGGCCCTTCGACCAGATCCGTCAATCGATTGCGTACAGTCAATTACCGGTAAAAATCTGCGCCTCGCATTGCGGTATCACAGTCGGACCTGATGGCGCCACACATCAATCGCTCGAAGATATTGCAATCATGCGGGTGCTTCCGCATATGACGGTTGCTACACCATGTGATTATCATGAAGCGAAGAAAATGGTGAAAGCCACGATCAGCTGGAAACATCCGATTTATATTCGATTTTTCCGGGACAATACGCCCGTATTCACCGACCCATCGTCATCATTTCAATTGGGGAAAGCCGATACGCTCGTCAACGGAACCGATGTTACTATCATTGCGTGCGGACTACAGGTGTGGGAAGCAATTCTTGCGGAAGAAGCCCTTGCCGCTGAATGCGTCAGTGTTCGCCTTATCAACATGCACACCATCAAGCCACTGGACAAAGATGCTGTCATCAAAGCGGCGAGGGAAACAGGAGCTATTGTGACGGCGGAGGACCATCAGAAGCATGCCGGTTTGGGTGGTGCCGTTGCTGAAGTCCTTGCCCAGGCGGTTCCGACGCCTCAGGAATTCGTTGCAGTAAATGACACATTCGGCGAATCAGGGAGAGGGGACGAATTAATGAAAAAGTATGGAATTGCAAAGGATGATATTATCGCAGCAACAAGGAGAGTGTTGAAACGTAAAAAGAAATAAATCTGCCCGCTGGAAAACTCGTTATGCAAAAGAAAATAATTATTCTTTTTATTGTCGTCGGACTCCCCTTCGCTGTCGGTCTCTGGGCAGGTTATGGTTTTGGTCACCGTCGTGATACCGCAGGAGATAATGATGCGGGAGGATATTCATCTGATCCTTCTGCGATAAAGCAGGCGGGCTATTACCAATCCGCAACACGCGACAGTATCTCAAGCGAGCTTAACACACAACGCTCCAATGCTATCACCAGGGCAGTAGCGATGGCAAGCCCCGCCGTTGTCGGCATCAACGTGACTGAAGTGCGTGAATACCAGTACCAGGATCCGCTCTCGCAGTTGTTCGGGAATGACCCGTTTTTCCGTCAATATTTCGGTGATAGAACGATACGGCAGGAAGTGAAGGGACTCGGTTCCGGATTTATTGTATCTCCCGATGGATATATCCTTACGAACGACCACGTTGCCGGTAATGCAAAAGAAGTTACCATCACTTTGACGAACAAAGAAAAATATAAAGCGAAACTGGTGGGGACGGATATGGTTTCCGATATCTGCCTCTTGAAGATTGAAGGGAAAAATTTCCCGTATCTCCGGCTCGGCAATTCGGATGATGTGATTATCGGAGAATGGGTGATTGCAATGGGTAATCCGTTCGGATTGTTTGAGATCAGTGACAAGCCGACCGTTACCGTCGGCGTGGTGAGCGCGACCGGCATGAACCTTAGTGCTGAAGGAGGGAGATATTATCACGGTATGATTCAAACAGATGCTGCTATTAATTCGGGTAACAGCGGCGGACCGCTTATCAATTCTCTCGGCGAAGTGATCGGCGTGAATTCTGTGATTTTCTCACCAAATCAGGGAAATATCGGACTCGGATTCGCGATCCCGATCAACCGTGTCAAGAATATTCTTTCCGAATTGAAGAGCACCGGCAAAATCGAACGGAATTTTTGGACCGGTTTGAACGTGCAGTCTGTCGATTATCGCGTCGCACGATATTTCGGATTGGATAAAGTTGAAGGCGTCATTGTCAGCGATGTGGAGCATGACAGTCCCGGAGAACGTTCCGGGTTCCGGGTTGGCGATATCATCGTTGAAATCAATGGTGAGCGGATTGCAAATGAAGATGTGATTTCCACCCTCCTTGCCGAGGCAAAAGCAGGCGATACGTGGAAAATAAAAGTATTACGTGAGAAAAAGTATTTTGACTTTTCCTTGAAACTGGAACGGCGTTCGTCGTGATTCCTCGCTATACACGTCCTGAAATGGAGGCAATCTGGACCGAGGAGAATAAGTTCAGAATTTTTTTGGAAATCGAACTGCTTGCCTGTGAGGCACAGGCAAAGCTCGGCGTTATCCCCCGCGAAGCAATCAGCCGCATCAGAAAAAAAGCATCGTTCGCGATCTCCCGTATTCAGGAGATCGAGGCGGAAGTGCATCATGATGTGATCGCCTTCTTAACGAACGTGGGAGAACACGTCGGACCCGAAGCGCGGTTCATTCATCTGGGCATGACATCCTCAGATGTGCTGGATACCGGCCTTGCAATTCAAATGAAGCAATCTGCCGGGCTACTGCTGAAGGATCTTCAGACTCTGAAGAAAATTCTCGCCCGAAGAGCGAAAGAGTTCAAATACACCATCATGGCCGGCAGAACGCATGGCGTTCACGCGGAGCCCGTAACATTCGGATTAAAGCTCGCGCTGTGGTACGATGAGACAGGTCGGAATATTGAACGACTGCAGCGCGTCACGAGGGAAATTTCCGTCGGCAAGATTTCAGGTGCCGTTGGTACGTACGAACACATTGATCCGTCGGTTGAAAAATATGTTTGTGAAAAGTTGGGGTTATCTCCAGCGCCGGTTGCCACGCAAGTTGTCCAGCGCGACCTTCATGCGGAATTTGTAACGACCCTTGCCCTTGTCGGCAGCTCGCTTGAAAAGTTCGCGACGGAAATCCGACATCTTCAGAAGACGGAAGTGCGTGAAGTAGAGGAGTATTTCTTCAGGACACAAAAGGGCTCGTCAGCTATGCCGCACAAGCGCAATCCGGTTACTTGCGAGCGTGTGGCGGGCCTGGCGAGAGTTCTCCGGGGAAATGCGCAGGCGGCCATGGAAAATGTTCCTTTATGGCATGAGCGGGACATCACACATTCATCAGTCGAGCGTATTATCATTCCGGACAGTTGTATTCTTCTTGATTATATGATTGTAACGTTCACTTCTGTTGTCGATAAACTACTCGTCTATCCCGAAAACATGAAAAAGAATTTACATCTCACTAACGGACTGATTTTTTCACAATCCGTGCTTCTTGCGTTGACGAATAAAGGAATGAAACGGGAAGACGCGTACCATCGAGTGCAGAAGCACGCGATGGATGTATGGTCGGGAAAATCGAATAGCAATGGCTTCAAGGAATTACTTAAATCCGACAAAAAAATATTATCGTTTATGAATAAAGGAGAGCTCGATAAATTGTTTGAGATGAAAAAGAGTACGCAGCATGTCGATTATATTTTTAGGAGGGTTGGATTAAAATAGAATGAGGATGGTGTCATGAAAAAGTATCAGAATTTTATCAACGGTAAATGGGTGGATGCAAAATCGGGCGAGGTATTTGATGACCGTAATCCTGCAAATTGGGATGAAGTTATAGGAACATTTCCACGGTCATCGAAAGAAGATGTCGGATCTGCGGTAAAGGCCGCGAAAGAAGCGTTTGATTCCTGGCGGCTTGTGCCCGCACCAAAGCGCGGAGATATCGTTCGCAAAGCGGGCGATATCATGACGGCACGCAAGGAAGAAATTGCCCGAGAAATGACTCGTGAGATGGGAAAGGTCCTCGATGAAACAAGAGGAGATGTTCAGGAAGGTATCGATACAGCGTATTATGCCGCAAGTGAAGGGCGAAGATTATTCGGGGTGATTGCCCCCTCAGAACTTTCCGATAAATTCAATATGGCTGTCCGCGTGCCGGTCGGTGTTTGCGGATTGATTACTCCATGGAATTTTCCGATGGCAATCCCGACATGGAAAATTTTTCCAGCCCTCGTTGCAGGCAATACGATTGTCTTCAAACCCGCCGAAGATACACCGAAAACTGCAACAACTCTTGTTGAGATTCTGATTGAAGCGGGAATTCCTCATGGAGTGTTAAATCTGGTTCATGGATACGGTCCGGAAGTTGGTGCGCCGCTGGTTGAACATGAAGATATCGATCTCATCAGTTTTACGGGCTCCACTCAGGTCGGCAGAATCATCGCTGAAGTCTGCGGACGAACAGGCAAGCGTGTCGCGCTCGAAATGGGCGGCAAGAATGCGCAAATCGTCATGGATGACGCAGACCTCGACCTTGCTCTCGAAGGTGTTTTGTGGGGAGCGTTCGGAACGACTGGCCAGCGTTGTACTGCAACTTCCCGGCTCATCATTCATGAGACTGTTTACGACAGGTTCTTGAATATGTTGATGAAGCGGACCGAAATGCTCAAAATAGGTAACGGGTTGGCAGAGGGTGTCGAGGTCGGACCCGTGATTAATCAGCAGCAGCTTCAAACAGTAGAAAAATATGTGCAGATTGGTGAGAAAGAAGGAGCGAAGATCGTGACAGGCGGGACGCGGGTGACATCTCCTGGTTGCGAAAAGGGATACTTTTTCAAACCAACAATTCTTGCCGATGTCGAACCGGCAATGCGCGTTGCAAGAGAGGAGATCTTCGGTCCTGTCCTTGCTATCATCAAAGTAAAATCAATCACTGAGGCGATCAGCATTGCGAATAACACTCCTTACGGACTTTCCTCATCTATTTATACAAAGGACATTAATAAGGCTTACCAGGCCATCCGGGACATTCGGGCAGGCATTACGTATATCAACGCTCCGACCATCGGCGCAGAAGCGCACATGCCCTTTGGAGGCGTCAAAGGTACGGGAAACGGTCACCGGGAAGGCGGATGGACGGCGTTCGATATATTTACGGAATGGAAAGCCGTGTATGTCGATTACAGTGGGAAGCTTCAGCGCGCGCAAATTGATAATTAGGATGTAAAACCTCCCGCAGGTTCCAAACCTGCGGGAGGTTTTACAATACAAAGGGAGGATACATGCCAATTCGAACCACACAATTCGTTCATGGGAATTATTATCACATTTTCAACAGAGGAGTAAATCGGGAGCGGGTTTTTGTCAGCGGTGAAAACTACTGTTATCTTCAACAGCTCCTTCCAAAATATTCCTCTCAAAAGGAGATCGGAATTGTCTGCTATTGCTTGATGCCAACTCATTATCATTTCCTGCTTTGTCAGAATGATGGGGGAACAATTTCAGAATTCGTTAACACACTCTTTAACGCTTACGTACAGGCTTTCAATAAACAGCAGCGCCGGAGAGGTCCATTGTTCGAAGGCAGATTCAGGCATGTTCATGTCGGCCGGCAAGAGTATCTACTCCACCTCATGCGATATATTCATTTGAATCCTGTGATGGCGGGGTTAGTCAAGAAGCCGGAAGATTGGAGGTTTTCAGATTATGGCTTGTGGGCAGCAAACCCTGTAAACCTCCCGCGGGTTGGGAATCCGCGGGAGGTTGAACGATTCCGCACTGAGCTGGGAATACCATCCCATTCCGGTTATAAAGAGTTTGTCATGGACTATCTGAATTCTCAAGAGATTGAAATACAGCTTCAGAAATATCTGTTCCAGTAAAATTCTTCAGATTCAACTTAAAAAAGATAGTGATTTGGCGCAAATAGCCCACTTTTTATCTCAAGTGCTATTGCCAAACACGATTTTTTTTCGTATATTTCCTCCATGAAATGCTTCGAGGAACATAGCTATTCACGTGCGTGCGAAACGAATTCGCCCGTCATCCTCGGAAGACCCTATATCCTCTCTTTCTACGAGCACCAGGAGTTCTTCTAAGACCGCGATTTTCTTTTTCAGAAAATCACTGAATCTTAGAACGAATTTCTTAAAGGTGCTTTATGAATTCCAATAAGTTGTCATCTAACAGCCTGGCTGTTGCACAGTCTGTTATTCGTCCTGCGGAGATCCACGCGACCATCGGCAAGTACATGCTCGCCGACGCGCTCGACTTTGTCGTGGATGTTCAGCGGAGCCAGGGTTCCTACATCTATGATGCAAAAACGAATCGCAGGTTTCTCGATTTCTTTACCTGTGTCGCCTCCATGCCAATCGGTTTCAATCACCCAAAAATGCTCGAGCCGGAGTTCCTGGAGAAACTTACTTACGCAGCGGTAAACAAGCCAACGAACTCGGATGCTTACTCCGTCGAGATGGCGGAATTTGTCGACAAATTCGCACGCCTCGCGATGCCTGAGTACTTCCCCTATGTGTTCTTTATCGAGGGGGGCGCACTCGCGGTCGAGAATGCTCTGAAGGCAGCATTCGACTGGAAGGTGAAGAAGAATTTAATGAATGGGTACAAGAAAGAACTGGGTACGCAGGTGATTCACTTTCAGCGGGCATTTCACGGACGGTCAGGTTATACTCTTTCCCTTACGAACACCGATCCGGCAAAGACCGATTTGTTTCCGAAATTCAAATGGCCCAGAGTTCTCAACCCGGCAATACGGTTTCCATTGAATGAAGAGAATCTGAATAGCGTCCTGGAGGTGGAACGTACATCCATCGATCAAATTAACGAGGCGATCCGTAAGAATAAAGATGACATCGCGGCAATCATCATTGAACCGATTCAGGGCGAAGGGGGAGACAATCATTTCCGGAAAGAATTCTTCGTCGAACTCCGGGCCATTGCGGATGAAAACGAGATTCTCTTGATTTTTGATGAAGTGCAGACGGGTGTCGGTCTCACGGGAAAAATGTGGGCTCACGAATATTTTGTGAAGCCCGACATGGTTACCTTCGGCAAGAAGACACAGGTGTGCGGTTTCATGTGCAGCAGGCGGATCGACGAAGTACCCGATAATGTCTTTAAGGTCCCGAGCCGGTTAAACTCAACCTGGGGCGGCAACCTCGTTGATATGGTTCGTTCTCAGCGATACCTGGAAATTATTAAGGCAGATCATCTCATCGAGAATGCCGGCACGGTCGGGACCTACCTGCAACAGCGTCTTGGCGCGCTACAGCTGGAATTTCCTGCAATCCTGAGTAACGCACGTGGTCGCGGACTGTTTTGCGCAATCGATCTGCGCTCGGCTGAGGAACGATTGGAATTACGCAAGAAAGCGTATGAGCGAGGCCTGGTTATTCTCGGGAGCGGTGAACGCTCACTGCGGTTCCGCCCGCCGCTCACGATAACGCTGGATGAAGTGGATGAAGGAATTAATATCCTGCGCCAATCGTTAAAGGAAATGAAAGCATGAATTACCACAGGACGGGTTGGCATTCTGTCCTGAGGTTTTGATACTGGTTCAGGTGAAGTGGTGGATTAGTACCTGGACATAAAGCTTCGACAATAGGGACGTCGGAGCTTTGTTTTTCTGATTATACCTAACTGTCATTTCAAGAACAGCATTTTCTTTACTGCGGAATACTTTCCAGCTGTGAGTCTATAAAAATACACACCGCTTGTGAGAGTTCCTGCGCTAAACCGTATTGATTTATTCCCTCCAGATTGAATCCCGTTTACCAGCGTTGCAACTTCTCTTCCCAGCACATCATACACCTTGAGAGTGACAAAGTTGCGTGCGTCGGATAGGTGGTAGCTGATGGTCGTTACCGGGTTGAATGGGTTCGGATAATTCTGCTCAAGTACAAATCTTTCAGGAAGGAAAGAAGGTCGGCCATCAACTGCTGTGATTATGTTGAGCGGATTCCCCAATGCCACCCATTTCTTTTGAGCTTTGAGAGCATTGCTGATAAACTGCAGCGAGTCGTTTCCCCCGACGAATCCAAATCCGACAGTTATTGAAGAGTACGCAGGTAAAGTAAACACACTCGTCTCGAATGAAGTATCATTTGTCCCGCCGACAGAAACAATCATCGCGAGGTTCTCTTCAATCCCGAAATCAGTTGTGTCGTTGCCCGCCCGTCTGTCTCTCATGTAATTGTATTTGTTCGCTTCCGTCAAGCCGGTATTCGGTCCAGTCGGGGCAATCTCCTGCTGGACGGATGCGATGCGCGCAGCTTTGAACCGGGGCTGGCTCAGCGGAACGACACCCATGAACCTCGATCCAGAAGTCGCGTCCCGCTGTTCTGCAATTTCAGCTATGAACGGCTGACTGTTATTCACTCCGGAAATCTGGTTTTGTACCTTGAGGATATCTCCCCTGTTGTTATTTGGTGTAGGCTGTACATCCCAATCGACAAAATATCCGACAAGTAGATTTTGAAGCGCGGTGGAAGTGGTGTTGGTGATTGTTAATTTCACAATCATGAAACCGCTGTCGGAAGAGTTGGGGAACAGATAGCTTTCCTGGGTGACATTCACACCCAACGGCTGAGACGGGATACCGGGTGGAAAATTCGAGCGGCTGTCATCAAACGAGGTGATGCAATCGACCGAATCCGGACCGGATGTTTTTACTACAATATCCGACAACGATTGAAAGTCATGGTCGAGGTTATTCTGCGCGATACCAAGTATAAATCGCGCGGCGTCGGAAACATGCGTTGTGTCCGTACCGATCATCAACGAGGCTTCTCGTAGTTCCTGAGTACCGAGCCATCTGAAGCCGATTCCATTGGAGTCGACAAATTTATTCACGCTCCCGATGTTTCCTTCATTTGCCATCGAAGTGGTAAAGGAGGAGGTTTGTATGACGCTTTCTGTATCGTGGATGGATGAAGAAAGAAGCAGATCGAGAACGAGTATTTGACCACTTAGTAACGAAGTGTCGATGACCGCATTGCCGTAACCGAGCTTTCCCGCCTGAACACGAAGAGGTCTGGCGTTAACTGCATTTATAGAAAAATTTCCGGAAGAGTCAGTAATTGCAGTCTTATTCTGACCGATGATTGTAACGAAGATACCGTTCGGGTTCGAAGAATCTGGAAGAAGCGCGGTGCCGGTAACCGTTCCTGTGGATTGAGCGAAAACAGGATGCTGACAATAAGAAGTAAGCGCGAAGATAATGAAGATAATTATTTTTGATTTTTTCTCCCGATGCATTTCGCAACTTACCAGAAGTTTCGCTGAATTGCAAGCGGGAACTATTCAAAAATAATTCCGTCTATTTCAACAACGTCATTTTCCTCATCTGTGTGAACGGTGCTGACCCGTTTGTCGGGGATGCATCGATGCGGTAGAAATAAATTCCACCAGGGAAATCGAATCCTCCCGTCGAAGTGGAATTCCAGACTATCGAATAGATTCCTGCAGTCTGAGTCCTATTCACCAGACTTGCAACCTCCTGCCCGATCAAATTGAATATCCGTAATTTTACGACTGCATCTGTCGGGATCTCATAGGAGATCGTCGTGGAGGGATTAAACGGGTTCGGGTGATTCGCTTCCAGCTGAAATCTTTTTGGCGCTTGGTTATCGAATGTGAAATCGTTCTTCTGCTTCAGATGAACTTCCCGCACAAGTGGATTATCAATCGTGAGAGTCCCTGTCGCGGGTATTTCCACTTCCCGAAAAGTCGAATTACCCGCCGATTCCGAAAGAATATAAGGAAGCTCATCGTTTCCTGTATTCCAGGAAACACGCACAGGGTACACTGCGCCTTGGAGCAAAATGATAGCGTCATTATTAATGAAGGGAGCTGCTACAACCATCGAGCCGGTTGAAAACCTTATGTCGAATATACCGGCAGGTGGAACAGGAGGTAAATCAAAAAACTGCAATGACTCATCTGCGGAAGTATTCTTTCCGAAATATAATGTCTGTTGTGAACCCCTGCTATCGGTCAATGAAATTGAATTTAACCGGTTCAGCATGCTCATCGAAGTTTCTCCTGTCACCGGACTTTGCTTTGATGTCGAAGCGGTAAGGATAAGCTGTCCGCTCGCGCCCGTCCTTACCCAATATCCCGTATGAGGTTCGAGTGTCGTTGCTGCTGGATGATAGCCGGCATTGTAATAGTAATAATTTGTCGTCACGATTGGACCGGGTGATTGCTGGATCTGCGAAATTTGTGTTGTAAGAGAGAGTGTGCCGATCATGTGCCATCCCGCTGTAAGTGGTATTGTGTCGGAGAGTCGGACATCTCCGGTCATGCTAATATGTTCTGTTGAGTCGAATTTTAACCAATATCCGATACTGTTTGGGATGGAATCGAACCTCACGTAACGATTTTCATACTTATATGCGTCCGAGGTGGCGGTCGGGTAAATTGCACTCTTCATCCGGTTCGAAGGTGCGAGCGGCAGTGAAAGGAGATTCCAGCCTTTCGAGACTTGAACGTTTGTCTGCGGCGCAAAGTGGTTGCCGAAATCATTACCCGAAGTATCGAATCCGCTTGTAATCGTTATGCTATATGTCGGTGTATTCGATGGATATGTCTGAACCCATCCGGGCTGGGACACCTCGCTGACGGTGTAGTTGCCCGGGTGAAGGTTCACGAATGAATAAACGCCGTTGGAATCAGTGAAGGTCGAGGAAGAGGAATATCCGCTGAGAGTGATATTCCAATTCTTGAGTCCGTTCTCGCCGTTATCTTTCACACCATTCGAATCAAGATCGTTGAATTTCATTCCATGGATCGCGCCATTCCTGAAATTCCCAAAATCGAGACCTGAAGTGTCGATCCCGCTGTAAAGAGTTAACGCGTAATTACTGTTCGGGTGTGATTGTATCCAGCCTGTTTGTAAACTTTCACTCAAAACATACGAACCGGGAAGGACGCCGGAGAATGAGTACTTTCCGGAATCGTCTGTCGTCGCAGAATATGATGAGCTTCCGGTTAATTTGATTTTCCATCCTGAGAGAGGCGGATCTCCAGGGTTTTTTGTCCCATTGGCATTGAGGTCTTCAAATTTCATACCGTGTACAGTTGCAGGCTGGTAGTTTCCAAAGTCCTTGTGGGAAATATTTGCATTTGCGCTGTCAACCGAAACCGAATACATTCCCGCGAGTGGAAATGATTGTCCCCATCCCGGTGGAAGGGCTTCCGTTATTGTGTAACTACCAATGCCGAGGCTGTCGAACGTGTAATCGCCGAGTGAGTTTGTGATTGTCGATTCGGCAACTGCTCCGGTGAGCAGTATTTTAACGCCTGCGATTCCGGTCTCTCCGGATTCTTTCTTTCCGTCTCCGTTGAAATCGTGTATGACGCTCCCGTTAATTCGCGCGAACGGCAGGATGCCATAATACCGGATTGCGCTGTCGGCGTTCAGAACTCCCCAGCCATAAGTGTTGTTTGGAGAAGCTGAGTTATTCGCTGTCTGGCGCATAGCATCCCGGATCTGCGTCGGCGTGAGCGTGGGGTTGGCGCACAGGACTAACGCCGCAACTCCGGCAGAAAGCGGGCATGCAAATGAAGTGCCGCTTACTCTCGAATAGCCGGTTGTGGAGGTGGAGCTTGCAACCTTCACTGCAACTCCCATTGCCATGACGTCGGGTTTGATACGAGCGGGAACATCGGTAGTTGGACCGACGGAACTAAAGGATGCTACCACACTGAATGAATCTACTGCTCCTGCCGTGATGACGTTTTTTCCATCAGCCGGTGCGCCGAGAGTGTTATGCGATACATTCGGACCATCGTTTCCGGCTGCATTCACAACCACGATGCCAAGCTCCGAAGCGCGGTCGGCAGCGCGGGTAATGAGCGCTGTGTTACCATCCATGTCCTGCCATGTGAGATCCGGTCCGCCCGCTCCCTGAGGGTCGAAATCCAAATATCCCAGTGAAGTACTCGTCACATCGACGCCGATGCTGTCAGCCCACTGAATGGCGCTCGCCCAGTTGTCCTCTTCAACCGGAGTTTCGCTCGAATCATTTTCCGTCCTTGCGAGAATGAAACTTGCTTTAAATGCCGGACCGATCAGCTGACCCGGCTGGTATCCTCCGATGGTGGAAAGGGTGTTGACGCCATGAGATCCGAAGGCGGTACTCGTGTTGTTGGGGACGACGCTTACTTTATGGTCGACGAAGTCATGCTGTGCGATAATATTCATCGACGAAAATGCCTGATGCGTCAGGAGGCGAACGCCGTTATCGAATACGCCGATGACGACCCCTTGTCCATAGATCCCGCGGTTATGTACGGCGGGCACATTGATTTGTTTTAATTGTGTGATCGAGCTGCCGTAGTCAAGCGAGGTAGTTTTTAACGCAGATTCTTCCTTGTAGATTTCGTTGACCGGGGTTTCTTTTTCCAAATCCTGATGGATTTTCCAGCGGCCAATCAATTCGACCTCCTTTACGAACGGGAGTTTCCGCAATTCCTCAATTTGGGGTTTCGTTGCGATAACACTGACGGCGTTAAACCATTTCAGTTCATGTCTGAGAGTTATCACCTTCTTTGCCACCGATTGAACATACGATTGTTCGAGTGGGAGGTCTTGCTCGTCGATGATTTGGTCGGAGGTTCTGACTTTCATTCGCCGATGGATTGCGCGATCAGAGAGCAATGTTTTCGGATTGATGGATTTGCCGGCACGCAGAACACCCTTATCAATGAACGAGACGAGAATTAATTTTTCATCAGCATCTTTTATGAAGGGATATTGACGTGCAAGAAGTTTTCCAAGAGTTGCCTGACGTTGCGAAAGAACAGGAGAAATGACAAAACAGATGAGGAAGCAAATACTAACCAACTTCACAAAGAATCCCCCGGGTGCTTGTGAGTAAAATATTAATTTATAACAAAAGGTAGGAAAATTTGAAGGAAGAAACAAGCCGAGCTGTAAACTTCCCGCAGGTTTCAAACCTGCGGGAAGTTTAACTTCACTTCACCACCATCATCTTTTTCACCTGAACAAATGAAGTTCCGTTACCCGACAGACTTCTTGCTTCGAGGCGATAAAAGTAGACGCCGCTGCTCAAATTGCCTGCGTTCCATTCAACCGACTCATACCCTCCGGGCTGTTCTTTGTTGACAAGAGTTGCCACTTCCTGGCCCAAAACATTAAATATTCTGAGCGTGACTTTGCTCCGGACAGGCAGTTGATACTGTATAACTGTTGCGGGATTAAATGGGTTTGGAAAATTCTGACTGAGAGAGAAGGTTGTTGGGAATTTAACATGATGGTCCCGAATATCCGTTGTCTTCATTTCCGGGAAAATGAATGTGATGGTATTTTTGATCAGTTTCTGTGCAACGGTCGTATCTGTGATCGATGTAAGAGCGAACGGGAAGAAAACTGTCTCCGGCGAGAGTTTTCCATGCGGCGTAAACAGGATGATTCCTGCAGAGGAAGGAAATCCGGTCCACGAAGCTATAGAAACCGTATTCGTGTCGTTGGGAATCAGCGTCATGGCATCGCGGTCTCCGCTGAACGCCATTGTTGTAAAACTGATCGGGGAACTTATTGTATCCGGTTTCCTAAAAATGTCATGCATCGGTTGCGTCAGCTGGAGGTCCGACGTTGTGGCGTCGCTCATCCATGCGCTGTCATGCAACACCTCCCGTCGAAATCGTGGGTCAACTCCAGCGAACGTGCTGGATGCCTGATAGTAATTGCCTACATCACCTCCTTCGATCCAGATTCTTCCTCCATTCTCTACGCGATTCACCATGTCAGCGCGCTTGCTGAGGTTGGGAAATTCATTTGTACCTGCCGTGACGATGAGCAGGTCGGGTTTCGGGACGTCGGCTGATGGTGATGTCGTCCATTTTGTCGAATCGATCCTGTAGCCAAGAGCCGAAATAGTATTGTAGAGGAGCGCCTGGGATGCGGAGTTCTGAATGCCGATAAGCACCTTGATTTTTGAAATCATGAGGCCGAATGTTCCGGAGGAAGGAATAACAGTAGTGTTCCCGAGCGCGGAGACATCCTTCACATGCACATTATAGAAAATCGAGTCGCCAAGCGCGACCTGGGAAGTGTCCAGGTTGAACAACCCCTCGAAGATTGTGTCGTTCACTTTTGCCAGAGGAAATGTTCCGGTCAAGTTCCCCCGCTGGCGCGAGTATTCCACCCATAAAGAATCGACACCGATATTATCCTTCGCTGTAACACGAACGTTCGGTGGCCACAACGGTTTTGCGGGATCATACAACGGCGTATGCGATGCAACGGGTGGGACGGTATCAGTTCCCACATAAAAAGTAAAAAATGAAGCCGGTGCGGTTGAGGGATATGTTATAACGTTTCCGATTGTATTTCGCGCGGAGATATAATACCGGTAATGCGCAGCGGCTCCATTCCCGCTGATAGCTCCTGAGTACTCGTCGGGGTTTCCTGTTGGTGAAAGGACTGAAGAATCGGTAAATGTCGTATCGCGCCCCCACACGACCTGGATTCCGCTGGCGGCATTTGGAAAATATCCGGGATGGACAACTGCCGTCACCGGAAATGGTCCGAGAAGATTTTCCGTATCCTTCAGAGGCTGGTGTGAGATTTGCGCTGAGGCGATGAACTTTCTCTGCATGAACCGCGCGGCAATCTGCTGCAGGTGTATTCCGCCATATAAATCCTGGTCAGCCTGAAGAATACCCTCGGCAAGGTCCCGCATTGTTGCGAATGTTCCGATATAAAAATAACCTTCGAGGACAAGCTTGTCAGTAACCTCTCTGCCGAGGTCGTCCCAAATCAGCATGAGCACAGAAGACCAAAGTTCTCCTGCAATGTGAACTTCCTGGCCCCGCACACCATTGGCCGGATAGTTTGCGGGATTGTTCAGCGGGCGTCCCGCCCAGATCACACCGACGTTTCCATTAAAACCGGCATCCCATGTAAAGACGAAATTTCGGCTGAATGTCGGATTGATGTAACGTGAGTAACTCCCGGCCCAATAATCCGCTCCGCCTTCCGCAATCATTGCCTCTTCGTTGCCTCCGGTGGTGTCGCCAAAACCGGGGATAATTCCAAACTGTAAGCAATGATGGTATTCGTGCCAGATGACATCGGCGTCTTCGGCGTCATCAACTCCCCCCTGTCCGAATGTGAGCGCATTAAGATTCGGGTCATAGTACGAATTATCCTGACCGTCTACGCCGTGCGGGTCTGCCTCGACAGATTCGTTTCGAACATTCGTAAAACCAAGCTCCTGTACGCGGCGTTGCGAGCTGTCTACATTAAAATAGACATTCACATCCTCGAAACCAGTCTGTGATCTTGTGAACTGAAATGAATCCGAATTCGTGGCAGTAACAGGAGGAATATTTGGAGGGTCCCAATCCGTGATATTGACAAATGGTCCTGTGAGACTGTAGACTGAACCGTTTGAAGAAATTTGTTTTAGTGTGACGAGTTTGAGTTGTGCGGTCAATTGAGGAGAATCCGAGTCGTTGTTATCCACGAATCCCACAGAACCGTAGACTGAATCTGCAGAAGTAAGGGGGTCGGGAATAAAAACATTTCCTTTTCCGTTGATGACCCCCGTTGCGGAGTTCGGAGAAGTCCGGATACGCGGTTTATCAGACATCCGCATATCTTCGATGCGGAATACATTTCCTGTTTGTGCATCGATAAAAATTTCCCATGCGCCCCTTGGATTCAATGAAGAAAACGTTACGCGATATGATAGACGGGGGAGCTCATCTTCGGCATAGACCATGAGCTGGGTATTCTTCGAACCGGGAATAGCAGTAACGACATGAAGGTATTGCATCGCATTTCGGAGAGCATCGTCCTGTGTGAGAGCCGGGCGGGCCGAAGGGAGGGAAATTCCCTGTTTGTAATTGTTCGAAACAAATTTGATAAAGTTTTTCTTATCGATGCTGACCACGACATCGGATTTATAGACGGGAACACCACCGATATACTGTTCAAAACGGACATGGTTGCCCGCAGGGCTCTGGCGGATGCTGTGAGTTTTTAAATCTGTCAGTGCTGCATTCATTTTGAAGAGTGAGGCATTGCCTGAAAGATAGTTTCGTGCCATTTGTTCAGGTGTGCCGCTCATGGGTCCGTAATTGAGATGATATAACATGCGTGGAACACCAGTCGCGTCGTCAAAGCGTCCCGCTGCGGTGTAGTGTGAGGGTCGTTCTTTTACCTTATGCGATAGTGATATCACGTTTTTTATTGCTTGCGCTCCGATTACGGTCGAAGTATAAAGGAGAAATAACACTATGAAGGTGAATCTCGCGGGAGCAGAATACATGAACGAATAACCTTCTTATGATTGAGAATGTGGTGAAAACAAACTTCCCTGCTTGAAATAACGTTATTATTTTATTGAAATACAATAGTTGAATTCCTCTCCTCTTTTGCGTACTTTTTGAACATGGAGACCACCGGAAAATCATCAAATAACCTCAACCTGAATACTGATATCGTAAAGAAACTGCTCGTGGATTTCATACGGGATGAAATTTCCAATGCAGGATTCAAACGCGGAGTCATCGGTTTGTCTGGCGGGGTCGATTCTGCATTAGCAGCCACTATCGCCGCGGAAGCGCTGGGAAAAGAGAACGTTCTTGCCGTCATGCTTCCCTACAAATCGAGTAACCCTGATAGCCTTAGGGACGCGAAAAGCGTAGCAGAGCAGCTCGGAGTACGACAACAGGTTGTCGATATCAGCTCGATGGTGGATGCTTACGTTTCGGCGAACAATGGGATAGATAATGTGCGCAAGGGAAATATCATGGCGCGCCAGCGAATGGTCGTGTTGTACGACCTGTCGGCTGCTGAGAACGCGCTCGTTATAGGCACGAGCAATAAAACTGAAATCCTCCTCGGATACGGAACGCAGTACGGTGATACCGCCTGCGGGCTGAACCCTCTTGGTGACCTGTACAAGACGCAGGTGTGGCAACTCGCTGAAGCGATTGGTGTTCCAAAGAAAATAGCCGAGAAGAAGCCGACCGCCGACCTCTGGGAAGGCCAAACTGATGAAGGCGAGCTGGGATTTTCCTATAAGCTTGTCGACCGGCTTCTCTATTATATGATAGATGAACGCCGCACCGATGAGGAATTGCAGGAAAACGGGTTTGAGAAACATTTCATCGAGAAAGTAAAACGACTTGTCCGGCTGAATCAGTTTAAGCGCCGTCCGCCGCTGATTGCAAAAATTTCTCACCGTACCGTTAACGTGGATTTCCGTTACGCACGAGATTGGGGGATGTAATTTCTGAGCAGGTGACGAACAATCACGTCCGGGAGGGAACACTCTACATCGTCAGCACGCCGATCGGTAATCTCGAAGACATCACACTCCGTGCGATTAGTGTACTATCAAATGTCGACCTTATTGCAGCTGAGGACACACGTAAGACAAAGATCCTCCTCGACCATTTCAATATCAAAAAACCGCTCACCAGTTATTTCAGCTACAACGAAGCTCAGCGGACACCGGAGCTGATATCGAAACTGAAATCCAGTTCATCAATCGCGCTGGTTTCGGACGCCGGGACTCCAGGAATTTCCGACCCGGCGTTTCGTGTCATCCGGGCAGCGCTTGACAATGAAATTCCCGTTGTCTCCATCCCTGGGCCGACGGCATTCCTGCCGGCACTGACGGTCAGCGGTCTGAACCCGGAACATTTTGTCTTCGAGGGTTTCCTTCCAATCAAAAAGGGAAGGAAGACAAAACTTGAACAGCTCTCTTCCGTTCAGGAGACAATTATTCTCTATGAATCTCCTCATCGTCTTGTGCGAACGTTACGGGATGTTCAGCAATATTTAGGAGACCGGGAAATCAGCATCTCGCGTGAAATGACAAAAAAGTTTGAAGAACATGTCCGGGGAACACCGGCGGGGTTATCGCAGCATTTTTCCCATACCACAATTCGGGGGGAGTTCGTCATCGTCATCGCGGGATGTCGTAGCAGCCGATCATCAGATCGGCTTTCATAGGAATGCGGGTCTAATGACCGCCGCTGCAAAAGGTGCCAGTCATTCCCTGACCAGTGTCATTGCGAGTCCCGTCCCGATTCAATCGGGAGGACGAAGCCTGCCCGTCCGGCAGGCGGGCAATCTATGGGTTGCCAGAGAGCCTTGTCTAGATTGCTTCGTCGTCCTGCATTCGCAGGACTCCTCGCAATGACGGCCGTGGCAGCCGTTCTGCAGCGGCGACCCGCCTGCCGTCGGGCAGGTCATCAAATCGGCATGCTCGGAACTGCGGGTCTGATGACCCGCCGCTACTGTGCATTCCTTGACTTTTTGCTAAAACCATAGTATATTGTTAGCACTCAAAATGAGGGAGTGCTAACCTGCTCTCTCATCGGCAGGCAATCCGAGTCTAATCAATAACTTATTGAAACGTAACAACTTAATAGGAGATTTACCTATGAAGATTCAACCATTAGCTGATCGCATTATTATCAAACCTTCTGCTGCTGAAGAGAAGACAAAGGGAGGAATTATTCTTCCTGATACGGCTAAGGAAAAACCCGTTGTCGGTGAAGTCATCGCCGCAGGACCGGGCCGCAAAGGTGACGATGGCAAGCTCGTCATACCCGAATTGAAAGTCGGTGACAAAGTTCTCTACGGAAAATATTCCGGCACGGAAGTCACACTCGACGGTCAGGAATACCTGATCATGCGAGAGAGTGACATTTTCGCTGTTGTATAATGAAGTTTAACAAACGAAACCACTATTGAAAAGGAGTTACTGTTATGGGTGCTAAAATAATTACGTTCGATGCCGATGCGCGTTCCGCGTTAAAGCGCGGCGTCGATAAACTCGCAGATGCGGTGAAAGCAACGCTCGGCCCGAAGGGACGCAACGTTGTCATCGATAAGAAATTCGGTGCGCCGACTGTCACGAAGGACGGCGTCACGGTCGCGAAAGAAATCGAGCTCGAGGAGCCGATTGAAAACATGGGCGCGCAGATGGTGCGCGAAGTTGCAAGCAAAACATCCGATGTCGCCGGCGACGGAACGACAACGGCAACAGTGCTTGCCCAGGCAATCGTTCGCGAAGGCATGAAGAACGTCACTGCCGGCGCGAACCCGATGGACCTCAAGCGCGGTATCGACCTCGCGGTAACGAAAATCGTTGAGGAATTGAAGAAGATCAGCAAGACGGTCGGTGACGACAAGAAGAAGATCGCACAGGTCGGCGCTATCTCCGCGAACAACGACAGCACGATCGGCGACCTCATCGCCAATGCGATGGAGAAAGTCGGTAAAGATGGCGTCATCACCGTCGAAGAAGCAAAAGGCACAGAGACGACAGTTGATTGGGTCGAAGGTATGCAGTTCGACCGCGGTTATCTCTCCCCCTATTTCGTGACGGATGCGGATACGATGGAAACGGTTCTTGAAGACCCGTACATCCTCATCCACGACAAGAAGATCAGTGTCATGAAGGACCTTCTTCCGATTCTCGAGAAGATTGCCCAGGCCGGCCGCTCGATTCTTGTGATCGCGGAAGACCTCGAAGGCGAAGCTCTCGCAACGCTCGTTGTGAACAAGCTGCGCGGCACGCTCCGTGTTGCAGCAGTGAAAGCACCGGGATTCGGCGACCGCCGCAAAGCAATGCTCGAAGACGTTGCAGTTCTTACAGGCGGCACTGTGATCTCCGACGAGAAGGGCTTCAAGCTCGAAAACACCCAGCTTTCATACATGGGTACGGCGAAGCGCGTCACAATCGACAAGGATAACACCACGATCGTTGAAGGCGCAGGTAAGAAAGATGATATCAAAAAGCGCATCAACGAGATCAAGGCACAGATCGAGAAGACCACTTCCGATTACGACAAAGAGAAATTGCAGGAACGGCTTGCAAAGCTTTCTGGCGGAGTTGCAGTGCTGAAGGTCGGCGCGGCGACTGAAGTCGAGATGAAAGAAAAGAAAGCACGCGTCGAGGATGCGCTCCACGCAACACGAGCAGCGGTCGAGGAAGGAATTGTCCCCGGCGGCGGAGTCGCGTATTTGCGTGTCGTAAGCAAGCTCGATGATATCAAGCCTGAGAACGAGGACCAGAAGATCGGTATCGAGATTATCCGCAGGGCGGTGGAAGAGCCCATCCGGATGATCGTTGCGAACGCCGGTCTGGAAGGTTCAGTCGTGTTGAACAAAGTCAAGGAAGGCAAGGACGACTATGGTTTCAACGCGCAGAGTGAGAAGTATGAGAACCTCATTCAGGCAGGCGTCATCGACCCGACGAAAGTTACCCGCATCGCACTGGAGAATGCCGCGAGTGTATCCGGACTTCTTCTGACGACAGAGGCGACGATCGTTGAGAAACCCGAGAAAGAGAAGCCGATGCCT
>CAZAFL010000010.1:41643-97707 GCA_964484465.1 uncultured Chlorobiaceae bacterium
TCTGACGACAGAGGCGACGATCGTTGAGAAACCCGAGAAAGAGAAGCCGATGCCTTCGATGCCTCATGGCGGCGGCGGAATGGGCGACATGTACTAAGCTTTTCAGAGCTCAGTACCGCTCAGAGTTCTACAACAATCCGCCCCAGTCATTACGACTGGGGCGGATTTGTTTTTGGTGCGCAATGCCATGGCTTCCGCGACCGTCGTAGAGGCAGATCATCAGATCGGCTTGCTCAGACATGCGGGTCTGATGACCCGCAGCTACACAAAGTGGCCTGTCAATCCCTGACCAGTGTCATTGCGAATCCCGTCCCGATTCAATCGGGAGGATGAAGCCTGCCCGTCCGGCAGGCGGGCAATCTATGGGTTGCCACACAGTCTTGTTCAGATTGCTTCGGTGTCCTGCATTCGCAGGACTCCTCGCAATGACGGCCGATTTGTTAGGTTGTAACGTTCCCCGACAGTGTCATTGCGAGTCCCGCGAAGCGGGACGACTCTAGAGTTGTGACAAATTAACGGCGTTTTAGGCATGATTATTTTTTTCGAAAAGTAGTAATTTTTTACTTGACAACATCTCTTTTTTTATGTATCTTCACTCCACGCAATAGCACCACTCCCAGGACGACATCCTCCCGAAGCTGAAGGGTCCGTCGGATCCTTCCCTTGCCGTCTATAAGAACTTTTCACAAATCATATACTACAACATACTACACAACATAAACTGAGGAGGCTTTATGGAAGCGTTGTATTCAAAATCGCTGAAGGCAGGAGACCGCACCTATTTCATCGACGTCAAAGAGGCGAAGAACAAGTCGAAGTACCTGACCATCGCGGAAAGCAAGCTCGCGAAGGAGGGGGACAAGAAATTCACCCGTTCCAGCGTGATGGTGTTTGAAAATCAGATTGAGAATTTCCAGGAGGCAGTAGGCGAAGCAGTCGCGTTGATGCGCAAATAGCCCTCAGTCACCTGTTGTTCCGGTCAATGGTGGGTTGGCCGGGAGACGATGGGGCAAGACTGGGGGCGCGGGAGGCATTGCCCCATCGGTTATTTTAGCAGCGAGAGGCGTCACCCTGTCCCGAAGGGATCCCGTCGGGAAGCGAGTCCCGCGGAGTGGGACGAGTCGAAGGGTTTGTTGAGACCAACTTCAGGATTGTGAAAATCATAAGGCATTCTTATGAGCGAAGCTCCGGGCATTAGAAAAATATTGCTGAATTATCTTCTCAAGAAAAGAGTCTTCGGGTTCAAAAGCAGAAGTGAGAATCTCAAAGAACGGAAGAATGAATCATCAATACTTCAGGAAGAGGCTTTGAAGGATTCAGACAGTACTGAAATAACTCACCCTATAATCCCTCTCTTTCATAAAGAGAGGGATGTTTAGCTGTGGTACAAACTTCCCCTTCTCTTTTTTGAAGAGAAGGGGACAAGATGGATGAGGGGATGAGTTAAGTTTTTCACAGGGGTCGGTTTCCGGAATCCGTTGCGCACCAAACGATACCGTCTGGCAGTTCCGGAAGGAGGTAACTCCGGAACGCATCTGTTTCTGGCGGGCAGAGACCAGATTCTCCGCGCTTCGTCCGCGATTGAGTGGGAGTCGCCCGGCGAAGTTTCCTGTTTTGGCGGGAGGGGAGGACGGGAAATGGAAATTGACCCCTGGCTTTTTGTTTTCCCAGACCGCCAACGGTCATTCCCGAATGCTCCTATCGGGAATCCAGGACTAGGCCAAGTCTGGATTCCAACTAAGAGCATGTTGGAATGACACCTTCTTTTTTTCCAACCCTGGGCGTCATTGCGAGGAGTGGCGCCTACGGCGCCACGACGAAGCCTGCCCGACTGGCAGGCGGGCAATCTGAACGTCGCCGAGCTTAGATTGCAATGCAAAGATTGCTTCGGCCCGCTTTGCGGGCCTAGCAAGGACCGTGGACAGCGAAGGGCTCGCAATGACAGGTTGGACTACGGCATTCACATTGATCACCTGGCTTTTTGCATCTTCCCCCCAGCCTCCGTATATTTCACGTCAAACAAATCGCTGTCCATCAATAAAACTTCATTTCTATGTCATCCACCGGACCATCACAGGAAATCGCTGCGAAAATCAAGTCCATACAGGCAAAACTGCAGGAAGAAAACATCGACGGCTGGCTCTTCTACGATTTCTGGAAGCGGAACGAATTCGCCCAGCGTATTCTCGAATTTCCAAAGCATCTCCTGAACACGCGCCGTTTCTTCTACCTGATTCTCGCGCGGGGAGAGCCGCGCAAGCTCGTCCACAGCATCGAGCAGTGGAACCTCGACCATCTTCCGGGAGAAAAATCGGTCTTCCTGAGCTGGCAGTCGCTTGAAGAGGGACTGAAAACTCTTCTCTCCGGCATGAAGACAGTCGCGATGGAGTACTCACCCGGGAACGCGATACCCTACATCTCCAAAGTGGACGCGGGCACGATTGAAACCGTGAAGAAGACCGGCGTGAACATTGTCTCCTCGATGAACCTGACGCAATACTTTGAAGCGCGATGGACGCAGGAGGCGTACCGCGACAACCTCGAGACTGCAAAGGTCCTGCGCGGCGTTGTCGACAAGGCGTTCGGGTTCATGAAACAGCGCATCACGGCGAAACAGCGGATCACCGAGTACGACGTCCAGCAGTTCATGTATAAATTGTTCGGCGAGAGCGGGCTTGTCACCCCGATAGAGCCGAACTGCTCGGTGGGCGCCAACAGCGGCAACCCGCATTACGAGCCGACAAAAGAAGTTCACTCCGAATTGCGCGAAGGGGATTTTGTTTTAATTGATTTATGGGCGAAGAAGAACAAGCCCGGCTCGACGTTCAACGACATCACTTGGGTCGGGTATCTCGGGACAAGTGTTCCGGAGAAGTACACGAAGGTGTTTAATGTTGTCAGGCAGGCGCGCGACGCGGCTGTCGATTTGCTGAAGAAGCGTTTTGCCGAAAAGAAGACGGTTCGCGGCTGCGATGTCGACGACGCGGCGAGGGAGGTTATCGTGAAGGCGGGGTTTGGACAATACTTTGTACACCGGACCGGTCATTCCATCACGGAGGACCTGCACGGCAGCGGCGCGAACATGGACAATCTCGAGACGCGCGACGAGCGGACGATTATTCCTGAGACTTCGTTCTCGGTTGAGCCGGGAGTTTACTTCCTCGGCGATTTCGGCATCCGGAGCGAGATTAATGTATATATCTCTAAAGAGGGGGAGGTCGTCATTCCCGGCGAGCCGCGACAGCAGGAAGTCGTGGCTATATTGAAATGACTTGTCATTTTTTGACTCTTTTATAAAAAAATGTTACCTTGGACAAATCTTTCCAGAGCTCAAACGAGAAGGTATAAAGCGTGGTGTCACGCACAGTTGCAGAGGCATCAGGTGAAAATAAATTTTTCGGGCCATACTGCGTAATGCCATCTAGATGTAGCAACGAAAACGCAATGCGTAAATAAAAAGTTATGCGTCTTGTTTTGCATGTCTCAGAGTCGATATTTAGGGACCACAATGCCTATGAAAGCTGATTTTTATTCTTTTGCAAGGAGGTTTGTTGAACGCACGGACTCAACTGCCTCTCCTATTCGAGTGGGAGTGCTCATACTCTTGCAGAGATGGATTGAGTGGGACTTGAAGAGATTACGAACAAAAAGAAAACGAATCTTACAAAGGGCTGCCAAGGAAGGTAAAATGCTCTCTGTTGAGACTATACGCACAATTATGGAAACCTCTAAGGTTA
Source organism: uncultured Chlorobiaceae bacterium (assembly GCA_964484465.1). Taxonomy (GTDB): domain Bacteria; phylum Bacteroidota; class Ignavibacteria; order UBA10030; family SZUA-254; genus CAZAFL01. The sequence continues at coordinate 45,381 of CAZAFL010000010.1, forward strand.
ATTACAAAGGGGACAATCCTGACTTGTATAAGAGTACTGTCGATCAGTTGCTAGAGCGTCTGCTTCAAAAATATCCCCATGGTATTCCAGTAGACGAAGCGCATAAACTTACTGAGGATGGAGGACTAGATAAATTGTTGGATTCTTAGCATTTGATTGATGTACGCAAAACAACCAACGCATAAGAAGCAAAAACACGACGTTAGGCCCAACCGCAACGTTTGCCCAATTGAGGAACGCAACCAATGATCTTCAACATTTTCACCAGACGAAATATTCTACTTGCATTCACTTTCTACCTACTCTTCTTCATCGTCTACGGCCTTATTGTATTCTATGCATTCCGTGACCAGAAGCACGAGTTGACCCAAGGCGGACTTTTCGGAGATATGTTTGGTGCAATAAATGCCTTTTTCACTGGGCTCGCATTCCTTATCGTCGCTCTCTCTATAATCTTTCAACTCCGTGAATGGGAAGACTCGAGGCACACTCAAAGACATTTTCAGTTTGAGAACACATTCTTCAATCTATTGTCCGTGCTTCATCAAGTCATCGATTCATCAAGGCGACATATCCGATCAGGTGGCGAAACAATACCAATCGAGGGCAGAAGATATTTCCAAGACGTCTTCTTAAACTTCGAGAAACGATATGAGGACAAAGTCCTCCCTCACGCTAATCGAATGTTCGAAGAATTCAGAAGCACGGAATACTCACGAGGCGCGTCACCCGAACAGGTCGCTCAAAAGTACTCTGCCAATCTTGATGAGTTGCTGCCACTGTTAAAGAACACTTACGAGGAATTCTACAAGGAATATGATGCAAACTTAGGTCACTACTTCCGATTCGTGTATAACATTGTCAAATTCATCCATGAGAGTTTTCCCCACGAACCACAATTGCAAGCGCGTTATGTTGGGCTTCTACAAGCACAGATGTCGAATGACGAGATGGGCCTGCTTTTCTACAATTGTCTTTCAGCCCACGGAATAAACACGGCAGGGCAACCACAGTTCAAAGAATGGCTTGACGAATACAATTTCTTCGAGAACATTGACCGTCGCTGTGTATTCGACGAATCCTACACACGACTCTATCCGAAAACTAGATTCAAGTTCTTGAGACAATAAAAGGACAATTAGAGCGGTTGCGGCTACGCCTAGCGCAGCGCGCTTGCCGAGTTGTGCGATGTTCGCGAAGCGAACAAGTGCCACAAGTGGTTTACCCCACGCCACGTCATAAGCGATTACCCACACTCAGATAGGGAGTAATTCTGATGGCAAACTTATTCTGGAAACAACCGGACAAGAAGACTCTTAATCTTGCCCCTATCCCTTTCTCCACAGAAGAGGAATTCGAGAAATTAGTTTTTGAAACGAAGGAACTTCTTGAAGACGTTTTCCTTCTCAATCGACAGATTCGAGGTGGAAAGAAGACGGGAATTCCTGATATCATCGGGATTGACAGAAACGGAAATGTTTGCATTGTCGAAATGAAAAATGTCGAGGTCGATTCTTCAATCATCCCTCAAGTCTTGTCATACGCGCTTTGGGCGCAGAACAATCCAGATTCAATAAAAAACCTGTGGCGTGAAGCTTCCAATCAGCCTGGCGATTTACCTATAAACTGGGATAGCTATGAAGTCAGAATTATTGTTATCGCTCCGTCCATTACCCGGTCTACACTCCAGCTCGTCAATCGAATCACTTATCCTGTTGATCTTATTGAAATCAAGCGTTGGGTTGAGGGGGCAAATCACTTCCTTCTCCTTAACAAATTGGAACCCGAGCAACCACAGAGAACGCGAACAGCCCGCGGTCTCGAAGCGTACGATCGAGCTTTCTATGAAAGTCAATACAATAAGAATAGTGTTGGCGCATATCTAGAGTTTGCGCAGGAGACTCAAAAGCTGGTGAAATCCAAGAACTGGCCTCTTGAACTGAAGTTCAACAAGAACTATTGCTGCTTCAAGCACGGTTTCCGCATCGCATTTGGAATCATGTGGGTAGATTCAAAGACCTTAGCCTTCTTTTTTAAACTGCCAAAATCGGTTGCGGAGAAGACGCACGTTGGCGGCATTAAGATGGATCGCTATCAAGTCGAATGGAAGCAGGCTGTATATTTGATTGACCCCGCAAGAACGAAAGTAAGATCATTTTTGCCTTTATTTGAACAGGCGTTTGCCTCGGTTTCTGGCAAGTCAGATTAGTGAGCATATGCATTTAACAGTGGGAATAAGGACGTTGGAAATGGTTGGTAAACAGCCTCAGTCAATGCTTTTGGTTCACGGTGAATGAGTCTATCTTGCGTTCACACAAGTATTGCATTGTTTGCCGAGACGTTAGGCGTTATTATTTTTCTCGTTGGAATAGTTAATCAGAGTTAGGAGGCAGAAAGGTGAATTATTGTGAATCGAAATACGTTCTGCCAGGGAGTAATCGCACTCCTATTACTCTCATTGATTGCCGTAAGCCTATCGTTCGCTCAACAATGCCAAGCTATTACAAAAAAAGGGGCCCAATGCAAGAGGAAAGCCCAAGCTGGGTCAGTATACTGCTATCAACACAGGGCGATGTACGAAAAATCGAATTCATTACAGGAGATCCCAACACATCCAAATTTGCCGTCACGGAATATGCATGGCCAGACACAACCTTCGGTGAAGGATGAATCATATTCTGGTCAGTGCCAAGCAATCACAAAGAAAGGAATACGGTGCTCTCGTTGGGTGAAACAAGGTTCTCGATTTTGTTGGCAGCACGGAGGGTGAGTATATGATAAGACTGCTGTACGTAGTCTATGGACTTCTAATGCTTATTCCTAGTTGCTTCCAGAAAGTTGAGGTCGGAGATATCTATGAAAATCAATTAACCAGAAACCGATTCATGATCACAGAAGCCCATTTCGGCGAGTACTACTTGGATTCATTATCAAGTCGCATAACCCTTCTAAGAATCCAAAAAGAAAGTATCATACAATCATCGAAGCATCTGTACTCTGATAACATCACAAACCTTCACTCCACTTTCGAGTCTGTGCTTAAGTATGGCACCAACCTTGAGGATATGAATGATTACACCAATCGATGGTCTGCTAATTTCTACAATGGCATCTCTGAGCAAGTAGGGAATGTAAGACTAACAATACTTCGGGCTTTGCCTGTTCAGACTTATTATTATAGCTCTTTTCTTGCGAGAGGACAAGTGCAGACAAATAAGAATTTCGTTGAGCGAAGTTCAGATAGTCTTTGCGATGTTTTTTCGGAGAGAGACTTTGACAATGAATTGTCTCAGCTGCAACGTTCAAAGGCTCTTTTCAAGACATACGACACTTACTTCGCCTGCACTGACTACAATGAATTCAAGTACAAGTATCTTGCGTCTGATTTGTACCTGATCAACGCTGATACGATGGATTTCAAACTATACAAAAAGATTAATTGAAGACGGCCTTGCTAGCCCGGACAGGGGTAGTATGAACACGAAACAATTTGATGACCAATTCAAGAATGAAAACTCCAGTCACTACACATACTAAACTCTAAAACGCAGATGTTGACCGATGGCATCATGAAGCAGGATTCACAACTAACCCCCAAAGTCGAGTTCATCATCAAAGCGGCAACAGCTATCCTCGCTGTTTTGTATGCACTTGGCTTCTTTGTATCAAACATCCAACTCATGGAGATCGGCATTGCGGATTTCTCGTCCATCAACGCAAGAAATGTGCTAGTCGGCTCCCTCTTTGCTTATTATTTCATTGTTTTTCTTCTATTTGTCTGTCCGATCCCGTTGGCGATCGGGTACGGTGCGAGGATTGCTCGTGAAAGGAACTTCAGTAAACTCAGCGAAAAGATCTGGTTCTGCTTTAAGATCATTTGTATAGTCCCATTTGCAATTGCGTTTTCGGGTTCCGTAGCCGGGACACTTGTTGGTTATGTGCTTCCGTGGGGGCTCACCTGGATTTCCGGGTATGAAATGGGAATGAGTCTCTCTAACGTGGTCCCTGTATACAAAATTGTATTGAGTCAGCTTGCCCTTGCATACTGGCATCCAAAGATTATAGCCGGGGGCATCTACATCATGATTTTTTTCATCGTCATTTTGTACAGAGTTATCAATCGTAAAAAGGATAACAACACTGTTGCTGTTTTCAAAGGTATCACGCGTCCTTGGTTGTTGCCTAATATCGTTGTAGCATCCATTGCGGTGCTTTCACTTTTTCTGTTCGAGTATGCTGATGAAGTGTTTGGCAATTTCAAGTACAATTTGGGTGGAGGGCAACCAAGGGTTGCCGAGGTGCACATCGAGTCCCAGGATTCTCTTATGTGCAGCATGATCGGGATTCACTTAACTTCCAAAGAAACTCAAAAGATACTAGTTTCAAAACCCGTTGCCATTTGGTACCAGGATGATAAACTTCTCTATGTATCCCCTTTGCAGAACAGAGAAAATCATCCAACGGTCCTTTTGGCATTGGATAAGACGATAATTCGCACGATGCGCTTTTACCGCGGATATGTAAAGATACAAGATGGCGGTCAAATCAATGAGTTTCAGATGCTGAAAGATCAAGATACTTCAGGTGTGTCGAGCGATAGTCTATCAGTCATGAAATGAACCTGCTTTGAGTGTATTAGGCCATAACTTAGTGAGGTTCCTTGTGAAATCAAATCTCCCTAAAAACGTTCTTCTTGCCTGTATCTTTCTAACATCGCATGTTCTGTTTGCTCAAATGAAACAAGACTCGGTGAGCCAACAGCAGAAAAAGCCACTTAGTATCAAGTCATACACGATTCATCAAGAAGTGGATTTCACTGTAAGTCCCGAGCGGATTTATACAGCAATACTCGACTCGAAGCAGTTCTCTGAGTTCACGGCGCAAGGGGGCGGGTTCTCCGCAACCTCTGCGAAGATCGACAGCGCTGAGGGGGGAGCCTTCACACTGTTCGATGGATATATTACCGGTCGTAATGTGGAATTAATCCCAAATCAGAGAGTCGTCCAGGCATGGCACGACAAAGAGTGGCCCGTGGGTGTTTACTCGCTCGTGAAGTTCGAGCTCATACCGAAAGGTTCGGGCACACACCTTGTCTTCGACCACACCGGGTTTCCTCCGCCCGCGCACGACCACCTCGCTCAGGGGTGGAAGGACCATTACTGGGATCCGATTAAGAAGTACCTGCATTAGTCTGTCATGTCGCGTCCCTGACCAAGGTCATTGCGAGTTCCAGTTCTGAACGAGGTCATTGCGAATCCCGCGAAGCGGGATGAAGCAATCTAAGCTAGGAATATCATGCCAATGCAGAGTTCAGATTGCTTCGTCGTGGCGCTTTCAGCGCCACTCCTCGCAATGACAAGTAGCGGAAGGCATTGCGAATCCCATACCCAACCTCTCACCTTCACTTTTGCTTCACAGAAAATTTGTATATCTTGACTTCCCTGTAGTTCAACTCTTGCCGCCAGAAATTATCTGAGGAATCAAAATGAATATTCAGTTTAAATCGTTTGCGATAGGATTTGTCCTTGGCTGCCTTGTGCCGGTCCTTGCCTTTTTCGGCCTGATGTACATTGAAGGGGTCGGGGACAACCCGGTATTCCGGGATCAGGCGCTCTCATCGGGAACACACGTAAAAGTCACTTCCTTCAATCTTGTGTGGGGCGTGGAGCACAAAGACCGGAATAAAGGCGTTGACCAGCTTGCGCTCGAGTATGTCTCATCCTTCTCTAGCGGAGACGAGCAGGGACGCGAACGCGAACTGCGGGAGGTCTTTGAACTGATTCGCCCTGCGTCCGAACAATGGGGCTTCGACCATGCGCAGGTTGCAGCCTTCCCCACAATTAAGCGAAAAGGAAAGTACGACCTCTATCTCTTTGACCGCACATCGGAAGGGAAGTGGGCATTCACGCGAAAGCAGATGAAGGTGTTTGTGAATGATTGATGGTCGAGCACTAATTTAAGTGGAATCTCTCATCCTGGTTCCACGACCTTGTCGGGATTATCGGGAATCCAGGAATGGCCTTGTTGTGGATTCCCGCTTAAAACGTGCGGGAATGGCAGGTTCTTTTTTTGTAACCTAGGTCGTCATTGTGAATACCGTCCCTGAGCGAGGTCATTGCGAGTCCCGCAAAGCGGGACGAAGCAATCTATGGGTTGCCGCATTGCCTTGTTTAGATTGCTTCGTCGCCCCGCCTGCGGCGGTGCTCCTCGCAATGACGCCCTTTTTTTTCGACACCGAGGTTGTCATTGCGAGTCCCGTCCCGATTCAATCGGGAGGACGAAGCCTGCCCGTCCGGCAGGCGGGCAATCTATGGGTTGCCACCCAGCATTGTTTAGATTGCTTCGTCGTCCTGCATTCGCAGGACTCCTCGCAATGACAAGCACTTTTTTGGGGGTGACACACTTGACATACATTTGAAATTCACGTATATTAGAAACGTTAAAAGTATTTAAAGTTTCCACTTGCTGGTAAAGTTTTGTTTTTGCTAAGTATACCCTTCGACTCATCCGTCCCGAAAACACCGGGACGGACTCGCTCAGGGTGACGAAGGGTTTTTCTTATCCTTCAATGGAAACTTTTAAAACGTTTAAAGTTTTACATAGATAAGAGACTATTATGCCAAAAGAAGATAATACCAATCAGCGAATCATCGAAGCTGCACGGGAAAAGTTTTTCGCAAATGGTTTTTCCAAAGTGACCATGGATGAGATTGCGTCGGAGCTGGGCATCAGCAAGAAAACCATGTACCAGCATTTCGACAGCAAGGACAAGCTCATCGATGCGGTCATGGAATGGCAGATCATCACGGTAAAAAGTCAGATTACCGAACATATGCGGAACTCGTCCGACTTCGTCGAACGCATGTACGGCCTCTGGACAACGATGGGGAAGCAATTCTGCACCATCAGCAGGCAGTTCCACGAAGACCTGCGCAAGTTCAGGCCCGACCTCTGGAAAAAAATCAGCGAGCACCGGAAACAGAATATACTCGGGAATTTTTCCAGGATGATCGACGAAGGCATCCAGAACGGGTTTGTCCGGAACGACATCAACAGGGATATCATGGTGCTCATGTACCTCGGCGCCATCCAGTCGATTGTCAACCCCGAAGTCATCAGCGAACATTCATTTTCCACGGAAGAAGCGTTCAAATCGGTGCTGCGACTCTACCTCGATGCCATCCTCACCGACAAGGCGCGAAAACATTTCCATGAACGGATTTCTCAACACTAATAACCGAGGATGAAATGAAATATCTTGCAACAACTCTACTGATCTTATCGCTTGCAGGCTGTTCTGGCAGTAACAAATCGGATATTTCCGCATCCGGAACCATCGAAGGAACGGACGTCAACATCAGCGCTGAGTTTGTCGGCAAAATCAAAGAGCTGCGCGTGGATGAAGGCTCCCGTGTCGCAAAGGGCGATACGCTCGTCATCATCGACGACACAGAGTACCGCATTCAGCTTGAGCAGGCAGTCGCAAATGAGGGATCCTTCGAGTCTTCCTACAAGCTCGCCGTCGAAGGTTCCCGTAAAGAAGATATCGCGCAGGCGGAAGCTAATTTCAAAACCACTGAAGCCGATTATTACCGCATGAAGGAACTGCTTACCACGCAGGCAATCACGCAAAAACAGTTTGACGAGGCATATAGCAAGTACGTGACGGCACAGCAGACGTACGAAAAGTTAAAGAATGGTTCGCGGCCCGAGGAAATCAGCAACGCGCGGCAGAAAAAAGATATGGCGGCGGCGCAAGCCGACCTCCTGAGAAAGAAAATCAGGGATTGTTATATCGTCGCTCCTTCAGCGGGGACAGTGACATTGAAAGCGGTCGAGCCGGGTGAGCTTGTCACCGTCGGTACGAATGTCTTAAGAATCACGTATCTGGATAAAGTCAAGCTGACTATCTACGTCGATGAGCAGCAGCTCGGAAGAGTGCGCCTCGGTCAGCAGGCAAAAGTCTCGGTAGATTCGGCTCCGGATAAAACCTTCTCAGGGACGGTGACATACATCTCGTCGGTCGCCGAGTTCACGCCAAAAAACATTCAAACAAAAGAAGACCGCACAAAGCTGGTGTTCGGAGTAAAGATTGAAATCCCCAACCCGGATCAGATCTTCAAGCCGGGCATGCCCGCGGACGCGGTACTTTCCGCGAGCAGCGGAGATAGTGCAAAGAACGGGCAGTAACCCACAGGACTAAACAATGCAACACAACAGCGAAGCAAAATGACGATAATTCTAACACCCGGCTTGCGTAAGTTACTACTGGCAGCGCACATGATTTTTTCAATTGGCTGGCTCAGCGCGGTCGTAGTATTCGTCGCACACTCTATTGTAGGAATCACATCTGCCGACCGGCAAATTATCACCGCGGCGTATATTGCAATGTGGTTGAGCTGTTGGCTGGTCATTGTCCCTGCCAACATCGGTTCTCTGCTGACCGGGATTGTTCAGGCATTTTTCACACCCTGGGGTTTGATTAAACACTGGTGGATAGTTGTAAAATTAATATTAACTATCGGGTGCACAATCCTCCTGCTTCTTCACACGAATCAGATCAGTTACCTTGCTCAAACCGCTGCACAGAGCGTATTGACAAATCCTGAACTCGTCGGGTTGCGAATGGAAATCATGGTTAAGGCAGCGGCAGCTGTTATAGTGCTGATAGCCATAACAGCCATTTCCGTTTATAAACCCTGGGGATTAACACCTTATGGAACGTCAAAGCTTCGTCAGCTACCTCAGGCAGGCGTGGGCGGTAAGCCAATTGCGGGTAAAACTAAAGTATTGCTGTGTGTTTTGGTCGCATTGGTACTTCTCGTTATGCTGTTCTTTATTCACCGCCACTTTGGTGGCAGTATGCATCATTGACGCGGTAACATCAACCGGTATAATCGGACCATGAGTGTCATTGAAATTAAATCGATCACGAAAAAGTTTGATGATCTCGTCGCCCTTGATGATGTTTCTCTTGAGATTCAAAAGGGCGAGATGTACGCGATTGTCGGTCCCGACGGCGCGGGCAAGACCACACTCATCCGGATGCTCTGCGGCATTATGCGTCCGGATTCCGGCAAGATTAATGTGCTGGGTTTTGACGTGGCGGCACAAGCGGAGGAAGTAAGAAAAAGGATCGGGTACCTTTCACAAAAATTCAGCCTGTACGGCGATCTGACTGTCGACGAGAACATCGAGTTCTTTGCTGAGATTCATGGCGTGTATGATTATGAGAAGAGAAGGAATGAGCTGCTGGAATTCACGCGCCTCACGCCCTTCCGTGACCGGCTCGCTGAAAAATTGTCGGGAGGGATGAAGCAAAAACTTGCTCTCGCCTGCACGCTGGTTCACACGCCGGAAATTATTTTTCTCGATGAACCGACGACGGGAGTCGACCCCGTTTCCCGAAGAGATTTCTGGAAAGTACTCTCGAGCCTGCTGAAGACAGGAATCACGATTGTCATGACGACTCCGTATCTCGACGAAGCAGAACGTTGTTCGCGCGTAGCGCTGATGAACCTTGGAAAAGTGATGAAGATGGATACGCCACACAATTTGAAGGAGATGATGCCGGGTGTGGTGGTGGAAGTATTCTGTGGCCGTGTCCGGGACGGATTCCTGGCGTTAAAACAACAGCCGTCGGTAGGTGAGGTGCAGGCATTCGGCGACAGGTTGAACGTCATAGTCCAGAAAGCGACAGACTTCCACGCCATTGAAACGATGCTGGCGTCGGCCGGCAATCCTGTATCCCACTACAGAGTCATCAGCCCTTCACTCGAAAATGTTTTCGTTTCGCTTCTTACACATACAGACCGCGGTGGCGCTCAATGAACAATTACGCGATCGAAGTAAGAAATCTGACAAAGCGCTTTGGGAAGTTCACTGCGGTCGATAAGGTGAATTTTGAAGTGAAGCGGGGAGAAGTCTTCGGTTTTCTGGGAGCGAACGGTGCAGGCAAATCGACGACGATAAGAATGCTGTGCGGACTGCTGGAGTCGTCGGAGGGAAGCGCGACCGTCGGAGGGTTCGACATCAATACCGAATCGGAAAAGGTGAAGGCGTCGATCGGATATATGTCGCAGAAGTTTTCGTTGTATGAAGATTTGACTGTCGAAGAGAATATCAATTTTTACGGCCGTGTCTATGGGATGACGAACGGTGCGATTGTGGAACGGAAGCAATGGGTGTATGATATTGCAAATTTGCACGGGAGAGAAAAGAGTATCACCGGAACGCTTTCGGGAGGATGGAAACAACGCCTTGCACTCGGATGCGCGGTGTTGCACCAGCCGAAAATCGTGTTCCTCGATGAGCCGACGAGTGGTGTTGACCCGGTGATGCGGAGGAAATTCTGGGAGCTGATCTATGACCTTTCTTCTCAGGGAGTAACAGTTCTCGTGACTACTCATTTTCTCGAAGAAGCTGAATACTGCAATGACATCATTCTTATTAATGCCGGACAGATTATCGCAGGCGGGAGCCCGAAGGAGCTCAAGGAGAATTATATCAAATCTCCCATCCTTGAAGTTCAATGTTCGAATGTCATCGAAGGGATGTCGTTGATTGAGAAAGAACCGTGGGCGCTCGAAACCTCCGTGTTCGGAACATCTCTCCATGTCAGCGTTGTCGATGAAGCGGAGGCGCGCAAAGAAATCGAAACAATTTTAGAGTCAAATGGCATAAGATGGATGCAAATTGAGCGAATCACTCCTTCGCTGGAAGATGTTTTTATCTATTTACTCACTCACGACGCAAAGAAGGCGGCCTGAGCGATGAACATTGTGCGGCGCTTACAACCGATTGTCGTTAAAGAGTTCCGCCAGATCAGGCGCGACAAACGCGTCCTGTCGATCCTGACGCTTGTGCCCGCTCTGCTTCTCCTCCTCAACGGGTACGCGCTGAACTTCGACGTTCAGCATATCAAAATGGCCATTTATGACGAAGAGAAATCATCCGACAGCAGGGAATTTGTTAATTCATTCTTGACCTCCGGGTATTTCGATTATGTTCAGCAGATTTCCTCTTCACGTGAGGCGTCGCTGCTGCTGGATGACGCTAAGGTAAAATGCGCGATCATCATTCCTCCTGAGTTTTCTCACAAGCTTGCATCGGGCGAAACAGCTGATGTGCAGGTGCTTGTCGATGGGATGGACGCGAATACCGCAACGACCATCGTTGGGTATGTCCAGGTGATCGCACTGCAGTATTCCCAGAAAATTCAGCTGGATGAGATGGCGAAAATCGGGCGCGCGAATTACATTCCGGTCCAATTCGACGCGCGGATATGGTATAATCCGGAGCTGAAGAGCGCGAAATTCCTGGTGCCGGGACTGATTGGCTTTATCCTGGCAATCACCGCCGTTATTGCAACATCACTTTCGATCGTAAAGGAAAAAGAGCGGAACACCATCGAGCAAATTGATGTCTCGCCCGTAAAACCGGTTGAACTGATTATCGGCAAGATGATTCCGTACGCATTGATTTCGCTGATCGCTGCGGCGATTGTTCTTGTCGCTGCTTATTTTCTGTTCGGTGTCGTCATCAAGGGGAGCCTCATTCTCCTTTTCTTCGCGACGCTCATCTTCATCGTGGCAGCGTTGTCGATAGGATTGTTCGTCTCCACGATATCCGATAGCCAGCAGGTTGCGTTCCAGTTTGCGTCGCTTATGTCGCTGATGCCGACCGTCATGCTCTCCGGGTTTATGTTCCCGATCCGCAGCATGCCGTGGTGGCTGCAGTGGCTTTCCAACATCACCCCAGCAAAATTCTACCTTGTCATCCTGCGCAGTATCATATTGAAGGGAGTCGGCGTGTCGGCATTCTGGGAGCAGGTCGTGTTTCTCCTGATATTCATCACCATCATGCTGCGTATCAGCATCAAAAGGCTGAAGAAAACGATCGGGTGAAGTCATGAACATCCAGCGCATTATTGCATTGTTAAAAAAAGAGTTCGGACAATTGTTCAAGGACAAGAAGCTCCTGCCTATAGTGTTTATCGCCCCCGTATTACAGCTGGCGCTGCTGGGTTACGCGGCTTCCATCGACGTTAAGAACATTGCCATAGTGCTGTGCGACCTCGACAAGACCTCCGAAAGCAGAGATCTCGCAGAGAAGTTTGTCACGTCCGGTTATTTCTCGATCGAATATGCAACCGATGATTACAATGCTGTCACTTCATACCTGGATGATAATAAAGCGAGCATGGCGCTTGTGATTCCGCATAAATTCAGTGAATCGATTCTCAGGAGAGAGCCGGCGAAAGTCCAGCTGCTCGTCGACGGCAGCGAGGGAAATACTTCCGCCATCGGCGTGAGCTATGCAAGTCAGATTGCAGGGCAATACTCGAAAAACATTCTTACGGAAGTCTCCGGTGGGCACCACCCGGTTGGAGGCGTCGACACCGAGGTGAGGACATGGTACAACCCGGACCTGAAGAGCAGGAATTACATGGTACCGGGGGTTCTTGTTCTTCTGCTACTTGTCACCACCATGAACCTGACGTCGATGGCCGTCGTGCGGGAAAAAGAAATAGGGACACTCGAACAGATCATGGTTACTCCCATCAAACCATCGGAATTGATCATCGGCAAGCTCGTGCCCTTCACGATTATCGGTTCGATCAACGCGGCAGTGGTTTTGGTCGTGATGATATTCGGTTTCGGCATACCGATTAAAGGGAGTGTCCCGCTGCTCATCGGGATGTCGGGATTTTTTCTCCTGACGACACTGGGGCTGGGATTGTTTGTTTCTACGATTACACGTACGCAACAGCAGGCGATGATGATAGGGCAGTTCTTTATCCTTCAGCCGATGATGTACCTTTCCGGTTTTACATTTCCGGTGGATAATATGCCACGGCTTCTGCAGATCATTTCGTTTGGGATACCGATGCGGCATTACCTTATTATCGTCAGGTCGCTAATTCTGAAAGGAGTCGGTTTCAGCGACCTCTGGCTTCAGGCGGTTCTGCTGCTCGGGATGGGAATAGCGGTTCTCAGCGCGAGTATTTTGAGGTTTAAGAAGAAGCTTGATTAGAGATTAAGCGTTATAAAGTGGTAAGATATAAAACAACGGGCGAACAAAATTCCGTTCGCCCGTCGCTAAGTATCCGGTTGTAGGACCTGTTCACATCATTTCATCAACATCATTTTCTTCACCGACGTGAATGTTTGCCCGGGCGTTCCCTCCTCATCCGGAATTCCTTCCGCCTTCAGATGATAGAAGTAAACTCCTGACGGCAAATTCCCCGCGTCAAACTGGACTTCCGTCAAACCTTCATCCATCAATTCACGGTTGAGAAGAGTTGCGACTTCCTGCCCGAGGATATTGTAGATTTTTACTGTCACCAGTGAACGCTGAGCGAGAGTAAACGGCACGGTTGTCGTCGGGTTGAACGGGTTCGGATAGTTCTGATGCAGGGCAAACTGATCAGGCACAAGAATTGGTGAAGATAAACGATTATTAACGATGACTGGAGCCGCATGCGAATCGAATCTGAGGAAGCTCACCGCAGAGAGCGGAAGCACCGACGTGAATTTCAAGCCGCTGCCGAAGCTGATCGTGTCGAGCGGTCCGCAGAAGACTGAATCGACCATCCGGATTTTCGTGTAGAGCGTTTCCGGTGAAAATCCAGACCAGCTCGGCGGCATTTCACACTGGTGTATTGTCCCCGTGTCTTTGTACGACGACATGAAGCTGTCGACACGCGCTGTAATTTCACGCAGTGTCAGTCCGTTCATCGGGTTTGCGGAACCGGTTCCTTCATCAAAAATCAAATTACCTAATCCCGGTGGCAGAATCATGTTGTCGCTTCCTGCGATGTTAAGCTTCAACGCGAGAGCTTCCGCAAACAATTTATTATTTCCACGCGAAGGCGAGAGGTAATTGATCTGTCGCCGGATAGGTGTCGATGTGCCCGCGTAGAAATTCAAGCAACGGGCGACACTCGTTCTCAGGTGCATGCGATCTAACCGCTCCACCAGCGACTTCATGACATAAGTGTAAGATGGATGAACGACAGAATGCGGTCCTCCTAATCCCACTCTTGACCCTGCTCCTACAAGTTGAACCATATTGATAGGATTAGGCATTGGCAGACGGTGATAGTTTTGTGCTGTGTAGTATGTCTTCGCCCTGCCGGTAGAATCGTTGTACACCCAGCGGTAAGAATTCACTCTCTCGGGCTTCGTCTTCTTTATTATGCCGTGGAATGTGACACTGTCTCCTCCCTGTACGTACGAATCGAATGCAATCGATAATTTATTCGGCTTCGTGGGGTCAGGAATTTGTACTGTCCCGGGTTTCGAAAGCGACAGCGACCCTGTGTCTACATTGATGCTGAAATTGATTTTGAGCGTATGCGCTGAATCGGGAGCGGGATTGTACACAGTAATCCAGAATTCATCTTTATCGGGTTTCAGCGGTACCGGTTTATGGTTGCCGCTCTTATTAACTGCGAGCGCGAGGCTTTCCGGCAGAAATGTTCTGAATGAACCGATGAACAAACTGTCATAATTGCCGAAATCAACACCTGTCAGGTTCTGTTCAAGACCCAGACTAATGGAATGAACTCCAAGATTTGCCGGGTAGGTCTGTATCCAGCCATTCTTCCAGACTTCACTGATGGTGTAATTGCCGGGCCACAGGCCGGGAAATGAATAATTGCCGCTTCCATCAGTTATAGTAGTTTGAGTTATTGAAGCGTTGACATAATTCGTCCCGCTCAATGATATGTGCCAGCCTGAAAGACCGGATTCGCCGCCATCTTTCAGTCCATTGTTGTTGACGTCGTGGAATTTCATGCCCCCTATGGATCCGGGAAGAATCTGATAATTTCCGAAGTCAACACTGTCAGCAAAATCGCCGCCGTTTAATGTGATAATATAGAACGAATCCGGGAAGGATTTCCACCATCCCGCCTGTTGTATTTCCTTCACGTGATACGTCCCCGGTGTAAGGTTCAGGAATTCAAAAAATCCGCTGCTGTCCGTCTGTACCGTCCGATTTTTTGGACCGGTCAACTTGATGGAAAAGCCGGCAACTCCAATTTCATCATTATCTTTGACGCCGTTGCGATTGTGGTCGTTGAACTTTTGCCCGAGAATCGAATTAACCGAGTCGGACTGGTAGTTGCCGAAATCATAGCCTGTCAGGTTGGTCGTGAGGTTCGGGATGTCAACGGTGTATGTTTCGGATGACGGAAATGACTGAACCCATCCGCGTTTTGTAGCTTCCCGTACAATGTAACGTCCGGGCTGGAGGATGTGAAGCTGGTAAACTCCGAGGGAATCGGTGTAATCGTGGTCGACTACTGTACCGAGCGTATCCGTGACTACGATTCTCCAGTTCGGAAGGAGAGTATCGCCGCCGTCATACACACCATTCTTGTTGATGTCGTCGAATTTTATACCGTTGATAAAACTTGCCTGCGTGTAATTGCCGAACCAGAGGCTGTCAATCACAGTGTCAGGAGTCGAGATTGTGACAGACCACTGGTTTCCCGGAGGATACGTTTGCGACCAAGGAGATTGCAGTGCTTCTGTCAAAGTGTAGGAGCCTTGCGGCAGAGGAATTTCGTAATGACCGCGGTAGTTTGTTCGTGTTGTGAGAGTAACCGGTCCGGAAGCGGTGATGAACCAGTCATGGAGGCCCCGGTCGCCGACATCCTTGACGCTGTTTCCGTTGACGTCAAAGAATTTTTTCCCCATAACGATCCCTCCCTCGTCGAAAATAACAACATCATCGAAGAACCACCCTGCAAAATCGTTGAAATTTGCATCGCCGGTGTCAAAATAAAATCTGAGGGTAATCGTTTGCCCCGCGTAGGCGGAGAGGTCAATGCTTGTAATGATCCATCCGTCACTGTCTCCTGTTGGTGCAACTCCATACCCACCACGAAGGTTTGTCCAGGATGCGCCTCCGTTGGTGCTCACGTCGACCATACAATAGTCCCAGCCGCGCTCTGTGAAATAATTTTCCGCAAAGATGAGTTTGACTGACCCTGAAGCGCCGGCTAAATTTATTGGGGGAGATTTGACAGCCGTGTTGACTCTTGCGCCGGTGTTATAATTTCCCTGATTTTCAATACCGGCCCACCAGCTGTGCGTAGGGGAACTTGAGTTGAGAGTTGTTTGATGCCAGATATCTGCACCGCTGTAAACTTCCGTTGTCCAGCCGTTTGTTCCACTCTCCATATTATCATAGAAGAATAGAGTCGAAGCGGTCTTCGCTTCACGATTAATCCTGATGCCGACTTCCGGTGGCGGTGAGGTTTGAGATTTTCCCATGAGCTGAGAAGCATGTGATTGCTGCCGATGTTCAAGCTGCTGCTGGTGTGCGTCGATTGCACGCAGTTTATATTGTACTGCTGCGGAATTGGATTTTAGCTTTACTGGAGATGCAACAATCCGAACCGGGCTGAGAACAGCAATACAGAACAAAGCGGTGAACAACGTAACCTGATGAAGTGGATGTGAGGAGAGGTGAAACCCGTTTCTATCAAAATTCATAGTTGTTTCCCCCTATAGAAATTCACACTGAATATCTGTTGATTTAGAAAAGAGAAAGAACGAGTTGGAAATCTGCGGGCACTGAAGTATACAAAGGTTCTTTTTGAGAGTCAAGTTAAGCTTCAAAAGCAGAAGACTATGTAGGTCTATTATTCTTAGACACTTCTGCGGATAAACACCTTCGCACCAATTTTACAGGTGAGGTGTACTTATTTTTCCAGAATTGTCTTAAGCTTGTCCAGTCTCTCGGACCAGAAGGATTTCATACGATTTGCAGCTTTGGCTTCCGCCAGCAATCGATGCTGGACGACTACCTGGCACTTCTCCGTCCCTTTCGGATAGAAATTGACATCGACGCTTTTCTTTCCATCCGTCCATGTCACGCGCATCGATTTATTCGCTGTCGCTTTGTGAATAACGATTGGAGTATTCGGAAGCCAGCGGGGGCGAATCTTTTCATCGTTCCACGCGTTGTATGCCGACTTGGTTGCCGCCGCGATCGTTTTGCTGACGCTGATCTCGAAACCGGTTGCTGTCTGATGTTCGTCTTTCGTCCCGCGAGCCTGCTCATATCCAGCTGCGACCATCTGGCACCACCATCCGGGGACATTGAGTTGACCGAACAGGTACTTTGCTATGTCTGCATGATTCATCGTTGTAGCACCGGCATGGTCGAGAATCCTGAACCATTCTTCCCATTTCTTACCCGTTTTTTTCTCGAGCGCTTCATCACCGATTTTTTTTAGCAGGGGGAATTCAAGCTTCTTCATCAATGAGCTCCTTGTAGTGTTTACGACAGATAATAACGAACTATAGGTCGTGCTTTTGACCAGCGTTTTGCAACCCTAAAACCTGCTCTGGTATACGATGAAAGGATTCCCGTCCAGGCAAACGCTGCGGGCATATTGTCTGAGTAAGGAATAATGGGATATCCTTCGATCACCTCGACTCCTTTTTTTCTGCAATATGCGATTACGCCTTTGAGAATCTCAACGGAGATTCCCTGCCTTCGGAACTCCTTTGCAATAAAGAAACATGTGATCGACCAGACTGGTTTATTGTCGATTCTTTTCAGGACGCGGGCATTCTCCAGTTTGATGAACTTGTCTCTCGGGGCAATCGCGCACCAGCCGACTGGCTTCCCGTCGATGTACGCGAGAATACCAACCTGTTCGTTTTTCGTGACGAGGTTTTTCATTGCTTTCTTATTGGCGTTTCCTTTTTGCCGGTCAAAGACTGAACGGCTGAGGCGCCACGACATGCACCAGCATCCTCCGCACGCCCCGCGTGCACCGAAGAGTTCTTCGAAATCTTTCCACCGTTTAAGTTGGAGCGGTTGAAATGTGAGAGGTTGTTTCGTTTCATTTGTACGGCGAATTGACATCAAGCAGTCTAAGTACTAAGTACTCATTACTAACTACTTTGCTTCCATCTCTCGAGCTTTGGAATTTTCCTCGTAAAGATGCCTGACAAGAATCCGGGAAATCCCATTTCCTTCATTATTTGTTTGACGCGTTCCTGCATCTGTTCCATCGTTATGTTTGGGAGTGTAAATTTTCCTCCCTCATAGCAATGACTGCAATACATTTTGCTTTTCGTCCCGTCGGATTCAGAACCTCCGCCTTTCGGGTCGCGGGAAAGAGGCATGCCGCAGCTCTGGCAGTTTTTGTAGGTTGTCTCCATTATAAAATTTTCCTTGTATTAATGATGCGATGATGACGGAATGATTTTATGCAGCCAATATACGAAAGGGCATGAAAAAATAAAAAAGTTAATTGGTTAATTGTTTTTCGTGGCGATCGATGATCCCGTTGTGCTATACCATTGCCGTAATGTCTCAGCAGCAGGTTTATTCTGCGGGGTATAGTTCGTCGATTCGTTTATCGATGGTATACTTTCCCAATTCCACCAGAACATGCCGTTGCACCAGGGTTCTTTCCCGATCGCTTCAATCATCACGCGGTAATAAAATTGCTGAGCCTGATTATCCTGCACTGCCTGATTGGATGCCCCGAGTGAATAATCCCACGGAGCTGCGAGCGCGCCGTGAACGGATTGAATGCCGGTTTCGGTAATCACTACCTGCCGGTAATGCAAGGATGAAATTGCTCTGATTTCCTGGACATTGCTAACCGTATTTGCGACTGCGGTTTCAAACGCGGGGATAGAATCACCTGCTGAATTCGTCAGCGGGTAATACGCGTCGACGCCGATGTAATCGAGGTCGTTCCAGAATTCTACCTGTTTAAATTCCGGGGTCGTGAGACCATCGGCGTAATCACCATTCCAGTTCGCAGCATAAATCAGTTTGCCGGTGTAAATGTTTCTGACCGCGGCTATCAGCGAGCGCCACTGAGAAGCGTAATTGTGTTGACTTGCAAAAACATATTCCGTTCCGATACATAACATTTCGATGTGAAGTTCTTCTGCAAGTCGGGCGTATTTTATCATCATCGCAGTGTATGAAGAAAACCACAATCCCCCGGCGTCAGGATGTATCGTTGCACGCCACTCACCGTTGTACAAATCGACTTGCGGCTTGAGCATTACTGCTATTAGTTTGGCGCGAGCGTCGCTTACTCCTGCCCGGATATCATCTTCCGTTGAGGTAGTAGACCAGACACCGCCAGTCGCAGGATTGATGCCCGTTTTGTTCGGTGCGATGTCCAATGAATATTGATGCCGTTGGTATTCGAAAACACACAATGCAATCCAGCTGCTGGCGGTTTGAGTTTTGAGGTCTTCAATCGCATTGTGTTGATTGCCTTGCCGGAAGCCATCCGATGCGAAGGATGTGTAACTGAACCCGCGCATCTCCGGAACGTGATCCGGAAGAGGTCCGAGCAGTGATTCGTTGCAGGAACCAAAGAAAAGAACGAGGAAAGTTATGAGGATTGATGAAACCTTGCCGCGGAGTTTGCGGTCGCTGAAGGACATCACCCGATTGTTTCAATATCGTGAATTTTTCGAAGGTCGATATTGAGTACTCCATCATCGGAAGGCAGAAACATGTCCGCGAATTTTACCCCCCATCTAATTTCATAATGTTTGTATGAGGACCGTGTGTACGCAATCTGGGAGAATGTTTCATCGACTGCCGTCAGCAGGATGAGGAATTCTGCGTCCGAGGCAGTAAGCTGCTGTTCTGTAACGCCGTAGAGGGGGCTCGTTTCGTCGATAGGGTGGACGACGACCCACTGGAGAGGCATAAAAATGACTTTATCCCGTTCGAGCTTCAGTGGGTAGAAGGTGCGGGTGTTTATCCCGTCAATGACCTCATTGCGGGTGAGGACGACAGTCGCATTGACTTCGATGAGCTCGTTCGTGCGCTTGTTGGCGATACGGAATTCGAATGCAGTCATTCTCTGATATGGTGCGATGATGGCATTCCTGCTGAACACAATCTCCGCGCTCGGCTTCGAAAATCGCGCAAACAACAATCCTGTTGCAAGCGCAAAACCGAGGAGGCCGAAGAGTGCTTCAATGGTGACAAGAATATTTGCTGCGAGACCGCTCGGACTCATCGTTCCGTACCCGATTGTTGCCAGTGTCTGTACGCTGAAGAAGAATGCGGAAAGAAACCGTTCCCCTGAAGTTGCTGCAGTTGAGCCGTGAAGAGCATCAGCACCGCAGCACATATATCCGCCGGCGAAGAGGATATTCGTCAGAAAGTAGGCGAGCACGACGATGAGATTGAACTTTGTCCACGAAATCTTCAGCATCCAGTGATAAAGATTGAGCGACTGGAAGAATGAAAATCCTTTCCGCCCAACATTGAATGTTCCGTCCGGATTGAGAAACCGCATGCGGCTTTGCTGCACAACGCGGGAGCCCAATCCCAAATCTTTATTTATGTTTTGTTGTTCAGGAGGAACGCTCATTGACGAAAAGGATATTGTGAGATGTTGGGAAAGTATTCATCATGAACGATGCGCTTTCCGGTAACACAGGGAGTTAATGCCCGCTGTACATCTTCTCACCAGCCTCGACACGGAACGGGAGGCGGTTTTGTTTCGGCGGAATGGGGCAGGTGGCAAATGCAGTAAAGACACAGGGCCAGTTATATGCTTTATTGAAATCGAGGACGACATGGTTCGTTGAATCAGGCAGGTTCGTATATAACTGTCTGCCGACAGCGTATGTTTCTTTTCCGTTTGTTTCATCACCGAGCATAATGAAGAATTGGTTCTCTGAACCCTGCTCGACCACAACGTCGATTGAACACTTCTTCCCGTCATACACGAACGAAAGCACCCCGGGGCAGGAATCGCGTTCAATTTTACCGACGGCGTCGGGGATTTCGAGAATTTTTGGCGGATGATATGGCTCGAACAATGCTTCGAATCTCCATTTCGGGTCGACAGGAAAATATTCCAACCCTTTGAAATTCATTCGCGCCGGATTCTCATTATCCTTCACGCGGACAGCGAGGTCGTCGCCGCGTTTAATGACGTAAAAGCTGACCACGCCATGTCTCAGGATGGTCGGGTCACCCTGTTCATCGGATTGTAAATTGATGGCGGTGACGGCAGAATCCTTGTATTTTACTTCTACTCCTTTTCTGGCTTCAAAACGGAGAGTATTCTTATCGAGGAAAATCGAACCGACAATTTTCGGTGCCTTTCCAGCCGGAAGAACGACGCTGATTGAGGAATCGCTTCCCACTTTGTTTTCACCCTCTTTAAGCCAGAATAATCCGCAGAGCGTCAGCCACCCATCGTCACGTTTCAGGCGGGTAAGCCGGGTTGCTTTCCATTGTTCCATTTCCTGCTGATAAGATGTTGTATCAAAGGGCCGCTCCGGTTTTGCGCAAGAAGCGAGAGAAAATAATATGATAAGGATACAGATCGGGAAAACGAACATCGCGACCTTCATCTTCACGAGTTTCCGTCCAGGTATGAACCGTAAACATACCCTCCGATGATGGCGATAACGAGAATGCCGAGTGCGATCAGGATGCCGGTAAGGAAATCGTCCACTGTTCCTGATGTAATGAACTTCCAGAGTTCAACTAATGCGCCGAGAGGGACACCGACAACAAGTCCGATGATGATTCCGCTGATGGTCCACCGTTTTTTGTTTGATTCGTACTGCTTTTCGGATGAAGGGAGGAGTCCCCCCTTACCCGATTTTGCAGTCGTGTTTAATTTTTCAATCAGCTTTTTACTTTTGTATTCCATCATTCAATGAGAATGAACAATCCCATAATTCGGCAATCAGCGCAATTCTTCCTCTATAATACATAATAAGGGGAAAACGTGCAAATCTCTTGATCTGGAAGGATTCTATTGACATCTCTTTAAGAAACCTGTATATTGACAGCGATTTTGGAAGATGAGGGAAGAGGAGAATGGTTAATTGGTTAAATAGGATTTATTAACAAGGAACATGCTCAATTATATCTGGCTGGCTTTGATTGTCATCGGGATTCTTGTCGCGGTCGGGAAAGATCTATCCCAGCCGTCGCCATCCGCTTCGGCAGAGCGGTTCCCGACATTGAACAAAGTGACAAACGAGGGTATTGTCGATTCGGCAAAAACAGCTGTGACCCTTGCGATTGGACTTATCGGTGTGATGGCGTTATGGCTTGGCATCATGAAAATTGCAGAGCAGTCGGGCCTTGTCGCGCATCTCGCGAGACTGCTTAAGCCCATCACCACCCGAATATTCCCGGATGTTCCCGCCGAACATC
Source organism: uncultured Chlorobiaceae bacterium (assembly GCA_964484465.1). Classification (GTDB taxonomy): domain Bacteria; phylum Bacteroidota; class Ignavibacteria; order UBA10030; family SZUA-254; genus CAZAFL01. Next base: position 67,581 of record CAZAFL010000010.1, read on the forward strand.
CTGCGATGGGGGCAATGATTATGAATATTTCCGCAAACATGCTGGGCCTTGCAAACGCAGCAACTCCCCTCGGTCTCAAGGCAATGGAGGAACTGAACAAACTAAATAAGAAGGTAGGAACTGCGACCGATGCCATGTGTACATTTCTCGTAATCAACACAAGCAATGTACAACTCATTCCTGCGACGGTAATCGCGATCCGTGCGTCGGTCGGCTCGGCAAATGCGACGGAGATTTTAGGACCGGTCCTTGTTGTCACGTGTTGTACGCTGGTGCTCGGAGTGGTAATCGCGAAGCTGCTTTCAAGACTTCCATTCTATAGAAAACAATTGGAGCAAGAGGAATAATCAGATGCAATCGATTATCGACATCATCAATATTGTTTCTCTTATTGCCATCCCGCTTCTCGTGTTAAGCGTAGTCGTGTATGGCGTCGTAAAAAAAGTCAAAATATATGAGGCGTTTGTCGAAGGGGCGAAGGAAGGATTTAACGTTGGTGTTCGCATCATTCCCTATCTTGTTGCGATGCTCGTTGCAATCGGAATTTTTCGCGCGGGAGGTGCAATGGAAATCCTGTCGGGTATTCTTTCGCCGATCACGAAATTCATCGGCATGCCCGCAGAGGTGTTACCAATGGCGATTATCCGCCCGCTCTCCGGAAGTGGTGCCCTCGGGACGATGTCGGAAATCATCAAAACACACGGACCGGATTCTTTAATCGGCCGGATGGTTTCAGTGATGATGGGAAGCAGTGAGACTACGTTTTATGTCCTTGCGGTATATTTTGGTTCGGTAGGAATTACGAAAGGACGGCAGGCAATTCTGGGCGGAATAATTGTGGATGTGATTGCTGTTGTGCTCTCCGTGCTCATCGTGAATTTGATGTTCGGGTGATACCTTGATTTTAAGAGCCTTCTTGCCTATATTCATCAAACCATACGTGTAACAAATCGAAACTATTATTATCTCGGCAGAAATCAGAGCGTTTCCCCATCAATCAGACTCAATGAACGTCTTAAATAAGCTCATTGTTGCCGCCTTACCTGCCGTTCCCAAGCCTGTTGTTAGAAAATTTGCAAGCCGTTACATTGCGGGAGAAGATAACGCCGATGCAATTCGTGTTGTAAAGGAGCTCAATGAACAGGGAGCAATGGCGACACTGGATGTTCTCGGAGAAGATATTACGACGCGGGAAGAAGCGATATCAGCCCGGGATAAGATCATAGAAGTGTTTCAATTCATTTCCCGCGAGCATCTCGATTCGAATGTTTCGATAAAGCTGACGCAACTGGGCTTAAAACTTGACAGGGATTTTTGTCTTGAAAATGCATGCAAGATTGCGTCGACAGCAAAAAGCTTGAACAATTTCGTTCGCATTGACATGGAGGATTCTTCCTGCACAGACGATACACTGTGGATATACCGTGCACTCCGAAAAGAATTCAGTAATATTGGAATTGTTCTGCAGGGTTACCTACGCCGCACGCGGCGTGATGCTGAGTTGCTGATGAATGAAGGATTGAACAATTTTCGGTTGTGCAAAGGGATATATATAGAGGCGGAAGAGATTGCATTCAAAGGCTACGATGAAATCAATCGCAATTACCTCGATGTGCTTGAGATGATGTTGAAGCGGAAAGCGTACGTCGGTATCGCAACACATGACGAAGAGCTTGTTCGTGGTGCGTACAAATTGATATCCGACTTAAAATTGCAGAAATCAGAATATGAATTTCAGATGCTGCTCGGTGTCCGGCCTGAATTGCGGGCTAAGATCATCCGGGAGGGGCATCGGCTGCGTGTTTACGTTCCGTTCGGTAAGCAGTGGTATCGGTATTCTATCAGAAGGTTTAAAGAGAATCCGCAAATTGCCGGTTACGTGTTCAAGGCGCTCTTTTCCCGGATTCGATTTAACTAAAATCACTTCACGCCACAATTAGAGGAGTACCCGATGGCTGAATCAAATAACAAAGCGACATCGTTCCAGCCGTTCGTTTCGGCGGAGACGGTTATGCCTGAGTTTTCAATGAAGGCAGTTTTGCTTGGAGCGCTGTTCGGACTTATCTTCGGCGCGGCAACAGTCTATCTTGCCCTCAGGGCAGGATTGACGGTTTCCGCCTCAATCCCGATTGCAGTTCTGGCGATTGCGGTTTTCAAGAAAATAGGGAAATCGACGATTCTCGAGAACAATATCGTTCAAACTGTCGGGTCGGCGGGTGAATCCATTGCCGCGGGCGTCGCGTTTACCTTCCCCGCATTAATTTTCCTTACCAGCGGAGAATCCTACTTTACATATTTTAATATTTTGACGCTCGCATTTGTCGGCGGCATTCTTGGAGTCTTATTCATGGTGCCGCTCCGCAGGTCGCTGATTGTCAAAGAGCATGGTGCTCTTCCGTATCCTGAAGGTACCGCATGCGCCGACGTTCTCATTGCGGGTGAAAAAGGCGGGTCGATGGCGAAACGCGTGTTCGCCGGTTTGGGGATTGCCGTGCTTTATAAATCCCTCATGAGTATCCTCGGATTATGGAAAGATACCCCCGGCTATACAGCATCAACCAATTCATCGTATCCGAATGCGAGTGTGAGTTCGGAAATCACTCCCGAGTACCTTGGCGTAGGGTATATAATCGGTCCGAGGATTTCTGGAGTGCTTGTTGCGGGTGGTGTTCTGTCTTATCTCGTTTTGATTCCTTTAATCAGTTTTATTGGTGATGCACTTCCCTCAATATTGAAACCGGCAGGAAAGCTCATATCCCAGATGTCGCCGTCAGAAATTCGCGGCGGCTATGTGCGATATATTGGTGCCGGTGCCGTGGCGGCGGGAGGATTAATTACCCTGCTTAAAACACTTCCGACAATAGTTTCTGCGTTCAAAGATAGTTTTAAAAGCCTGAAAGACCTCCGGGCGGGAATCAAATTGTCACGTACGGAACGCGATATTCCGATTACCTATGTTATCGTCGGTTCATTAGCGTTGGTTCTTATCATTGCTGTCCTTCCACAACTCCCCGGGACATTTCCCGGAACATTGCTGATGGGATTATTGATTGTCGTGTTCGGATTCTTTTTTGTTACCGTAAGTTCGCGCATTGTAGGGATTATCGGTTCTTCCAATAATCCTATTTCCGGAATGACAATTGCGACACTCATGGCGACCTGCCTGATATTTGTGAGTCTCGGATGGACCGGCAATGTTTATCAATCGCTCGCTCTTGTGGTTGGCGGAATTGTCTGCATCGCGGCAGCAAATGCAGGCGCGACGAGTCAGGATTTGAAAACCGGTTACATCGTTGGCGCCACGCCGATCTACCAACAAATTGGTTTGGTTATCGGTGTACTGGTCTCGACCTTTGCAGTTGGATGGACGCTGCATGCAATCGACAGCTCGATGTCGTTCCAGGGAATTCCCCACGCCATCGGAAGCGAACGGTATGCTGCTCCACAAGCGACGTTGATGGCGACGATAATCAAAGGTCTCCTCGCGCAGGATTTACCATGGGGCCTTGTATTCATCGGCATGGCGATTTCGGTTGTTGTTGAGCTGTGCGGTATCCGTTCTCTTTCGTTCGCCGTAGGAGTGTATCTTCCGCTCTCGACGACATTCCCGATTTTCGTCGGCGGCATGCTGAAAGGACTCGTTGATAAAATGCAGGGAGTCAAGGAAGAATCTGAAGTCAGCCCGGGCATGTTATACAGCACTGGATTAGTAGCCGGCGGCTCACTTACCGGTGTGATGATTGCAATTCTCAGCGGTATCCCGATCGCAATCATGGTTGCAGGGCAATCCAAAGAAATTTCCCTCATGCAATATGTACAGGATGCTATTGGCGTCCATGGATGGGAAAGCCTTGGTGGATGGAGTGATGTTATCGGCGCTGCGATGTTTGCATTGTTAGGGGTATTACTTGTCCGTACTGCCATGAAAAAAGACTAATCATAATCAGGAGGAAGTTGTGTCGACTGCAATTGATGGGTTACAACCAGCACTCGTGTGGAAATATTTCGCAGAGATTGCGAAAATACCGCGCGCGTCAAAGCATGAAGAACGAATCGCCGCGTATGTTGTCGATACGGCAAAAAAGCTTGGGTTGTCTGCAAAACAAGACCGGGCTGGTAACGTTGTCGTGAAAAAAAATGCCTCCGGCGGGTCTGAACGTAAAAAAAGTATTTGCCTGCAGGGTCACCTCGATATGGTATGTGAGAAGAATGCGGACAAGGTTCATGATTTTTCGAAAGACCCGATCGAGATCGTGCGCAAGGGAAATGTTCTCATGGCAAACGGCACAACTCTTGGTGCAGATAACGGTATTGCCGTGGCGACCAACCTTGCCATCATGGAGGACAATTCGCTCCAGCATGGTCCGTTAGAATTTCTTTTTACGATTGATGAAGAGACCGGCTTGACAGGAGCCGCAAACCTCGACAAAGGTATTCTCGAGAGCAAAACATTGCTTAACCTCGACTCTGAGGAAGAAGGAGCTATTTACGTCGGGTGCTCGGGAGGCAGAGATACACTCGGTACCTGGAAAGTTACGTTTGAAACTGCTCCTTCAGGAATGACGGCTGTAGAAGTGAGTGCAAAAGGATTGCGCGGCGGACATTCGGGATTGGAAATTGATAAGGGGCGGGGTGATGCGATCAAGATCCTCAACAGAGCGCTGCTGCAGCTTTCCGCTATCGGTGCCCGGTTATCGAAAATTACTGGCGGGAATAAGCGGAATGCTATTCCTCGTGAAGCTGTAGCAGTAATGTTTGTCCCGAAGAAGAAAATCGGGGATGCAAAGAAAATTGTCTCCACATTTAACGTTGTTGCCCGGGCTGAGCTTGCCTCAGTTGAAAAAGATCTGGTTGTCAGCCTCAAGGACCTTCCCGACATGAAAAAGGGTAAAGTCATAAAGAAAACCCAGCAGGAGAAGATTTTTCAGACGATTGCAGCGCTGCCCCACGGCGTTCTCAAAATGAGTGCCGAAATTTCATGGCTCGTTGAATCATCGACAAACGTTGCAGTGATTGAAACGACAAACAAAGCAATAGTTCTCTCGACGAGTCAGCGAAGCTCAGTTGCATCCGAGCTTGATGAGGCGGCACAAACGGTTGTTACCATCTTCACCCTTGGAGGTGGGACGGTAGAGCAAACCGACGGTTATCCGGGATGGAAGCCGAACCTGGATTCTCCGGTGTTAAAAACTGCAAAAACGACGTACAAGAGTCTATATGGCAAAGAACCGGAAGTGAAAGCGGTTCACGCCGGACTCGAATGCGGGATATTGGGTGAACGGTATCCCGGAATGGATATGATTTCCTTCGGTCCGACGCTCGAGGGTGTGCACTCTCCCGATGAGAAAATCTATATCGATACGGTTGACAAGTTCTGGAAATTCCTTCTAGGAATTTTGAAAGCAGCAGGCTGAGCTTTCAACCTCCCGCGGGTTCTGAACCCGCGGGAGGTTGTCCACTAAGGAGAAATTATGCAAGAATCGACACATCAGGTTTCAGAAGCTCTTAAACATTTCAAGCCATACATCCCGTCCGACCAATCTCCCGCTGAAGCAACGTTCAGAGCTATTTTGCTCGGGGCACTTCTCGGCATTGTTTTCGGTGCAGCGTCAGTCTATCTGGGGCTTCGTGTAGGATTGACAACATCGGCTTCGATTCCCATTGCAGTCATGTCGATTACTATTTTGAAGAAGCTGGGTAAATCGACAATCCTCGAAAACAATATCGTGCAGACCGTCGGATCTGCCGGCGAATCGATTGCTGCTGCTGTTGTGTTCACTGTTCCTGCACTGATTTTCCTCGGATATGCACTCAACGCGTCATTGACGCTGTTAATAGCTCTTACTGGCGGCGTGCTCGGTGTGCTGATGATGATTCCTCTTCGCAGGTATTTAATAGTGAAGGAACACGGAAACCTCCGGTTTCCCGAGGGAACGGCGTGCGCGGAAATTTTGAAAGCAGGCGAAACAGGCGGCACAAGCGCAGCGAAAATTTTTAGGGGGATGGGTATCGGCGCAATTTTCAAGAGTTTACCGACACTGTTTGGATTCTGGAAACCGACCCCGCAACAGGACCTTGCCTGGTATCCGGGCTCTTCAGTCGGTATGGATGTTTCGCCGGAATTGATGGGAGTCGGTTATATCATCGGCTGGCAGACTTCGGTCATAATGGTTGCGGGCGGTTTACTTTCATCATTCATTATCGGACCCGTCATCGCGTTTGCAGGGAAGAGCGCCAGCGAAGCGATTTATCCCGCGACCAAACTCATTCGGGATATGTCGCCGTATGAAATCTGGCGTAACTACATAAAGTATATTGGCGCTGGCGCGGTAGCCACGGGTGGAATACTTGGACTGTTTCGTGCTCTGCCTGCCATCTGGGATTCACTCCGGGCATCCATCAAACAACTCGTCGGTGAACGATCAGGTAATGCTGACCATTCACTCCTTGATAGGACAGAACGCGATACCCCGATTACGGTTGTTGTCCTTGGCTCGCTCGCGCTCGTCGTATTCATCTGGCTTGTCCCGACATTCAGGATGAACCTCCTCGGTGCTGCACTCATCGTCTTGTTCGGTTTTTTGTTCTCCGTGGTATCTGCGCGCATAACAGGAATCGTAGGTTCATCTTCCAGTCCACTTTCCGGTATGACAATTGCAGTATTAATGGGAACATGTTTGATCTTTCTCGTTGTCGGGTGGAGCGGAGCGTCATTCACCTATCTTGCGCTGGTTATCGGAGCCGTTGTCTGTATTGCGATAAGTAACGCAGGAACGACAGCGCAGGATTTGAAGACAGGCTTTTTGGTCGGAGCAACACCGCGCGCGCAACAGCTCGGCCTGCTGGTGGGGGTTGTCACGTCGGCAAGCGTTGTCGGCTATACCATGATTCTTTTGAATACCAGTCAAACGAAAGAGATCGCTCTCGAGAAGCAGTTTTCGCCTCCCGCAGCGGTGATGCAGTATGCGGAACCGATACAGGCAAGAGACGGAAAGACATATCTTCTTGCAAAGGTGAGCGGCGTTGAAGGGGTCGAGCCAGGGAATTATCTGATCGATCAGGAGACCAAACTTGCGGTGAAGAAAAGAGTTGATGGTATCGGCGGCAGGGAGCTCGCCGCGCCGCAGGCAAATCTGATGGCGGTTCTCATCGGAGGATTACTCGAACAGAAACTACCGTGGGGTTTGATCATGATCGGAGTCAGTATTGCACTCTTCATTGAGCTGATGGGGATGCATTCATTGACGTTTGCTGTCGGTGTGTATCTTCCGCTCTCGTCCACATTGCCGATTTTTATCGGCGGTCTCGTTCGTAAAATAGCGGACAAGTTCTACAGGAGAAAACCCGACGATGTTGAAGAAACTGAAGGAACGTTAATGTCATCGGGCTTGATCGCCGGAGGCGCGCTCATCGGTGTGCTGGGGGCATTCCTCCATTTTGTCATGCCATTCGATGATGATGATACGGGTCTCCCTCTTGGAATTGCATTTGGATATAAAACATTGCGGTTCCTGTGGGACCAGGATCTCGTTTCGATTCTGATGTTTGCGGTTCTGGGATATTTTTTGTATAAAGGCGCTGCTGAAAAAAAGTTCTCTAATCCTTAGGACTGGTTCCGGCATATCTGTTCCCGCTGATTGGAATCGAAATACGAACTTTCGACCCTTGCCGACTGTTCATAATTAAGGAATAGAGTATTTAAGATGAGCACAGATTATCTTCATACAAAACATTTCACCCTCGAGCAGGCCCGTATGATGCTGACCGGCATTTCCCGGCTGGTGGAGGAAATTGTGACTCTAAAAAAAAGTCTCGATGAACGGGGGTATGATATCTATCGTCATCAGTATTTCGGCGGGAGCGGCCCGAACGGACAACGTTTTTTCCCTCACGAGCTTGAAAAGATTGTCAAAATTGCTCAGGAAATGGACAAAAAAGGGATATTGATAAAAGGGTTTGATGACGGATTAATCGATTTTCCTCATCTTCGGTCTAATGGTGAGGAGGTATATCTCTGCTGGAAAGTGGGTGAGACAGATATTCAATATTGGCATACAATCCCGGAAGGGTTTGCGGGACGAAAACCTATTACAGAGTTATAATGAAAATATGACGATATTATTATGAAAAGAAAATACCTTTACATTATTGTCGCAATTGTTGTCGTCGGAACCGCAGGCTATTTCATTTTTTCAGGTTCCGGTTCGAAAGAGCTTCGGTACAGAACCGAAAAAGCGTCCCGCGGCGATATCGAAGTGCAGGTGCGAGCCACCGGTACGATAAACCCCATACAGACAGTTGAAGTGGGAAGCCAGGTTTCAGGAATCATCCAGAAAATTTTTGTCGATTTTAATTCGCACGTGAAAAAAGGACAAGTCATTGCGCAAATCGATTCGACGTTCCTGTATGCATCAGTGAAAGAAAGCCAGGCGTCACTTGAACGCTCACGCGCACAGATGAACAATAACCAGCGGAATTTTTCCAGGACTTCCGACCTTTTCAGTAAAAATCTCGTGTCGCAAGCAGACCTTGACGCCGCGAAAGCTACGTATGAAAGTTCGGTCGCAGATTTCAAGCAAAGCGAGGCGTCACTCGACCGTGCAATTGTCAATTTGCGGTATGCTCTCATTCGAGCGCCGATTGATGGCGTCGTCATTTCACGCGATGTCGATGTTGGCCAGACTGTTGCCGCGAGTTTCCAGACGCCAAAGCTGTTCAGTATCGGGAACGATCTCTCGCGTATGCAGGTTGAAGCAAGCGTCGATGAGGCGGATATAGGTCAGGTGAAATCAGGTCAGGAAGTTTCCTTCACTGTTGACGCGTATCCTGACAGAAAATTCCGCGGGAGCGTCACGCAAATTCGTCTCGCGCCGGTCACTATTCAGAATGTTGTAACCTACACGGTGATTATCGAAGTTCCGAATCCCGACATGAAGTTGCGGCCCGGTATGACAGCGACAGTTTCAATACTTGTCGATAAGCGCGACGATGTTTTACGAGTTCCAACGTTAGCGCTCAGGTTTCAGCCCCCACAGGAGTCTGCGGACAAGCCCGGTAAGGCCGGTCAGGACAGCGCAAAGGATCCTAAATCCACTGAACACCGTATGGATGGACAAGGCGGGCAATCCCGACCTGGTCAAGGCTGGATGAGGAAGAACGATAACGACCAGGGCCAAAACTCTGATGCATCTGTGATGAAAACGGGGCGGATATGGATTCTTGAAGGAGGAAAAAATCTGAAATCTGTGTCGGTGTCGACTGGTATTAATGACAACCGTTATGTCGAGATCGCCGGAAACGATATCAAAGAAGGAGATGAAGTAGTGATAGGGATGAACGGCGCCGAGACAGTATCAACATCTGCGCAACAAACTAATCCTTTCCAGACGCGGATGCCCGGCGGTGGCGGCAGAGGAAGAGGGTTTTAATCGGTCAATTGTCCTGACAATATATATGATGCGTTTTGTTGAAATACTTCGTATCGCTTTTGACGCCCTCCTCCGCAACAAAATGCGGTCTCTGCTCACAATGCTGGGGATCATCATTGGCGTTGGTGCGGTGATAGCAATGGTTGCAATTGGACAGGGGGCACAGACTTCAGTCGAAGCACAAATAAACAGTTTAGGAACGAATATTTTACTCGTGTTTCCAGGAACAATGACTCGCGGCGGAGTCATGGCAGGTGGTGGAACCGGTACAAGCCTCACAGAAGAGGATGGTCAGGCCGTGAAAGACCAGTGCCCCGCGGTGGCGTACGTGAGTCCGCAATTGCGCAACGGCGCACAGGTGGTGTACAGTGGACTCAATTGGGGAACAGTCCTTCAGGGAGGGACCGTGGACTACTTCTCGATCCGCGACTGGAAGCTGGACAAAGGAGATTTTTTTACTGACCAGGATGTGAGGGCTGCAACGAAAGTCTGCTTGTTGGGACAAACGGTCGTGAACCAATTATTTGAAACGAGCGACCCGATCGGGCAAACAATTCGTATCAGAAACATTCCATTCCGCGTCATCGGCGCCCTGAAACCAAAGGGCGAAAATGCAATGGGACAGGATCAGGACGACCTTATTATTATTCCCTACACAACTTTGCAAAAACGACTTATGGGGAATACGCGGAGCTGGGGATTCCTTGTGTCTGCAGTTTCAAAAAATCAAATCACTGAAGCACAGCAGCAAATTACAGATCTTCTGCGCATGAGACACAAGCTAAGCGCGAACGACGATAATGATTTCACTATCCGCACCCAGACTGAAATTGCGGATGCTCAGTCCGCGACATCAAAGATCATGACCACTCTCCTTGCGAGCATCGCCTCTGTGTCGCTTGTCGTCGGCGGGATCGGTATCATGAATATCATGCTCGTCTCCGTCACAGAACGGACACGCGAAATCGGTATCCGCATTTCTATTGGTGCACGCCGGCGCGACATTCTCTCTCAATTCCTGATGGAAGCGATTGTCATGAGTCTGCTCGGAGGGTTTCTCGGTATTGCTCTCGGTGTTGGTGGTTCCAACATCATTTCGAAGTTTGCCGGTTGGCCCACATTCGTCTCTACAAATTCGATTTTTCTCGCCGTGTTTTTCTCAAGTTTGGTCGGGGTGTTCTTTGGCTGGTATCCTGCACGTAAAGCATCCTCCCTCAATCCGATTGAAGCGCTGAGATACGAGTAGGTTAGTACTACATGCCTACATTTCATCTCATCATCTAAGGGTTTGATTTCCCATCCGAGAAATTAAACTTTCTATTATCCAATCTGTCATAGATATAAAAGGTGCTCAACCGGGCTCTCATTACCAACTTTTTTTGTCCGGCATTTTATATCGCTAACGTATGAAATCTTCAAATAAATTATTTGTGCGAGTGATGTTCTGTATCTCCGTCATATGTCTGGGCTGTAATGACGTTGAACTAAAAAGTCACTGGTCGGATAAAGAGATTGTTATCGACGGCATGGATACCGATTGGGGAAATTCTCTTATGGTATTTGAAAAAGAAAAGATCGCCGTCGGGATTGCGAACAATGCCGAAAACCTCTATGTGTGTCTCAAGATTTCCGACCGGCAAACCCGGATGCAGGCGGTGCGAGGCGGACTCACTCTCTGGTTTGATTCAACCGGGGGGAATGATAAATATTTCGGCATTCATTTTCCAATCGGGATGCAGGGTGTCGACATGCCGATGAGAAGAGATGAGCAACTGGAGAACGACAACTCTCACACAATGCAGGATGCCGTCATGCAAATGCTGCATGAAATGGAAATCCTCGGTCCGGATAATAGCGTAGTTGAGCGGTTGTCGAATCTCCATTCCGCCGGGTTACAGGCGTCACTCAGTGATTCTACCGGTGCTCTTATATATGAATTGAAGATACCTCTGGTAGCGGGCAAGGAAAATCTCTATCCTCTGAATATCCAGGCAGGCAAGGTCCTTGGAATAGGTTTGGAAACCGGACAGTTTAATTTTCGCAGGCAGAACCGGGAATCCGGTGAAGGTGTACCGGAAGGCGGGGGCGGTGGATTTGGTCGGGGTGGCGGGTTCGGGCGGGGAGGGATGCGTGGCGGAAGAGGAGGCGGTGGATTCGGCGGAAGACAATCGCAGGGAGCACCGGAACCGCTGAAGGTGTGGGCTAAAGTACGATTAGCGACTCAAACCTGATCGGGATAATTTCTCCGCTTTGCAGGTTGTCGTTAGCGTTTTCGTGTATAGAACAACTTCCTTCCTTGTTTATCATTTGTTTGCGCTCGCCTTACATTGATATACTCATCATAAATTCATAAATTAACCGGGCAGGCGATTGCAATAACTTCACGAATTTTCAGGATCAGCGACGCACAAATGCCTTTTCATCTCGTTTCTGATTACAAGCCGAGCGGCGACCAGCCGGAAGCGATACGTCAGCTTACGGAAGGAGTAAACCGCGGCGATCAGTATCAAACACTTCTCGGTGTGACGGGAAGCGGGAAGACGTTTACAATCTCCAATGTTATTCAGAGTGTCGACCGGCCTGTGCTTGTCATGTCACACAACAAAACACTGGCAGCGCAATTGTATGCTGAGTTTAAGCAATTCTTTCCGCGCGACAGGGTCGAATTTTTCATTAGTTACTACGATTATTATCAGCCGGAAGCGTATGTTCCGACTACCGATACATATATCGCAAAAGACGCGTCCGTTAATGATGAAATTGACCGCCTCCGGCTTCGTGCAACGAGCGCGCTCCTTGGAGGTGACACGAATGTTATCGTGGTTGCATCAGTGAGTTGTATTTACGGCATCGGTGCTCCCGACGAATGGCTTGAGCAGATGATTTTGGTCCGAAAAGGTTCGACGATCGAACGGAATCAATTCCTCCGTAAATTACTGGATATTCATTATCTCCGGAACGATTTCGAATTCACCCGCGGTACGTTCCGCGTGCGGGGTGATATTGTAGAGATTATTCCCGCCGGAGAGCATGAACAGGGATTGCGCGTCCAGTTCTTCGGCGATGAGATTGAGAAAATTTCCCGCATCCACCCTCAAACAGGAAATATTGTGGATGAAGTTGAATCGGACGTGATTTATCCTGCGAAACAATTTATCACTTCCCGTCCAACCATCGAACGTGCGCTCGGAAGTATCGAAGCTGAGCTTGAAGAGTGTCTTACTGAACACCGGAAGCGGGGGAAACTTCTTGAAGCCCAGCGGCTGGAGCAGCGCACGCGGTTCGATATGGAAATGATGCGGGAGATAGGCTATTGCTCCGGTATCGAAAACTATTCACGACACATTGCGGGACGACCCCGGGGTTCGCGTCCCTTCTGCCTGCTCGATTATTTTCCGAAAGATTTTCTTCTTGTTGTCGATGAATCGCATGTAACGATTCCGCAAATCGGCGGGATGTGGCATGGAGATCGTTCCCGGAAAACGACACTTGTCGAGCACGGCTTCCGCCTTCCTTCGGCGCTGGACAACCGTCCGCTGACATTCGAAGAATGGGAAGCGATGGTACATCAAATCATTTTCGTGAGCGCGACGCCGGGGCCGTATGAAATGGAAAAGTGTAAAGGCGTGTTTGTCGAACAAATTATTCGGCCCACCGGATTAGTCGACCCGGAGGTGGAGGTGCGGCCGGTCAAACACCAAATCGATGATTTGATTGCCGAAATTCGGGTTCGCGCAGCGCGTAATGAACGCTGCCTTGTTACAACGCTCACCAAACGGATGGCGGAGGATTTATCGAAGTATCTCAGCGACATCAGTATCAAGGTGCGGTATATTCATTCTGAAATTGACGCACTCGAGCGTGTTGAAATCCTGAGAGATTTGCGACTCGGCGAGTTCGACGTGCTTGTTGGTGTCAATCTTTTGCGTGAAGGATTGGATCTACCGGAGGTCTCGCTTGTTGCAATCCTTGACGCCGACAAAGAAGGATTCCTGCGCTCAGACCGCTCGCTCATTCAGACCGCCGGCCGTACCGCGCGCAACATCAACGGAAAAGTAATAATGTATGCCGATACGGTAACTGGCTCGATGAAGCGCATGCTCGACGAAACGCGCCGAAGACGGCAAAAACAAATCAAGTACAATCAAACACACAATATCACACCGAAAACGATTTACAAAACAACGGAGGAAGTCCTGGCAAGCACTGCAGTAGCTGACGTACGAGGGGGGAAAGATACTCAACGTGCGCGTATGCCGCAGGTTGCGGAATCTGTCGTTCGCTATCTGACAAAAGAACAACGGAATGATTTGATTGAAGAGTTAAAAAAAGAGATGAGAAATGCCGCACGCGACCTGGAATTCGAGAGGGCCGCGGAAATGCGCGATGAGATCAACCGGCTGGAAAAGATGTCGAAATAATTAGTGTTGTACCGTACAAGGGAGGAACGTCATTCGTGTTCACAATTCTGCGCGATAACATTCTCAATCCTATCAGGGATTTTATTTACCCTCCAATTTGCATGAACTGTGACCGGCTATTGTTGAAAAATGAAGAACGAATCTGCTGCGCCTGCTGGGAAAAGGTAACAAAGATTTCCCCAGCTGACCCCACATGGAAGGAAATCCTTGAAAGATTTCTGGCTGAAGGTGTGGTAAACGATATTCTTTCCTGCTATCTGTTTGAAAAAGAGGGGGTTTTTCAGAAGGTCATTCATCTGTTGAAATACCAGGGAATGAAATCGATTGGCGTCGACCTCGGATGTAACATCGGGAAAAGGATGATAGAATGTTCGTATTATTCTTCTGCGGATTATTTGATTCCTGTACCTCTCCACAGGCTTAAAGCGCGGGAACGGGGGTACAATCAAAGTGAGTACCTGTGCAGAGGGATTTCGCAAATCACCGGCATTCCTATCGGACCAGGTATCATCAAGAGAAAAAAGTACACACAATCACAGACGACTCTTACAATTGAGGAACGGAAACTTAATGTCGGTGGTGCGTTTTTCCTCGATCCGAAATATATCCCGGCGGTGAAGGGGAAAACTTTCATTCTGGTCGATGATGTAATCACGACCGGGTCGACCATTAATGCGTGTGCACGTGAACTTCGGTCACATGGTGCACAAGAGGTATACGCGGCGTCGGCAGCGCTCGCGGAGTAGTTGATTTTCGTTCATTTTCTTGGTACATTGAGTCAGTTTACTTTCCATTTGCGTTCCAAATTTGTCAAACAACCCAACATTGTAACTTCAACGGTGGAGATGAAGTATGGCAGTCAAAGTAGGAATTAACGGTTTTGGAAGAATAGGTCGGAACGTGCTTCGCGCGGGTATCAACTCACCCGAGCTTGAGTTCGTTGCAGTGAATGACATTACCGATGCCCGGACTCTCGGCTATCTTTTGAAACATGACTCGATCATTGGAAATTTTTCCGGAACAGTAGAGGTCAAAGATTCAACACTTGTAGTTAACGGCAAACCGTTAAAAGTCCTCTCGGAAAAAGATCACACAAAACTTCCCTGGAAAGACCTGGGAGTCAGCGTCGTCATTGAATCGACCGGTCTTAAACACTTCACCGACGGTGATGCGGCAAAACAGCATCTGACAAATGGCGCAAAGAAGGTTATCATCAGCGCGCCGGCAAAACAACCGGACGCAACTATCGCTATCGGAGTCAACGATTCGACATACGACCCGGCAAAACACCACATCATTTCTAATGCATCCTGCACAACGAATTGTCTGGCGCCTGTTGCGAAAGTCCTTCTGCAGAATTTCGGCATCAAGAAGGGATTAATGACGACAGTCCATTCCTACACGAACGACCAGAAGCTTCTCGACCTTCCGCATTCAGACCTCCGCCGCGCGCGCGCGGCTGCAGTCAACATGATACCGACGTCGACGGGCGCTGCAAAAGCAATCGGACTTGTCATTCCGGAACTCAAGGGGAAAATGGACGGCATTGCGGTGCGCGTTCCGACCCCGAACGTTTCCCTTGTCGACCTCGTGATTGAAGCGGAAAAGCCCACAACGAAGGAGGCTGTGAACGAGGCATTCAAAAAAGCCGCGACAGGTCCGATGAAACACATTCTTGAATACAGCGAAGAGCCTCTTGTGTCAGGAGATTTCAGAGGTAATCCGCATTCTGCAATCTTTGACGCACCGTTGACATTTACTATCGACACGATGATTAAGGTATGCGCATGGTACGATAATGAGTGGGGATATTCATGCAGAGTGATCGACCTGACGAAAAAGATTATTTCAATGCTGGATTAATTCCTGATGCAGTTGCTCACGGCTAACGATGAAACTCGTCGTTAGCTTTTTTATTTCCTTTATTTGGCTTTTTCCGAATCATGAATAAAATGACGATCGATGACGTTCAGCTCAAGGGGAAACGTGTCCTTGTGCGCGTCGATTTTAATGTGCCGTTGAAAAAAGGAATTATCTCCGATGACACGAGAATTGTCGAATCTCTTCCGACAATACGGAAGATTTTGAACGACGACGGTCGCGCAATTCTTATGAGTCATCTCGGCAGGCCAAAAGGAAAACGTAATCCTGAATTTACGCTGCAGCCTGTTGCAGTGAGACTTTCGGAGTTACTCGATAGCCATGTCAAATTCGCTCCCGATTGTATCGGACCGGGCGTGAAGAATATTGTCGATAATTTGGCTGACGGGGAGTGCCTGCTTCTTGAGAACCTTCGGTTCTACGCAGAGGAGGAGGCGAATGATTTGACATTCGCTAAGATCTTAGCGTCGTACGGCGATCTGTTTGTAAATGATGCCTTTGGGTCCGCTCATCGTGCACATGCTTCGACGGAGGGTGTTACACATTTTATTAACCCCTCAGTTTCTGGCTATCTCATGAAGAAGGAAATCGATTATCTCAGCCGCGCAGTCGGTAATCCAGTCCGACCGTACTTGGCAATTCTCGGGGGAGCGAAAATTTCAGGAAAAATCGATGTCATTCAGAATCTCATGAACAAGGTTGATACGCTGATCATCGGCGGCGGGATGATGTTCACGTTTTACAAAGCGCAGGGGTTGGAAATTGGTCATTCATTGCTCGAAGCGGATAAAGTCGAACTGGCGCGCGGCATTCTGGATGATGCGAAGAAGCAAAACATCAGGTTGCTGTTGCCCGTCGATTGTGTCGTCGCGGATAAATTCGATAATAACGCTCAACGCAAGACGGTAGCTGTGACGCAAATCCCAACCGGATGGTACGGGCTTGATATTGGCTCGGAAACTGTTAGATTATTTACAGGTGCACTCCAGTCCGCGAAGACTATTGTGTGGAACGGTCCGATGGGAGTCTTTGAGATGGAAAATTTTTCCTACGGAACTGTTGCGATTGCCCGGACGTTAGCTGAATGTACGAAGCGTGGAGCGACAACCATTGTCGGCGGCGGAGATTCCGCGGCGGCGATTGCGAAGGCGGGCTTGGAAAAGGAAGTGTCGCACGTATCGACAGGCGGCGGAGCGTCACTCGAGTTTCTGGAAGGTAAAGCCCTTCCGGGCGTGGATGCGTTAACGAATAAATGAAACGAACACTATGGTATTTTCGTTAAGAATATTATAGAAGAGAGAAAGTCCCGGTACATGTCATATTATCGATATACAAGTTCAAGTCCGAATTACTATCGTCCGTCGCTCTTTGGCGGGTTTAAGTTTTTTCCTCCGGTCATAAAATATCTGCTTATCTCGAATGTGGCGGTTTTCTTTTTTGCCCAATTCCTTACCCTTTTTCACCTAAAAGGGGTCTCTCTCAATCCTAATATCAGTGATATCTTCGCGCTGTATCCGCTGGGAGATGGCTTTAGGCCCTGGCAGCTTGTAACCTACCTGTTCATGCACGCGAACTTGATGCATTTGTTTTTCAACATGCTTGCACTATGGATGTTCGGCATGGAGCTGGAAAACGAGTGGGGTTCGAAAAAGTTCTTAGTGTATTACCTCATCTGCGGAATTGGCGCAGGGTTGGCGAATCTTTTCATTACTCCCCTTATCGGGGTTGCAGGTCCAACGGTTGGAGCATCGGGCGCAATTTATGGGGTATTGCTTGCATTCGGATTTACTCACCCCGACCAGTATGTCGTTGCCATCCCGTTCTTTATTCCCATTAAGGCGAAGTATTTTGTGATGTTCTGGATTGCGTTTGAGGTTCTGTCGCTCGGAGCTTCGGATGGTGTCGCTCACTTCGCTCACCTTGGTGGTGCGGCTGTCGGATTGGTCTATCTATTGATAGATGGAGGAAGACTCCCTTTTCGACATCTCTGGTATCAGGCGAGGCATCGCTTTGCATCCCCGGCAGAGCGTGTGAATGAGTATTCCCATTACGAACGCGACAATGCGAGTGATGCAAAGTATTATGATGTAAATGATGACGATGAACATTTTGTCGATCAGCAAAGAATTGACGCCATCCTCGACAAGATCAATCAAGGTGGTTACAAAAGTCTTTCCGAAGAAGAAAAAAGAATCCTTTTCGAAGCAAGCAAAAAACTTAACTAAACGAATCGATGGAAATTACTCTCCCCGTTTTAAATAATGTAACTGACGTACCCCAGCCTGAAGCAAAACATCCCACATATAAGGTCGGCGTCAGGCGGAAAACGCGGCAAGTCAGCATCGGAGGCATCCTTGTCGGCGGCAGTGCTCCGATTTCAGTTCAGACGATGACCAAAACGAAAACGTCCGATGTCGTTGCAACGGTTGCGCAAATCCGCCAGGCAGCGGATGCAGGCTGTGACATCGTTCGGGTGACGGTCAACGACAAAGAAGCTGCAGATGCTATTGAAGCTATTGTCCGGCAGTCGCCGATTCCCGTTGTAGCGGACATTCATTTCAATCACATCTTTGCGCTGAAGGCGGTTGAAGCGAATGTGGCAAAGGTCCGGATTAATCCGGGAAATATCGGTTCACGCGAGCGTATCGGCCAGGTGCTTACCGCTGCGAAAGCGAAAAATATCCCCATCCGTATCGGTGTGAACTCTGGTTCACTCGAAGAAGACATTCTGCAAAAACACGGGTATCCCACCGCGGAAGCGTTATTTGAAAGTGCAATGCGGCACGTGGAAATTTGTGAAGAGTTTGGATTTCATGATGTCATCATTTCAGTCAAGTCTACTGATGTAAAATTGATGATCGAAGCCTATCGGTTGGTTGCGGAACGGACCGATATACCACTCCACCTCGGCGTGACTGAAGCAGGACCGACGAAAGTAGGAACGATTAAATCAGCTGTCGGAATCGGCACGCTGTTAGCGGAAGGAATAGGAGATACTATTCGCGTCTCGCTTACCGATGACCCTTTGAAGGAAGTTGAAGTTGGGAAGGAAATCCTGCGCTCGCTGAGCCTGGCTTCCCGGAATATCGAGCTCATTGCCTGTCCTACGTGCGGACGCCTTGAGGTTGACCTCTTCGGCATTATGAAACAGCTCGAAGAAAAACTTGAGGGAATTAAGAAACCCGTGAAAATAGCTGTGCTCGGTTGTGTCGTTAACGGTCCGGGCGAAGCGAGTGAAGCCGATATCGGCATCGCTGCGGGAAAAGGTGTAGCCATTCTTTACAGAAAAGGAGAAGTTATCAAAAGAGTGAAAGAGGAGGATATTGTATCGACAATCGTTGAGGAAGTTGAACGCTTCCAACCCGCACAATAAAAGGGACGAATATGAAACTTTCTGAAACAATCCTTCTTAGTGCGTTTAGTCTTTTATTATTTTCCAATATGAATAGTCAGCAAACAAAGAAAGAAGTGCAGGA
Organism: uncultured Chlorobiaceae bacterium; assembly: GCA_964484465.1. GTDB lineage: Bacteria > Bacteroidota > Ignavibacteria > UBA10030 > SZUA-254 > CAZAFL01. Next base: position 86,787 of record CAZAFL010000010.1, read on the forward strand.
CCATCAAACCGCTACATCGAAGAACGTGCTGGACTTCACGATGAGCGACATCGATGGGAAACCGAAACCGCTTTCGTCGTACAAAGGACATGTTCTCATGATCATCAATACGGCTTCTGAATGCGGTTTTACCCCTCAGTATGAAACGCTGGAGCAACTTTATGAAAAGTACAAAGGACAGGGCTTCAGGATTTTGGCTTTTCCAGCAAACAATTTTGGCGCACAGGAGCCCGGCACAAATGCCGAAATCAAAACATTCTGCACGACAAAGTATCATACAACCTTCGATATCTTCAGTAAAATAAGTGTCAAGGGTGCAGACCAGCATCCTTTGTACAAGTACATTACTGAAGAGTCTCCATTCCCGGGTGATGTGAAATGGAATTTTCAAAAGTACCTGGTGGGCCGCAAGGGTAATATTGTTGCGCGCTACATGTCAAAAGTAGACCCGATGTCTGATGAAATACGCAGTAAACTCGAATCGTTGTTGTCGGAAAAGAAAAAATAAGCTGCTTGTCGATTCGTTTTGCTTTCAATGGAAAAGCCCGGTAGGTATCCCGGGCTTTTCTAGTCAGTCAGTTTTAGAGACACATTCAATAAAAACTCACATTTATCCGGCTTGTAATTTCTGCGACTGCGGCATAATTATCGCCGGCACTCATCGTTGTATGATACCTGTACTTCGCGAGAAATATCGTACCGGATCCGGTGAGAAAATTATGGAGTTCGGTCGAAAGAATAGTAAAGCTCCCGTTGTTCGGCAATCCCTGTTTCTGCACGACATTATTTCCCTGGTCGGAAACTATGAGCATGACACTATCTGCCGTCGACGTGCCGGTCCACCGGATCGTAAGGTTATTCGATCGCCCCACAGAGGCGTTTGCGCCGGGTGATGTTATCGTGCTTGGCGAAGGAGCTGTTACGCCGAGGTTGAAGGGGGAGACGGTGTTACTCCCGAAAACATTAAAAAGCGCAGTTGATGAACCGTTAAACGCAACATTGAGTTCCGCCGAAGGGTTTTGCGGACTTGGCAACAGGTAGATAATGTTTTGACCGCGGTGAACAGTATCGAGCTGGTTTCCGTTCAGCAGCACATCCCCGCCGCTCACCAATGAAGTTTGATTGGTACTGCTCTGATAAAATCCCGCAAAGGCAACCTTCGCTTCAGTGGTTGTGCCCATGGAATTGTTGAATACATCCGCAATTCCCAGAATGCCGTTAAGGTTTTGAAAAGAAGGCAGCGGGAACTGGCCGAAAGGCGAAATCGGGGGCTTGCCTCCGATACCACCTTCATTTTCTCCTATTGATAAGATAGTACCGGTGATATAATTGATTGTAAAGGAGCTGCTGATAATATTGATTGTTGTTCTATCCGACGGGCGGATAGCCGTGCCGGTGAATGTTCCCGTGATTTGCGTTTTTGTTTTTGAGTCGATGGTGACGGAGCCCGAAGTAAAGTGATATGAGGTGGAGTCTGTTTTCGTTGTATCGATATCGAGTCCCGCCTGAATTGTGACCTCGGCATTTGAATTGTTATACGTTATAGGGACAATACCTGCGACATCATAAATGTCGATGAGAAGGTAATTGAAATGTGCGGCAGATTTTTGCGTGGATGTCGGAAAGGTTAACTGCTTATATGCGAGTATTTGCAACCGTTGTCCGGCGGAATCGATCGTTCCTGCAACTCCTGTCCCCGACGGAGGCCAATATCCCTTACCTGAAAAACTAAGACTTCCGGGTTGAAATCCACCGTAATCGAAGCTAAGCGTTCCCGAACCTTTTGGAGTTCCATGCGGTTGTTCTCCCCCGCCACCACCGGACGGAACCGGGTTGTCATCAGGCTCACAGGATATAAAAATAACTGAAAGAAAGATGACGCACAGAAGGGAATATGTCAATTGAACCACGTTCTTCATACCCAATCTGAAAGTCTTCACCACATTGCCGTGGCAGAGACAGAAGTTTGTTGATGTTGTGAAACGAAAAGTATGCTGCAGAGCCGTTAAAATGCCGCGAGTTTTAATGCAGCCTGCAGGATATCCTCTTCCTGAAGTAAAACAGCGTGTTCCAAAATCCGGGAGAACGGAACGGGGGCATTCTTGGATGCAACTCTCATCACCGGCGCGTCGAGAAATTGAAATGCCTGTTCAGAAACGATTGAAGCGATTTCACCGCCGAAGCCTCCAAAGAGAGGGTGTTCATGTGCAACTAAAAGTCTCCCTGTTTTCTTGACCGTGTGAATAACTGCTTCTGCATCCAGCGGATTGACCGAGCGCAGGTCGATGATTTCAGCGCTGATGTTGTGGTCATCTGCGAGCTTATTTGCAGCGCGCAGGCATAAATGGACAGGCGTTCCCCACGTTACGATACTCAAATCTGTTCCTTCTCTTCGGGTTCGTGCTTTGCCGAAAGGAACGACATGATTCGGCGAAGGTTTTGCCGTTTTTGTAAAGAATTGATTGTAGAGGAATTTATTTTCGATGTAGATGGTGATACCGCGGCTTCGCATAGCTGTGCGCATCAACCCGACTGCATCATCCGCGAACGAAGGCATGACGATGCGTAAGCCGGGAATCGTTGCGAACGTGGCGTCGAGACTTTGCGAATGGTATAATCCTCCGCCGATGTACCCGCCGGACGCGAGTCGAAGGACAATGTTCGGGACAAATTGGCCGTTTGTCCGGTAGTATTCATGAGAGCACTCGACGAGTTGTTCCATCGCTGGCCAGAGATAATCAGCAAACTGGGCTCCTTCGATGATCACCCATGCGTCGTCACGGTAGCGGCAGAAACCGTTTGCTGTTCCGACAATAAAATCTTCGGCAATCGGGGCGTTGAACACACGCCTATGGCCGAATTCCTGCTGCATCCCTTTTGTTACGTTGAAGACGCCCCCTTTTTCTTTCGAGGCGACATCCTGTCCCCACAAGAATGTGTTCGTGTTGCGCCTGAATTCTTCCTTCATCGTTTCGTTTATCGCTTCCCTCAATGTGATTAGGGGAGCGTCCGCAGGTTGCATTCCAACTTCATCTTCATGAGCATGTTCGTATGCGTCGGGAATGACATAGAGGGTTGCAGTTGTCGGGTCGGGGTCCGGTTCAGCTTCAACTTTCACAGCAGCCTCTTCCAGGGCGCGAGTATTATCGGATTCAACGCGGCTGAGCACTTCCTCAGAGATTTCGTCATTGGCGATGAGATATTGCCGGAACCGCGCAACAGGATCGTACCGTTTTGCTTCGGCAATTTCCTCGGACGAGCGGTATAATTCCTGCCGGTCCGAATTGCTGTGGGAGTTGATCCTCATGCATTCCGCATGAATGATCGCAGGTCCCTCTTCCGACTTCACGTAATCGACGGCCTCCTGCATTCCGCGCCAGCAATCGAAAACATTTGTTCCGTCACATCGTACAATTTTTACGTTCCTGAATCCGATAAAATTATCCGCGACGTTCTTATTGGCAGATTGTTCAACCTGCGGGACGGAAATACCGTAGCCGTTATTCTGGATGACGAAAATTACCGGCAGCACCTCTCGTGCGGCGCCGCTGACCGCTTCGTATACAAATCCTTCCGAAACTGCCGAATCACCAAAGCTGGCATAGGCGATTTCATCACCGTCATATTTCCTGATAGCGCGTGCAACGCCGGCCGCGTGCAGAGCGTGGTTGCCTGTTGCGGAAGAGACATTTTGAATACGGATGGAGGGTTTGGAAAAATGATTGCTCATATGTCTTCCGCCCGAACCGATGTCGGTTTTTTTTGATAACCCGTTTCGCAGAATTTCTTCGATCGTCAAGCCTGCAGCGAGGCTTGTTAAAAGATCACGATAGTATGGGAATAAAAAATCTTTTTCCTGCCGGAATGATAACCCTAAAATCAGCTGGATTCCTTCGTGTCCGGCACAGCTTGACTGGTATGACCATCCTTTTCCCTGACGGACGTATGCAGCTGCTTTCAAATCGAGCAATCGTCCTAAATGAATCAGTTCATACCATCGTTTTAATGTTTTTGCGTGAACGGAGATCCCGCCGTCAGAGAGAGGGATAAGATTGTTTAAGGTTGTTTCAACACCAGCGTTCGATTCTTTTTCAGCCATTTTGTCTTATTCGTTGTTGAATGACATTCGTACAGTTAATAAGATAAAAAAATTTCTTGTTAACACAAATTTTGCTATATTCCCCTACCAAATTTGATTATCCCATGCAAAAAGTCCTTAACATCCTCTTTATCGGTGATATCGTAGGAAATCCCGGCCTTGAACTTACCGAGACCATTCTTAAAAACTATTTCCAGAAATACAATATTGATTTTTGCATTGCGAATGGTGAAAATCTTGTCGACGGCAAAGGCATCAATGAGGAAGCGGCTCAAAAAGTCTTTAATCTTGGCGTTCATGTCATCACCGGCGGGAATCATTTGTGGGACAACTGGCATGCGCGGAAACTCCTCGGGGCAAACCGGAATGTTCTTCGTCCGCTGAACTACCCGGCAGAAAACCCCGGTAACGGCTATGTCGTGTATGATTTAGGTGAGAAGGGGAAAGTCGGTGTGCTGAATTTGCAGGGACGGGTTTACATGCAGACGATAGATTGTCCATTCAAGAAGGCGGATTGGGCGGTCGGGAAGATTCATGAGCAGACGAAAGTCGTATTTGTCGACATGCATGCGGAAGCGACCGCGGAGAAAATGGCTCTCGGTTGGTATCTCGATGGCCGCATCTCTGCTCTTGTGGGGACACATACACACATTCAAACGGCGGATGCAAGGATCCTCCCGCGGGGGACAGCATATATCACCGACGTCGGGATGACCGGTCCGTATGATTCCGTCATCGGACTGAAAAAAGATATTGCCATCAGGCGCTTTCTTCATCAGACGCCGTATAAATATGAGATGGCTTCACATGATGTGAGGATGTGCGGAGTCTATCTGCAGGCAGACGCCGAAACAGGGAAGGCGCTGAAGTTTGAAAGTTTTGTTTTTCCGGCATTTTAGTCGCAATGATCGGGCGGTAGCAACTCGAATCCTCATTTGACCAATATCAAACTGGAATAAATCATCCATGCCGGCAACTCTCATCGACGGCAAGAAGATTGCCGAAGATATCAAGCGAGAAGTCAAGATCGCGACTGACAATCTGAAAGCCGGGCGTGGTATTGTGCCGGGTCTTGCCTTTATTCTCGTGGGGGAAAATCCTGCATCACAATCGTATGTAAAGATGAAGGGGAAAGCATGCGAGGAGATGGGGTTTTATTCGGTCACGGAGAAACTTCCTGCAGAAACCTCTGAAACACATCTTCTCAGTCTTATCACACAGTTCAATCGGGACAGCAGGATTCATGGGATTCTTGTTCAGCTTCCGTTACCGAACCAGATCAACGAAGAAAGAATTCTCACCGCCATCGATTACCGGAAAGATGTGGATGGCTTCCATCCGGTCAATGTCGGAAGATTGGTCGTTGGTCAGGAATGCCTGAAGCCCTGCACGCCGGTAGGTGTGCAGGAACTCCTTGTCCGCAGTGGTAACGACCCCGCAGGCAAACATGTCGTTGTTGTCGGGCGCAGTAACATTGTTGGAAAGCCGGTGTTGAATATTCTGCTCCAGAAACAGAAGAGAGCGAATGCGGTCGTCACGATAGTGCATACTGGTACTAAAGATATTTCAATGTATACGAGACAGGCGGACATTTTGATCGCAGCGATGGGCAGAGCCGAGTGCATTACAGGAGATATGATCAAACCCGGTGCCGTGGTGATTGATGTGGGAATCAACCGCGTTGATGATGCTTCTGCGAAGAACGGGTACCGGCTTGTTGGGGATGTGCATTTCGCCTCGGCGTCGCAGGTTGCAGGTGCAATTACTCCTGTCCCTGGCGGTGTCGGGCCGATGACGATTGCGATGCTGATGAAGAATACGTTGAGAGCGGCGGAGGGAGAGTTATATAAAGAACCTCGGTAGTGTCTGAGACGTAATAACGTCGTTCAAAAGACTATTGAAATTTCCATTTATTCTATGGATATTCACTAAGACCTCCCGGGCGTACTTTTTAGTAATTTGATCGAAGGGAGGTTGCTTGATTTATGGAAAATATTTCGGAGTTTCTCGTTGTGAAAAAAGCCAAACGTAAAAGCTTTTCTAAAACAGTTTCAAAGAAAAAGGTGCAAAGGCGTAAGTGCCTTAATAAAATACACGCAGCAGAAATGGAAGTTGCATATTTGCGAAATAATGGAGTAAAAATACCTCTTAATTCCATTATTTGTGGTGATGCCTTAGAGGTTCTAAAATCTTTTCCTAATGAGAGCATTAATCTTATTGTTACATCACCACCCTATTCTGACCGGAGAGTGAATACATACGGAGGAGTTCCCCCCGAGAATTACGTTGAATGGTTCATGCCTATAGCCGATGAAATGAAAAGGGTTTTAAGACCAGATGGGTCGTTTATTTTGAACATTAAAGAAAAGGCAGTAAACGGCGAGCGCTGCACTTACGTCATAGAGCTCGTCTTGGAGATGAGAAAAAATGGGTGGCTCTGGACTGAAGAGTATGTATGGCATAAGAAAAACTCATATCCGGGGAAATGGCCGAATCGATTTCGAGACTCATGGGAGCGATGTTTGCACTTTACAAAAAATAAACAATTCAAGATGTACCAAGAATCAGTTATGGTTCCTGTTGGTTCCTGGGCTGAAAAGAGATTGAGTAAATTAAGCAAGACAGATAGGGTTAGGGACGAATCAAAAACACGAAGCGGGTTCGGTAAGAATATCTCGAACTGGTTGAATCGAGAAATGGTGTATCCTTCAAATGTAATTCACTTAGCGACAGAGTCTTCTAATAGAAAACACAGTGCTGCGTTTCCGATTTCTTTACCAATATGGTTTATAAAACTATTCACAAAAGAAGGTGACATTGTTCTTGACCCTTTTTTAGGCTCAGGAACGACTGCGCTTGCTTGTCGAGAGCAGGGTCGACGTTATATAGGAATCGAAATTGTAAAAGAATATTGTAAACTTGCTGAAGAAAGGCTCAGAAAAAAATTCCATCCAAGTTTATTGGATCTAAAAAATGAGTATCTGTTAATTGAACAATAAATAAGATGGATCGAGCCCGAGTTATAAAATATATCGAAGGAAATATTGGCGCGTTTCATAAAGCCCGACTTCTGGCTCTTGAAAAGTTGAAACTTGATGAGGTTCTAAGAAGAAAGAACCCGTACCTCTTCAAAGCGAAAAACATTTTAACTGCCCAAGATCTTGTGGAGGGGATTCTTGAAGCACATCTCTCTTCACAAGAAGAAGCCATGTTTGGCGATTTTCTCGAAGGCTTAGCGAGGTTCATTTGTGAGAAGGAGTACAGGGGAAGGAAGTCAGCTGCTGAAGGAATAGACTTGGAACTTAAGAGGCGCGGTATCCACTATATTGTATCGATAAAATCAGGTCCAAATTGGGGAAATAGCGGTCAGATAGAAAAAATGAAAAGTGATTTCGTCAAAGCCAAAAGAGTCTTAAGAACAAACAACCCCAGTCTAAATGTGGTTGCCATAAATGGGTGTTGCTATGGTAGGAACAATAGGCCTGACAGAGGCGAATACTTTAAGTATTGCGGACAGGAATTCTGGCAATTCATTTCTGGTGATGAGAACCTTTACACTGCAATTATCGAGCCGCTTGGACATAAAGCTAAAGACAAGAACCAGGCGTTCCTAGAATCTTATGCACAAGTGATTAATAGATTTACGCACGACTTTTCAGCAAAGTTCTGCGTGAACGGGAAAATAGACTGGATCAAACTCGTACAGTTTAACTCCTCAAAGAGTAAGGGTTAAACTGTTAAAGCCATAATTGAGTTTGCGAGGCCTTTTGAAGTTTTGTCCAACCATAATATTGTGATTCCCACGACAGCTTCCTTGCATTTCACCCCCTTTTTTGATACCTTGTTGCGAAATTAAGCGGTTTTGTGGCGTTGAACTACTCAATTTTTCTGATTTTGTGAACGAACAAAAACGATATGTTATAGGTATCGATGGAGGTGGCACAAAAACCTCTGCACTTCTTGTGGGGATGGACGGCACAGTGCTCGCCGAGTTCACAGGCGGTCCCGCAAATCTTCAAACTGTCGGCGTTCAGCAATCGGCGCGCGTTATCTTTGACCTCATTACTGACTGTTGTAAACAAGACGAATCGATTGCCGAATCCCTCCAAAGTATTGTCATAGGTGTTGCGGGTGGCGGCAGACCGGCTGATAAAGCAGAGCTGGTCGACCATCTGCTAACGCTCGGACAAAAAAAGAAATTCCCTCTCAAGAGTATTGTCGTCGAAACAGATGTGCGTGTTGCGCTTGAAGCCGCATTTGCAGGAAAGCCGGGCATTGTCGTCGTTGCGGGAACCGGATCAATTGCTTTGTACCGGACTGAAGACGGTCAGATGTTGCGTTCAGGGGGCTGGGGAAATGTACTGGGTGATGAAGGAGGTGGCTACTCGCTTGCAAAGGATGGCATCAACATGGTCTTGCGTCAGTCGGACGGACGGTGTGAAAAAACGCTTCTCACCAAAAAAGCGTTTGAGTATTTCAATGTCGCCACTGCGGAAGAATTGATCCCTAAAATTTACCGCGACCATGCGGATATTGCCGGTTTTGCTCCCAAAGTGATCGAAGCTGTCGTGGAACGGGACCGCGTCGCACACAACGTCATGATAAAAAATGCAAACGAGCTTGTCGAGCTTGTTCGTGTGCTGACGATGAAAGTCCGTCCTAAGAATAAATTGCCCGTTGCGCTCATGGGTGGACTTCTTGAATCGGAAACCGTCTACTCGAAAATGGTCAAAGAGAAAATCATCGGAGCGTTACCGAACGTTGTTGTGCAAAAGCCCAAGTTCCCCGCTGCATTTGGAGCGGCTATTATCGGACTGAATGCGTTTCGCTAAATTATCCCGCTATCTGTTTTATCCGGCAGCCTTCTGTGCCATTCTTCTCTGGCTGAGCGGCTGCGCTTCTCATCCTTCCACAGTAAAAGAACCAATCGACCTGAAAGCGAGAAACGAGTGGGTTGAAAAAACGCTTGCCCGCTTGTCGCTTGAAGAGAAAATCTCACAAATGATCATGCCGAGAGCGTACGGCTATTATGTGAGCAATGAGAGTGATGAGATTCACCGGCTCGAGCGTCTTGTCAAGGAACGTAAAGTTGGCGGCTTAATCTTTTTTCAGGGAGATGTGTACGAAACGGCCGCAATAATCAACAAGCTTCAGGGAATAGCTGATGTCCCGCTTCTCATTGGAGGAGATTTCGAGTGGGGGACGGCAATGCGCATACGGCACACGACCCGCTTTCCTGAAGCGATGGCGCTGGGTGCAACACGCGATACGGCAATTGCTTTCGAAATGGGAAAAGCGATTGCTGAAGAATCAAGAGCAATAGGAATTAATCTCGATTTTGGTCCTGTTGCGGATGTAAATGTCAACCCGCAGAACCCGGTGATCAACACACGGTCATTCGGCGAGGATCCTGTGCTTGTTGCCGGGCTGGCAGGAGCATGCGCCGCAGGCATGCAGTCAGCGGGAGTACTTGCAACTGCAAAACATTTTCCCGGACATGGTGATACGCAGGTAGATTCGCATCTGGACCTGCCGGTTATTACGGGCTCCCGCTCCAGGCTTGATAGTGTCGAATTATTTCCATTCAGGAGACTGATCGATCGGGGAATTTCTTCGGTGATGATTGCTCATCTTGAGGTCCCTTCGCTTCAACAGAATCAGGTCTTACCTGCGACCCTCTCACCGCTGATAGTTTCCGGGTTGTTAAAGCAGGAGCTTGGTTTCCAGGGACTTGTCATTACCGATGCGATGGATATGGGCGCGCTCGAGAACGCATTCGGACCCGATTCTTCAGCAGTCAAAGCAGTAGAAGCAGGTGTAGACATTCTCCTTATCCCCCAAAACGAAAATGTTGCAGTCACCGCACTCCTTGACGCCGTGCGGAGCGGAAAGATTTCCGAAAAGCGGATCGATCAATCGGTGACGAAAATTCTTCAGATGAAATGGATTGTTGGTTTGGTGGAACACCGGACTGTTGACCTCACAAAAATTCCCGACCATGTCGAAACTCTCAATCATCTTGCGATAGCGAAGAATATTGCCCGCGCTGCCGTTACTCTGTTGAAGAATGATTCTATCCTGCCGCTTGAGCATTTTGGAAGGAAGAAGATTCTCAATGTCATTGTCGCAGATGTGGAGAACTATCGCACCGAAATTCATCGGCCGTCGAATCAATACACCAACGAACCGGTCGGAGACTATTTTACCGCACTGGTGCGGAAGCGATATTCGAATGTGGAAACAATGCATGTCGACCCGGCGAGCAACGTCATGGATTTAGATTCGGTAATGAAACGGGCGAAACGCGCCGACCTGATCCTTTGCCCGCTGTTTACGAAAGCCCGGTCCGGTTCCGGAAAATTTGGATTACCGAAAGTGCTGATAGATTTTGTCGACAGTCTGAACACCCTCAAAAACCCGATGCTCGTTGTGGCGATGGGGAGCCCTTATATTATTGATACGATAAGGAACGCCGATGCGTATGTCTGTTCCTACTCTGATTGTGAAGCTTCAACCGAAGCGACGGTCGAAGCGTTGTTCGGTGAAATTCCTACCCATGGAAAACTGCCCGTAACGATTCTAGGAACGTTTGCATACGGCGCAGGAATCGATCTGTACCAATCCGTTCTGCGAGCCGATCTTCCCGAAAATGCGGGGTTCGATAAAGACAGCCTGGCCCTTGTAGATTCCGTTATTGTCAACGGCATTCGAGAGATGGCATTTCCCGGCGCTCAGGCACTTGTCGCAAAAGATGGTGCGGTTGTCTACAATAAATCGTTCGGTTCACTGAGTTACATACCTGCAAGCGCGCGTGTCAACAAC
>CAZAFL010000011.1:0-88346 GCA_964484465.1 uncultured Chlorobiaceae bacterium
GCAAACTCGTAAGGCGGTTTGTCGGGAAATGTATCCCCGGTAAACCCGAGTATGTCGCGGTACCATGCAAGAGTTCGGCCGACATCGGTTACACGAAATACAGGAATTGCCTGTGCGATGTTCATAGTCTTAACGGGATGGATTCCCGCTTAGAGCATGTCCCGAAGGGATCGCTTTGCTACGGGAATGACAGATGGAGTTGCTTAAAGTTGTTTCAGCTTTGCCTTCGCCCGCTTTACGTACGGACTTGCAGGATACTTCGAGACGAGCTTCTGGTACTCCGCTTTTGCTTTTGTCTTGTTGCCCATCGCGGAGTAGCAGTTTGCGATCATCATTTGTGCATCATCTTTCTTTGTCGTTCGTGCATAGCCGAAAACTTTTTGAAAATCTCCGATGGCGTCGTTATAATTTTTTGTAGCGTATGCACATTCTCCAAGCCAGTAATAACAATTGGGCTCGAGGTTGCCTCCTGAGCCGGCATCCAGGATACTCTGAAATGTCGACGATGCTTCCTGATATTTCCTCGAATGAAACAAATGCAGAGCCTGCTGATATGCCGAATTTACATTCGTTTCAATCGGTTTCTTGGAAGGGGGAGGAGCAACCACAGGTTTTTCCTTGAGCTCGGCAAGCTGTGTTTCAAGCTCTGCCGAATGAGCTACTGCTGTTCTATTATCCTGCTCCAATTTTGAGACCGTTGCCTTCAACGAATCATTCTCCATTTTCAACCCGGTCAGTTCTTTCTGAATCATCTCCGTAGCGCTCGGCTGAGGCGGTGGAGATGGAGCTTTTGTTTCTTTCGATGTTTCATCGGAAGCAGAACAGCCGGTGAAAACTATTCCACCGAACAGAAGAAATGCAGCAATACAAAGCAGCGGTTTGTAGGTCTTCATATCAATCCCAAAATTTTTTTTGCAATGTTGCGGCTAATGTAGAAAAATCAGTCTGCAATGTCAAGCATTGAAAGAGAAACCTCCTCTCATTCTCCTAACCATAAGTCAAATCAGGAGTAACCATTCATTCACCTTCCTTGTTATTCTATAATGAAATTGGTATATTTTTGAAGTGAACAAGGAAAAGAAATCATGAAAAAAGCATTTGTCATGTATGGTTCGTTGTTGCTTGTTACGATAGCGTTTATCGGATGTGCAAGTTCACAAAAAACTGCCCCACCCCCTGCCGGTGAAAACCGGGAATTATCTCTCCAGCATTTTCTCGAAGGTTCGCTGCTGGATCAAAAGGAAGACTACGCGAAGGCAATTCTGGAATATCAGGATGCGCTTCAGTACGACCACGACCCGGCAATTTATTACGCGCTTGCAAAAGATTACTCAAATTTAGGAAAACACTCTCTCGCCGTACAGATGGGAAGCGAAGCCGTTCGGCTGAGCCCCGACAATCGCTCATATCACGAACTCCTCGGTGGAATTTTCGTGAATGCATACCAGTTCGATGATGCGAGAAAAGAATTCGACCAGGTTGTTCGTATCGACTCCGGATATGAAGAAGGATGGCAAAACCTTGCACAGCTCACCCAGGTGAAAAAACCATTACGGGCGTTGGAAATATATCAGGAGATTCTCAACCGTTTCGGAACCAACTGGGAAGCTTATTTTCAGATGGTTCAGATCTACAGCTCGATGGGAAAGTTTGATAAAGCCGCAAACGCTCTTGAGGGGATGCTGACGCTCGACCCGGGAAATCCAGAAATCAAGAAGGCGTTGGGTGATGCCTACCTTCAAGAGGATAGTCTAAAACTGGCGCTCAAAGTATACAATGAGCTTGTCGAGACTCATCCTGATAACCCCGACGTCCGTGCCGCCATAGCCCGTGCGTACCTTGTCCAGCAGGACTATAACCATGCCGCGGAACAGTTTGACATCGTCCTGAAAAAAGATACTCTTTCAGTCGAAGCACAGCTCCGGTTCGAGCAGATGTTTCTATCCTTCATTCAGAAAGATTCTGCCGTGGCGCCGTATGCCTTGAAACTCTTCAAGCAAATTCAAAAATCGTATCCGGAGGATTGGCGTCCGTATTGGTTCCTCGGCGCGATTGACAATGTAATGAGAGACGATTCCGGCGCGCTGGAGAATTACAACAAAGTAAAAAGCCTTGCAGCGTGGAATCCCGACGGCTGGGTAGGAGTTGCGTCTGTATATTATGATAGAGGACAGTTCGATGATGCGGTATCGGTCTTAACGGAAGCGAAGAAATACGCACCCGAGGAATTTCGTATACATTTCCTGTTAGGAATTACGCTCCAGCGCCAGCACAAAACGGTAGAGGCAGCATCAACGTTGGAGAAGGCAATTCAGCTCAACGATAAAAGCGTTGACGCGTTAAGTGCTCTGGGGCTCGTGTACGATGAGCTTAATCGTCACGAAGATTCCGACAGCATGTACGAACGGGCACTTCACATCGACCCGCACAATCATCTTGTGCTGAACAACTATGCGTATAGCCTGGCGGAGCGCGGAATCCAGGTCGAGCGGGCAATGAACATGGCAAAAGAGGCGGTAGAGCAGCAGCCGAACAACCAATCTTATCTCGATACATACGGATGGGTTTTCTTTCGAATGGGGAAATATGAAGAAGCAGAAAAGCCCATTCGCAAAGCAATTGACCTTGGAAGTACGAGCGCGGTGATTCATGAACATCTCGGGGATATTTATTTCAAACTTGGCGACAAGGATAAAGCGATGGAGTACTGGGAAAAAGCTCTGAAGTTTGATGCCACTAACCAGTCGGTGAAGGATAAACTCCAGCGGGGGAGCTTGTGAGACTATGGGCGTTGATGCTCATTGGAATTCTTGTTGTCGAGTTTGGCTGTGCGCCATCACAAAAAATCATCAGTCCCCGAACATTGACCATGCCTGAGGTTCTTCAGCGTGTCCGGGAGCGCAATGAAAAGATTCTTACATTAAAAGGGAACGGGAATATCACAGTTGAAAGCCCGGCAGAATCGAACAGCGGTTCGTTCGATGTGATGCTGAAGAAACCCGATTCACTGCGGGTAGAGTTCAGCGGTCCCTTTGGGATTCATGTCGGAACACTGACGCTTTCCCCGGAACATTTCCTTTTCTACAACTGGAGGAACAATCACGCAGTGACCGGCAAGCCGGACGGGACAACGTTACGGTCGATATTCAGGTTGAAAATGGAATTTTCTGAAGTGGTGAATGCATTCACCGGAGAATTTCCTATTGCGCTTAGCCGGGATTCAGCCGTCCAATTTTCTGTAGCTGATGAATTGTATGTAGTAAAATATAAGACCGATGAGGGAACAAAAGAATACAGGATAGACGGAGACGCGTTTGTCGTCACAAGTTACCGCCTCCTTGACGGCGATGGGAAATCGATTGTTAACGCATTCGCATCGAGAGTCGACAATATCGATACTATTGAAATGCCGAAGTTAATCCGGGTGATTTTTCCTGTGGAGAGAAGAAGTGTGACGATAGCATATGATGATATCGAATTCAACATTCCGGTGAAGTGCGCATTCTCACTACCTCCCACCGCTGAGGTCACGCATCAGTAATGCGCCCGCGAAAAGTTTTTACCATATCGGTCCTTATAGCTTCATGTTTTTCCATGCTTCGCCCGGCAGCGACCGAGGATGATATCAGAAAAAAGCAATCCCAGCTGGAAAAACTGAGAAAAGAGATCGATACGTACGAAGGGAAAATTAAGGACCGTGAGAAAAAAGAACATGCCTCGCTTGATCTTCTGGACACGTACGACCAACAGGCTACCGTAACGCGGAAGCTTGTACGCAAATTGCGGGAAGATGAAAACTCCCTGCAGGGCGACATCGATTCGACGAAGCAGTCTCTCCGGGACCTTGGCGGACAGGTTTCATTTCTGAAAAAGCAATATGCGAATTATATCCAGACAGTTTACAAATATGGCAGAAGTTACGACCTTGAATTACTTCTCTCATCAAAATCGTTGAACCAGCTCCTCATCCGGTCGGAATATTTGAGAAGGTTCTCCGACCAGCGGAAGATAGACTTGGACAGATTAACGACAAAAGGTGAAGCGCTTGAGAACGAAGGTGAGCACCTGCATAAACAATTACTCCAGCAGAGACAGCTTATTCAGGAAAAGAAAAATGAGGAAGATAATCTCTCCCGGAAAACAAAAAAACGCAAGCTGATTCTTGCCGACATCAGAAAAGATAAAAAAAACTATCAGCGGGAGATCAATCGAAAAACTAATGCCGTAAAAGATCTTGAACAGCTTATTGTAAAACTCATCGAGGAAGATCGCATAAAGAAAGAACGGGAAGCACGTTTGTCGAAGGGAAAAGCCACCAACCCGGCGACGCGCGAGTCTACAGCCGGCAGCGTCTTTGATGCGAAGCGGGGATTGCTGAGGTGGCCGGTGACGCAAGGCAAAGTTGTAGCCCACTTCGGCAACCAGCAAAACCCCGTTCTGCGAACGGTTACGCAGAATACGGGGATTGATATTTCGGTTCCGGCGGGAACTTCAGTGAGCGCGGTTGCCGATGGTGAAGTTTCAAAGATCTATTGGTTGCCTTCATTTGGAAATCTTCTTATTCTTAATCATAATAACGGTTACCTTACAGTATACGCCCATCTTTCTGAGATCGCCGTCAATGAACAGCAGACCGTGAGAGAAGGGGACCGTATCGGCACAAGTGGAGAAGCTCTTTCTGGTCCACTATTGCATTTCGAAATATATAAAGGACGCGAAAAACAGGACCCGGAGCAGTGGCTCCGTCCTCGTGGCTTAACACAACGGTAAATCTTTTCAATGGACCCGCACCAATATAAGAAGCTTTACCTTGGCTCCGGTATTACTCTCATTGTCGTTCTCCTCACCATCCTCTTTCCGGGTGCATTTAATCTGATGGAGCGCAGCACGCAGGCAGTAGAATTCCGTGTGCGCGGTGAAAGCAAAATCGATTCGTCAATTGTTGTCCTCTATCTGAACAACGACGACATCAAGGCTCTTGGCGGGTTGCCGCTGAAGCGGAATTACTACGCGCTTATTATCAATGTCCTTCATGACCTCGGAGCACGAACTATTGGAATGGATATTGCACTCTCCGAACGGGACAAAGACAATCCGGAATTTGACGAGCTACTCGCAAACGTCGTCAAGGACGCGGGTAATGTAGTGTTGGGTGGATATTTTCAGAAGGTGTCGGATGTGCCGCTGCATTATACAAACGAACCGGAGGATTCTCTCTTTGACCGGTTTACCACGAGGACGTGTAAGAACTTGGACAGCACACTCGTTCGAAAGGGTTATCAACTTGACTTGCCCTACCCGGAATTGCTTGAAAATGCAGCGGCGTTCGGTCACACGAATCTTACCGATCAACTCGACGTACCTCTGCTGATTGCCGTTGATTCAGGAAAATATCTCCCCGCGTTTGGATTTGCAGTTTTGCTCCGATCGTATATGGACGAGTACCGGGAGAGCGCCGGACGTGTTCGCAGCTTTGTCAACATCCCCGGATTACCAAACGGCGACGTCCTGCTCAATTACGCCGGGGGGATGAACTCCCTGAATATGTTTCCGGTGTTGAATTACGTGAAAGAGTTTGACGCCATAAAAGCGGGCCGCATGCCTCCTTTTTTCCTTGAGGATCTTCGGGGAAAGATAGTCCTGCTGGGCGTCGTCGCAGAAGGAAGAGGGGTATTTGTACCTACTCCTTTTGAGCAACAGTTTCCTTCCATAGGAATTCATGCGACATTCATTCATAACGCGCTGCACAGAAATTTTCTGGAAGCAAGCTCGGCGCGGACAAATTACCTGCTCATCCTAATTTCAGGATTGTTCTGCACGGCAATGCTTATGATCAGAAGAGAGAGAATCGGACTGCTTGCAATTTTCTCGCTTGTAGTTGTTACGATTGTCGTTTCCTTCCTTCTGTTTTCCAAATCATCGTATCTCATGCCGACCGTGCAGCCAATAGCGGCAGCCGTCTTGGTCACCGTAGGGATCCTTATTTACCAACATGTTTACGTGCGAGGTCAGCTGCGCATCGTATCGGTAGACAAAGAAAGGATCACGTTGTTGCTTGAGGAAAAAGAACAGAAATTGCAGACGCTTGAGAAAGAGCTTGCGCTCTCTCTCAGATCCGAAGCTGATGAGCACAACCTTTTATTGAAAGACGAAATCAAGAGGTATAAAGAAGAGATTACAACCCTGAAAGAACAGGAAAATGATTTACAGCCGTTTACTGAAGAACGTGCCGGCACAGGGAGCCGTCGTGAAGAAATTAACGGAATCGTTTACGATGCCGTTGGTCCTATGCGGGAAGTGGTTCAATTCATCAAGAAAATAGCCGACAGCGATGCGACAGTTCTTCTATTGGGAGAAAGCGGGACCGGCAAGGAACTTGTAGCAAAGGCATTACACCAGCAGTCGCAACGAAACCAACAACCGTTTGTCGCAGTCAACTGCGGTGCTCTGACAGAGAGTTTGCTTGAGAGCGAATTGTTCGGTCATGAAAAAGGTTCGTTCACCGGAGCGCTGAAAGAAAAACCGGGCCGGTTCGAGCTTGCCGAAGGGGGAACGATTTTCCTCGATGAGATTGCGGAAACAAGCGAAGCGTTTCAGGTCAAGCTGTTGCGTGTTCTTCAGGAAGGAACGTACGAGCGTGTCGGCGGGACAGAAACCAAGAAAACAAATGTGAGAGTCATTGCAGCGACGAATCGAAATATCAAGCAGGCAGTGGAAGAAAAAAAGTTCCGCGAAGACCTGTATTACCGGCTTAACATCTTTACCATTCAGCTGCCACCTCTTCGCGAACGAACGGTGGATATTCCTCTCCTGGCGGAGTATTTTGCCGCGGTGGAACTCCCGGGCACGGAGATCAGCGTGAGCGTTATGAAGTGCCTTCAGGAATACAACTGGAAGGGGAATATCCGTGAATTGCAAAGTACGATGAAGCGCGCCGTCCTTCTTGCAAAATCAGAAGGACGTACAATGCTGCGTGTCAAAGACCTGCCGCCGGACATTGCGTCGATAGCAACAACGTCAATCGACATCGAAGAGAGGATTATCGAAGTGTTGCGGGACAAGAAATTTTCCAGGAATTCGATTTCCGAAACCGCCGACGATCTCGGAGGGTTGAACCGGGGAACTGTAGCTGAATATTTCCGGGGATATTGTTTCCGGATCTTCGCGGAAGGAGGATGGAACATTTCAGCCGCGACAGCTGAAATCGCCGGTACAAACGAGCCTGAAGTACGGGAGAGAGTCGAGAAAAAACTCCTCGAATATCTTAGCAATGCAATAGAGCATGTCGATGGCGCAAAATCCGTCGACCAGACAAAAAATGATTCCAGGCCAAAATATAAAAACCTTCCTCAGCGTTACCACCCTATATTGGACGATATAATCACTTCTTACCATCGCGGGGATTGGTCTATCAACGACCTTGTCACCCGAAATCAGGGCAAAAATGCCTGACATATTCCAATCCCGCACAAGTTAACTTGCATTCCCGCAATCGTTTTTTTCCATTTTTTTAGGTAGTCTAGAAATTCCGTCTTTTTTTGCTGTTTTAAGAATTTTAGGCGTGCAACTCTTACTGGCACAATATTTGAGTAGAATATTGTCAGCGTTTGAGCAAAATTACCGTCCTGCTGCTCTTGAGAGACTTCCTAATTCACGTGCGGGCGTGTGGGAAAGTGCAGCAGGACTGGTTTTTTCAGGAGGTGGCATGAAGCATTCCCTAACGATTCGAAGGGGTGGCATAGGTTTTTTCATACCAGTAGCGACGATACTTTGTCTTTCGATAATACTACCGGGTTGTTCCAATAATAATACATCAGGACCGATTGTCGGCGTCAAGGGCGATCTCCAGGCTATACAGCAGATAGTAACCGAGGATTCCCTGGCAGAGCTTGTTTTTTCCGATGAAGGGACTCTTGACGATGGCGGGCCAATCGAGGATTCATTCGAGAAAACTCTAACGCCGGTTAAGCCATTCGGATGGGAGCGGACAATTGGAAAGATAACCAGAAGTATCGACGTCGATATTATCGGCGATTCAATTGCGATTGCCACAGTGACGAAAACTATTTCCGGCGAATTGAAGCTATACGTATCGTATTCCGATAGTGCGCTATCCGCAGACACCGTCGTTCAAAAGCCATTCTCGGAGCGTGTTCAGCGCAAAATTCGATTCAGAAGAATTGCACGGTCAACGACCTATGAACGGAATTGGAGACCTGTAGGCATTACGCTGGTAGTGGGCGGAGCTCAGCCCGATAGCGTAAATAAATTTACCATTTCATCAATTGAAATCAGTTTCCCTGCGGGTACAGATACGGTCATAGATCCTCTGAACACCTGGCTCCGGTTTGGAAGATTTTGGGGATGTGTACCGTACCTTGCAGTGAATGACTCTGCTGAAGTGCGCCTTAAAATAGTCAGCGCCGACCCTGATACGGAGTTCGCTGTACTGCGATACAAGGCTCGTCCCATGTTTTATTTCTCTCCGGTACTGGTTACGCGTCGCACGCGAATGTCACTCGTTGGAAGCGAACCCGGGGATATTGCAGGTACATACGTGCGAACATACAGGTCTGTTTTTCATGGCTTTCTCCATGACGGATTTGTCATCGGCAGGTTCAATGCTGTTGTAGATGTCTTTTCTCACGGGACGATTTATGATGATACGATGCCGTTTTCGAACCGGTTCTGGGGAATTCCATATGTTGTGGTTGCACAATAAAGAGACCTCCCTTCCCGTTGCGGGGGAACGGGCGGGGTCGTCTCAATGTTGAATATGATGGTAAATTTCTTACATTATCATAAGCGGATTCGCCTCTATTTTTCCATCCTTGTCGTAGCGGCAGCGGTATCTACAAATTGCCGAAAACAAGATAGTGTCGAACTTGTGGATAACGACCTGCAATCGCAACCATTACAGCTCGAGGATGGGGGGGCAATTCCTCTGTCATCGGATCGCAATGCGGTTGACCCAAGCGGGTTCATAGTGAAATTCCCCGAAAAGTATTTCGGAGAACTTATTATCGCCGGTGCGGCTTATGATGCGCCTTACGAACATCATGAAGCATATCTTGCACAGGCATTATTTTACGATAGGACACAACCTGTTATTGTCAACGGCGATACAATTGCGTACCGGGCACTAGACGCAGGAGAAGTCGGTGTTGATGACATTCTGCTGGATAGTTCTATGAAAATTATAACCGATCCAAATATGGTAGACGACACCGTCGGCATACAGTACGCTCTGTTGGAGAGAGACGGAGTCGGCGGCTCTGGGTTTCAATACTATGGACACCATACATACCTCTGGATTTCTACAGGATCGCCGGAGTTGCTTCCATTTACGAAAGCGATTGTCTCTCCGGCCCAATTGCATGTCACATCACCCACGGCGAGAGATCTGGTTTCGTTATCAAACAACTTGCGTGTGACGTGGGACGGTGGCGGAGCTGCCGTTATGATTGTCGTATCCGATGTCGTGGCAGGCCAACGGCCGAAGCCGATTATCCGGATGCGATTGCCGAACAATATTGGTACTGCGGTTATCCCCTCCACGATCCTGCAATTACTTCCGAAGGATAGGAAAAAGTTCCTGTTCACGTTCTCATCTGCCAATACTTCGGTCACCCGTGTTACCGGTTTTCAGGATAATGTGCTTTTACAGGCAGAGTATAATCACAACCTCCTGCTATATACTATAGAATAGAACAGACTATGAAGTTAATGCCACCTACCCGCATATGGTTGGCAGTGATGCTAATGACGATGATGGCCTCCACACTATACTCGCAGCATTTGAGTTCCGCACGTGCGACAAGCATGGGTGCGTTTACGGCATTTGCGGGTGACATAAATTCGCTCGACTGGAATCCTGCGGGGCTCGTAGGTATCAAAGACTGGGAGCTGGAAGCAACAAACTTTTATGCCTTCACAAACGAGACGCGGTCGCTTTCATTTCACACCATCGGTATAGGCAAATATTTTATGAATGGTCAGGCGGCGGCGTTCCGGTTTTCCCCCGGATTGATTCTGGAATTTGATGTGCCGTCCACATTTACCGTCGGAGATTCGTCGAACCCGCTGGTAGCAACGTTCGACAAGAAAATCAGCTATGATGAACAGTATGCATTTGGATATGCGTTCATGCTCGAAAACGACCTTGCACTAGGGTTGAGTGCGCATTTTCTGGAAGAAAAGATAGCGGATACCAAGTATTATCTTGACTCGAGTGCGATTTTACATTCCACAATCCAGAATTATTCCGGTACGTCGTGGTCGTTCGACTGGGGAGCGACATGGTTCTATAACCGCGAATGGCGGATCGGAGCTGTTGCCAAAAACCTCTTCAGAATAACCGAGACCCCTCTTGCCGAAGAGGTTCGGCAGTATAGTTTAACAACACCTAAGTTTCTTCGCTTCGGTCTTCTCTATGACGGGATGAAAGAAGTTTCATTTGGGTTCGATGGTGATACCGAAAAGCGGCTCCGGCTTGGCGGCGAGTGGATGCCAACCAAAGAACTTCAATTCCGGAGCGGATTGTACCTCGATGGTTCCGAAAAGTTTTCTGCCGATGCAATAGCGTTCGGCATAGGCGCAACTTATCACATCGTTCAGCTGGATATCAGCTATTTGAAATTCTTCTCACAGACGAATCGCGGCGGGACTGCAAATGTCGATGCATTCCAGCAGTCAGGCATAGGGAATATCGAATACAATCAATTCACGAGCGATAGAATTTCACTGACCGCAAATATCCAGCTTGGCCGGACACGCGAGACGATGGCCCGTATCGAATATGTTGAAATGATATCCGATATATTCCCGGCGTCAAGGAATGTGTATGCATTCCGGCCGATCGGCAAAGCGCGTGTACACAACATCACCGAGAAGCCGATCGATGTAAAGGTGAGTTTTTATGTTGACCGATATATGGATGCACCGACGGAAACCAAACCACACACTATTGCCGCAGGTGAGGTGCTGGAGATACCATTTTATGCTGTGTTTAATGAAGCGGTTCACACAATTAGTTCGTTGCTCATTCGCGACGGCGATGTGTACGTGAACGCAACGCCGCAGCAGGATTATGACGATCGCTACCAGACTCGTATTCTGATGCATGGCCGTAATGATTGGAATGGGGACGCTATGCTCCTGAAGTATTTCGTGACCCCGGATGACCCGGATGTCTTAAAATTCACCCGCTCTCACCTGACGTATCAACGAGCTCATATCGACAGTATTAATTCTTCTCTGCAACAGCTTGAGAAGGCGAAAATTATTTTTAACGATTTTTCTCAGCGCCTTCTCTATATTAATGATCCCAAAAAAAGCGAGGATTTTGTTCAGTATCCTGCCGAGACGATAGCGTTACATGGGGGTGACTGCGACGACATGAGCGTGTGTTATTCGGCGCTGTTGGCGAGCATGGGGATTTCAACGGCATTTATTGATGTTGTTCCGCCAAGCCATCCGGAACAATCGCATATTTATATGATGTTCGATACAGGCATCGACCCCAAAGACGCTCTCTTACTCGGGAATAACCCTAAACGCTACATAATTCGAAAAAATGAACAAGGAAAAGAGTCGTTGTGGATACCTGTCGAAACCACGGTTATTACAAAGGGGTTTGATGAAGCTTGGTCAGTTGGAGCGGAAGAATATTTTAACGATATTGAAGTAAAGCTGGGGATATTTAACGGCTGGGTAAGACTCATCGATATGGAAACAGTTTATTGAAATCTTAAAGGAAGGATTATCTATGAAAAAGATCGTGTTGTTGATGGGTTCATTATTAATTGTTGCCGCGATTGCAAGCGCCGACATCAAGATCGTCACTGTAAAGGGAGACGTTAGAATCCGTCGTGGTGTCACTGAGCAGTGGGTTGCCGCCACAAAGGGGGACGTGCTCAAACCGGAAGATTCTATGAAATCGGGGAAGAAATCTTCCGCAGTCATTCTCATCGACGGGAAGGAGAAAGTCACAGTACCGGAGCTGGTCATCATTGATTGTTCAGACTTTCGCAGGTTAACCTCCGACCAGTTGATGCTCATGCTGGCGATGGAAACTGTAAGGCTTGTCCCGGCCGGACAGCATGAAGGCGACGTGACCATACCCAGAACAACAACCATCCATGGTGAGTCTCAGGAATCTCTTTCCGCGCAAGCCCCGGCCCGGTCTTCGGCCGGCCAGATGCAATTGAACGGCACGAAGGTTCTTTACGATAAAGGCTTTTTTGCCACCTGTGTGTTGAAAGCAAAAGAGGTATTCCGCCTCAACCCCGAACTGATGAATATGATTGATATGCGGCTAATGGTTGCGAACGCGTTTGAACGAATGAAACTCAACGGAGAAGCGTTAAGCGAATATCGTTCCCTGACGAACCGGAAACTCTCACCTGAGCAGCATTCAATTGTCGACACGAAAATTGGTCAGTTGAAAAGGAATTCTGACTAAGAGCCTAAGGAAAGAACAGGCAGGTTTTTATCTCCCGACAAACAAGCGCTCTCCCAGAGCCTTTGGGAGCCCCGCTTTCCGGATTTTATCTGAAGCTGTCTGCACATCATATTCTGAACGAAGGTTAGTGTAATTCCATGCTTCCGTATCGATCACGCCGAAGCTGAGCCTCCAGTCGTTATCGCGTGGCTGTCCGATACTTCCAACGTTTATGAGAAATTTCTTTCCTGCAACGAATTCAGTCGTCCAGATATCCTCGCAGAACATTCCCGGTACATGTGAATGTCCTACAAAACAGACCGGATTGTCGAAATATGAAAAATTCATTTGAGCGTCGGCCACAGTAATAACATAATGCCACTCCTCCGGTGCATACGGGGATGAATGAACAAACAATAATCCGTGTCGTTCAAGCGTGTGGGGGAGGTTCCTGATAAATTCTTCGTTTTCTTTTGTTAGTTGCTTGTTCGTCCATTCAGCGGCAACGCGGGCGAAAGGGTTGAAATACTCCGTCTTCGAAATGTCGATCGCGGCCTCATCGTGGTTTCCCAGCAGAATGTACGGTGTTGTTTCCTGTACAAGTGCAAGACATTCGTTCGGGTTTGCGCCATAGCCGACCACATCACCGAGACAAATGATCTCATCAACGTGACTATCGTTGAGAACTTCGACGGTTTTTTTTAAAGCCTCGAGGTTGCCGTGAATGTCGGAAATGATGGCAATTCGCATAGGCTACTAAATTGAGAAAATAAATGGAGAGTTGCAACACGGAGAACGGGAGATTTATCCTGATCGCGCCGGGCGGAAAAAAAAGTTGTTACGTCTTCTGCTGTTTTTTCTTTGCGGCAGGGAAAAGAATGTTGTTGAGAATCAAACGGTACCCCGGAGAATTCTTGTGAAGACGAAGATCCGTTGGCGGGTCGCCGACGGCGTGTTGATAATCTTCAGGGTCATGTCCCCCGTAAAACGTAAACGTTCCCCGTCCGTAATTTCCATGAAGATAGCGGACTTCTTCTGTCCCTTCCTTTTCGGCGAGGATCGTAACACTTTTCTTAATCAAACTTTTTTTGAAGTTGCTTGTTTGCCCGAGAAACCCCTTGATGATATTGGCATGGTCTTGTGTCAGCATCGTCGGGACCGGGTCGTACTTTGCAGAAAAGTCGAAGAGCGTGAAATAATCTGTTTCGGGGTTCACCGTGCCCGCCATATCGCTGGGTGGAATATCAATATCCGAATACTCATAGCGTAATGGATTGGTCTCGAGAGTGAAATTTTCGAACGCGAGGCATTGGGAATAATCGAGCTTCTTCTGTGCATTGGGGTCGGCGGGGTCGCCGTCGTACATGACGTCGCAGATGTCGGTGCCTGCAGTTGCAAGAGCAATATCGTAGGTGTCGGTTGCCGAACACATGGCAAACATAAATCCTCCGGCGGCAATATACTCTTTGATTTTCTGCGCCACCGCTCTCTTGACCTCCGATACTTTTTTGAACCCGAGTTCTCTGGCTTTTTTCTCGTACATCACCTGCTGTTCAACATACCATGGTGCGGTTGAGAAGTTAGCGTAGAATTTTCCGTACTGACCGGTAAAATCCTCGTGATGAAGGTGCAGCCAGTCATATTTCAGGAGCTTATTATCGAGCACTTCCCCATCCCACACTTTATCGTAAGGAATTTCGGCATACTCCATCGCAAGGGTGACCGCGTCATCCCACGGCAGGAAATTTGGAGGAACATACACTGCAATTTTTGGAGCTTTTTCCAGACGAACAGCATCCATATTGTTATTCTCGTCCTGAACTTCAGCATAAATCTGTGCAGACTGGGCACCGGTGATATCTTCGAACATGACATCCCGGATACGGCATTCCGACCGTACCGCGTCGAGCCCATCGATCATGAAGGATCCTCCCCTGTAATTCAACAACCAATCCACTTCGATATTTTTTGTCAACGCCCAGTACGCTATACCGTATGCTTTGAGATGGTCGGTTTGTTTTAAATCCATCGGGATAAGAATTTTTTGTGATTGGGCGATGGGTACTCCAATGAACCCAAGCCAGACGATGAGAATCAATTTGTGAGCCAGGCGGGATAGCCGGTTTTTCATAATTCGCTTCACAATGTGTCTCCCCGGAGCTCGCGGATACGCTTCCTCGCTTCACCGACGTAAATGGAATTCGGGTACTGTTCGAGAATTCTCTTGTATGTATCTGCGGATTTCATGTTGTCTTTTAATCCCTGCCTGTAGATTTCTGCCATTTTCATCAATGCCCGGTCGAGTTCCAGGCTTTCAGGGAAATTTTTCATTAATCGTTCATAAGTTGAGATAGCGTCGGTGAACCGTCCAAGATGGGCGAGAAGGTCCCCGATGTTCATAAGCGCCTCATCCACAAGACTGCTTGTTGAATCTGATTGCACAAAAAATTCGAACCGTCCGAGCGATTCCGAAAACTTGCGCTGTCGCTTCAACAAATCTGCTGCCGCAAAATCTTTGAGAGGTTGTTCCGTCGGTTTCATATTTTCCTGAATAAAAATCCGGAGACTCAGCGCATCATTGGTAATGTCAGAAATCGGGTTTTTGGTAAGGTCGTTTAATTTATTAAGCGCTTCCTGAAATTTGCCTTCAAAGTAATCGATTTCTGCTGATCGCAGAGCGGCTGTATTTTGCTGTTCTCCCGTTGCTGCAGGCAACGTAGTTATCGAATTGTATTTTGCAGATGCCAGATCAAGATTACCCATGGTAAGAACAACATCTCCGCACAGCAATGTTGCTTCTGCCCGTACGTTGGAAAATTTTGCATAGTCACGTTCAATGCTTTCCAGCACTTTTTTTGCACCGTCGAGATCAAACAGGTAGCCATAATTCATTATCCCAAGCCTGTACAGGGATTGAGCCGCTATCTCTGTTTGCGGATATTCATTAATAACCCGCTCATAGGCTGCAAGTACCCCGCGATATACAGGCTCTGATTCCGTTGCAGGCTGTTCACTATGAAAAGGAGTAGTATTTCCGAAGAGGTGCAATGTGTCTGTCGCCGTTGAAGATTCCTCCAGCGTCCGCGCGTAACCGAATTTCACCTGTGGCATGAAATCGAATTTCGGGTAGGAATTGAGGACTGCAAGAAATGCTTTCGACGCCGCGGCGTACGCTTTTTCTCTGAGCGCAAGTTCAGCAAAATAATACAGCTGATGTCCCGACGCGTTCATTTTTGTATCGATGAGTTTATACGTTTCGAATGCCCGGTCGAAATTTTTTCCTTCCATATACAGCCATGCAAGGAGTTGCTGAAATGAAATAATATTCGGCTCGGCGCTCGCCTCACGTTCAACCGCAAGTGTTGTCGCGGTCAATCCTTCGGTCCGGCCTGTGTATGAGGCAATACGGGTCTGCACATACGACAGCTGTCCCGGGTTTTGACGGAGGAGAATGAGATACTCGTGTGTCGCTTCAGGATATTTGAGCATGCTTGCATATAAATAGGCGAGGTCATTGATAAATAACAACGGATCGCCGCATCCCGCACGCCCCCGCAGATAAACATTGATCGCTTTATCCAATGCCCTGGCTTCAATCATAGAGCTGGCGACGACCCTGTAGGTTGTTTCGACTTTTGGAGCAACAGCGATGGCCTTATCCCATGCCTCGTTTGCTTTTGCCTCATTGGATGCGCGGTTGTATATTGTTCCTAATCGTGCCCATGAGTAGGTGTCGTTGGGGTTTTCAGACAAACGCCGTGTGAACAAAGCGATTGCATCGCCGTATTTCTTGAGCTGGGCATAAATCCGTTGCAGTGCGTCGAAAATAACGACATTTGTCGTATCCTTACTGTAGAGTTCCTGATAGAGCTTCATAGCGGATTCGTAATCACCCGAACGCTCGTAACTCTGCGCCAGCCGAAATTTCACGTCTCCGGTACTGTTCTGGCAATACGCCGGTACAACAAACGCAGAAAAGATAACAATTAATAATAGGAATCTTACCATAAATGTATTTATAATAGGAACCCCGTTTTTATCGAAAAGTTTCCCGCAACATTTTCAATAATATAAGGAAAAAAATCTGTCGGGGGAATTAAAAGCATCACATCATCGTGGAAATGTTGCATTTTATGGTTGAAATTGTTTTATTTTGATGCGTCCTGCCGAGGTAGCCGATGAAAGGATTTCTTTCTGTGAAGAACGTTAGAGTAGATAACTTCAAAGTAATTCAGTTGTTATACAAACAACGAATGAAAGGAAAACATGATTATGCCGACCTACGCTAAACCGGAAGTATTGGTATCAACCGACTGGGTTGCTCAACACAGAACAGACCCCAATCTTGCAATAGCGGAAGTAGATGTTGACACCGCCGCATACAGTGAAGGACACATCCCCGGCGCTATAGGATGGAATTGGCAGACTCAGCTCTGCGACCCCATTCGGCGAGATATTATTACAAAAGAAGCCCTCGAAAGTTTATTGAGTCAGAGCGGCATCGGAAATACGTCAACCATCGTCCTGTATGGAGATAATAATAACTGGTTTGCAGCATGGGCATTCTGGCAGCTGAAAATGTACGGACACAATGATGTCCGGCTGATGAACGGCGGCCGAAAGAAATGGTTGGCGGAAGGAAGAGAACTCACCCAGGAAATTCCGGCGCCGAAGCAAGG
Organism: uncultured Chlorobiaceae bacterium; assembly: GCA_964484465.1. Lineage (GTDB taxonomy): Bacteria > Bacteroidota > Ignavibacteria > UBA10030 > SZUA-254 > CAZAFL01. The sequence goes on from CAZAFL010000011.1 coordinate 17,122, forward strand.
GTCGTATAAGGTAATGAGTTTCAATGAAATGTTTCGGGCGTTTCGTAAGAATATCGAAGGAGCAACGGATTTGTCAAAACTTTCGCTTGTCGATGTCCGGTCACCGGACGAATTTTCAGGAAAGATTTTGGCTCCGCCCGGTTTGCCCGAGACATGCCAGCGTGGCGGACATATACCTGGAGCAAAGAATATTCCCTGGGCACAGGCATGCAACGACGATGGAACATTCAAATCGCTCCAGGAGTTACAGAACCTCTACGCACAAAAAGGGGTTACGCCCGAAAAAGATGTCATTGCGTATTGCCGCATTGGAGAGCGCTCAAGCCACACGTGGTTTGTATTGAAATACCTCCTTGGTTATCCGAATGTGAAAAATTATGACGGCTCATGGACTGAATGGGGGAATCTGGTTGGTGCTCCTGTGGAGAGAGGTTCATAATGATGTTGAATTCTGTTGAACATCGCGCTGAGACACGCGATGTTCAAGGCTGGAAGGTCAAACTTGTTTCCTACAAAATCGGTGAGAAATATTATTGTCACATCGATAATGTGGATCCCGGGGCAACCATAGCGCGCGCGGACGGGGTCACGCGTAATGAAGCAGTTCAGAATGCTCTCAAAAAAGCAACGGCACGTTTGGGAAAGAAATTGGACATTCTATGATCTTTCAACAATTTCGACACGAGGCTGGAGGATGCCTGTCCTATCTCATAGGATGTACGCAGAAACAGGTCTGCGCTGTCGTTGACCCACAATTGGATATCGAGCTCTATACGAAATACGCAAAAGAGCACGGGATGAAAATCACGCACATCTTTGAAACCCATGCTCAGGCGGACCATCTCTCGGGTGCAAAAAAACTTTCCGAGACAACCGGCGCATCTGTTCATTATCACGAATGTGTTCAGGCGGGGTTTCCTGTCGTGCGGCTGAAAGACGGCGAAGAAGTTTTGGTGGGAAATGTTTTGATGAAAGCGCTTCATACTCCTGGACACACATCCGACAGCATCACGATCCTCATCAGTGATACGGCACGCACCAAAGAACCCTGGCTTGCTCTGACCGGCGACACGCTCTTTGTCGGGGATACCGGACGCCCGGACCTTGACGGCAGTGCTGAACGGTTATACGATAGCATCTGGGGGAAACTGATGCGCCTGAACGACAGCGTTGAAATTTATCCGACACACTTTGCGGGTTCATCCTGCGGAAAGGCAATGAGCCCGAAACCGAGTTCGACGATCGGTTTTGAACGGCGCTTCAACCCTTCACTGCAGATGAAATCAAAAAAGGAGTTTGTCGATTTCGTAATGTCGGATTTGCCGGTACAGCCCCCACGTTTCAAGAAAGTGAGACAGTTTAACTTGGGGTTTCTTGCCGAACCTCCGATCGATCGGACTTATGATATGAGCCACCTTCAAATTACCGTTGAAGAGCTCAACCAAAGACTTACCAATGGAGAGAAGCCTTTCATTCTTGACGTACGTGAGCTGTCGGAGTATGAAACAGTGAATCTCGGCGGGACACTCATCCCGCTTGCACAGCTTCCAAAGCGAATAGGGGAGCTTGACAAGAACGCTGAGATCATTGTTCATTGCCACCACGGCATTCGCAGCCAGCGAGCTGTCGAATATCTGTACGAGCAGGGCTTCAAAAATGTCAAGAGCCTCATCGGCGGCATTGATGCCTGGTCAATCAGGATCGACTGTAAAGTGCCGCGGTACTGACGCACGCCTTCTCGCCAATCAAAAAATATTTGTGGGATTATCCTCCTCATTTCATCAATTAGTTTGACGCAGGCATTATTTTTCATTACTTTTATCGCGTGGGCAAACACGAGATTGAGGTATTGCAGCAAAAGGTAATTGACTGCGAACGGTGTTGGCGGTTAGTGCAATGGCGACGGCGAGTTGCCACGGAAAAGGTAGCGCGGTTTTGCGAGTGGAAATACTGGGGGAAACCGGTTCCGAGTTTTGGTGACCCCAATGCAAGGCTTCTCATTGTGGGGCTGGCTCCAGCAGCTCATGGGGGAAACCGGACTGGAAGAATGTTCACAGGCGACCGTAGTGGCGATTGGCTGTACCGGGCACTGCATAAATTCGGATTTGCAAATCAACCGGCGTCCGAATCGCTTGATGATGGATTGAAGCTTGCCGACTGCTACATCACTGCATCTGCACGGTGCGCTCCTCCGCAGAATAAACTGTTGCCAGGTGAGCTACAGAATTGCCGACAGTTCTTATTGAAGGAACTAGAATTGTTGAAGAATGTGAACGTGATGATCGCTCTCGGTAGAGTTGCTTTTGATACAGTTTTTGAGTCCTTCAACCAGCTTGGCTGGACAAAGCTAACCAAACGGCCCCCTTTTATACACGGAGCAGAATACGCGTTGAACGACAAGAGGACTCTCATTGCGTCGTTTCATCCGAGTCAGCAAAATACGTTTACGGGTAAACTTACCGAAAAGATGTTGGATGCAGTATTCAAAAAAGCGCGATTACTGCTGAAGTGAAAGAGAATTTTAGAAACGTGCGGATTAAAAGGGAAAATACAAATGAATAATAAGTGATTGATAATATGGAGCAGGATTTCAGGGATAAAGTTTTCATTGTTACGGGTGCGTCAAGTGGCATCGGCAGAGCCACCGCCCGCATGGCTGCAGAACGAGGGGCGAATGTCGTTGCCGTTGCGCGTCGGGAAGGGGAGCTTAAATCCCTTGCATCTTCTACGCCGGATGCTTTTGAGATAATTCCAGCCGATGTTACCGACGAGGAGAATCGGAAACGAATCGTTGAGCAAGTCCTCAGGCGTTTTGGTGCAATCGATGTGTTGGTAAATGCAGCGGGTATTATTGCTAATGGTACAATCGAGAACACTACGCTTGAACAATGGGATACTATGTTCGATATTAATTTACGCTCATTGTTCCACCTGACACAACTCTGTCTTCCTTCATTGCTTTCGCGTAAAGGTAACATTGTAAATGTTTCAAGCGTCACCGGAATTCGTGCTTTTCCCAATGTGCTCGCTTACTGTGTGAGTAAAGCCGGCGTTGACCAGTTTACAAGATGCGTAGCACTCGAGATGGGGTCGAAAGGGGTACGCATCAATGCTGTCGACCCGGGTGTTGTAGTGACGAATCTTCATCGGAGAGGCGGGATGCAGGAAGATTCTTACGCGAAGTTTCTTGAACACAGTAAGACGACTCATCCGATTGGCCGCGTAGGACAACCGGAAGAGGTTGCAGAACTGATTCTCTTCCTCGCGTCCGAACGGGCAGGATGGATTACCGGAGCAAGCTTCAGCATCGATGGAGGAAGATCGCAGACGTGCGCGAGGTGAGATACATTCATTTGAAATTATTGAGATATTAGAAACAGGAAAATTATAAATAGAGAAATAAATAGAAACTCCAATTATGCCTAAAATCAAAAAAAGCTCCATCGCTCTATCTACCAGGGCAATCCATGGCGATCATCTACATGCTTTCAAAGGTCCGGTAGCGACGCCGATCTATCAGACAAGCACGTACAGATTTGAGAACTCGAAAGATGCAATTCGCTATGCTCAAGGTGACCCGAACGTTCTTGTGTATACACGGTACCATAATCCCACAACTAATGAAGTCGAGAGCAGAATTGCTCTGATGGAAGATGGTGAAGCATGTGCACTTTTCTCATCGGGCATGGCGGCAATTTCCTCGGCAATACTTGGATTGTGCAAAGCCAGTGATGAAATCGTTAGCACCCCGGCTCTCTACGGTGGTTCATACCGTTTTTTCAGGGATACGCTTCCGGGTTACGGCATCAACGTGCGTTATGTCGACCCGTTGTTGCTTGGTAATCTCAGCAGCCTGATTACTTCGAAAACAAAAGTTGTCTATTTTGAGACACCGACAAATCCGACCCTCAACATTGTCGACATTGAAAAATTGGTGAGCCTTACGAGAAGAGCGGAGAAAAAATTCAAGAAGGCGATCACAATTATTATCGATAACACATTTGCAACGTGCCTTAATCAGCGTCCGTTCGATTTTGGCGTCGATGTTATCATGGAGAGTGCGACGAAATATCTTGGGGGTCACGCCGACCTCATGGCAGGCGTCCTTGTCGGGTCGAAAGAATTTATCAAACAGGCAAAAGGGATAGCGAAACATTTGGGTGGAACACCGGACCCATTCATGTCGTACCTTCTCGACAGGAGCCTGAAGACCTTCGAGCTTCGAGTCAGCAGGCAAAATGAAAACGCTATGACACTTGCGGCAGCGCTCGAGAAACACCCTAAAGTTCTCAGAGTGTTTTATCCAGGTTTACGATCTCACCCACAGCAAAAACTTGCGCGCAAGCAGATGTCAGCGTTCGGTGGAATGGTAACGATTGAAGTAAAAGGAGGAGTAAAGGCTGCCGTGAAAGTGTGCGACTCCCTCAAAGTGGCAATCAATGCAATGTCATTAGGCGGAGTCGAGACGCTGGTGAGCATCCCGGTTTATTCATCTCATATCAATATGAATGAAAACGAATTAAAGAAACATGGCGTGACGCCGGGGATGATCCGGATTTCCGTCGGGGTAGAAGGTATAGATGATTTGACACGTGATTTTGACCAGGCGTTGAAGAAGATCAGCTAGGCTCTTTGTTTTGTCCTGAAGCTTCGTTACTTTTCCTGCAAAAGGAGGTGTCTAATATGAAATGCGGTAAGGTTCTGCTTGCAGTCCTTCTTGTATTTGTTAGCCTTGCCTGCAACAATGATGTCACAAGTGTTATTCCGGTAGGCTTAAAGCCCATCGACAATTATTCCAAAGATGCTCGCATCATAGCTGCACGCCTTAGCAACAGCGCGTGGATTGATGTTACCCTTGCTGCGGAAATTGACAGTGCTTTGGCAGTGGCGAGAAGAGCAAACCCGTTCCTGGTTTCGGTACACACTATGTCTGATTTTGTGCTCGATGAACTTGAAGTTGAGGTAAAGAAAGATGCTGGTGTTCAATGGGTGGCTGGCAATTTATTAACGGGCGACGAGTATCTTGACTCTCTGGGAAAGGCATATAATCTTATCTCTGTTCAACCTTTTTCCGACTCTGCATTTCTCATCAAGTTCCGGCAATCCCTGAATATTCCTGCACTGGCAACTCTCTATCTGCAATCGCCAAAGGTAGTCTACGCCGTACCGAACGCAATCGTGGGAGATGGCAACCACATTTGGGCGCTGAAAAAATCTGGAGATTGGGACATCGTATTTTCACAAGGAATCGGGGATTGCCCCTCGGGTTGTATTTATCGAGACTTCTTTTATGTAACGGTTTCCTTGTCTGAGGAGGTCTCACAGATTGTAGAAGTATTGCAATCCACTTCTCCTCCCAGGATTTATCGCTGGAACATACCGCCTTCCTTCCCGGCTACTATTTTTATTGATGATCAGGATTTGCTCGACCATTACCAAAGCAGCATCTGGTGGGAGCGGCGGCATGCGATTGAGGTGACATGGAGGCTTTTCGAAAATTCAAGTCCCTGGTATGTTTATGATGAAGCGAATATAGCCCGGTGGCGAGCAATAAAGACTAATCTTGCAGGAAGAAAGACAGAAGTGGTATCCCTCTTGCTGCAACTAAGGTTAAACGATAGCGACGAAGATGTTCGAGCCTCCGCAGCGCTTGCATTAGGAATGATTGCCGGAACGCAACTGTGATGTGAAACGAAATAAATGGAGTCCACCTTCAAGGTGGACTCCATCTAAAGAATCACTCAATCATGTAAATCTCGCGCCGTCCCTGTGCGACGATGTCATGATAACCCTTCATGACTTTCTGGAGGCTTTTATCTGCCATGGTCTCACGGGACATATCTGCATATTCTCCCAAATCCTTTACGTCCGTTTCACAGACGACAGTCCAGTATCGCTCGGCACTGACGTCCGTCATAATCCGCATCGTGCCGAACCCCATTTTCTTCATGACTTTATTGAGCGCTTTGAATTTGTCAACCATCGGCCGCACCTGACCGGGTTTGCAGTACATAATATCGCGAATAAGATACATAGTGAGCTCCTCGAAGAACGTTGATATGATTGGATTGTTTAGGTAAACCGAAAGCTTACGTGAATGTACAAAATATTGATGGAAGAGGCAACTAGGGAAGGTTACTATATGATTTTTTTGAGAAGGTCGGGGTCGATATTGCCGCCGCTGATGAGGGCACAAATCTTTTTGCCGCGGATATGCAGCTCGTTCTTCATAACGGCCGCAGGAGCTACAGCACCGGTCGGCTCAACGACAATTTTCATTCTTTCAAAAAAGAATTTCATCATTGGAAAAACATCCTCATCCTTGATCGTAATAATATCATCGACATATTTTTCAATGATTGCGAAATTAATCGGCCCGACTGAGTTTGTCCTCATGCCGTCCGCAATTGTATTTGGTGATTCAATGCGAACGATTCGATGAGCACGAAACGATTGGTAACAATCATTTGCACCCTCTGTTTCCACGCCAATTACTCGAATATTTGGAAATAAGTTCTTTGCTGCAAGCGCGCATCCCGAAATAAGTCCTCCCCCTCCGATAGGGACAAAAAGAAAATCCAGCTCATGCAAGTCCTGAAAAATCTCAAGGGCTACCGTTCCCTGTCCGGCGATCAGCTTCTCGTCGTTATAGGGATGGATAAGAGCATAGCTGAATTTCCCGATCAGCTCATCGGTTGCCCGCTCCCTGTCGTCAATTGAGGTTCCGCAGAAGACGACATCCGCGCCGTAGGATTTGGTGGCTTGTACTTTGCTTCTGACGGAATTTTCCGGCATAACAATAGTCGCTTTGATGCCGAAAAGCTTTGCCGCCAGCGCAACCCCCTGCGCATGGTTGCCCGATGAATGTGCTACAACGCCTCGTCTTTTTTCTTCTTCAGTCAGGGAATGAATCTTATTATAGGCGCCGCGGAATTTAAACGCGCCAATCCGCTGGAAGTTTTCGGCTTTGAAATAAACTTCGTTTCCGTTGAGATGATTGAATGTCCGGGAAGAAAGGAGAGGGGTCTTATGGACGACCGGTTTGACGGTCTTATAGGCAGATTCAATGTCGGAAAATGTTATCATCATGCGTCCTGGTTCAGATGGACACCACCTAAAAGCTGGAGTTCATCTTACATTGTCAGCACTACCTTCCCGAAGTTCTTTCGTTCTTCAAGCCTGCGTTGAGCATCAGCCGCCTGTGCAAGCGGAAAGATGCTGTCGACAACAGGTTTGAGCTTTCCGGATGCAAAGAACTTCAGGACGTCGGTCATTTCGGATTTGCCACCCATCCACGACCCGTATATCGTTTGATGGCGGGAGTAGATATAACGGATATCGAGTTTTGCAACATACTCTGTTGTTGCACCACACGTTACCAATCTTCCCCCTTTGGAAAGAATCGTTATGCTTTTCTCCAGCACTTCCCCGCCGATATGTTCAAACACAACATCAACACCCCGTTTGTCGGTGAGATGTTTGATTTCTTCTACAAAATCCTTTTCCCGGTAGTTAATAAATGCATCCGCCCCGAGTTCTTTCGCTTTCGTAAGTTTCTCGTTTGACCCCGCCGTCGTAATGACATATGCGTTAAATAATTTGGCAATCTGGATAGCCATCGAGCCGACACCGCTCCCCGCTCCATGGACGAGAACGGTTTCTCCGGGCTGTATTTTCGCCAAAGATACAAGCATGTGCCATGCAGTCAATGATACAAGAGGAATGGCTGCAGCTTCGGTGAAATCAAGTCCTGCGGGAATTGGAACGACATTAACAGACGGAAGTTTAACATGTTCAGCATACGTGCCGTCTTCCCGTACGCCGAGAACACGGTATTCACGACAGAGATTATCCTGACCACCGAGGCATTTTTCGCAATGGCCACAGGATAATCCAGGAGAAATTACTACACGGTCGCCCCGCTTGCAATTGTTAATTGCTCCACCGATTTCCTCGATGATTCCTGAACCATCGGATCCGGGGATATGCGGGAGGGGTATATTGCGTTCTCGCGCACCGCTACGAACCCATATGTCGAGATGGTTTAACGCAGCCGCTTTGAGACGAAGAAAAACATCGTTAGGTCCGATCGTCGGGGTCGGAGCTTCTTCATAGCGAAGAACATTTGCCTCACCAAACTCGTGGAACCTTGTCGCCTTCATCAGCATTACTCGTGTGCAAGACCCCAATGTTCCGGCGAGCGCCAGAGGCTTGATAAAATCAGCTCGCGCATGAAGATGAACTCTTTGGGGAGCTTATCGTACAATTTGGAAAACAATTCCTGCTGGGAAAGAAGTTCTTTTTTCCATTCCTCACTTTTCACAGACATGAGCCGGTTAAACTTCTCATGTGTGAACTCTTCCAATCCGTCCCATGTAATATCTTCGTAGCGGGGCATCCAGCCTAACGGACTTTCAATGCCGTAACCGTGGCCCCGGGCACGGTCGACAATCCATTTTAAGACACGCATGTTCTCACTGTAGCCGGGCCACAAATACTTTCCATTTTCATCTTTGCGGAACCAGTTTACCGCGAAGATACGCGGAGGATTGTGGAGGTCGCGTCCGAATTGCAGCCAATGGTTAAAATAATCTGACATATGGTATCCGCAAAACGGCAGCATTGCCATCGGGTCGCGCCGTACTTTTCCGACTTCTCCTGCAGCCGCAGCTGTGGTCTCAGAACCCATGGTGGCCGCAATGTAGACTCCAAAATTCCAGTTAGCAGATTGATAGACGAGAGGAACAACATCACTTCGTCTACCTCCGAATATCAATGCGCTGATTGGCACACCGTTCGGGTCTTCCCAAGATGGGTCAATAATAGGGTTTTGACTTGCTGGTGCAGTAAAGCGCGCGTTAGGATGAGCTGCCGGTTGACCGGAATTCGGCGTCCAATCTTTTCCCCTCCAGTCAGTAAGATGAGGAGGCGGTGTATCGGTCATTCCTTCCCACCATACATCGCCGTCGGGAGTCAGCGCAACGTTGGTAAAGATAGTATTAGCACGAATGCACTCCATCGCATTGGGATTTGTTTTAGAGGATGTTCCCGGCGCAACGCCAAAATATCCCGCTTCGGGATTGATCGCGTATAATTTTCCATCCGACCCCGGTTTAATCCATGCAATATCATCACCCACTGTTGTGATCTTCCATCCATTAAAGGCTTTTGGGGGAATAAGCATGGCAAAGTTGGTTTTTCCGCACGCACTGGGAAATGCTGCGGCGACATACGTTTTCTCTCCTTTTGGTGATTGTGCCCCAAGGATAAGCATATGTTCCGCAAGCCATCCTTCATCTCGTGCCATGGCAGAAGCTATTCGAAGGGCGAGGCATTTCTTCCCGAGAAGTGCATTGCCACCGTATCCACTTCCAAAAGACCAGATTGCTCTTTCTTCAGGGAAATGGACAATATATTTTTGCTCTTTGTTACAGGGCCAGGCAACATCGGATTGTCCTTTTTGTAACGGCATCCCAACAGAATGCAGGCAAGGAACGAATGTGCCATCAGCGAGGAAGTCGAGCACACGTTTTCCCATTCGCGTCATAATTTTCATGCTCGCAACAACGTACGGGGAGTCGGTAATTTGTACGCCAATATGCGAAATCGGCGATCCAAGAGGACCCATGTTGAAAGGAATTACATACATCGTTCTTCCATTCATACATCCTCGGAAAAGTTTACGCAGACGTTCATTCATCTCTTTGGGATGAACCCAGTTATTGGTGGGGCCCGCATCATCTTTTCTAACGCTACAGATGAATGTGCGGTCCTCCACGCGCGCAACATCTTCGGGATCCGACCGGGAGAGAAAACTATTCGGGCGTTTTTTCTCGTTCAGCCTGATAAACGTTCCGGAAGCGACCAGTTGATCACAGAGCTTCCGGTATTCCTCTTCAGAACCGTCACACCAGTGAATGCTGGCAGGTTCACAGAGAGTTGATATCTCTTCGACCCATGAGCGTAGTTTGACGTTTTTTACGTATTCGGGGAAAGAATTCATGATGAAAATAGCAGTTTGTGGCTAAAAAAAACCAAGATACAGAAAAATTAGGAGAGGAACAAGACGGTTTTCAGCTTGCTCTTGCTTCTAACGACACCGTTCAGTACTTTAACTGAACTCATTATTCAAAAGGAACAATTCATGGTTAATGGAACCACCGTTGTCGCTGCACAGGAGAAAACATTTTGGGGGCATCCGCGGGGCCTTTCAACGCTCTTCTTTACAGAAATGTGGGAAAGGTTCAGCTACTACGGAATGCGTGCGTTCCTTATTCTGTATATGACTGCGCCTGTGGCAGCCGGAGGACTTGGTTTTGCCGACGCAGATGCTGGTTCTATCTATGGAACATACACCGGCAGTGTATGGGGTGCGTCGATTCTTGGGGGGTTGGCTGCTGATCGGTTTCTTGGACAATACCGTAGTGTACTGATCGGCGGAATTATTATTGCACTTGGGCATTTCACACTTGCGTTCAAAGCTTTGCCTGCCTTTTATTCCGGTCTGGCCATGATTGTGATAGGCACCGGGTTGCTGAAACCCAACGTCAGTACCCTTGTCGGCTCTTTGTACGAGAAGGGAGATGCTCGCCGCGACGCTGGTTTCTCAATCTTTTACATGGGTATTAATCTCGGAGCATTATTTGGACCGATCATCGCCGGTTATCTTGCACAGCGCGTCGACTGGCATATTGGTTTCGCTTGTGCCGGAGTCGGAATGACGTTCGGTTTGATACAGTATGTTATTGGAAGGAAGCGACTGCACGTGTCAGTGGGTCAGGCAGTTGAACCGCAAAAGGAAATCAACCGCCCGGCAGAACAAACGGTACTGCAGGGGAGCAAAGGATTTTCAGCCGAAGAATGGAAGCGGATAGGTGCTATTTTTATTTTCTTTTTCGTTGCCGTCCTCTTCTGGGGTGCCTATGAGCAGGCAGGATCGACACTGAATTTATTCGCCGACCGTTATACAAGGCTGCAAGTCTTTGGAATGGCATTTCCTTCATCATGGTTCCAATCGGTGCAGCCGATCTTCGTTATTGCTCTCGCACCGGTTTTTGCGTGGATGTGGGTGCGCCTTGGGAAATATGAGCCTTCGGTTCCCGCGAAGCTCGCAATCGGAGTGTTATTTATGGGCATTTCATTCCTGGTGCTTGTCCCCGCAGGATCATTTGCTCAGAGCGCAGAGGGAGTTCGTGTCAGCCCCTGGTGGCTGATTCTTTCCTACGGCATCTCAGAGTTTGGCGAGCTCTGTCTCTACCCGGTTGGCCTCAGCGCTGTTACGAAACTCTCTCCGACTCGAATTGTCGGTGTAATGATGGGTGTCTGGTTTCTCTCGAATGCGTTTGGCAACAAGCTTGCCGGCTGGATGGCAGGTTTCTTTGGTACGATGCCTCTCGACAGGCTCTTCGGTGAAGTTGCCGTCATTCTCTTGGTCACAGCCGCGTTAATGTTCCTGGTCGTAAAGCCGATACGGAAATTGATGGGCGGCGTGCACTAACGCACCACGCACAACATTTGTAATCAAGGACCGAAGGCACAATCATTTACGCGTGCATTCTTTAGGGGAAGGTTGAGCTGTGCAGTCATTTGACTTTCGTAATGCCTAAATATATATTTAGGCATACCTAAAATATACGGAATTATGATAAACGAGCCTATTGAAGATTACATCAAAGGGATTTTTATCCTTCAGCAGAAGAAAAAAAGCGTGACAACGTCGGAATTAGCGCGGTATCTCGGCCTTGCGGATGCCTCCGTGACCGATATGGTGAAAAAGCTTTCTACAAAAAAACTTCTTCGCCATACACCCTACCGCGGAGTAGAATTAACAGATGGGGGAAAGCGCCTTGCAGTTAAGATGACAAGGCGCCACAGGCTGTGGGAAATGTTCCTTGTGAAGTTTCTGTCGTACACATGGGATGAAGTACATGAAGAAGCCGAAAAATTCGAACACATCATCTCTGATGAAATGGAACGGAGGCTTGACAAGACACTCGGCTATCCAAGAGTTGACCCTCATGGTGATCCAATACCGACTGCTGAGGGGAAACTCGAATTGCAGGCTACAACTGCCCTCGGTGAATTCAACCCCGGAGATACAGTCGAGATTGTCCGTGTCAGCGACCATAACAGTGAACTGCTCCAGCACGCTACAAAACTCGGTTTCGCATTAAAAACAAAAATTATGGTGAAAGAAAAATTGGGGTTCGACGGCTCGATGGTTGTGAAAGTGGGGAAAAAGGAGCAATTCATTAGTAAAGATATCGCAAATTCTATTTTCGTGGAATTGGTATGAAGTTTACCTCGCCCCAATCCACCGTTTCGCTTTCGGAAGTACACCGTTCGGTATCCATCCCGGAAAATGCAGGTATTCTTAAACGGATGTTTGCATTTGCCGGTCCGGCATATCTGGTGAGCGTGGGCTATATGGATCCAGGTAATTGGGCAACCGACATTGAGGGAGGTGCGCGCTTTGGCTATCAATTGATCTGGGTGATTCTGATGTCGAATCTGATGGCAGTGCTGGTGCAAACATTGTCAGCGAGGCTCGGCATCGTCACCGGCAAAGACCTTGCTCAATTGTGCAGGGAGCAATATCCGAAGCCCGTGGCCTTCACGCTATGGGTATTGTGTGAGATTGCAATCTCTGCCTGTGACCTGGCGGAGGTGCTTGGCACAGCCATCGGACTCAATCTGCTCTTCAAAATTCCATTGCTCTACGGAGTCATTATCACGGGCTTTGATACAATGCTGTTTCTTGTCATCCAAAATTTCGGTATCAGGAAAATGGAAGCGTTCATTCTTACTCTCGTTTCCACTATCGGCATCTGTTTTGCCGTTGAAGTGTTTCTCTCACAGCCTTCCTGGCGGCAAGTGGCTGTCGGATTTAGCCCGCACCTTACTTCCGGGAATCTTTATATTGCGATCGGAATTCTGGGCGCGACAGTTATGCCGCACAATCTCTATCTGCATTCCGCTCTAGTTCAAACCCGTAATATCGACCAGACGGAAGAAGGCAAACGCATTGCATGCAAATATAATTTTATCGATACAACCATTGCATTGAATGCCGCTTTCTTTGTAAATGCCGCCATTCTCATGGTCTCTGCGGCGGTTTTTTTTAGAAATGGAATTATTGTGACGGAAATCCAGCAAGCGCATCAGCTCTTGAAACCGCTGCTTGGCACCGCGCTTGCGAGCCTGCTCTTCGCGGTCGCACTGATTTCCTCCGGTCAAAGTTCAACCCTCACCGGCACACTGGCCGGTCAGATTGTGATGGAAGGGTTTCTGCAATTCAAAATAAGACCTGTATTGCGGAGGCTGATCACACGCTCGATTGCGATCATTCCCGCCGTCGTTGTCATTGGACTGAAGGGGGAACAGCATTCGTACGACCTGCTGATCTTGAGTCAGGTGATTCTTAGCCTGCAGCTTCCATTTGCGGTGATTCCGCTTATTCAGATGACGAGTGATAAAACCAGAATGGGTAACTTTGTTAATCCGCTCTGGGTAAACATTCTCGCATCGATTACAGCAGTCGTTATTATCGGTCTGAACGTCAAGTTAGTCATCGGGACAATATCAGAGTGGATAAGCAATGCAGGAGCGGATGCGCTCTGGGTATGGCTGACGGTTGTTCCGGTCGCGGCGGGGTGTTTGTTGTTGATGATATATATTGCGATTCCCGAAGCCTTGAGGAGAAGAAAAAAAATTACTGCACCGATTATTTCGGCAGTTGGATTATCAACAGAAAAATATTCCCGAATCGGTGTGGCGTTGGATTACGGTGCAATAAATGATAAAGTGCTCTCTCATGCGCAAACGCTCGCAAAACAACAGGGGGCAAGGATGTATCTTTTTCATATTGTCGAAGGAGTGAGCGGCCAGCTTTTCGGCAAGGATGCCTACGATGATGAAGCCCGCAGCGATAGGGAACAATTGGAGTTGATAGGGCAGCAATTACGTGCTGCCGGCATCGATGTATATCCGTCGCTCGGGTTTGGCAAAGTTCCGGATGAAATTGTTCGCCTTGCCAAGGAGAATCATATAGACCTGCTGGTAATGGGCGGCCATCGTCACCGGGGTTTTAAGGATATTTTCTTCGGCGCTTCCATCTCCAAAGTGAGACACCGCCTGTCGATTCCCGTTCTTGTTGTTCAGTAACCTGCCGGCAGTGTTTATTTGGCAGGGATTTTCACAATAAACGTCGTACCTTTTCCCATTTCACTTTGCACTTCAATTGTTCCACCGTGCTGATCGATAATGCGTTTCGCGATGGCAAGGCCGAGCCCAGTCCCCTTCTTTTTCCCTGATGTAAAAAAGGCGTCAAAGATTTTTTCCCTGATTTCAGGTGCGATCCCGGTTCCCGTATCTGTAATGTTAAAGTAAATTGAACCATTCTTTCTTGATGTTGCGAAATGGACCGAGCCGCCTTTGGGCATGGCGTCCTGGGCGTTATTGACAATGTTGACGAGTGCGCGGTGAAGCCGCTCTGCGTCGAACACTGCAGTTCCTTCACAATTCTGATCGACGATGAATTCGACTTTCGCCCGTTCAAGATTCACTTTAACGCTTTGAACGAACAAGTCGGTAAAATCCTCCAGAGAAAACTCCGACTTGTTCAGATGCATTTCTCCGCGGGAAAAGTCGAGCAGCTCCTGTGCCATTGTCACCATCCTGTTGATTGCATCACGAATCAGTTTGTACCAATGCTCTTTTTTCTCTGCGGAAGTTGCCTGTCCTTCCTGCAATGACTGGATTGCAAGATTGATTGTGCTCATCGGTGATCGAAAATCGTGAATAATCGAACTTGCCATCTGGCCTATCATTGAAAGTCGTTCGGAGTGGATCAATTGCTCCTGCGCCTTCTTCAACCGCGAACGCATCGTGTCGAAGGCGGAGGCAATTTCCCCGAATTCATCTTTTGCGAATGTCTTTGCGACAGGTTGTTCGAGATTTCCCCCGCCGATGATGTGGGCGGCATCGATCAGTGCTTTCAATTGCTTTGCCACTAATCTCCGGTACGCATAAACGCTGATGAGCATGGCGAGGAGCGTAAAGCCGAGGAATACCCACGACGAACGAAACCAGTTATTTCTGATTGAGGATGAAACGCGTTCAAGCGAAATGTTCATCTTCACTGCACCGAGAACATGACCGGCAGGAACCTCGTGACATTGTTGACACTTTGCAACTGCCCTGAAGGGGATAATCGCGGTGATCGTCTCTCCATTGCGACGAGATATCGATTCCTTCGTTTCGAATACGCTTTGTTCGTCCTGGCTGACGGGAAGAGAGTTCTGCTCCCGCCGGATGAGCCGCATCATTCGGTCCTGGGTATCGAAGACGTCGCGAAGTTTTAAGCTTCCGATTCGGAATAATATCTTTACGTCGTGAATATCCTGCGTTGCGTTGAGACGTTTGAGGTATTCGTCATCGATCTGCTGGCGTGTTGTCATCATTTCTACAAGCGATTCGCGGATGAGGTCACCGTACGTTTGCGCTGTTACCTGTGCCTGAGCGAGCATATCTCGTTCCTGGAACAGGTTGTTCACATACACGCTGATACCGATGGCGAAAAAAGCGAGAGGAAGGATAGCAAGCAAAAGCTTGGTTGATATATGAAAGTTTTTCATACTTACGGCCGTGATATTGTTTTTCCTCTAATGGGCGTCTCCAGCTCCTGACCCCTCTTCAAGAGATTTTTCGTAATGCTGTTTGTAAAGTTTTACAGCATTGAAGATCGATTCCGCGATACGTTGCTGTCCGCCGTTGCTCCGTAAAATTTTCTCATCGTGTTTGTTTGAAAGATACGCTGTTTCAATTAGAACATTGGGCATCGACGCTCCGACCAGGACGTAAAAGCCTGCCTGCTTCACTCCGTTGTTTTGCAGCTCGATGTTTTTTGCCATCTGCTTCTGAAGGATGTCGGCAAACTGCTCGCTGTATTTCACATACGCGCTCTGCGCCATCGAAAGAAGAATAAAATTTTCTTCCGTCAACTGCTGGTATCGTTGTTCGTAATTTTGCTCTAATTTAATGACAGCATTTTCCCGTTCGGCGATATGAAGTGCGCTTTCAGTTTTTCCCGGCCGCAGGAGGTATATTTCAAATCCATTTGCCGGGTTCGGCTTCCGGGGAACCGAGTTACAGTGGATGCTGATAAACAATTTTCCGTTTGCCTGATTGGCGATTTGTCCCCGCCTATACAGTTCGATAAACTCATCCGTCTTGCGTGTATACACAACCTTGACATCGGGAAGTTTATTTTCAATTAGCTTCCCGAGTTTCAAAGCGATCGCAAGTGTAATATCTTTTTCCTTCGTTTTGTTTGTGCCGATTGTTCCCGGGTCATCTCCGCCATGACCGGCGTCGATGACGACGACGTCAAGTTTCCAGCGATCCCGCTCCTTCTGCAAATCGTGTTCAACGTTCCGTAATTTCCTGTCGGCGACCTGTTCCTCGGTGGGTGTGTGAATTGTCAATAATATATCGTTGCTTCCTTCTGCGGGAATAAGTTCGGTGCTGTTAACATCCCCCTTAATCTTAAAAGTCAGTTGCACGGATGTAGGAGATTGAAACACCAGGACCTGTTTTACAATTCCTGCCGCTTTGAAGCTATTGATCGTTGAAATATCGGCTTTCGCATCGGCGATCGTGACGTACAGCCATGTATCATTGCCGATGGGTTTCTGCCAGCTTTCGTAATCAGTCAATTTCTTTGAGCATTGAATGCGTATCATTGAGCCGTTCATACGCTGGTCGACAGCCAGCCCGGTGATGTCGAAGGCAGAAATTGCAACCGGAGTACCGAAGACGATCGCCCGCTGATCACGGTCAAACGTGCAATTTTCAGTTAGGATAGAGTTCAGAACCAGAGTGAAGTTTTCAGCAGGAACAAAAAAGGAGTTTGCCGCAAAAAGAACATTTAGGGGGAGCTGGAGAACGCTTGCATTCCGTTCCTGGTCAGTGAGAACAATAAAAGGATTATTGGCAGTTACTTTAACTGTGTACCGCGGGCTTTGAACTTCCAATTTTGACGCCTCCGGGTTCGGAATAACCTTCAACCCGAGAACGGCAGCAAGGTCATTCAGAGAACCGTACGTAGTGTCGCTGCGTTCGAAGCTTCCGATGTGCGTGTTGCGGGCAGGGTTTGCCGGGAATAGAACGGAGAGAGAGTTTTGCGCAAGCGCTGTTGTTGATGCGGCGAGAAGCAGTGCGAGCGCAAACGATTTTACCACGCAGAGCCTAACGGTAATTGACGAACTGGACCGCAAATTTCAAGTCGGCCTGACGAAGCAAGGCAATGACAGCCTGTAGGTCGTCCTTGCTCTTGCCGCTGACGCGAACCTGGTCTTCCATAATCTGTCCCTGCACTTTGAGCCTGGAATCCTTAATCATTTTCACAATAAGCTTTGCGTTCTCTTTGTCGATACCGTTTTGTAGTTTAATGGTTTGTCGGACGGTGCTGCCGGCGGCGGGCTCGATTGCGGAATAGGTGAGAGCTTTCAACGGGACATTCCGCTTTACGAATTTATTCTGCAGGATATCGACTACAGCCTTCATTTTGAAATCATCATCAGAGATAAGAACAATCTCAAGCTCCTTTTGTTTCAGCTCAATCGACGTTTTCGAGCCTTTGAAGTCATAGCGCTGAATGATTTCCTTCCGCGTCTGGTTGAGCGCGTTGTCGACCTCCTGCATGTCGACTTTTGATACAATATCGAACGAACTTGTGTCTGCCATAGAATTCCTTACAATTCCGAACTGAAGAATGCTCTGAAAAAAATCGAGAGCAATTTGAGACGCGGGAAATTTGTCTGCGCGTCAAACCTGTTATGTGTTTCCTGCAACGTTGTTGGATTTTTTGAGATAATGATTACAGATAATGGACGCTTCATGAACATCTCCGTCTTGTGTTTGTCAGCGACACTGGACTACGACTATGTAATGGTTTCTTTGAAGAGAATATTTCTCTTCTTCAATTCTTTTATGAATGGGTCGAGGGGTACACACTGTTCGGGTGGGACAACACCGCGCGTGCTGATTGTTCCATCGACCGTCATCTGGGCGATGATCGAAGTCGGAAACGCTGTCGTTCGCATCATCGATGTCATTTTTGACGTACTATCATAATAATCTATCATTTCATACGCAAGTGTTTTTTTCGCTCCCTCCATTGTTCCTGTTATTGTTACACGCGTTAACACAACATCAGGGCCGTTACTCGGAAGTTTTTTCTTCAACATGTCTTCGAAAAATTCTCTGACCGTACGAACATTGGAGCCAACCATCACCGGTTCGGAGCTCGCAAAGCCGAGGTCAAGGAGGGTCTTGAATTTTTCGCAATGTCCCTTGTAGCGTATTGTTTTATAATCGAGGGTACGTACTTTTCCTGTAAACATGCGCGTCAATGTAGATGTTCCCCCGGATGTGTTGAACGCTTCAAGCTTGCCGAAGGGTGAAGGAAACTCAAGCTCCTCGAGGTCGAGCATCGAATCGATATGAAGAGTTTTTCCCTGGCGAATGACTTCAGCCGGTTCAATATATTCATTAATCAAACCTTCGGGCGAGAAGACGAGCTGATAATTGAGAGGAGGCTGAGGGTGCTGAGGTAAGCCGCCCACTCGAATATGGATTTCTTCGACAGCAGAAAATTTTTTTGCCCCACCCGAAGCAATCACACAGGCCATGCCGGGCGCGAGACCGCAGTTGGGGAGAATGCAGATGTTTGCTTTCTTCGCGGCAGAATCCAGTGCGAGCTGTTTGTCGACGACGTCCATATTGCCGCCGAGGTCGCAGAAATGCGTCTCCGTTTCAATGGCCGCCTTGGACAGGAGGACATTATGATTATAACTCGTTGCTCCTACGGCGGCATCTGCGTGTTGCATGGCTTCTACAACATCGTCGAAATAGTTAATGTCGAGCTTGCGAGGCTCAACTTTTGCACCAAGACTTTTTGCGACACGTGTTGCGAGTTCGATATTAATATCGGCAAGAACTACCGACGTAACACCCTCTGAATTCGCAAGGTCGTATGCAAGGGCGCTTCCCATCATTCCTGAACCGATAACTAGCGCTTTCATCTTTATCTCACTATCTCAAATACTTTATACTCACATATTTTATACTCATCTACTCACTACTCAAATACTCTCTACTATCATACTATTTTAGTATCTCCCCCGTCTCCATACTCCAGAACAACAGGTCGAGTTCATCCATCGAAATACCGATGCGGTCTGAAAACGTAATAAATTTTTTTTCGATTGACAAGTATCGTTTTGCCGTAAGGGTTGCAGGAAGGCGACCGAGCACACCGGTGCGAAGAAGGTTCCTGAGAATATGCCGGTCGAGAATAGCAAGATTGCGGTGACCTATGTTGCGGAGGAAATGAGAAGCCTCTTTCCAACCCAGTCCTGTTACGTGAGTGATGAGCCATTCGCGGAGAGAAGGCGAAGAAGCTTCATTCATGAGATGTTCCTCGATTACGGAGAACTGGTTTTTTACTGCGAGGATGTGCTTAGCTTTTGTTTTGTGAAACCTGATATAAAAATCGTCTTGATGAAGAAGAGGCTCGGGATTAATTGACGCATTCTGCAGATCGTGTGTGCGAAGAAGGTGAACAGCTTTAGCGGCATTGACAGCACTCGATTGAGGAGTAAGAAGGCAATACACGAGCTCGTAAAAATACTCTGTTCGCGGCACGAGTGAAAACTCTTCGAGCCGCAACTGTATCTGTTCCCGTTTTGATTCAAAAATCGTTGTCAGCTCTTCAACAGAGAGTTTTGAAAGTTTTTTTTTCATGCGTTAGACAGGCTCACGTATGTCGTTGTCGAAATGCGATATGTAGTGAGCAAGCCATCGTTCTGGAGGCGATCGATGAGTCCTTCGAGCCAGAGCAGTTCTTTTGATGAAAAATCAAGTTTGATGGTTCTTCCAAGACTCGGTAAAGAAATCTTTCCCTTGCCGTTGACATTTCTCAAGGCTTCGATAATTTTTCCTCTCCAGATTCGTCGCGGTATTCCTTCATATAATGGCTCAGATCGCGGTTGTCTTTTGGTGGCGTAATGATGTGCACGATGGAGTTGATTTGATTTGCAGTATTGCCGAACCGGACATGACATGCAGAGCGGATTTCGTGCTGTACAGATTATTGACCCCAAATCCATCAATGCCTGATTCCAGAGTGAAGCATTTTTTGGAAGAATCTCCGATGCGAGTTTCCATATATCTTTCTCGGCATGATATTGCCCGACACTATTCATTTTCCAGAAAATTCTTGAAAGGACGCGCTGAATATTCACATCAACTACAGGCACACGGTGATGGAATGCGAAACAGGCTAGTGCATGTGCAGTATACGGTCCGATGCCGGGAAGTTCGAGGAGCGCTGAGATGTCGCGGGGGAGCGTTCCTCTGTGCCGGCTGGTTATTACGCGGGCAAGGTCGCGGATTCTCACCGCTCTATTATTATACCCCATTCCCCGCCATGCATGTAATACCTCTGCTTTCGACGCTTTGGCAAGCGTGCGGAACGAGGGAAATCGCGTAAGGAATAACGGCAATTTCTCTTTCACGCGGTTCACCTGAGTCTGCTGCAGCATAATTTCTGAAATAAGAATCTCATACGGGTCGGTCGTGTGTCGCCACTGTAAATCCCGCCGGTGCTTTCGGTACCAGCCGGCAATCAAGAGGTGTAAATTCTTACTTTTTTTCCGGACTACGGGGGATATCATATTGCATCAATTTACTGATAACTTCTTTATTTCCTTCCAGGCTGTCAAAGTGTGAGAGTTCCCTGAGTGGTACCCATGTAAAGGATTCGAATGCAAGATTTTTCAAGGGTCCGCTATAAGCTGGAATGAGATAATAAAAGACATCAAAAGTTCCATTATCCGGGTAACTGTAGTGCTGCCGATGAAATAATTCACCTACATCCGCGCGGATATTCAATTCTTCGAGCAATTCTCTTTGCAGGCAGGCTGCAGGCGATTCTCTTCCTTCGACTTTACCACCGGGAAATTCCCATTTCAGCGGATAGCGCGCACCGCGTTTTCGCTGACAGAGGAGAACTTTTCCGTCCTGTATAATAATTCCCGTTGCAACGTTGATCATTGTAAAAAAGATACGGAATGAAGGTTGAAAATACAATGATGTCACTTCGTTGTATCAACGAATTGTGTGAGAGATTTGTAGTCGCTTCTTTCCTTGATTTCCATAAGCGATTTTTCTATCTTGATTCACATTATTACCACACTTTTTCAATTTTCGTAAAGGAGGAATCCATGATAGCGTTACTTCCCCTGATCATTCTAGCGGTGATCCTGATATGGGTGATTCTCAAATACAACTCCCTGATTACACTCAAGAATCAGGTTGCGAATGCGTGGAAACAAATCGATGTGCAACTAAAGCGGCGACACGACCTCATCCCGAACCTGGTGAACACGGTGAAAGGATATATGGAGTTCGAGCAGGATACGCTACGGCAGGTGATCGAGGCACGCAACGCCGCAGTAACTGCAAAAGGGATTGCAGAATCCGCAGCAAAAGAAGGAGAACTTACCCAGGCACTCTCGAAACTGTTTGCTCTCGTTGAGAACTATCCGAACCTGAAAGCGAACGAAAACGTGAAGCAGCTTATGGAAGAGCTTACGAGTACCGAGAACAAGGTCAGTTTTGCAAGACAGTTTTACAACGACATAGCGACAAACTTCAATATTGCGCAGCAGACATTTCCGGGGAATACTATTGCGACAGTCTTCAACTTTCAACAGGCAGAGTTATTCCAGGTTGAACGGGCCGAAGAACGGGAAGTTCCTGTTGTCAATCTCTCGATGAAAAAGTAAACAGCCCGGAGAGATGGAAAATCCTCCGAACATTTATCAACAGCAGAAACGGAACAAAAGAGC
This sequence comes from uncultured Chlorobiaceae bacterium, assembly GCA_964484465.1. Lineage (GTDB taxonomy): Bacteria > Bacteroidota > Ignavibacteria > UBA10030 > SZUA-254 > CAZAFL01. The sequence continues at coordinate 39,036 of CAZAFL010000011.1, forward strand.
AACAATCGCAATTGTCACACTCTTTGTCCTCTTTTTCTGCTTTCTCGGTTATGGTTTTGATTTGCTCTATTTCCGAGCCGACCCGCTGGGCATGCTTGGCGAGCCGAGTTACTCCTTCCCGTTGGCGACTTTGTTTGCGTTCGTGTTTGGTAGTACAGCCGCAGCATGGAGCTGGCAAAGCGGAGCAAAAGCTGTTCTAACCTCAGCCCATGCATATCCTGTTCCTGAAAATGATGATAAATACAAGACACTGCGCAACGTCGTTGATGAGATGTCGATTGCATCCGGTCTACCGAGGCCGCAAATTTACATTGTGCCGGATCCTGACCCGAACGCGTTTGCAACAGGGAGAGACCCGGATCACTCATACATTGCTGTGACAGAAGGATTGCTTGACACGCTGAACCGTGAAGAATTGCAGGCTGTCGTCGGACACGAAATGAGTCATGTCAGAAACTACGATATACGGTTAATGATGATTGTGGCGGCGCTGGTTGGCGGGATTCTTCTTATTTCGGATTGGGTGCGTGGAATTATGAGGTTTGGCGGCGGAAGAGGTGGGGGAAGGCGGTCATCCAGAGGCGGCGGACCGATCATGTTGATACTTCTTGCCATCTGGCTGCTTGCGATAATTCTTGCGCCGGTGATAAGCCAGCTTCTTGCGATGGCCGTCTCACGAAAGCGCGAGTACCTTGCAGATGCTTCAGGCGCCGAACTGACACGTAACCCGCTTGCCCTTGCGAGTGCGCTCGGGAAAATCGACTCTGCCGCCGAGCCTACGACATCCATTAAGAAAGGTTCGGCACATCTTTGCATAGCCGACCCTCTTGGAAAATCGATGAATGTCAAAGAAGGTTTTTTTGCCGAATTATTTGGTACCCATCCTCCCATTTCAAAACGCATTACATTACTCAAGGCAATGGCATATCAATATTCCCACGCAGAAGCTGCGACGAACGCACCTCATAACTCGATTGCAGGACGAGGGTGAATTGCGTTCGTCTTTCCATCAAATATTCATCGATTTACTTCTTGCATAAGAACCATGTTCTTTCTTACATTAGAATCGAATAGAATTACTAATTATGTCTCATATCATCAGCCCTTCAGCTGAAGAAGTACTCGATAAAGAATTCCCTTGTTTGAACGCCGGGTTTGTTCGTCTCATCGATTATATGGGTGGGGACGAGTCGATTGTACAGGCAGCGCGCGTTTCTTACGGTAAAGGGACAAAAACGGTCAACGAAGACCGCGGGCTCATCCGATACCTCATGCGTCACATGCATACGACGCCGTTCGAGATGGTCGAGCTGAAATTTCATGTGAAGCTCCCGATATTTGTCGCGCGACAATGGATCCGTCATCGCACGGCGAACGTCAATGAGTACTCCGGGCGATATTCAGTCATGAAAGATGAGTTCTATATCCCGAACCACAGTGCCATTCATTACCAAAGCCTGCGCAACAAACAGGGCAGAGCAACGGAAGACGTACCGTCCGACCTCAGGCAAAAGGTGCTCGATATTCTTACGTCCTCTCAACAGCAAATGTATGCCGAGTATGAGCAGATGCTTGAGTCCGACATTGCCCGGGAACTCGCGCGAATCAACCTCCCGCTTTCCCTCTACACCGAGTGGTACTGGAAGGTCGATCTTCACAACTTATTTCATTTTTTGCGGTTGCGGATCGACCCGCACGCGCAATATGAGATTCGGGTGTACGGTGAGGCAATGGCGGAGATTACGAAACGGGTTGCCCCGATAGCGTGGGAAGCGTTTGAAGACTATCTGTTGAAGGGTGAAAAATTCTCACGTCTCGAGCTCAGCGTCATTGCAGAGTATGTGGACATCAACTGCATGACAAAAGAAAAGCTCGAATCGAGGGGATTAAAGGGACGTGAGGCAGACGAGTTTTTGGAGAAGTTAAAGAAGATGAAGCAGTAATATCTCGAATTCTGACCAGATGCAGAGCATCCATCAACTCTACACCGACCGCATTTAAGTTACACTGAAACTGTTACTTATTTTCCTCGTTTTCTTTTTCAAAAATCACATTCAATATTGATTCTTTGACTTCGTATCCATAAATTGTTGAATCAACTTCCAGTTTTTTATTTCGCAAATATGGAGGCTTCGCCTTATGCAACGTAAAGCTCTTTCGTCTCTTCTTGTTATTACGCTTCTTGTGGTAAACGCGCTCCTCCAATGGACGTGCGTCACGGAACCACCTACTCCAGTTTCTGCCCCGGTGGGACAAAATACGAGTCTAACAAAGAAAACAACTATTCCTGCGATTGAAACGAGTGGTTTCCCCGACCTTGCCATTGATTCGGCAAGACTCGCTGGTAGCATTAAGTTTTCATCGAAGGTGTTTAAGTCGACCGATTGCGCTGTTGTCGAGAGTTGTATCGTTGCCGGGAAGCGGAGACTGATGCGCTTCGATGTGGCAACCCCCAACTTTGGCACTGCAGATCTGGTGCTTGGCGATCCGGCAGCGCACCCCGACTGGTTCGTCTATAGCCCCTGCCATGGGCATTACCATCTCAAAGGTTTCTCTGTGTACCGTTTGCGTAATGCAAACGGTGTCGTTGTGACCGGGCATAAACAAGCATTTTGCCTTGAAGATGTTGCGAACTACTGGCCGGGATATCCATCCCATGGATACACCTGCTCCAATCAGGGAATTTCTGTTGGCTGGGGTGATGTATATGGAAGTTACCTTGACTGCCAATGGCTCGATATAACAAATGTTCCCCCGGGTAACTACTCAATAGAAGTTGTTATCAATAAATCCGGATTCATCAATGAGGGCGCAAATATTTACCCGGATAGCATTGATGTACCGGTCACAATACCGAAGTAGAAGATGAAAATTCAGATTGATAGGCTAAAACTGAGTAAGAGATAGTATATTGCCGTCCGGGTCGTTGAACCATGCGACCTTAGCCCCGCCAGGCGCCGTCCAGATTCCGTTCTCGGTTTGTTCCATCCATTCGTACTTGTTAAACGTAACACCTCGCTTCGCCAGCCGACTGGCTTCAGCTCGAATGTTCGATACATCCCAACCAAGTGCAGTGTATGCTTGCGGCTTAAATTTTTCCACCTTTTGGATGCGTAGCATTGTTCCGTTCGCATCGAACACCAATGCAGTATTACCATCGCTCACGAATTTCAAGCCAAGAGTTTTTTCATAGAACTCTCGCGCTCGTTTCGGGTTGGTTGTTGCGACAAAGCAGATGAGTTTGGAGGTGGTTAGCATGAGGGTATTATCTTTTTCAGCTCAAATGACGTGGCAAGCTACATACATGAAAATGTTTTTTTCATTCAATCCCGAATGCGCCTCTCATTTATTACCTTACTTCTATGTTTCTTCGCTTCAAGCCGCTTCTCTTTCGATACACTTGTTGCTTTTGTAGCCCGTCGTGTTTTTTTCGGAGCCAATGCTCGTTGCATCAACCCGATGAAGCGCTCGATCGCTTCCTGTCGGTTGCGCCACTGATTTCTCGACTTCTGTGCGACGATGTGAAGAACTCCCTTTCCGTCGATGCGTGAGGATGCGTGATTGAGAACAGCCTCGCGCTGTTCTTCTGTCAGGCTTTGTGAATGTGTTACATCGAATAAAAGTTCTACACGTGTCTCTACTTTATTAACGTTTTGTCCCCCATGTCCGCTGCTACGCGAGAACTTGAATTGCAGCTCAGATAAACGGATCAATGTCCCTTTCATGATGAGCAGTACGCTACCCATTGAATTCCTTTTCCATGTTTAACATGCACGCCCTTGTGTTTTCGCCGTTAAGGATAGAGCGCTTATGTAAACATACGAAAATGTTTGCATAGTTTCTGTCATGCAATTCCTGCCGATTCGATCTCACCACATTTTGGAATGACTGGTCAGCATCGGATAAGATTTGATATTTCAAGGGTTTTCTGTAATTTTAATCAACCCTTATTGTCCCGTCCTGCGGGATAATAGGGGTGGAGTGTTTTTGTTCAGGCTGATCAGAAAAAAGAACGCAAGCTGTGGAAAAAATTAATCAAACAATATATGCATCGGAAGCGTTTCAGAAGTTACGGCAGCATACCGTAACGTTAACCGCAGGGCAATCGTTAACGCTCACCAGTGTTGCCGGGTCATTACTGGCGTTTGTTGCAGCCCATGTTTTTGATGCACGTAAAACGCAGATCTTAATGATAGCATCGGATGAAGCCCGAGCCGAAAAATTGCGCGATGATTGCGCCCTGCTACTTGGCGAAGGCAGCGTTAAGTATTTCGGCGCCCGCCCGATTCATCCCGGACAATCACTGGATGTGACTGCTTCAGTAGCGCAGGTCGAGGCCTTAAAATCGCTCACTTCAAATGCTCCGGTAGTTGTCATTGCATCTCCTCAATCAATCATAGAAAAAGTTCCGCAGAAGAATAACTTTTCGAAATCGATTATCGAGCTCGGTGTAAATCAGGAATATAACTTTCAGGATCTCATCCGTCGGGTTGAAGAGATAGGTTTCGAGAGAAAAGAATTTGTTGAAGGAGTAGGCGATGTCGCTGTTCGGGGAGGAATCATCGATGTTTTTCCGCATGTCGGCGAAAACCCGATTCGCTTCGAATTCTGGGGAAATACTATTGAGTCGATTCGTGAATTTGACGTTCTCTCGCAGAGATCTATCAAAGAATTACAGATTGTGAGTATTGTTCCGGGGATTTCTGGCACTTCTACGGAAACAGACGAAGGGCGGCAATCTTCATCTTCGTTATTCGAATATCTGCAGAATAATGCCCTCCTTATCCTCGATGATCTAGCTCTTATAAAGAAAGAGGCAGAAGAATTATTCTCCGAAGGAACAACAAGCCTGTTTACCTTCCAAGAGCTTGCGAACTTTCTAAGGAAATTTCCAACCATTACAAATTCGACACTACGTGAACATACCCCAACATTCACAAACCAACTATCGCATTTAAAGCTCGAAATCGAATCGAGTCCTCAACCTGCGTACAACGGAAGTATCAACACGCTTATCAGGGATATCGAAAAACTCTCGTCGGAAGGTTACAACATAATGTTGATGTGCGACACTGAAGGTGAGGCAAAGCGTTTAAACGAATTAATTGAGGAAGTACTGACAGCTCCGGCAACCCCAGACCAGTTACCCCCTCATGAAGTTGAACAGGATGTATCCATAATAAGTAACAAGAAATTGAATTATACGATAGTTCATGAGGCCGTTCATTCGGGGTTTATCTATCATCCTGCAAAGATTGCAATCTTCACTGAGCACGAAATTTTTGGCCGATTGAAGAAACGGGGTGTCACGAAACGCCGTCGCTTCAAGGGATTCACACAAAAGGAGTTACAACAGCTGAAGTCCGGAGATTACGTTGTACATGTCGACCACGGCATCGGTTCGTTCGGGGGGCTAAAAAAAATAAATGTCGGCGGGGTCGAACAGGAGGTAATGAAATTAATTTTCCTGGAGAACGACCTGTTATACGTCAACCTGAACTTCATCAACAGGGTGCAAAAATATTCCTCGCAGGAAGGCCATGTTCCGAAACTCAACAAACTTGGAACAGCAGACTGGAAGCGTGCAAAAGACCGCGCGAAACGGCGCATCAAAGATATTGCGCGCGATATTATAGCATTGTATGCGCGCAGAAAGCATGAAGAGGGCTTTGCATTTTCTTCAGATACGCATTGGCAGAAGGAGCTCGAGGCATCGTTCATGTACGAGGATACGCCCGACCAGGCGCAGGCGACGCTCGATGTCAAGAACGATATGGAAAGTTCTTCCCCGATGGACCGGCTCGTCTGCGGTGACGTCGGTTTCGGAAAAACAGAAATCGCCGTCCGCGCCGCTTTCAAAGCAGTGATGAACGGGAAGCAAGTTGCGGTTCTTGTGCCGACAACGATTCTCGCAATTCAGCATTACAATACGTTTCACGACCGCCTCTCTCGGTACACGACGCGTATCGAACAAATTACAAGGTTCAAATCAGCTAAAGAGCAAAGGATTATTGTTGAAGGATTACGCCATGGGTCGGTCGATATTATCATCGGAACGCATCGGTTGTTGTCGAAAGATATTGCGTTCAAGGATCTGGGGTTATTGATTATCGACGAGGAACACCGCTTCGGAGTTTCAGCGAAAGAGAAACTGCGGAAGCTCAAAGCATCGGTCGACACACTGGCACTTACCGCAACGCCGATTCCACGGACGCTCCACTTCTCGATGATCGGCGCACGCGACCTTTCCCTGATGACGACACCTCCGAGGAACCGGTTGCCGATCATGACGGACATTATTCCGGCAGATTCCCAGGGGAAAGAGATTCACTGGCGCATTATCCGTGAGGGGATTTTGAGGGAAATGCATCGGGGAGGGCAGGCGTATTTTGTTCACGACCGGGTTCATAACATTGAGGCAATTGTCGAAAACCTCCGGCGTCATATTCCGGAAGCACGGATTCACATTGCACATGGTCAGATGAGTGGACATGAGCTCGAAAAGACGATGCTCGATTTCCTTGAAAAAAAATACGATGTTCTTGTCTGTACAAAGATTATCGAATCAGGGCTCGATATTCCAAACGTCAATACTATCATCATCAACCGTGCTGACATGTTCGGGCTCGCAGAGCTGTACCAGCTCCGCGGTCGTGTCGGGCGGTCAAATGTGCAGGCGTACGCGTATCTGCTGACGCCCCCATTGAGTATCATGCCGAAACAAACTCTTCGACGATTGCAGGCGATTGAAGAATTTACAGAGCTCGGGTCGGGGTTCAACCTGGCAATGCGCGACCTCGAGATTCGGGGTGCAGGAAACCTCCTCGGTGCCGAACAGTCCGGCTTCATTATGGAAATGGGGTTTGAAATGTACGAGCGGATCGTTCGTGAAGCGGTCGAGGAATTGAAGCGGGAAGAATTCAAAGAACTGCTGGAGCAGCAGGAGGGAGGAGGTCAGATTTCTGCTCGTTCACCCGTCGAGACTGTTATTGAATCGGATATCGAAGCTCTCATTCCGGATTTCTACATCGAATCAGATACTGAACGCCTCGATATCTACCGGAGGTTGTATCGAATGACCACGGAGGATGAACTTAAGATGATGCGCGGAGAGCTGCAGGATCGTTTTGGAGAATATCCGGAGGAAGTTGAAAATTTATTTCAACTTGTTCAGCTTCGTCTGAAAGCTTCAGAGGCTGGCTTAGCGAAAGTATCTCTGAAAGAAGACGTATTGACAATAGTGCTCCCTGGAGAAACCGACCAGGCTTTTTATGGAACGCCGGGTAACGATCATTCGCCGTTTCAGCTCATCATGAAACGAATTGCTGACGGGACACTGAAGGATGTTCGGCTTAAAGAAATTAAGAAAGAATTGATGTTGGAAGTAAGACTAAAGGCAGCCGACAATGCATCTGATCGGCTGGAGGCAGCGAGAAGAAAGATGATGGAAGTGGCTGCCGGGTAAATGTCTTAACAATGATTTATAGAATTAAAGGATTAATGGGATTACTTTTTATCAGGACATTCAGCGCAATCCGATAAATCATGTGAATCATGGTCAAAATGCCGTCATGAACCCTAATGTCAGGCTGTTCTTGAGCCGCTCTATTTCGTAACTGTATTCTGCGGTGAGTTTGAAGTTGCGACTCAGGAGGTAAGAAAGATTTCCAGTAATTGACTGGTATTTCAAATCGGTAATGTCCGAACGGACGTTGTTATAGAGAATAAATGCGTACCAATCGAATGGCTCTGAGCTGGGAGCGTACATGAGTTGAATGAACCCGCCGTAGGAATTTACTGGGTCTTGCCCGGCAACAAAATATGGGTTAGTGTCATGCCGGTAAAGATACTGACCGAGAATTTCAAACTTGCTGAGTGAAATAGTTACATCCCCTCCGGCCATTTTAAATGTGTTGATAATGCCGGTACTGCTTTCTTTACCAAAGTAACCGAGTGTGCCGAGTGACAGACAAGAGTTGAATGGTTGTGCAACACGAACGACAAAATTTTTATACGGGTCGCTGTCGTAGAAACCTTCAGAGGATGCGCCTATACCGTTTCCGTTGACGACTGAAACGTAGAAATCGGTCCCAACCGGTAATGAATAGTTCAGTATGATACCGCGGTCGTATGTGAGGTCGGCTTTTGTCAGACCGGGTTTGATTTCATAAATCGCATAATCTTCAAACGTGGGTCGAAGCTCACGCTTAAAAATCATGTCCGCGACTTGAAATTGCCCCACCGTAACATCCAGCGGTTGTCCTCCGATGTTGTTAAAATAGATGAACGCATCTTCAACACCCGGGATTTCCCCTCCTTCGTTCATGAGGAAATAGAAGAAATAGGAAACATCTTTCTTTATTTGTCCGCTGGAAAAGATTTTCATGACCATCGGCCACTCGAGGTCTGTCTTATTTTCTTCATTCGGCTGAACGCGCGCGAAGCCGTCGAAGCGGATGGCGATGGGGAGCTCACGCATGAGTGAAAGTGAGGAATCAGCAGTCTCGATTCTAGCCTCCTTGTCCTCAAGTCCCTCAAGTTGAAAGCCGTTCGCTTCGAAATGGCTACCGAACGAATTTAATTTGGGAACCGGCAAGTGACAAGAGCTACAGGAGAGCCGGTACTGCCGCGCGTATGTAGGTATAGCGTAGTCGTTTGCAACACCGAAGATTTGCAGAATGAGAAGAAGAGCAAGAGTGTAGAGACTATGAGATGATTGAATTTTTTTCATACCTTTTTTAAGGGTTTCCTGAAATATGAACGAAATTGAGCCGTTTTATCATTTAGATTTGGACTTAATCTAAATAACGAGTTATTATACGTATTTGTTTTATTTCTTGCAAGTTTTTGTGTATTGTTATTTCACCCTGAGTCAAATAAGTTGTCTTCCTGAAAATGAGACCTAAGGACACACTATTTAGACTGATGACCAAACCTCTTCTCATCTACGACGGCGATTGCAGTTTCTGTAAATTATGGATCGCACGCTGGGAACAAATAACGAAAGACAGTATTGAATACGAACCATATCAAACTGCGGCTCAACGTTTCCCTGAAATCCCTCATGAGAAATTCACCAAATCGGTACAACTCATTACAGAGGATAACGAAATTCTCGACGGTGCTTATGCGGTCGTTTGTTCACTCGCGTATGATCCAACCAAACGGTGGATGTTGTGGATATACGATAAGATTCCCCTTGTCGGAACAGCATCAGAATGGTGTTATGGCATTATTGCCCGGCACCGAGACGTGGCGTACAAACTTACATGTTTACTGTGGGGGAAAAACTTAGAGCAACCATCGTATCTGCTTACAAGATGGTTGTTCCTCCGCTTAATGGGACTAATCTATCTTGTTGCATTCTTATCGCTTGGCACACAAATTTCCGGGCTCGTCGGGAAAAACGGCATCCTCCCTGTCGAACATTTTTTCGAGCTTGTCAAACAAAACTTCGGCAACGAGCGATATTTGGAGTTTCCGACACTTGCGTGGCTTAATTCAAGTGACACGTTCCTGCAATTTCTTTGCTGGGGCGGAGCAGGATTATCGCTACTACTTATCTTCGGTCTTGTTCCCGCATGCGTCTGTTTCATGCTCTGGGTGTTTTATTTATCACTTTTTGTTGCGGGACAAACATTTCTGTCGTTTCAATGGGACCTTCTACTCCTTGAAGCTGGATTTCTCACTATTTTTCTTGCACCCGGAAGCCTGTTGCCAAAAATTTCCAGTGAGCGAATTCCATCGACGGTAATCATTTGGTTGTTTCGACTGCTTCTCTTCCGATTGATGTTTTTTTCCGGGTTTGTCAAGCTCGCGAGCGGAGACCCGACGTGGCGTAATCTTACAACGTTAACATTTCACTATGAAACGCAGCCCCTGCCGACGCCTCTTGCTTGGTACGCTCATCACCTGCCTTCGTGGTTTCACACTGTCTCTTGCGTGGTCATGTTTGGCATCGAGCTGGTTATTCCGTTCCTGATTTTTTTACCGAGACGGCCGCGATCCGTCGCATTCCTGTCGTTTTCCTTTTTTATGATAATGATTATTATTACCGGCAACTATACGTTCTTCAATTTTCTTGCCATCGCGCTGTCGGTTCTGCTTTTAGATGATGCCGCATTGAGGCGGTTCTTTCCCAAAAAATTCTCAGACTATTCCGCAATCATTTCTCCAATACGATTGAAGCGTATTGCTGTCGCTGTAGTTGCTGTTATGATCATTTTCCTGAATGTTTTTCAGTTCACAAAATTGCTTTCCCGGCAAGAAACACCAAAGATGTTCGGTGTGGTTGCGGAGTGGTTTGCACCCTTTTCAATTGTCAATCGTTATGGATTGTTTGCTGTGATGACAAATCCGAGGAATGAAATTGTGATTGAGGGAAGCGATGATGCAGTGATGTGGAAGGAATATGAATTCAAATACAAACCGGGAGATATTCATCGGGCTCCCGGATGGGTTGCGCCTCATCAGCCGCGGCTTGACTGGCAGATGTGGTTTGCGGCCCTCGGAAGCTATCGCTCGAATCCATGGTTTATCGGGCTGTGCGTAAGATTGCTGCAGGGAACCCCGGAGGTTCTTCAGTTACTTGAAAAAAATCCGTTTCCGGATCATCCTCCAAAATACTTGCGCGCAGAACTGTATGAATATCATTTCACAGACCCGGAGACGCGACACGCAACGGGTGCATGGTGGAGAAGAGAGCTAAAGGGGGCCTACCTGCCGGTGATTTCTTTGAATCAATGAAATCATGTTTTATCTGGTACTGGCCTCCATTGGAAAACCCGTCACCTTGAACGCTAGTCAAAGGGTGTTCTGAGCAAAATGAGCCACATCTGTTATCTTGAATCATTGGAATAAATTCAGTTACTTACAATATGCAACTCCTCAAATTGATCCTTATCCTTATTGTCCTTTTATTCACGCTCAATTTCTCTTCTTTCAAACCTCAGGAGCATACCGAAGTCGGCAGTGATTCATCTTTTGTGTTCCCCCTTATTTCGGACACGAACGGTATGGAGACGGCATGGGACTTCCCGCGTAATCCGCTTTCTGATTCATCGCTCCAGAACTCATATCTTGGTGAGCAAATCCGGCTCGGGTTTCAGGTATTCGTTGATTCGCCAAAAGGGATTTCCCGTTTTGCGGGCAACAAAGTAACATGTACGAACTGTCATATCAACGCCGGCCAGCGGGAACGAGCATTGCCACTTGCGGGTGTCGCGGGCATTTTCCCGGAATATAATAAACGCGCCGGGAGATTATTCAGCCTCGAGGACCGTATACTCGAATGTTTCAAGCGAAGCCTCGATGCAAGAGAAAAAGAGAGCGTCAATTCTCCGACGACTGACTCAAAGGAAGTACTCGCACTTGCGGCGTACATTACGTGGTTATCCTCCGGAATTCCGCTCGGAAAAAATATTCCATGGCGCGGACGGAATGCAATTCCACAGGAAAAGCTTATCCCGGTCGATAAGCTCGACCCGAAAAAGGGAGAAGCTCTGTTCATCGAACGATGCACTAATTGTCATGATGAACGCGGGGAGGGAGTAGAAATCGGCGACAAGAAAGCCGGACCGTTATGGGGACCTGATTCATGGAATGATGGGGCAGGAGCGGCGCGCATTTTTACTACCGCCGGAATGAAAAGATACAAGATGCCGTATCAGGATCCTGGCTAATTGACGGATGAAGAAGCACAGCTTATAGCGTCGTTTATCGACTCGAAGCCCCGACCGAGGTACCCCTTTAAGGAGAAAGATTATCCTACCCAGAAAATCCCTCCCGACGCTGTTTATTACAGACACTAAAATAAAAACAGGAGCCGGAGGAATAAGCGGCTCCTGTCGAAGGTACAGTTGTTGAACTAATTACCCGGCGAAGCAGTATGTGCAACCGTGCTCTTGCGCGCGGTTGACTGCCAGTACACCTGATGGTACAATTTGGATGCCGGGAAGAATGCCCGCAACCCAATCTTTCTTGATAGCGTCTGCGTCCATCTTCATTTTTGGAGCGTAGACGAATTTGCTATAGAACGTCAATGCCATGTCACAGATTCCGATGAGCACGCCGCTTTTTTGAAGATCTTCAATCGACATCCCCGGTAATGGCAATTCGCCTTCTTTCGGCTGGTAAAATGGATTGCGCAACGAAGGGGCTTTTGTTGCTTTGTCGTCTATTTTGAATTGCTCACCAAACTTATACTTCGGCCACAGGTCGTGTGTCAAGCCGAAGGGGATTGCCTCGTGCCGGAGAACAATCACGGCAGTCACGTCGTCGTCAGCGACGCCCACCCCTTTATTCGTCATGAGAAATACCCGTGACCATGCAAATGCAAATCCCCCGTTGGGCATTGGTGTATCAAAGATCTGGCGGTGTTTCCCTTTGATCTTACCGAGCCACATATCAAAATCAGAATCACCGGTTGCCTGGAACAACACTTTGGGTTCGCTATTGACTCGGAATGGTGACGCAAGGCTTGTGATGCCGATTGCTGCTGCGCCTGCGGCGAGGGTTCCCAAGAACCCTCGACGGTGGGTAGAACGCGTTAAGTCAACCATGTCGGAATTCTCCTTTGCAATAAATGTGATTGATTGTGGTGGATTTGAAGTACAAAAAAGGTAACAAAACGCGATGTGGAATGCAAGTCATCCACCATCAGTCTACAAAATCGATTATTGGAGAATTGATTATTCACCAATTAATTGAACACGGATTTCTCTTGTCCTCGGACGGTTATCGAAATCGATCAGAACAATTTGCTGCCATGTGCCCAATTGAAGAGTTCTGTCCACAAATGGAATGGTCAACGACGGTCCAAGCAGGGCAGACCGTACATGAGAAAACCCATTTCCGTCTCCCCACCGTGCGTTATGCTCGTAATGCATATCCTGAGGGGCAAGACGTTCAATAGCACTTTTCAGGTCTTCAATTGCGCCTGCTTCATATTCAATGGTTGTAATCCCCGCAGTGGAGCCTGGAACAAATACTGTAACGATTCCATGAGTCAATGTTGACTGTTGCAGGATATCGTTCACAGGACCCGTGATGTTATGAACATCGCTAAACCCGCGAGTCTTCACTTGAAAAGAGGATGAAATCACCATTCGCAGTAAGTATTTTTTTTGAATTCCTCCGGAAAGAAGTTAAATTATTTGCATCATAAAAACAATTTGAGTGAAGATGAAGGTTCTTGCGCTTACGGATATCCATGGGGAATATGATCTCGCACTTACAATCATCCAAAAAGAATCTGCTGATGTGGTGATCATTGGCGGCGATCTCACGACAATCGGAAGTGTAAAAGAAGCGGAACATGCGCTTCATCAGTTTCGAACATCAGCAATGCATGTATTGTGTGTCGCTGGCAACATGGACCTTCCACAGCACGACGACTTATTTGTGAAACTTGGTTGCTCTCTTAACGGACGCGGTACGACCATTGATGGCACCGGCTTCTTCGGGGTATCGGCTGCCCCTCATTCTCCGCTTCATACTCCGTATGAAATTTCAGAAGAGGAAATCGCAACGCGTATCGCAAAAGGTTTTGAAGACGTAAAAAATGTTGCCTTCAAAGTGTTTGTACCTCACGCCCCGCCATATGGGACGAAAGTCGACATTATCCACGCCGGATTCCATGTGGGGAGCACGGCAGTACGCGAGTTCATTGAGGATGAACAACCAGATGTTGTCATTTGTGGGCATATTCATGAAGCACGAGGACAGGATGTCCTGGGAAAAACAAAAATCGTGAATTGTGGGACTGCGTCCCACGGGTACTATTCAGTTATAAATATTCAAACAAAGTTATCGATAAAGAACCTCCATCACTCCTAAGTTGCTGCAATATATGCCGATCTGACAACCCGCCCCACAATTTTACACAAATCTCCCACCGCGTTAGGTGCTTAAAATACATCCTTTTCGATAATTTTCATTCCCTAACTGTTACTTTTCCATCCCGAAATCACAAAAGCGCAAAAAACATGCAAAATAACTTGACTTTCAGTTGAAAAGATGTAAATTTGAAAGTCACAGTGGGGAAAAGTGGGGAATAATGGTGTGGAATTTTTTTTGATTTGAGGGGTTTGGATAACACGAGGTAATCATACGTAATGTCTTCTTTCAAAGGGTCATATACTTACGCCGTCGATGATAAAGGAAGAGTAAACCTTCCTGCAAAATTGCGGAAATATGTTTCGCCCGAAGCGAATGATACATTTGTCATCACACGCGGGTTCGAGAAATGTTTATTTGTCTACCCTATTGATGAATGGAATAAGCTGGAACAAAACCTTCGGAGCCTGTCGTCATATGACCCACAGCATCGCCAGTTTATTCGCGCATTGCTCGAGCTTGCCTCGGAAAGCCAACTTGACGGCCAGGCGCGGCTTTCTATTCCACAGGAATTAAGAGAATACGCAAGCATTCAGGGGGAAGTACGGGTCATCGGAACTCTCGACAAGATTGAGCTCTGGGATCCGAAGATCTACGAAGGTTACAAAAACAGTCAGCCGGAGTCTTACGAGAACATCGCAGCGAAAGTGATGAAGTAATTGGCTCCGCACGCTGCTCTCACGAAACATATTTTTTTGAATGAGCAATGAATATCATTCCCCTGTGCTTGTCGATGAGGTTCTTCGTTTCCTGCAACCGTCGGAAGGGGGCGTTTATGTCGACGGGACGCTCGGCGGCGGCGGGCATGCAGAGGCTATCCTCATGAACAGTCCCGCACATACTTCCGTTATCGGTTTTGATATGGATGCTGAGGCGATTGCGTTTGCGCAAGAACGGCTGAGACATTTTTCTGAAAGGTTTCGCAGCATTCACGATAACGTGGCGAACATGCGGGCCCGGCTTTTGGAAGTCGGTGTTCGGCATATCCGGGGAATGCTGCTGGACTTGGGAATTTCCTCGCATCAAATTGATGTGGACGAGCGGGGATTCAGTTTTCAGAAAAATGGCAGGATCGACATGCGCATGAACCGCAGGCAGTCGTTGGATGGATGGACGGTTGTAAATAGGTATGAGGAGAAAAGACTGGCGGATATTCTCTGGAGATACGGGGAAGAAAGAAACTCAAGGGCAGTTGCGAGAAGGATTATTGACGCCAGGAAGAAAGGGCCCGTTGAGACCACAAAACAGCTTTCAGAGATTGTTGAATCTGTCGCTGGAAAGAGATTTCTTCAAAAATCGCTCGCAAGAGTGTTTCAGGCCATTCGCATTGAGGTGAATGGTGAATTGGACAGTCTTAACCGGGTTCTCTTGGATACGGTAGGTCTCTTAGAAAAGGGAGGGCGTATAGTCGTTATTTCTTACCATTCACTCGAAGACAGAATGGTTAAACAATTTTTTAAAAACGAATCGAGCACCATTACGCCTTCAGCTACAAAACTGCTCCCCGGAGAGAAAAAACAGGCGGGTATAAATGTCCTAACGCGGAAACCCGTTACTGCAAGTCAAGCCGAAGTTGCAGGCAATCCGCGGTCGGCAAGTGCAAAATTACGAGCCGCTGAACGGATATAATCCTTATGTCAAAACCGGCATATTCACCCGCGGAACCATATCCATCTGTTGAACAAAGGGAACGACGGTACGTTTTCGGCGGTGAAGGGCAAAGCCCGGAACTTAATGCGCTGCCACAAAGAAATCGTCCCCTTAAACGCCGGAAGCGCTCGCCCTTCAATATTATTTTCATGCTGTTTACCTGTTCGATTATCATCGTGTTCTATGTATGGAATAAGATTACTGTCAACCGGCTAGTGGTAGAAGTGAGCGACCTTCAAAATCAATATCAAAAAATCATCAACGCGAATGAAGTGATCAAGGCAGAGATCAATAAGAAATCGAGCCTGGAACGTATCGAAAAAATTTCAGTTGGACAACTGAACCTGACGTATCCGAAAGAACAGCCCGTCTGGTTTACTGTTGATGAAGAGCGTGTACCTCTTGCTCAGTAGGGCTGGAAAGAATAATGATTACAGAATATTTTTCAAAAATTAATGCTTCCCTGGGCGCGCTAGTGATTGTTTGCTTTTTCTTTCCATGGTTCAGTATCGATTGCGGGAATATAACTATTGTCAAGCTCTCCGGTTTTGACATTGCAACCGGACACATATCGCTCGAGCAGCGTGTAGATGAGCAGCTTGCTCAAAGCGGAAAGAACTTTGAGACGCTGGAACAGGAACACCCCGTGCGGCCACAGTTGTACCTGATGGTGGTTATTGTGTGCGCGCTCGTAATCGTTGGTTATAGCGCTCGTATGTTTCAGGAGCTTAACCGGGTCGGCATGTTTGCGGTCGGAGCTTTTGGTGTTTTTGGGTTTCTCGTGTTGATGTATGCTACAATGAGGGAGTTTGGGTTTGATATTCCTCCCGATGTTGCTGCAATGGTGCGAGTGCCGCGGCAACCGGCATTCTTCATTACTGCCGGTTCATTTATTGGAGTTGTAGCGTTATCAGTTGTCGGACTTCGGGCGTCAGCAGAACCGTCCAGTGAAATGGTGAGTATGAATCTTCCCATTAATGTTGAAGAGCAATCAAAGAACACCATAGATGAGCTTCCGATGGAGGGAGCATTCAATCTTCCTGACGAAGAAAATGCTTTTGGCGAAAAGATGAACCATAGCCATGCATCCGTACAAGCAACAACGTGCCCTTCATGCGGTGAAACAGTTTCCGGCAGGCAGGAAAAATGTCCAAAGTGTGGTACCAGCGTAACGAGGAAGGCGTGAAAGCGAAAATATGAACAAGAGCACGCGTCACATAGAACCACAAAGGAGCAACGGGGGGAATGCATGGAGGATACGCGTACGCATCCTTCAAATTGGATTGCTCCTCTTTTTTGCAGCAATGTGTTTGCGTCTGGTTCAAATTCAAATTGTCGAATCGCAGAGTTTGCACAAACTTGCGCAGGGACAATACCAGTCGAAAGTAATATTGCCGGCAACGCGCGGCTCATTATACGACCGGAACGGAAACATTATCGCATCGAATTCAATGTTCGTATCATTGGCTGCCGACCCACAGATTGCATCGGAAGATGCACGCGCAATAGCGGCACGGTTCTCCAGGGTCCTTGGGAAACCGAAAAGTTATTATATGGAGAAACTCCAATCTGACTCACGGTTTGTATGGCTCGAACGTCAAATTCCGACGGACTATCTTAAGAGAATTAATCTTCAAGACCTCGAAGGTATAGTTATGCGGTATGAGCCGAAACGGCTTTACCATCGTGAGGAGGTTGCCGGTCAGCTTGTCGGCTTTACTGATATTGATAACAATGGCCTGGCGGGTGCCGAACTGGTCTTCGATAACGAACTGCACGGGGTTGATGGATATGTCATTCTGCAGCGAGACGGCCTTGGGCATGCGAGACCGTCTGTTGATTACCCGCGCGTTGAACCGAAAAAAGGGCACGACATCACTCTCACCATCGACCTTGGGTTACAGGCAATTGCTGAAGAGGAATTGAAGAAAGGGATTGAACAGAACAAAGCTGAAAGCGGAATTGTTGTTTTATTACAGCCGAAGACGGGAGAAGTTTTAGGGATCGCACAATATCCCGGTGTTAACCCGAATAAATTTGGGTCGTTTGATTTGAAAGACCAGAGGCTCCGCGCGATAACGGACATGTTCGAACCCGGCTCGGTATTCAAAGTTGTCACTGCTTCAGCCGCACTTGAAAACCGGCTTGTCGCTCCCGACAAAAAGTTCTTTGCTGAAAATGGCGTGTATACCGTCTATCTCTCGAACGGAAAACCCCGTCAGATTAAAGATGTCCATGAGTATGGATGGATTACATTCCAGGAGGCGATGGAATATTCAAGCAACATTGTCATGGCGAAGGTGAGTGACATTATTGGTAGTGAAAAACTCTACAAAATGGCGCGGGATTATGGATTTGGCATTGCGACGAACATCGACCTTCCAGGGGAAGTGAAAGGGAATTTAAAAAAGCCGGTCGATTGGTCGGGAACAACATTAAACACCATCGCATTCGGGTACGAAGTTGGCGTTACACCCCTGCAAATTGCGGCGGCGTACGCCGCGGTTGCAAATGACGGCGTGTTGATGAAACCATTTGTGTTTCAGCGGGAAGTAGATGAGCAGGGAAATATTGTCAAGGCATCTCAACCGCAGGTCATTCGCAGGGTGGTGTCCGAAAAAACGGCCCGTACGCTGCGTGACTTTTTCGTCGGGGTTGTCGAACGAGGTACGGGGAAGCCGGCGAAGATCGCAGACGTAAAAGTTGCGGGCAAGACCGGAACCTCGAAAAAATTTGTCGAAGGTCGATACGAAACCGGCAGTTATACGGCATCGTTTGTCGGTTTCTTCCCTGCCGATGACCCTAAGATCGTGTGCCTTGTCATGATGGATAACCCGCGCGGGGCAAATTACACCGGGGGGACAACGAGCGCGCCGGTCTTTCGTGCAATCGCAGAGAGAATATTACATACACATGAAATGTTTGCTCCAACAGTCATTGCAGAAAATATGACGACCGGAATAAAAGCCCCGACAACACCGGTCCCCGATACGGAAATCTCAGCAGCATCATTAAACAGTTCGGTAACGCGGGAAGGTGCATTACATCCTTCTTCGATTACATATATTATCCCGGATGTCAAAGGGTGCAGCGTCAGAAAGGCAATAGGCATCCTGGCGATGGAAAAACTGCAGCCCGTTGTTAATGGCTCGGGCACAGTAGTCACTCAGATCCCGGCGGCGGGCCAGCCTGCGAAGAAGGGAATGAAAATCATGCTCACCTGTCAACCTAAAACTATGGCGTCAGCCAGTGCAAATGAAGGTCAATGACCTGCAAAGAAGGTGTTGCGCCGGTTCATCGGAGAGCGAAAGCGTTGTCGACAGGATTGTGTTTGGCCGCAGCATGCCTCATGGTGTCGATCGGTTATCAGGCATCAGCTGGGCCGAAGAAGGTTAAGAAAGAAACACGAACCGAATATATACCGGATAGCCGGGGGAAGCTGAATCCGGATTCAACCCAGATCATCAAACTGTATGACCTGCTCGCGAATGTGATTGAGGAAATTGAAAGAAGTGTTTGGCCTCAAATGAACAAGGTTGTCACCTATTCAAAACGAAATTTATACAATGAGCGCGGATTGCGGGACTCTACGGTCACAACCATCGACGGGAAACCAGGTATGAGGATTGTGCCGCGATACGACTCTTTGGGACGTGAAATGACCGCACAGGAAATTAACGCCGATGGAACGTTAGGGTTCAGTAGCAGGAACATTTATTCAGACTCGGCACACGACCCATCTCGCATGGAGTTGTATGACCCTAAGGGAAAGTTGTACAATGTAAGGGAATACCGCTATGACAGAAGAGGAAATCCGGTGAAGGAAACCGGCTCGGAGAAAGATAAGCCAGTGTATCAATGGCTATATAAATATGACAGGAAGAATCGGTTAATATGGCGTGACGATTATTCCGGCAAAGGTGCTCTTCTGCAAAAGCACAGGTATGCATATAACAATGACAATCAAATTTCTACTGAAACGGTTTTGAATACGCAAGGCCGGATTGAAAGGGTTATCAAGTATAATTACGAATATTATTAACGCACAGCGGGGCCATTAACATTTGCCTATGGAAAAGGTCTGCGAAGAGTATGGAGTCCGCGAAAGAGTTGAGAGTATGATGTTATCGAAATTACTTGATGGTGTGGTTGTCACCAAGATGTTCCAGACGATGTATGGTCAGATGGTTGTCACTCACGATGTTGAGGTGGGTCGTGTTCATTATGATTCCCGCAGGGTGAAAGCAGGTGATATGTTCGTTGCCATTCACGGGGCTCAGTCTGACGGGCATACATATATAAAGGATGCGGTCGATAATGGCGCCAAGGTTGTACTCATGGAGAAAGACGATGCAATGCCTGACGCTTTCTTTATGCATAACGGTGTCGTAAAAATTGTCGTCGCGAATGGTAGAATTGCTCTGGCGCAGATTGCTTCAAATTTTTTTAATCAACCGTCACGGTCGTTAACAATGGTAGGAGTCACCGGCACGAACGGGAAGACTACTACGACAAACTTGATCCGCTCGGTCCTCGAGCAGCATGGGGGTTTAACAGGTCTTATCGGTACAATTGAGCACAACATCGGAGGTAAAGTTATTCCAGCGACACATACAACACCCGAATCGTTGGAGCTTCAGGAGTTATTGCGGAACATGGTTGAGAGCGGATGCACTTCAGCCGTGATGGAGGTTTCCTCGCATGCCCTTCACCAGCATCGTGTTGACGGGCTGGAATTCAAGGTTGCTGTATTCACGAATTTGACCCAGGATCATCTGGATTACCACGGTACCATGGAAGAATATTTTATTGCAAAAAAAATATTATTTGAAGAGCTTCAACCGTCTGCGTTCGCTGTAATCAATATGGATGATGCTTGGGGAAAACGCATGACGGAAGCAACTCGCTCAAGAGTTCTATCCTATGGGACAACTACCGCCGCTGAGGTTCGCGCAATCGATATTCGACTGTCAATGAAGGAGATTCGGTTTACACTAGTGTATGGAAAAGAGCAGGTGTTGATCAGCTCATCCTTGATTGGAAGATTTAATGTTTACAACATCCTTGCAGCGTCCGCAGCGGGTATCGCCCTGCAGATTCCGCTCCCGGTTATTCAGCAGGCGATTCTTCAAACAAAAAATGTTCGCGGAAGGTTTGAACAAATCTCGTCGCCGGACGGATGGACGGCAATTATAGACTATGCGCACACTCCGGATGCGCTTGAGAAGGCGTTGATAGCTGTGCATGATGTGTTTGATTCGTCCGTCCGCGGTCGTATCATCACAGTCTTCGGATGCGGAGGGAACCGGGATAGAAGAAAACGTCCGGTAATGGCAGAAGTTGCCACGAGGCTGAGCGATGTTACTATCATAACATCCGATAATCCGAGAAATGAACAACCTGACGCGATTGTTGATGAAATAATGGTTGGGGTTCGGAGCGGAGCAACAGTCCGTAGGGAAGTCGACCGAAGACAAGCGATAGCTCTTGCCCTCGGGTTGGCGCAAGGGCATGACGTTGTACTCGTTGCCGGGAAGGGACATGAAGAATACCAAATTATCGGAAATGAAAGAATCCATTTCAGCGACCGCGAAGCCGTTGAAGAGTTCATTCGATCGCATGCATGAAGCTGACGCTTGATGATTTACTTGCTATCCAACACCTGGAAATGAAAAGACCCGATTTGCTGAAGACAAGGAATTTCCATGGTGTTTCGACCGACTCCCGGACGATCCGGCGGGGAGAGATATTTTTTGCACTCCGAGGTGAAACGTTCGATGGCCATGCATTTATCGGACAGGCGCTTGCGCGGGGTGCAGCATGTGTCGCAGTGGATAAGCGAGCCGACGTGCGAAAGCTCCACGGTAAACCTGTGCTCGTGGTTCGGGACACGACGAAAGCGCTTGGAGACCTTGCGCATGTTTACAGGAAAAAATTTGACATTCCCATCATTGCAGTCGCCGGCAGCAATGGAAAAACGACGACCAAGGAAATGATCTCTGCTGTTTTACGGACAAAGAGCAATGTGCTCAGCACGAAGGGTAATTTAAATAATAATATCGGTGTGCCGCAGACGTTATTCCGGTTACATGAGCAACACGACGCAGCAGTTGTTGAGCTGGGGACAAACCATCCGGGTGAATTAAAATATTTGTGCGACGTACTTTGTCCTACTCATGGTGTCATTACAAACATCGGCAGCGAACACCTTGAGTTTTTTAGAGATCTCAGCGGTGTTGCGAAAGAAGAGGGCACATTGTTTTCAGTGTTGGGTTCTTCAGGCACCGGATTTGTCAATGAAGATGACGGGCGCGTTGCTGCACAAGCAAAGAAGTTAAAGACAGCTATCACCTATGGTTTTTCAAGCCGCAGAGTTAACGTGCGTGGTAAATATCTCGGAGGGAATAAGAAAGGATGTGCAAGGTTTTCAGTGAAAAGTTTTGCAGGGAAAGAATTTGAAATCCAGCTATCTGTCCCCGGCAGACATACAATGGCAAATGCGCTTGCCGCCGCCGCCATCGGGTTATCGTTCGATGTGCCGCCGAGGGAAATTCAACGGGCACTAAAATTATTTTTCCCTGTAGACAAGCGAATGGAAATGAAAACTGTTTCAGGAGTCGTACTGCTGAACGATACCTATAACGCAAATCCCGATTCAGTTCTTTCAGCTCTTGATACGCTGGATTCGATGACTTGCAAAGGTAAAAAAATCATCATCCTTGCAGATATGCTCGAATTAGGTAAAACATCGCGCCGTGAGCATAAAAAAATAGCGCAGGCAGTTGTCGAAAGAGGATTTGCATACGTGCTTACGTACGGTGATCAAATGAAAGCTGTTCATAACCGGATATCGGCAACGTTCAACAAGCACTTCCAAGACCGGAAAGTATTATCACGAGCTGCCGCGGATCTTATTTCTTCCGGAGATATCGTGCTGGTGAAAGGCTCGCGCGGAATGAACATGAATGAAGTTGTTGATCTTCTCATACAACATTTGGAGAAAAAAGCGACATGAAGTGTTTTGTTCTTATCCTTGTAGTAATTGCCGGAACTACGGTTGCACAAAATCATCATGCCGATTTTTCTGGGAAGTGGAAGTTAAATCTCAAGAAAAGCAAAGACTTGTCAGAATCATTCCGTGCGGTGACCTCCTACACAATGGAAGTTGCACAAACAACAGATTCAATGGTGGTCGGGAGAGAAATGACCGGAGAAGGACAGACGGTAAATTTTCCGCCGACAGTTTATAAATTTGATAACTCCGAGGTGTATCGCGAAGACACGCTTCGCGGGTCAAAACGATGGATACGGTCTTCGTGGACAACAACGGGAGAAAAATTGATTGTCACGAACAGAGTGGCGCTGAAACAGCGGGCGGGTGAGCAGCGATACACCGAAACCGATGTGTGGGAATTCGGAAAGAAGAACACATTGCTGCTGCTTGTTACTCAAAAATATGAGAAGAATGATTCCACTCACAGTGAACAGCGCGTCTTCAATCGGGTGCGATAATGTTGTATTATTTCTTTGAATATATCCATCGAAAGTTGAATCCTCCTGGTTTCGGGTTGTTCCGTTACATCACATTCCGGGCGGGAGCCGCAGCAGTGACCGCACTCATTATCGGATTTTGGCTCGGGCCGAAAATCATCCGGAAACTTAAAGAACGGCAAATCGGTGAAGCGGCTAAACTGGAAGCGCCCAAGACACATCTGAGTAAAGCAGGAACGCCGACGATGGGTGGGTTGATTGTGCTTTCTGCGATCATCATCCCGGCATTCCTCTGGGCTGATATCAAGAATGGATATGTTATCCTGATTCTATTTGTTACCGCCTGGCTTGGTATCGTTGGGTTTCTTGATGACTATTTAAAGGTTGTAAAAAAAAAACCGAAAGGGCTTATCGGCCGGTACAAAATTGTCGGGCAAGTTGTCGCCGGCCTGGTGGTCGGAGGAACGATTTATTTTTTTCCCCAGTGGATAGACCCGGATCTGGTAAAATATGCCTCGTCGACAACGGTCCCTTTCGTCAAGCACTTAGAGGTGAATTTTGGAATATTCTATATCCCGATCGTCATATTTATCATCACGGCAACAAGCAATGCAGTGAACCTCACTGACGGGCTTGACGGCTTAGCTGCTGGAACGGTCGGCATCGTCGGCCTCACGCTTGCTGTGATTAGCTATGTCTCCGGTCATTCGGAGATAAGTCAGTATCTCACGATCCCATTTTTACGCGGAAACGGAGAACTCAGCATTTACTGTGCGGCACTCGTGGGCGCTGCTCTCGGATTTCTTTGGTTCAATACGTACCCGGCGCAAGTGTTCATGGGCGATACGGGTTCCTTAGCGCTTGGAGGAGCTATCGGGGCATTGTGTGTAATGATTAAGAAGGAATTATTACTTCCGACACTCGGCGGAGTTTTTCTCATGGAAACGGCTTCTGTTATTATTCAGCGGATGTATTTCAAATATACAAAAAGAAAGTATGGCGAAGGGAGACGCGTGTTTAAAATGGCTCCGTTACATCACCATTTTGAGATGCTCGGCTGGCCGGAGCCAAAAATTGTGACCAGGTTTTATATCATCGCGATATTATTCATGATTTTAAGCCTTGCAACGTTTAAGGTGAGATAATGCCGTGTGGGGACGAACACACAGAGAAGAGTAATGTTGACCACAGTACCGACACGAAATGAAATTGGTGGGAAAAAAATTTCAATCATTGGCGCAGCGAGAAGCGGTGTTGCAGCTGCAGAACTGCTGAAGTCCCATGGTGCCGACGTATTCGTCAGTGATAACAGTTCTGCGGAGAAAATATCAGCACAAATGTCACTGCTCGAGGCTCGGGGAATTCCGTTTGAAACGGGTAAACACAGTGAGCGGGTGTATGATGCAGAACTGGTTGTTCTTAGCCCCGGCGTCCCGTCGGCTTCGTCCGTTGTGGTTGAAGCTCTGCGAAGAAAGCTCCCTATTATCAGTGAACTGGAAGCTGCAAGCTGGTTCTGCGAATCACCCATCGTTGCCATTACCGGAAGCAACGGCAAGACAACGACTACAACGCTTATCGGGCGGATGCTTCATGATGCGAAGAAAAAACATGTTGTCGGCGGAAATATCGGGACCGCATTTTCGCTCATTGTGCAGGAACTTGACCAAACATCAATTGCAGTTCTAGAAGTGAGCAGTTTTCAATTGGACTATATCGAATCGTTTCGACCCCATATTTCAATTCTTCTGAACATAACGCCTGACCATCTTGACCGTTATGGCGGATCGATGGAGAAATATGCAGCGGCAAAATGCCGCATCTTTAAAAATCAAACAGACGGCGATTATCTGATCTATAATTATGATGATCAGGAAACAAAAACCCGGGTTCAGCAAATGGCAGGAAGCAGCATTAAGACCATCCCCTTCGGGCTCAAGCGAATGTTTGAAAACGGCGCATTTGTCGAGCAGGGAAAGCTTATGACTGTAATCGACAATCAAACCACCACCGTGATTGATACGGAGGCGATCAGCATCCCGGGGACACACAATCTCTACAATTCAATGGCGGCGACACTTGCGGGCCAGTTATTAACTGTCAGCACAGCTTCGCTTCGTGCAACATTGAAGAACTTCAAAGGAGTAGAACATCGTTTGGAGTTTGTCAGAGAACTGCAGGGCGTTAAGTATATCAACGATTCGAAAGCAACGAATGTTGATTCGGTTTGGTATGCTCTCCAGGCTTACACCGAACCTATTATCCTCTTGCTCGGCGGACGTGATAAAGGAAATGATTATTCCCGATTGGCGGAACCGGTGAGAAAACATGTGAAGGCAATTGTGGCGATTGGAGAATCTGCCGACAAAGTATACAGAATGTTTAGTGAGATCACGAGAGTCGAGAAAGCGGGATCAATGGAGGAGGCGCTAAAGCTTGCGCGAGTTTCCGCGGCGCCGGGGGATATCGTACTTCTGTCTCCCGCGTGTGCATCGTTTGATTGGTTTGAAAATTATGAGCACCGTGGGAAAGTGTTTAAACAGCTGGTGAACTCGTTATGAGCGGCTCGCGACATAACCATATAGATATTCCAGTTCTCATTTCCGTGCTTACATTGATGTTGCTGAGCCTTGGTGTTGTGTACAGCGCGTCAGCAAGCTACGCGTTTGCTAAGTATGGTGAAAGTGAACGGATGTTAACGAGTCATGCAATTAAAGTATTGATCGGCATCGTTGCGCTCTTTGTTGGCATGTCGATTGATTATCACAAACTGCAGCGTCTGACTAAATTTGCAGTTATCGTTGCAGTTTGTTTGCTGATTGCAACTTTGGTCACTGGAGGAGAAGCGAAAGGAGCAACGCGCTGGCTGCGTTACAGCGGTATTGGTTTGCAGCCCTCTGAGTTTGCAAAGTATGCCCTCCTCTTCCATTTGTGCACGCTCATTGCTGTAAAAGGTGAGTTGGTGAGGGATTTCAAAAAAGGGTTTATCCCAATGATGGTATGGATTGGGTTTGTCACATTGCTGGTAATGCTGCAGCCGAATTTCAGCATGGGCGCAATGATTTTTCTTTTAAGCCTAGTCGTATTGTTTATTGGGCGGGCAAAGTTTTCTCACATTGCGATTACCTTTGCAGTCTTACTGCCGGTGATACTGGTGTATATGTTAAGCGCTGAATATCGGCGGGCACGTATCATGTCGTTTTTTCACGGCGGTAGTGGCTCAGGTGGAAAATCAAACTATCAGGTCTGGCAGGGGATCCTGGGATTCGGCAACGGAGGAATGTTTGGCGTGGGCCCTGGGGAGAGTAAGCAGAGAGATTTTTTTCTCCCGGAACCCTACGGTGATTTCGTATTCTCAATTGTTGGTGAAGAATACGGCTTCATCGGGACAATGTTTCTCATGGGCCTGTTTGTCATCATCATGTACCGCGGTTTTAAGATTGCAAAATTCGCAACCGATGAATTCGGCAAAAATGTGGCTGTGGCAATAACAAGTGCGATCATTTTTTATGCTTTGATTAACGCCGGTGTGACGCTCGGGCTTTTTCCGACGACGGGATTGCCGATGCCGTTTGTGAGTTATGGAGGATCGTCGATGGTGTTTTCTGCATTTGCTATCGGTGTTCTCCTGAACATTTCATCACAGACGGATATGCATCCAAGGGTACGCGAGACCGCACCAATCGAAGCCGCCGATGTTGGCGACGTTTCAGTAAGAAAGGTGTATTGATGTGCGCCCCGTCAGGGTACTATTTGCAGGCGGTGGAACAGGCGGGCATCTTTTCCCGGCGATCGCAATTGCCGATGAGGTTAGAGCTCTTGCTGCAGATGCGGAAATTCATTTTGTCGGGACGAAAAATAAAATCGAAGCGCGTATCGTTCCCCAAAAAGGATATGAATTTCATTCAATCTGGATTAGCGGTTTCCGGCGCAGGTTTCACATCAGCAATCTGCTTGTTCCGTTAAAAATTATTGTTTCAATGATGCAGGCACTGTCTATTATAAGGAGTTTTCGACCCGACGTTGTTGTAGGAACCGGGGGGTATGTCTCGGGCCCTGTTCTTCGCGCGGCAATGTTGTTGCGGATCCCGACGTTGATTCAGGAGCAAAATAGTTATCCGGGCGTAACGACAAGGATCCTCTCCAGGCGGGTGAACGAAGTGCACGTTACGTTTGAGAGTTCACTGCAATACTTCAAACGGCGGGATAACGTCGTGGTGAGTGGCAATCCTACACGCAATGATTTGGAGAATGTAAGCAGAAACGAAGCATTGGAGTTTTTCGGATTCAGTGAATCCAATAAACCTGCGATACTTGTCGTGGGCGGAAGTCTGGGTGCTCACTCGATTAATGTAGCCCTCGAGCAATGTATCGGCCGGTTAATGGAACGCAAGTTGCGCATAATCTGGCAGACAGGAAAAGCGGACATCCAGGACGCAGTTGAGGTTGCGCAAAAATATCCTGCCGACCATATTTGGGTCCATTCATTTATTGACCGCATGGAGTATGCATACGCAGTTGCCGACATTGTTGTGTGCCGAGCCGGAGCAACGACGATTGCCGAACTCACGCGTCTCGGGAAACCTGCTATTCTCATTCCCTACCCGTTTGCTACAGCAAATCATCAGGTGGAAAACGCCAGATCGCTTGCGGATGCAGGTGCGGCAGTGATAGTGTCGGATGAACGAGTATCGGAAGATTTGGAGCAGGCGATAGTTATGCTTCTTGATGATCAACGGCGAGAGCAAGTACGGTCGCAATGCCTGCGTTTCGGAAAACCGGGCGCAGCGAATGATATCGCACGAAGAGTGTTAGTGCTATCAAGAAAAAATAAATGAAGGATGAAACTACATTTCCAGAGGGTGCACAAGTGTTCCGGTATAAACTCGATTTTTATTATCAACAATCGCTTTTGTACTTGATTACACTATTGTTGTACGGCGGAGTTCGCGGAACAATTACATTCGAGCGGATGCCGTCGCTCGCTGCCGACCCGCTTCTCTATATTATTCTGGTTTTTGTCGTCATATCGTTTTTGGTGCTGCTATTGAATAAAGCTCGTGACCGAAAGCTTATTATTATGGATGACCGGATTATCTTCCATCATAAATTTCATGAGCGGGAAATTCCTCTTTCGACGATCGAATGGTTTCACGTCGGCAGAGAACGCCTGGTGCAAACGGCTGGTCGGTTTCAGGTTATTGTGTTTAAGATTAAGGACCGCCGCCGCTTGTTCCGTATCAGGGTCGGACGATACGAGCATGAGAAAGAATTAATTGAGGAAATGTACCGCATTGCAGAACGGGTCCCAAAAGCAAAGCGTCCAAGGTTCAGCGCATAAGTAATTCATTATTTTTTAGAAGGACAGTCATGATAACGATTATGCAATACGTGGTATTAGGGCTTGTTGTCGGCGTTCTCGCCGGAGCGCTGGGCATTGGAGGTGCGGTGTTTATTGTGCCTGCCCTGGTGTATCTCTTCGGCTGGGAACAGCATATGGCACAGGGAACAACACTCGCGATGCTTATTCCGCCGATAGGGATTCTCGCCGCCTGGCGGTATTACCAGGCGGGACATGTTGATATAAAAATTGCGTTGCTCATGTGTGTCGGTTTCTTCATCGGTGGATATTTTGGGGGAATGATTGCAAATCAGCTTCCGGCAATGACGCTGAGGAAAATTTTTGGAGGAGCGCTTTTGTTGATTTCATTACGAATGATCCTTGGAAAATAACCAAGCCACAAGGAAAAATGTTTAGCTCAATAAAAAAAATACACTTCGTCGGGATTGGAGGAATCGGAATGAGCGGAATTGCAGAGATTCTGCTTGACCAGGGGTTTTCCGTCAGCGGTTCTGACAGAGCGTTGAGCGATGTGACCGAACGCCTCCAGAAACTTGGCGCAAAGATATCAGAGGGGCATAGAGCGGAGAATGTCGGTGCCGATGTTGATGCTCTTGTCTATTCTTCAGCAGTGTCGCTTGATAACCCTGAAGTGGTCGAAGCGCAAAAACGCAATATTCCCGTTATACGTCGCGCTGAAATGCTGGCCGAAATGATGCGTTTGAAATACGGTGTCGGTATCGCCGGCACTCACGGGAAAACGACGACAACCTCGATGGCAAGCCTTATTCTCATGGAAGGAGACCTTGACCCTACCGTGATTGTCGGAGGAAAACTGAGCGGGCTCAAAGGTTCAAATGCACGGTTAGGACGAGGAGAATTTATTGTCGTCGAAGCGGACGAATTCGACCGGTCATTCCTTTCAATTACGCCGACAATAGCTGTGCTGACGACGCTTGAAACAGATCACCTCGACTGTTACCGTGACCTTGAAGATATTAAAGGAGCATTCATTCAGTTTGCAAGCAGAGTTCCTTTTTATGGGTTTGTCGTTCTCTGTCTCGATGAACCCGCACTCCAGGACATAATGCCGCAGTTGAGCAGAAAAAAAATTGTCTCCTACGGACTGAACCCTCAGGCAGACATCCAGGCAATCGATATACGATATAAAGAGGATACAACGACGTTTACGGTACTTAAACACAATGAAGAACTTGGTCAGGTATCATTGCAGATTCCGGGTAAGCATAATGTTCAGAATGCGCTTGGAGCCATCGCGGTAGGGCTGGAACTCGGCGTGCCGTTTGCTAAAGTAAAAGCAGGAATAGAAAAGTTTACCGGAGTTTATCGCCGCTGGGAAAAGAAAGGTGAATACAATGGTATTGCTGTGTACGACGATTACGCCCATCATCCTACGGAGTGTATGGCGACCCTCTCCGGCGCAAAATCAGGCTGGCGGCGGCGCGTGGTATGCGTATTTCAACCTCACCTGTATTCTCGCACAAGAGATTTTTACGAAGAGTTCGGAAAAGCATTCTTACTTGCGGACGTTCTTGTTGTCACGGATATATACCCTGCACGTGAAGAACCAATCCAGGGAATTACAGGTGAATTGATTGTCAATGCTGCGAAGCAGTTCGGTCATAAAGAGGTTTATTACTGTGCAGATAAAGAAAAAGTGCCGGGCGTTCTGAAGTCCATCGTTGTGCAGAAGGACATTGTGGTTACGATGGGTGCAGGAGATATTTGGAAATATGGGGAACGGTTCCTGAACACATTGCAGCATGGTTAACATTGAAGACATAAAAAAGTTTTTCCGCGGCGGGATTGCGCTGCACGAGCCACTGAGCAAGTACACGTCGTTTCGTATCGGCGGTCCAGCGGATTATTTTCTTGAGCCGGCGGACAAGGATGATGTTATCCACCTGGTCAGGTATCTTCAACAGCAACAGATTTCGTTTATTGTTGTTGGGAGGGGAAGCAATCTCCTTGTGAGCGACGACGGGATTCGCGGAGCCGTTGTGAGTTTCGAACATGGGCTGAATTCACTTCAGACAAAAAACGGCCTGGTTCTTGCGGAGGCGGGCGTGAGCATGGCACGATTTGTGGATTTTTGCGTTCAGCATGAGTTGCGGGGAGTCGAGATGCTGCCCGGAATCCCGGGGACACTCGGCGGAGCGATTGTTATGAATGCTGGAGCCTACGGAGGAGAAGTTTCAGATCATCTGGTTGAAGTAGAAGTGCTTCGTGAAGGTTCCATCATGCATGTGAAAAAGGGTGACGCAGGATTTGCATACCGGACATCCGGATTCCAGCGCGACATTGTTCTCAGTGCGACGTTCAGTATGCCTCACGGCGAAAAAGAGAAAATTGCAAAAATCAGGCATGATCTTCTTACAAGGCGTAATCAGTCACAACCCCTGAATTTTCCAAACTCGGGAAGCATGTTCAAAAACCCGCCGGGCACATTCGCCGCAAAGCTCATAGAAGATGCCGGGTTGAAAGGAACTCAACAGGGGAAAGCGAAAATATCTGAAAAGCACGCCAACTTTATTGTGAATCTGGGTGGGGCAACAGCGAATGATGTTCTCGACCTCGTTCTGATCGCCAGAAATGTGGTGTATGAAAAATTTAACATCAAACTCGACCTGGAAGTAAAACTCGTTGGGTTTGCTGAGAGCGTATACAAAAAAGTACAGGAATAAAATGGAAAATCAATGGGTACATACTCCTGAAGAACAAGCCACATCGCATCGCTGGGGTATATGGCTGCTCATCCCGTTGCTTACCGGAATCGTGATGTTGTGTATCCTTTCAAGAGAATGGGCGAGCCGGCTTGCAGTTCAACGAATTGTCATTGCAGGTACACACATCCTTCACGGACAGGATGTCCTCTCATTGGCAAATATATCCCCTAAGGCTCCGATGTATAAGCTCAATCTTTTTGAAATACGAAAGAGAATCGAAAGTCAGCCGTTTGTCAGATCAGTGCGAGTGAATCGTGAAATGCCGGATATTCTATACATAGAAATTGTCGAACGGCAACCGATCGCATCACTTAATGGAGGGCAATTGCGGTATGTCGACGCCGAGGGTGTAGTGTTACCCTATGTTCAATCGGCAGAGAAATTGGATGTTCCAATGATAAGTGGAATTAAAGGATTACAGAATATGCCGTCCGGCCAAATATCACCCAGCGACGGTCTGTCACTTGCAATCGGCGTCTTGCAAACTGCGTTAAGGATTGATTCGACAATGTATCGCCTGATCTCAGAAGTGAAACTCAATGATAATGACGACATCGTTCTTTATTCTGCCGAAGGCGGTGTACCGATTCTGATCGGACAGGGAGATGTTGGAAAAAAACTGGTCGCTCTCCAGACGTTCTGGAATAATTTTGCCAAGTCGGGTGAAGCCGAAAAGATACGGTATATCGATTTGCGGTTTGATGGCCAGGTTGTTGTTAAATGGAATCGCGAAGCGGAAAGCAAATCGTCAAAGTATCCGTTATAGAATTCAGAATGTGGCCGGAAAGGACCAATTCATGGAAAATGAAATAATAGTTGGCTTGGACATCGGAACGACAAAAGTCTGTGCTGTGGTTGCGGCGCTTGACGAGTCCGGAAAATTCAACGTTATCGGTGTCGGGCGCAGTCCATCGGACGGTCTAACGCGCGGTGTCGTCACCAACATTGATAAAACCGTTCGTTCAATCCAAAGCGCAATCGCAGAAGCTGAATCGCGCTCCGGCGTGAAAATCCAATCTGTCATTGTGGGAATTGCAGGCGACCATATCCAGAGTTTCCAAAGCCGCGGAGTTATTGCCGTGAGTGGAATGGAGAATGAAATCACACAATCGGATGTCGATAGACTTATTGAAGATACAAAGCGTGTCGCTCTTCCATCTGATCGAAAAATTATCCACGTGATTCCCCAGGAGTTCATTATTGACGGTCAGGACGGTGTCTACGACCCGGTCGGCATGTCTGGCGTCCGGCTTGAAGCCAATGTCCATATTATTACCGGGCTGGTGACGGCAGCACAGAATATTTATAAATGTGTCCAGAGAGCAGGTCTCATAATTAAGGATATTGTCCTCGAACCATTAGCATCAAGTTATGCTGTTCTTGAAGAGGAGGAAAAAGAAGTGGGCATCGCCCTGCTCGATGTCGGTGGAGGGACAACCGACCTGGCGGTATTTGAAGACCGCACGATACGTCACACCGCAGTTGTGCCGATTGCGGGAAACCAGGTGACAAACGACATCAGAAAAGGGCTGGGTGTTCTTACAGAACAGGCGGAGAAATTAAAGTGCCAGCATGGGTTTGCGTATCTCCCAAGCGTCGTTGACGACGAGCCGATCACCCTTCCCGGCATTGGCGGGCGCCCCCCGCTCGAAATCGATAAACGCCTTCTGGCGCAAATCATACAGCCGAGGATGGAGGAAATTTTTGAGATCGCTGCCATGGAAATAAAGCGTTCAGGATACTCAAGGCATTTATCAGCCGGGGTTGTGCTCACCGGCGGCGGCTCGTTGATTAAAGGTTCTGCCGAGCTTGCGCGTGAGGTCCTTGGCATGCCGGTAAAAATCGGCATCCCCGGCGGGTTCAATGCCGGCCTGGTCCGTGAAATAGAGAACCCGATCTATGCTACCTGTGTTGGCCTCGTGCTACACGGCCTTCGTCACAAAGAAACGACACCGCTGCACTTCGACAATGGCAAGAATGGCGGAGGGTCGATCAAAAAGATTTTTGGGAAAATGAAAAGTTGGTTTGATGAGTTATAAAACACAATAATTATTTTCAATACAATAAACCACCATAACAATCACTAAATAACATAAGGAGAAACGATAGTGATAGAACTCGATAACTACTTCGACCACGGTGCGAAAATTCGCGTCGTAGGAGTTGGCGGCGGCGGAGGGAACGCTATCAACAGTATGATCGAGAAGAAACTGCAAGGTGTAGATTTCTTGGCGATCAATTGTGACATGCAGGCGCTTGAGCGAAATAAGGCGCCGAATAAAATTCAAATAGGTAAGAACCTCACGCGGGGGTTAGGTGCAGGAGCCGACCCGTCGATCGGGCAGAGGGCGGTGGAAGAAGACCGCGATGAGCTTTCCCGCTCCCTTGCCGGAAGCGATATGGTCTTTATTACAGCCGGCATGGGGGGAGGAACCGGAACAGGCGGAGGGCCAGTCGTTGCAAACATAGCAAAAAGCAGCGGGGCGCTCGTCGTCGGGATTGTGACAAAACCGTTCAACTGCGAAGGGAAAAAACGGATGTCGCAGGCTGAAAGCGGTATCGAAGAGATCAAAAAGCAGGTCGACACGCTTATTATGATACCGAATCAGAAACTACTGTCGATTGTGGAACGCAACACCCCACTGCAGGAAGCATTCGATAAGGCAAACGATGTGCTGTATAATGCGACGAGAGGGATCTCCGAGCTTATCACTGTTCCGGGTCTTATCAATGTCGACTTTGCAGATGTTCGCACAATTATGCGTGAGATGGGAGATGCGTTGATGGGTTCGGGTGTATCGACCGGCGAGAACAGAGCGATTGAAGCCGCACACGCGGCCATCTCCAGCCCCTTGCTTGAAGGCGTCTCTATTTCGGGTGCACTCGGTGTGCTCGTGAACGTCACCGGTGGACCGACAATGTCATTGGTCGAAGTGGATGAAGCCGTCAGTGTTATTCATGAAGCAGCGGGTGAAGAAGCAAACGTTATCATGGGTGCAGTGATAGATGAAAACCTTGGAGACGAGATGATGGTAACGGTCATCGCCACCGGGTTTAACAAGCGCGGCGTCGGCGGTATACGTGTCGCGAAACCGACGGCGAAAGTCATCGATCGTATTCCGGCAGGGTTACACGATTTACAGAAATTGGATGAACCTGCATACATGCGTAAAGGGATCGACATCACATTAAATTCATTTAAATCGGAAGAAGCTGAACAGCCTAAAATGGATAATATTGAAGCGGAAAAACCGGCGTTCCTCCGAAAAATTATGGATTAATATCATCACTTATCGTTCTCTCCTTTAGGAGGGTGTGCCGGTTTTCGGCACACCTTCCTGATAAAATATATTCATGCACTGTTCGGGACATTTGGGTGAAGTATTGTATCGGGGAGAATATCCTTCTGCGACTTGCGCTTATTTGGATCCTCTTTTGAGGTGAAACAAAGCCATCAGAAAATCGTACAAAAAGATGAATATACGGTTTGTGATGGATTCCTTTATTCCAGTTCAAAATAGGTATTTGCGGAAGGTTTACGGGTGGCAAATTGTTTCCATTCTGCTTGCTCTCTTTTTCACGTTCCTTAATGCAGTAGCAGGTGAAAAGCTGCTTCTTCAACTCAGGGATTTCACAGACACTGAGGTTAAAAGTGCAGGATTTACCCTACCTTCCGAAATGAAACTTCACATCCAGGCGCTCGGCGGCGGGGGTGAAAAATCTGTCACATTTACAAATACGCAAATGTATGCGTATGGCTGGATTATCGACGCAGGAACACGTGAGCCTGTCTGGATAATGGACCGGGATAATACGAGTCGCCAGAAAGACGACCGCTCTTTTGATGGGGTAATATCACTACCGAAAGGAAGCTATGAGGTATATTTTGCGGCGTATGCTTTCGCAGGGAGCTCCGGTTTCAATGTCTTTAACATTAATATCGATCGACGGAAGCACGACGAGCTTAACGGAATTCCAAAGCATAAAGGTTTTCTCTCCTGGCTTGACAAGCTTTTCGGCAACGATTTCGATAAAGAGTGGAAACGCCGCTCAAAGAAATGGGGAATCGATATAAGTGTAGACGACCGATCATCACCCGTTTCGACATATACCCCGCCAAAAGAGTTTGCAAACATACTGTACCAATCTGTTCGCATGGGTGAAAACGAACGTATCAAACAGCCGTTCAGTATCAGTAAACAAATTTCAGTGCGCATCTACGCGTTGGGTGAAATCGACGGCTCAGGGAACCTCGCCGACTTCGGATGGATTACAAATACAAGAAATCACAAGCGCGTTTGGGAAATGAATCACAACAATCTCCGTCATGCGGGGGGTGCAGATAAGAATATGAAGTTTGATGACGTTGTTACATTCGCGCCGGGAGATTATATCCTCTATTTTGGCACAGACGATTCGCATTCCTTTGTCGACTGGAATTCCGCCCCCCCGAGCGACCCGTATAATTATGGCGTTACTCTAATTGCAGAAAGAGAAAATGAAAAAACTGACTTTAGACTTTCATCACTCATGGAGCACCAGAACGTCATTGTGGATATCACGCGTGTCGGCAATAATCAGACCCGTTCGGCAAGCTTCACGTTGAAAACGGATGCACGACTGCATATTTACGCGCTGGGGGAACGCTCGAATATGCGTCACCAAATGGCTGATTATGGCTGGATCATCAACGCGAAGACGAGGGAAAAAGTCTGGACGATGGATGCAAGCTCCACCGACCCCGCCGGCGGTGCGGATAAGAACCGCATGGCAGATGAAATAATTGATTTACCTAAAGGCACCTATACTGTTTTCTATCAAACCGATGATTCACATGCGTATGATTCCTGGAATTCCTCTCCTCCTTTCGATGCTGACCATTGGGGAATTACGATTTCAGGAGAAGGGGAGAATTTTGATGTAAAGTCGGTTGAACGTAACGTGACCGCGAAAGAATCTGGCATAATTTCACAGATCGTTCGTGTCGGTGACAATGCCGACCTGACAGAATTCTTCAAACTCGATAAGCCTATGCACGTCCGCATTTATGCCCTCGGTGAAGGCCAGAACAAGGAAATGTATGATTACGGTTGGATAGAAGACGCAAAAACCGGAACCGTCGTATGGGAAATGACCTACTCGATGACATTTCATGCCGGCGGCGGAAGAAAAAATAGGCTTGTCAATACACCAATACTCTTGGACAAGGGAGAATATAAGCTTCGATACAAATCCGATGATTCCCATTCATTTACTGGTTGGAACACCGATCCTCCTGATGACCCGACTATGTGGGGTATCACCATCTACGAAGAAAAATAAGGCCTATCGAAAACTCCTCTAACGCGTTTTACCAAAGATTCATTTTCTCAACAATATTTATACACGATATTTTTCTCTTTTCTTCCTGAAATTTGTAGAAATGCTTACAATTTCAAGGAATTGTTAGTCGAGTGAATGGCAGGAACTTGAAGGCTCCGGCTGTCTTGCGCCTCATCCACCATTTTAGTATTATAAAAAGGGCAGGTCGAAAGATTCAGGGACTGTGGAGAGATAGTATACCCTTCAAGATGTTGCGACAATTACCGGATATGACCGGTAAGTTGCTTTTCGATACTTGGTTTTCCCAATTTTTTGTTCAGGATGGTTACAAACACAGACCTCAAACATAAAGAATTCGAACGGGAAGCTATCCCGCACATGGATATTCTTTATAATTATGCCTTGCGCATGACTTCGAATGTCGATGATGCGCATGACCTTGTTCAAGAAACCTACTTAAAAGCATATCGTTTTTGGGATAAATATGAGAAGGGAACTAACATACGGGCATGGTTGTTCAGAATAATGAAAAATTCATATATTAATCGCTATCGAAAAGAAACAAAAGAGCCTGAAACCGTTGATTATGAAGGGATACAAAATTTTTACAACTCCATCCGCAATGAATCCACCGACCCAAACGATCTCCAGGAAAAAATATTCGGCGGCTTGCTTGAAGACGATGTCGCGCGAGCCCTTGAATCCCTCCCCGAGGATTTCCGCACAGTGGTAATTCTTTGTGACATTGAAGGATTAACGTACGAGGAAATCGCTGAATTTGTTGATTGTCCGATTGGAACAGTGCGTTCACGACTCCACCGGGGACGAAAAATGTTGAGAGCGGTACTGTTTGATTATGCAAAAAAAAGAGGCTTTGTCCATAACGATTAATTCAAGGAAATAACGTATCGAAATTTTTTAAAGGGTTGTACAGCAATGGATTGTAATGAAGTTCAGAAGTACATCAGCGCTGTTGTAGACAGCGAAACCGATGCGACGGTTAAAAACGAGGTTAGTGAGCACCTCCGGAAATGCAACGGATGTCGAAATGAATTCGAGCTCGAGCAGTTTACTAAATACCTCGTCGGTAACAATCTCCCGAAAGTCACATCTCCCGCATCATTGGTAACAGCAATTTCTAATCTTCTATCCAGCGAACGGCAGCAGCAGATTACACAACGGAGCTGGTATCATGAATTGCTCGACTTGTTGCGATGGCGGACAGCCCTTGCAGTGAGCGGCGCCCTCGCTGTCATTGTATTGCTTACGCTTATTCCGGCAAGGTCACATCATTCTCATGCCCAGCCCATTGATAACAATATTATCCATCAAACGTACAATAATTTTGATAGCGTGCTGGATGGCAAAATTGTTCCAACGATGGCCTCGACAGACCCTCTGGCGGTAAAAGCATATTTCACCTCGAAAGTGAATTTTAATGTTCATGTGCCGCGACTTAAAACTTGCTCTCTTGTAGGCGGTGTACTGTCTGAATACAAAAAAGAGTGCATGGCAAATGTTGTGTATAAACATAACGACAAAATTATCTACGTATATCAGGCGAAACTCGGCTCAGTGATGGGGGCATGCGATCTTCAACTCCCGGATGAAGCAAAACATGATCTTGCACAAACAGGCTGGTATTTTGAAAATCATTCGCCAGACTGTTCGCTTGCCCTCTGGATCGTTGATTCTACTCTTTGTTGTGCCATTGCAGATATCCCTAAGGAACAGCTTATTGCCTGTCTAAAGGATGCTGAATGATCACTTCGTTAATCTTATCTCTCTGCCCTGCTTCCCCCCGCAAAAGGACCTGACGCGGGGGATCTTCCAATCGGTAACGGTAATCTTTTTGATTTAGAGCAGGTTGTTTTTCATAACCTGTTTCTGTAAGTTGCGCGATACGCTACACTACCCGTGATGGAGCAGCCACACACACACTTATCGGCAGTTGGTGAATTCGGTCTCATCGACCGGGTTTCGAAGCTCATCAACATCCGCGTGGACGACGCCACAGTCAACGATAACCTCATCAAAGGACTTGCGGATGATGCAGCGGTCTATCGACCGACAGATGGAAAGGTTCAGCTCCTCACCACCGACGTGTTTGTTGAGGGGGTACATTTCGATCTGACATTCACTTCATTCAAACATCTTGGCTGGAAAACCATCGCTGCAAATCTCAGCGATATTGCTGCAATGGGAGGTACACCGCGCTACCTTACGGTAGCACTCTCAATCCCTTCGAAGATATCTGTTGAAATGGTGGAGGAATTTTACGGTGGAGCGGTGTATGCTTGTAAAAAATACTCCTGTCTCATCGTGGGAGGAGATACGACCACTTCGCTGGCAAACATGATGGTTACTGTATCGCTCATCGGAGAAGCTGAAGGACAGCATGTTATCTATAGAAGAGGAGCAAAGGCCGGAGATTATCTTTGTGTAACTGGTCACTTCGGGGGTTCGCTTGCCGGATTGAAAATTCTCCAGAGGGAAAAGGAGAGATTTGCACTGTCAACCGAACCGGGAAAATTTCGACCGAACCTGGAGCTGTATAAACAGGCGATTGAAAAACATCTCATGCCAAAGCCCCGTCTCGACATCTCGAATATCCTTGTCAACAACATTTCTGTTCATGCGATGATCGATGTCAGCGATGGGCTCGCTTCCGAGGTTCATCATTTATGCGCCGAGAGTGATGTCGGAGCGGTTATTCATGAGCACAATGTCCCCGTCGAACCTGTTACACAACGCATAGCCGGAGAGTTCTCCGAATCGCCTGTCACCTATGCTCTTTTTGGAGGTGAAGAGTATGAACTTTTATTTGCCATAAGCGAGGGGGAATACGGCAAGCTTGAACGTCTGACGAATGATGTTACGATAGTGGGAAGGGTGACGGAAAAAAATAAGGGTATAGTGGTCGTCCGTGAGAATGGCGAACATGAGCCGCTGCCGTTCGGAGGATGGGATCATTTTAAGATGAAATAATTTTTCAACAGGGTTATCATGGGCAGGATTCGTAACTTCTTGGGGTTGGAGCGAAATATTCTCGTCATGTTATCCAGCATTCTTTTTCTGGGAATGGGTGAAGAGTTGTGGATGCGATTCATGCCCAAGTATTTGGAGGTCATTGGAGCCGGAGCGATGACGATAGGAGTGTACGGGGTCCTCAAAGATATTCTCGATGCGTTGTATCAATATCCCGGAGGCTGGATTACCGACCGGCTCGGGAGACAACCTGCACTCCTCGTGTTCATCCTTATTGCTATCGCCGGTTATATTATTTATTTTCTCGTAAGGTCATGGGTGTGGGTGCTTGTGGGTACGCTGTTCACTGCGGCCTGGGGAAGCCTGACTTCTCCTGCAATTTTTGCTATTATTGGTGATAACCTTTCAACCACTAAACGCGCAATCGGTTTCGGCGTACAATCTACACTTAAACGTATCCCGATTGTCATTGCTCCATTATTGGGAGGACTTTGTGTCGTTTCTTTAGGAATTGTTGGAGGGGTGAAACTTGGCTTTGGAATTTCCATCGTTCTTGCTGTCGCCGCATTGGTCATCGTCAAACGATACTACAAGTCGACGCAATCTCCTCACATTGATCGTATGCGCTTCAGTGATATATGGAGAAACTTTGACCCGCGGCTGAAACGGTTATTAATTGCGGATTGCCTGGTACGGTGGGCTGAAGGTATTCCGGAAGTGTTTATCATCCTGTATGTCGTGAATGTATTGGGGTTCAATTCATTTCAATTCGGGTCGCTGACAAGCCTCCAGATGCTAACGTCGATCATTGCATATCTTCCACTGGCTAAACTTTCCGACAGGCTAAATCGGAAACCGTTTGTTCTGCTCACGTTCGGGTTCTTCGCGCTCTTTCCGTTGGCCCTGGCACTTTCGAATAATTTTTCATTGCTGGTTGTTGCATTTATCGTCGGCGGGTTGCGTGAAATTGGAGAGCCGGCACGAAAAGCAATGATTGTCGATTTTGTCGATGAAAAAAACCGAGGGCGTGGAGTAGGTGTGTATTATCTTATTCGGGGTGTTGTCGTGTTTCCGGCAGCGTTGCTTGGGGGAATTTTATGGACAATGAATCATCATTACCCTTTTTATGTCGCCTTCGTTGCTGGTATTCTTGGTGTGTGTATCTTTGCAATATGGGGTTCGAATGATATGAACACATCTCCGGGAGTTATATGAAATGGGTAACGAGAGAATACGTTAAAGTTGACAGGGTTGCCTGTCCGTGGCTCATAAAAAAATTTGTCGACCCCGAGGCCGAGTTTCTTTTTGTTCCCGCCGATGTGGTGCTCGATGTCGCTTCACGCGAACAGGCTGTGCCCTTTGATGTGCCAAACGTAGAACTCGGACACATCGATGGTAAATGTAGCTTCGAGGCGATTATTGCTAAATACCGCGTCGATGATCCGGCAATTCACCTTCTGGCAAAAATTGTCCACGGCGCGGATGTTTCGAATGATCTCTATGGCAGGCCAGAAGCAGCGGGACTCAAGGCAATTGCTGAGGGGTTTCGTTCCCTGGGCTTGGAAAACGACCACGAGATTCTCAGAAATGAATTTATTGTATATGACGCACTTTATTCGTATTGTCGACAATTGATTCTCAGGAAGCTGGATTAGCCGGATTACTATGCCAGCTAATAATATTGAGGGAGATAAACTTATGGACACGACACGTCGGCGTTTCATTCGCCAGGTAACACAGGGAGTTATAGGGACCTGGGCATTAACTTCGATTCCCGAATACTCTTCAGCCCGGTATATCATTTCAGGTGGGGAGTCAGTCTCGACCGACGATGAATATTTCTGGAACACAGTCCGCGATCAGTTTCCTCTGACCCACGACCGGATCTATCTCAACAACGGTACAATCGGGCCGTCTCCGTTTGTAGTACGTGAAGCAGTCAAATCGTCAATTGACAACGTCGATACAAATGGAGAATACGGCGGCTGGGAAGTAGCGCGCCCGAAACTTGCAAAATTTGTAAACGTCGATGAGTCGGAAATCTCCCTGACACACAATGTTACGGAAGGGATCAATGTTATTGCCGGCGGGCTTCCTTTGAAACGAGGGGACGAAGTCATTCTCACAACGCATGAACATGTCGGCAACGCTCTTCCCTGGCTAAATCGCGCGAAGCTCGATGGGGTTGTTCTCAAAGCATTGAAGCCGGCACCGACGGCGAATGAAAATCTGAATCGCATCAGCGACCTTATCAATAAAAATACAAGAGCGATTGCTATTCCACACATCACATGCACGGTCGGGCAAGTCTTTCCGGTAAAAGAGATTGCGAAACTCGGTCATGATAAAGGTCTGTGGGTCTTTTTCGATGGCGCCCATGGGCCCGGCATGACCATGCTCAATCTTAGAGATATCGATTGTGACTTTTATGCGTCGTGTTGTCATAAATGGATGTGCGGGCCGAAAGGGACAGGATTTCTCTATGTCCGGAAGGAAATGCTTGATGTTGTACAGGCACGGTGGGTGGGCGGCTACTCGGATAATGGTTGGGATATGACGACAGACCCGCCGGAGTTTAAGGGATATGTTCCTACGGCACACAGGTATGATTTTGCTACCCAGAATGCTGCTATTTATATCGGGCTTAGTGCCTCGGTTGATTTCCTTTATCATATAGGGATGGAAAACATCGTTCGCCGCGGGAAATCGCTCTCCCATTATTTACAACAGGAACTGCTGAAACTTGGCGATAAGGTGGAAATGCTCACGCCCACGGAAGATCAATCACGGGGTTTTGTCACCGGCTTCCGCCTGAAAAATATCACTTACGACAGATTTGGTGAACACGCAACGAAAAAGGGGTTTCGTATCAGGTTAGTAGCCGAAGGCCATCTCAATTCTATCCGAATCTCTACACATATTTATAATAATCAGGATGAGGTGTCGAAGTTTATTGAAGCTGTAAAGGAGGTCGCGTGAGATGTTGATCCATGAACGCGTACCGGCAAACTGGAAATTTATTATGTTGCCTCATCACACTACTCATAACTCAACGAAGGGTTACCCATGAAATACATTTTCTGTGCTTTGTTCCTGTTACCGTTAATCTGCGGCATAGCCAACGCTCAGCAAGATCATCCATACAAAGTAGTTTTCGACCTGACCAGCAAGGACACCCTCGACCAGAAAGCAATGCTGCGGTGGATCAAAGAGGTTTCCGATGTCAGCCCCAATGTCCAGATGGAAGTTGTTATGTATGCCAAAGGTTTCGAGCTGGTGATGCCGGAGCGGTCCTCGTTTACTGCGGAAGTAAAAGAAGCGATGAAAAACCCGAACGTCTCCTTCAAAGTTTGCCAGCTTGCGTTAAAGAACAACAAAGTGGACAAGAATCAATTACTTCCCGGCGTAGAAACGGTTCCGGATGGTATTCATGAGATCGTGTTGAAACAGCAGGATCAGTGGGGATACATCAAAGTCATGCACTGATACTGTGAACGGCGACAAGTCTTCGGGGTCATGTGTTTGTTACGGTGACAGCCTGTTGATTGTCCATGATCCTTTTTTCGAAGAGGTGTACAGGATCCTGTCGTGTAATCGTCCCGCTCTTCCTTGCCAGAATTCGATTGTTGAGGGTTTCAATATAAATCCGCCCCAGCGATCAGGACGCGGAACGAGCTTGTTCTTGAAACGTTTGCGCAGCCGAGTCACAATTTTTTCAAGCGCTTCTCGGCTTTCGATGAAAGCGCTTTGCTGGGAAGCGAGAGCGCTCAATTGACTATCGCGGGGCCTTGTGCGAAAGTATGCGTCGGATTCTGCTGCAGATAACCGGTGCACCTTCCCTTCAATCCTTACCTGCCGGTGCAATTTTTCCCAATAGAAGGCCAGAGCAGCATAAGGGTTGGCGGAGAGATCCTTTCCTTTCCGGCTGTTGTAATTTGTAAAGAAAACGAATCCACGTCGGTCAACCTGCTTGAGTAGTACTAGCCGGGCAGAAGGCTTGCCTCCTCGAGTTGCTGTTGCGAGAGTCATTGATTCGGGCGTTGGAATGCGCGCTGCACGGGCATTGGCAAACCAGCCGTTGAATTGCTCAATTGGATCCGGATGAACCGTTCGCTCGTCCAGTGTTTTCAGAATATTTTTTTTGTACATTCGTCCGGGAATAATCAATGTTTATCAATATACTTATTTAATACTCGTATCTCAAAGTTCAGTCTTAAGAAGGATTGTTTATGAGTGATATCGGGAAGGAATTTCTCGTCGTCAGCCGGCAACGATTGTTGAAGGAATATTTACCCAAAATACAAACATGTTTTGACCAGCTCACAGATGAAGATATCTGGTGGCGGGCACATGAAACAGATAACAGTATCGGCAATCTTGTCCTTCACCTTACCGGGAACATCCGGCAATGGATTTTGAACGGCATCGGCGGCATGAATGAAGCTCGTGACAGACCCCGAGAATTCGGTGAGCGCACACAGATTCCCCAAAAAGAACTTCTTTCAAAATTTGAACAGACACTTCTTGAAGCGGATAAAACGCTTGAGCAATTCGATTCCTCAAAACTGCTTGAGGTACGACATTTTCAAAAGTGGGATTACACCTGTTTATACGCAATCTCGCATGTTGTCGAGCATGTGGCGCAGCACATGGGACAGATAATTTATATTACCAAGCTTCGTAAA
Organism: uncultured Chlorobiaceae bacterium; assembly: GCA_964484465.1. GTDB lineage: Bacteria > Bacteroidota > Ignavibacteria > UBA10030 > SZUA-254 > CAZAFL01. The sequence continues at coordinate 83,153 of CAZAFL010000011.1, forward strand.
GCGGTGGACCTGAAATTCTTCAATTTGTAACTTCTCGTTTCAGGAACTGACGGAGCTTTACGATCTCACTGATAGTGAGTTCCCGATGTTCACCCGGATGCAATCCATTGATCGTTAAGTTTGCAATAGCGGTGCGGACGAGCCGCAGTGTTGGATGTCCGACCGCTGCTGTCATTTTGCGCACTTGGCGGTTTCTTCCTTCATGTAAGGTTATTTCCAGCCAGGCAGTCGGAATATTTTTTCTGAACCGAATTGGAACAGGCCTCGGCGCCAGTTCAGGGTTATTTTTCAAGAGAATCACTTCTGCGGTGAGGGTTTTCTTCCTTTCGATAATGACGCCAGTACGAAGCAGGCGAAGTGTCTGCTCGTTCGGAATATTCTCGACTTGCACAAGGTATGTACGGGGGTGTCCGTAGCATGGTTCGAGCAATATGTGTTTGAGAGCGCCGTCGTTTGTAAGTAAGACAAGTCCCTCACTATCTGCGTCAATTCTCCCTGCCGGATACACGTCCCCGGGAAATGGGCCAAACTGCGCCATTGTTCTCCTTCCGCCCGAATCAGAAAATTGGCACAACACGCCATACGGTTTGTTAAAAAGGAAATAGCGGAAATGTTTGTGATTCATCTCAACAACATAGGAATTTTCATTGCGGAGTTCAAGAGAAAATGACATATTGCAATGTCATGAACGATTAATTTCGCATGGAAAAAGGGAAAAAACATAAAATTTTTGTTACGCTGAATACCATTTCAGCGATCGTCATAGTCGTGCTTCTTTTCCATCACCGTGAACGATTTTATGCAATGGTGCACCCCCGGGGTAAAGAGCTTGTTCAAAATTTCGCTCCGGAGCTGGCGGCAGGCTCATGGATAAATTCTGAGCCGCTGAAACTATCTGATTTGAAAGGGAAAGTTGTTGTTCTCGATTTCTGGACATTCGACTGTATCAACTGCCGTCATGTACTGCCCGTAATCAACGATTGGTTTGAAAAATATAGCAACCGTGGAGTCGTGATCATCGGCGTGCATACACCAGAAACTGCAGAGGAAGAGAACCTTTCATCCTTACAGTCGTTCATCAAGGAATGGAAGATTAAATATCCGGTACTCACCGATAACGCGTACCACACGTGGAATCGGTACAGCACGCAGTTCTGGCCCTCAACAGTACTGATCGATAAAAAGGGAATGATTCGGGAATTTCATGTCGGAGAGCTCGGCTATTCTTCTCTTGAAGAAAAACTTCAAGATATATTACATGAATGACCTCGTTACTGTCTATTACCCGTGTGCATACTGTGGTGAGGAAAATGAAACCTCTGTAGACTCTTCGGCAGGGAGTCCGCAATCATATATTGAAGACTGCTCGGTCTGCTGCCGGCCGAATACGCTCCACATAACAATACTATCCGAGGGAAGTGTCAATCTGCGGGTTGAGTTTGAGGGTTAATCCTTCCTTTTAAGCTAATTTCTCTCCTGTTTGCATTTTCAGCCGCTCGTTTGGGTGATACACCCGACATATTGTGCGCATGCGCACAGCGCAAGGTTGGAGTTTTATCTTTATTGCGGTGTAATTAAAAATGAAGGAAAACTATCGATGAGAAAACGATATCTTCTTACACCGTTAACGTACACCCAGCGAATGTTCTTTGAATATTTGCTCCTGTCCGAAATGGACAAGCAAAACTGGTACGGGATAGTTTTTCTCAATCTCTGGAAAACGGAAGGTATTATCAGTATTCAATAATGCAACTTGCCATGAAAACATTTACTTTAACAGCGTTTCTTACCGGACTTCTTGTTTTGCCATTCGTTCTCGGCAGGCGCCATGCTTACAAAACTGCTGGGCAATCGGATGAAGACAGACGGTACGATATCGACGATTATATCGAAAACTAAAAAATACTCCTCCAAAGAAGACTGAACGTCTTGGTGTGCTTATGAAGGACACCCTCTTTCTCACACCCGGCGTTCAGTTTTTTTATTCATTTCGTGTCGAGAATAATAGGCAAGCCATCTTTTCCGCTTCCAACGATCACAACCTTCGTATTGTTTGACTCGGCGATTTTCATTGTCGCTTCGATTCCTTTCCATTTCAATAGAGGGTCGCTGATTCCTTGTGCTACGATCTTATTGAAATCGGAAATCCCCTGTGCTTCAATCCGTTTCCGGTCAGCCTCCTGCTTTTCTTTTGTCAGAATAAACTGCATCCGCTGACTTTCCTGGTCGGCGCGAAGCTTTTCTTCAATTGAAGCTGTTAATCCCGCAGGGAGGCCGACTTTCCTCAGAGGAGTGGTTTCAATTGCTATTCCTCTTGGCTCGACGAGCAGTTTCAGGTCCTTAAGTATGACTTGCGCGAGAATTTCCCGTTCCGATGTATATAACGCTTTTGCCTCATATCCTGCCGTGACGCCTCTGCTGACAGAGCGGAACTGCGGTTCGAGGAGGATTCGCACATAATCCTCACCAACAGTTTTGTATACTTCCGCCGCACGTTCCGGGTCGAGATGATATAAAGCACTCAATTCCAGTTCAATGGTTAACCCTTCCTTCGAAGGCACATCCATTACTTCTTTTATCTCTTGCGTCTGGATAGACATTTTGACAACCCTCGCCAGCGGATTGACAAAATTAATCCCAGCCTTCAGTGTTGATTCCTGCACGTTGCCAAACACATCAACGATCCCGACGTGTCCTGCCGGGATTACGGTAAAACATTGTGTGAGGGCAATGGCAGCAGCTAATCCCATAATCACTCCACTTACAAACATAGCGGTTCGGAACATAATGTTCTGCTGATGGATGACTTTTTTCCGCGCTGCAGACCACGCAAAAAAAGCAATGACCGCTACGATGAAAAAGAATACGAAAGCCATAATTCCTCCTTGCTGTCAGGAAATGTCAATTGTGGTGGATTGTGAAAGATGCTGCAATGAAAGTAAAGAAGTCTCCGGTTAAATGCAATGTGCGAAAACCCAAAGCACCCGCTCATTTTGGATTCCTATACCAGATAAAACGGGAGAACCCGTCACCCTGAGCGAAAGTCGAAGGGCGTTCTGAGTCAAAATGAGCCAGCGCCGGACTAACGAAATATTTTAACCGGAAAACGTTTGCTGGAGAAGTAGAGGCTGGGTGAGTCAGAATATTCTATGAAAGTATTTCTTCAACAATTTTTTTTACGTGAATTTTGGTCGTATCCAGGAAGGGAATCCCTTCATATTCTGATTCGCGGAACATCAACGAAAGTTCAGTTCCGCCGACAATCAACGCTTGAATATTTTTTTGCTTCTGCAGCCTGGAGGCGATTTTCAGCAGTTCACGCTGAGTTTCGGGAAGAACAATCCCGTTGACGAGTTCATTCATATATTTTGAGTGGATGGTATTTTGGTCTTCCGTTTCGGGGACCTGTATTGAAATTCCGTAGCGGGAAAATACTGCAGGAAAGAATTTCCCCTGCATCGTAAACCGAGTACCGAACAGCCCGACATTGTTCAGCTTCATCTGCCGTGTGGTTTCACAGGTCGCCTCAACGATGCTGACCAGCGGTATGGGAGATTGAAGTTCCAGCTCGTCAAATACAATATGAGGAGTGTTTGCGGCGATTACTCCAAAATCCGCCCCGCCGTGTGCCATTTTTTTTATTTCATCCAGAAGGTACGCCGTAACTTCAGTTAATTTGCCTGCAGCGGTCATGTCGAGCTGTTTCCTGGCATTGATGCTGTTGATAAGGATTGATGGATAACTATCATCCTGCGTCTTCTCACGGTACGAGGTGATGATCAGTCGATAATACTCGATAGTTGACTCGGGGCCCATGCCTCCTAATATTCCAACTGTTTTCATTAGTATCAGAATCGATAGTGAATTTTCAGTAATGTAGTAAGACGCGCTGATATCTTCAAGTGACGACAAGGAATCGTTGATATTCTAAACCATTCTCCTTATCTTCGGATGAACATTATGCGCATAATAAAGCCGCGAGTACTTCGGAAGGGTGACGTTATTGGCATTGCCGCGCCGGCAAGTCCGCTATCTTCCGAAGAGAAGCTCACACAAGGAATTCACTATCTTGAGACGCTCGGGTATCGCGTTGAGCTCGGAGCTTACGCCCGTAAGAAACGGGGATACCTTGCAGGCACTGACCTTCAGCGTGCATCTGACATCAACAACTTTTTTTTAAACCCCAGGATAAAAGCAATCTTCACCGTGCGGGGAGGATATGGCTCGCACCGGATCCTTCCTTATATTGATTATCATGCGGTCAAACAGCGACCCAAGATTCTGGTTGGTTACAGCGATATTACGGCACTTCACCTTGCCCTATTTTCTCGCACCGGATTGGTTACGTTTTCCGGCCCAATGGTCGCTGTTGAGCTTGCTGAGGGACTTCACGGTGAGACAGAAGAACAATTCTGGGGGACATTGACTTCTTCTAAATATAAAACTGCTCTGCATCATGGGCGGGACAGGCGGGCTTCGATAAAAAAGAAATCGAACGGCAGAATCATGGGGGGTAATCTATCATTGATAACCGCGCTAATCGGAACGCCATATTTTCCTGCTGACGGCAACCTCATCTGGTTGTTCGAAGAAATAGGCGAACGTCCCTATCGTATCGATCGCATGTTTCAGCAGTTCACACTCAACAAAACGTTTCAAAAAAGCAAAGGTATTCTCCTCGGTCGTTTTATCGATTGTGCACCCGAAAAAAAGAAACCATCCCTTTCGATTTCCCAGGTGATAAACGACACATTTGAAGGATATCGTTACCCTGTCATGCATGGGATCCGGTTTGGCCACATGAGAAACTCCCTTACGATCCCGCTCGGTGTGCGAATTGAAGTAAATCCCTCGCATGGCACCACACGTTTTCTTGAAAGCGGCGTGGCATAGGTATTCCTTCCCGCGATTTCAATCCCCGGTAAAAAGTTCTCTTCGAATCCGTAGTTTTTTTCAGGAACTAACGTGAGCCACATCAACATTTCCCCCAATGGGAAGTATGTGCGCTGTGTCTCAGCACCCTTGACTATGGGAGAGGGTTGATTTATTTTGTTCTATGTTTTTCTTGAAGATGGGTTGTCGAAGAACTGAATTAAGTACTAATTTATATCAAAAATATAGAAGGAAAAACGTATGGGACAACAGCAACTTCTACTCATCATCCTCGGCGTGATCATCGTCGGTATCGCCATTG
>CAZAFL010000012.1:0-77309 GCA_964484465.1 uncultured Chlorobiaceae bacterium
TTTCATAAATCCTCCTTAAGGAAATTATGAGTAGTGGATTGTGGATTAGTGAGTTGAATTTTATATTTGCTGAATGGAAAGACAAAACATACTTACGATACCCTGAGGATATGATGATCGAGGAGAAAAAAAACGTAAGAAAAAAAATGGAGGTGTTGTACCAATGCTCAGTAGGCATAACTCCTCATTCTTTTCGCATGAGTTTGAGTTGCAGAACTCATTAGAATCGTGTAGACAAAAACGTTAATGGCTCTAAAAGTGGTTAATACTACCTTGATGCTGAAAACACACTACAATAACAACAACAGAGACTTCCCCTTAAGTAACTCTATTTTTGATATTAAGTGTTTGTGACAGGCGCCCCTAACATGGCTGCACTAACAGTTGTATAAACAAAAAAAATCGAAACTTAACCGCACGCTTAAGGTGAGAAGGGCGCGATTTTACTTCGAATGTCTATACCAACCAGTCTTCATCTGGTTCATTTTAATAAAAGTTAACCTCAGTGTCAAGTCTTTTTTCAACATTTTTTTGAATCTTTCTTTTTGATGTATTTTCGTAAAAAATGTTGGTAACACTCTATCGGCTGCATTTTTTTGACCATTTTCTGATTGTGCTAACCTATGAAAAAAACCTCAAAATTCTAGCGGATTGCAGGTCTATATATACAAATCAAAAATGATGAGTGTTTAATGATAAGGTTAATAAATTGTAAAATTTTCTTGTTAAGCTGACCTTTTTTCAATTGGCTAAAGGTTTCCTTTATGCTCAAATCATACCCAGGGTAAATTGCTGTGTAAATCCTTAAAGAATTACTTGAACAACCAAAATCGTATCTACTGATTAACTCGAATTAAAGAAAGCATGTATTGTGACGCAAATTTTGTACTGTCTCCGTACTGTTTCCTTGCTTGCTAAGGGGAGCCAGCCCGCCAGCGGTCTGCCGGGGATTTCAGGAGGGTCAAAACCATAATCGCCATTTCACTATTCAAACTGTAACACTACCAGTCGCTTGATATAGTTACGGCTTTTCATTCGCTTGATCTCTCTCCCGAAGTAAAATCTTCCACTCAATTCGTTCTGAAGAATGTACACGTAATGACACAAGGATTGGATTGCCTCCATAGTTTCGTGCGGGGCCGACGGGACTTCCCGATCTCAACTTTTATTTGAGATCGGGACGACCTTCTGCGTGAATAAGACACTTGATATAGTTACGGCTTTTCATTCGCTTGATCTCTCTCCCGAAGTAAAATCTTTCACTCAATTCGTTCTGAAGAATGTACACGTAATGGTACAAGGATTGGATTGCCTCCATAGTTTCGTGCGGGGCCGACGGGACTCGAACCCGCGACCTTCTGCGTGACAGGCAGACGTTCTAACCAAGCTGAACTACGACCCCGTATGTTTTCATGTTGAAGCCTCCGCTCTTTACTACTCTCCCCTTCTCAATTACGTCGCGGGATAATATAAAAAAAATTTCCTTCTGTTACAAGAAGAGACGGCACCCGCTTATAATAAGCGATTCATTTTTGGAGAAGATGTTTTACAGATAGCGCAAAATTGAGATTATCTCTGGCATCTTTATAACTGGGCTTGAGCCGCAGTGCCTCATAATAATGCGGCAGGGCTTCCCGCATGCGTCCCTCACTGAATAACACTTTCCCAAGAAAATTATGTGCCTCAGCCTCGTCAGGAGCAATCTTCAAGATTTCATTATACTGGATAATTGCCTCATCTGTCTTTTCGGCTTTGCTATAAATTTCTGCCAGTTTGTATCGTGCTTCAAGGTATGTTGGGGCAATCGATACCGCACTTTTATATTGAGCAATTGCGAGGTCCGTTTTCCCGGTGGACCGCAAAGCCTCTCCTAAATAAAAATGCGCTTCAGCGTAGTCTGGTTTGAGCCTGACTGCTTCTTTAAAATGGGCAATCGCATCCGCAGTGTCGCCCCGGTCCATAAATATTATTCCAACGTTATAGTGCGCCTGCGTAAACGCAGGATTTAATCTGAGAGCCTCCGAAAGCTCAGAAAGAGACTCCTCAACGCTTCCGTTCCTGCTTAGAATAATCCCAAGGTCATTGTGGACGTTCGGATAGCCGGGATTCAGCCTGATTACTTCCCGATAATGTAAAATCGCCGCCGAATCATTCCCCGTCTCTGCCAATGCATTTGCAAGGTTATAATGTGGAATCCATAACGTCGGGTTGACTTTGATCGATTCGGTGAAATGGGCTATAGCTTCACGCGCCTGCCCTTCGGCAAACAACGCATTCCCGAGATTATTGTGAGCATCGGCGTAATTCGGCTTGATACTCAGCGCAATATTGTATTGATTAATCGCATCGGTGACCTTTCCCTGTTTCGCCAAAGCGAAGCCGAGTGTGTTGTGAGCAATATAATTTCCGCTCGTGACCTCAATGGCATGCTCGAACAAGGTAATGTTGTTTTGCCAATACCCGACCTGTCTGCCTCCCTGAAGTGAAAATAGAATTATGACGGATACTCCAATCGCACCGACAATCCGGTTCCCTATGCTCATTTTCGTCGCGAGATCCCACATGCCCCAAACCGCAATAATGTTTAATCCAATCATGGGCAAATACATATACCTGTCCGCCATAGATTGACTTCCGACCTGAATAATTCCGATAACCGGTACTAACGTTCCAAGAAACCAGAGCCATCCAACACTATAGTAAGACTTTACTTTGGTCGAACGCAGTAACCAGAAAGTGATGGCGATGAGCAGAAACGCGGCCACAACAGTTTTCCATAACGTTATATCGTCGGGGGAGTATGGATAAAACACGGCAAGTCCTGAAGGCCATACTGATTTTTGTATGTACTTTACAAAGCCAGTCAACGCATTTCCAAACCGAACATACAGCGGCAGAATTTCAAAAGAAGATACCGCCCCGCCACCCTGTTGAGCAGTATACGTAATGACGGCAGACGCGGCAGCAAGCAAAAGAAAAGGTGTCTTCTCAACGACGAGTTTGATAAAACTTCGGGTTCGGTTGATGTTGTTACTTTTGGAAATCGATTTCCTTCGCGTATCCATCGAGTCAGCCCCTTTGCCAAATCTTTGCAACGGCCAGTAATCCAGCAACAGCATGAGAAAGGGCAACGTCACCAGCATCGGCTTGCTCATTAAACCGAGAGCGAAGAACAATATCGCTAGGATGTACCACTTCCAACTCGATCGTTCGGTAAATTGCACGTAAGCCCAAAACGTCAGGAGTCCAAAAAACGTGCTTAGCACGTCTTTTCGTTCTGCTACCCAAGCGACAGATTCCACATGGAGCGGATGAGTAACAAAAATAGCTGCAACGAAGAAACTCTTCCACACCGCCCCCGTCATACGGTTAAACAGGAGAAAAAGAATCAGCGAATTCGCCAGATGAAACATCGCGCTGGTGATATGATGACCGGCCGGGTTCGATCCGAAAAGGAGATAATCCAGCATATGCGAGAGCCAAGTGACCGGGTGCCAGTTTGCTTGATACATCGTTGTGAACGCCCAGCGCAGACTTTCAGAAGTGAATCCCTCCTGTACATGGCTATTTTCACTGACATACTTATCGTCATCGAGATTAATAAAATCACATTGACTCACGCGCCAATAGGTGGCGACTGTCGCCACACTCAGGAGTACAAAGAACAGAAATTTACGATGTTTCTGATAGAATCTTTCCGTCATGAGAACGGCGCGGAGGATAAATTAATTATTGGGGAACATCTGGTGGTCACCTTCATATCCGACAAAATACCAAAAAACCATAAGCGCTTCAACATAAAACATGGGCATGTATTACAAGAAGGTGAAAATATGAGATGCTCAACGTGAAGGATGCGAATAATACAATTTGAACGTCAAGGACGAGAATTTATTCAAACGGTTATCATCCCCAATGTTCGGGAAATGGAAATACGCAATAATCCTTACGTCGAAGCAAACGTAAAGCGTACGGAAGGGCTTGTTACCCGTAGCATCAGTTGATACTCCTTATATTCCTCCTGGAGTTGTGCAACGGTCTGGCAAAATGATTTTCGTTTTTCTTTCCCCAGTGTATACCGTGCAGAGAGAATCGACTTCCAGTCGTCCATGAATGCGCTGTCCAGCCTGATCATGTAATCAATTTTTGCCTTGGTCGCCTGCACGAGAAGCTGGCTGTGAACCTCCTGAGCGATATTTTTTTCCCGAAAAATCACTTTTTCGAGAAGCTTCACATCAAATCCGGGAACAATGGAATGACGCGTCTCCCGCTGTGTTCCTCTTCCTTTTGAGGCTTCAACAATCGAGGGGAGTCGTGCAATATGGTCATCGAATATCAGGGCATCAACATCCCATTCAATTGCATCATGGACATCGATTAACGACCGAAGAAGTTCAACGTACCGGTCTTCAATAAACTTAATAATTTTTTCGCGTCCTTTGATAATTGTCCAAAACTGAAGTGGAACAAGCACTTCCTGCATTCGCAGGTTGTTGAGAATCAGCTCATGGTCGTACTTGTACCTCGCCGCCTGTTTGGAGGTCAATGTCGGCTCTCCGAGTTTTGTTCGTGCATATTCGCTCACATTCAGCTTGCTCATATAAAACCGAACATCACCGTAGTCAAACAAAAAAATATTGCTGCCCTGACCGATGCCTTTCGACTGGAGCTGAACTGAAGGATTCCCTTTTCCCGAACTGTCAGGCGCATAGCTGAACCCGATGAGATAAAACCAATCTTCGGGTTTAAGTTCGATCTGAATTTCTTCCGTAGGAAAAGGTTCTTTTCCTGCAAAATATTCCATGATCGATTCTGCTCCCTGCTCGCGCGGAATCGTCGTTTCAAGCTGGGCGGATTCTACCGCAGTTTTCTCTTTATCGCTTTGAACAGAAACGCTCGAGGGAGGCTCTTCTTTCGAATGTAACTCCACCATTTCTGATGATTTATCTGCTGCCACTTCTTGTTCAATCAGATGAATGATAAGCTCGCGAAGGTCGCTCGTAAGAAGGTATTCGAATTGTTTCAGGATTGCATCTGCAACTTTTTCCACAGGAAGGTCGGCAAACGCCTCCAGTTTGTGTCCAAGACCTTCATTGTCTTTAATCTTATCGGAAAGTTCTTCGAGGATAAGTTTTGAAAGACGTTTTCGGGTTCCTTCTTTCAGCATATGTTGTTCCCAGTTGTTCGAGTTGATCTGCCGCGGAGAGCGAGGGATTCGAACCCCCAAGTCCTTGCGGACGCCGGTTTTCAAGACCGGTGCAATAGCCGTTCTGCCAGCTCTCCAAATTTAGCTGTGTAAATATATTGAAATTGCAGCGGGAAATCAATACCGAACAAAAAACTAATAGAGAGATTGCTTTGCAGGAATTTAACTGAAAAACATACTCCGGGATCACCCCATTTGCGTAACAATTACCCCTGAAAGCACAATTCCGCCGCCAAGAAGAAAAACCGGTGTTATCACCTGATTGAGCAGGAAGAATGCAAGAATGGTGGTAAGAACAGGTTGTAGGTTTGTAAAAATTGCAACCTTGCTTGGCTCAATCTTCCCGAGCGCATAATACCATAAAAAATATGCGAAGATTGAAGTCCCCATCGAGAGATATAGCAACCCTCCCCAATGAGTCAGGTCAATTGATGAGTAGTCAAAACGCACGACATTAAACAAACCGACGGGAATAAAAAATACCGTCCCCAGTATCATTGTGATAGCGCTTGTCGGAAAAGCTCCGTACTTCAAAATCATTGCTCGGCCACCGATAGTATACAGAGCCCAGGCGATCACGGCAACATACATGAGAAGATTACCAAGCATGTACTTCGAGTTGATGTCAATGCCATGCTGAAAAATAATAATAAGCACTCCACAAAATGCAATGGCAACCCCCATCCTCTTTTTTCCCGTTATACTCTCTTTTCCCATTATCCGCGATATCAGGAGAACAAGCGCCGGCGTTGTGCTGTATAATAGAGCAGCATTCGCAGGAGTGGTAAGTTTTATTGCAGATAGGAATAAGAATTGATTGACAGGTATAGCGAGGATGCTTAAACCGATAATGGTTTTGAAATCTTTCCGTTCGAACACAAACGAGGTTTTTCGCACGAGAGCGATGATGAGTAACCCCGCCATCGCAAGCAAGGAACGCAGCATTGTTATTGTCACCGGGTCGATATCGCTTACCACAACTTTCGCAACGATATGCGTGCCGCTCGCAATAAGAGACTGAAAAAAAAGAACGAAATAAACCGTCATACAGAGAATTTGAAAACCTTTCCAATATATCGGTTAGGGAATTTATAATCAATACCACCGATTTTATAATTTTTTGTTGATTCTTCCTTTTCGTCTTCGTAAGTTTCATATTCACGTTTTATCGGTCATGCGGCAAAAACAAGTATCAACAGCTCATTCTCGCGAACGTCTCTTTCTTCTCGACGGCATGGCTCTTGCCTACCGGGCGTATTTTTCGTTCATCACCCGACCGCTTGTCAATTCAAAGGGGGAAAACACCAGCGCGATATTCGGATTTATCAACACCCTGATGAAAATTCTCAGCGAGGAAAAACCGGAGCACATCGCTGTTGTCTTCGATACCCGGGAGCCGACCTTCCGGCACAAAATGTACGAACCGTACAAGGCTACGCGCGAGAAAATGCCTGAAGAGATGTCCGCACAAATGGATAAACTGAAAGAGGTTGTCGAGGCGTTTAATGTACCGCTACTTGAACTGCCCGGCTTCGAAGCAGATGACATTATGGGAACCCTTGCCAGAAAAGCCGAGCGTGAGGGGATCGAAACATTTCTTGTCACGGGTGACAAGGATTTCATGCAACTCCTTTCTCCTCTCGTGAAAATGTTCAAACCTGGAAAACAGGGAGACGAATGGGAAACTCTCGACGTCGCGTCAGTCAGGACAAAATTCGGCGTCGCTCCAGACCATGTCATTGATGTTTTGGGACTTACCGGCGATACCTCCGACAATGTGCCGGGCATTCCCGGCATCGGCGAAAAAACAGCCATCCCTCTTATCCAGAAATACGGAACCATCGAAAACCTTCTCGATAATATCGATGCTATTCCTCAAAAAGGTATTCAACAAAAGCTCAGGGAACACAAAGAAAAGGCGTTACTCTCGAAATCGCTTGTTACGATTGAAACAAGTGTACCGATAAAAGCGGATATTCATCATCTCGAAGCGAAACCCCGGGACAATTCCAAGCTTCTGAAACTCTTCGCCGAACTTGAATTCAAATCCTTGCTGAAGAAACTCTCTGATACAATTGTACAGGTCGATAGTACCGCGAAGGTTGAACTTCCGGAAACTGCGTTGGACAATATTGTGAATGATAAGCACACATACCATCTTGTGGCGACAGAAAAAGAATTCGATGAACTTGTATCGAAATTGAAACACTCGAAATTGTTCGTCTTCGATACTGAAACGACCGGAAGAGACCCGTTACTCGCTGAATTAGTCGGATTATCATTTGCTCTCCGCCCGCGCGAAGCCTGGTATGTACCGGTTCAGCCGGGCAGTAAACAATATGCGCTGCGGGTCGAACCGAAATTGAATCGCCCGAAGCGAGGCTCAGAAAGTCTCTTTCCGAAATCCGATCACCTCGGCCAGACATGGTCCGTACAAGGACTTGCACCGAATCATGTATTAACAACCCTCGCTCCGGTTTTTTCCAATGAATCGACAAAAAAAATCGGTCAGAATATCAAATACGATATGCTCGTCCTTGCCGCTCATGGCATAGAGACAAGGGGAGTCCTTTTTGATACGATGGTTGCCAACTATGTCCTACGTCCGGACGGCCAGCATAATCTCGATGCGCTTGCTGTTGAACATTTACGCTATAAGATGATTTCGTATGACGAGCTCACCGGAACGGGAAAAAATCATAAAGAACTCAGAGACATCAGGGTTGAGGAAGTTGCCGATTACTCAGCGCAGGATGCTGATATCACTTTCCGTCTTTCCGAAACACTAACGGGAAAGCTCGAACAGCAGCAACTTATAAAACTTTGTGAAGAAATCGAATTCCCGCTCATCCCCGTGCTTGCAGACATGGAACGTACCGGAGTAACCCTCGACCTCACGTTTCTTCGAAAACTTTCGAAAGAACTTTCCCATACGCTTGAAAATCTCACTCGTGATATCTATGCATTTGCAGGGGAACCATTCAACGTTAACTCAACGCAGCAGCTTGGAAAAATTCTCTTTGACAAAATGAAACTGTCGGTAATACGGAAAACTAAAACAGGGTTTTCAACGGACGTCGGTGTCCTCGAAACACTCCGGCATGAACATCCCATTGTTGAGAAACTCCTTGAATACCGCCAGATGCAAAAGCTGAAATCGACGTATGTCGACGCCCTGCCGGAGCTCATGAACCCGACAACTGACCGCCTGCATACCTCGTTTAATCAGACGGTCGCAGCCACAGGACGTCTTTCAAGCAGCGACCCGAATCTGCAGAATATCCCAATACGGTCGGACATCGGTCGGAGTATACGCAAAGCGTTCATCCCTGCAGATGCACATCATTGTATACTTTCAGCAGATTATTCTCAAATCGAATTGAGAATTATGGCTCACATATCCGGCGATGAAGCAATGCGGCAGGCATTTCAAGAGGGAGAAGATATTCATGCGACGACGGCTTCAAAAGTGTTCGGATTACCCGCCGCTGATGTTACGCGGGACATGCGCAGAAAAGCAAAAGAAGTGAATTTCGGTATCATGTATGGGATTGGTCCCTTCGGGCTCGCAAACCGTCTGGATATCAGTCAAAGTGAAGCAAAGGTAATTATTACAAAATATTTTGAGCGCTTCCCGAAAGTCAATCAATACATTTTCGATACAATTGCCAGGACTAAACAGGCCGGCTTTGTAACGACTCTGCTTGGCCGTCGGAGATACCTTCCCGATATCAATAGCCGTAACGGCAATATCCGCAGCAATGCCGAACGCCAGGCGATCAACATGCCGATTCAGGGAACCGCCGCAGACATGATTAAACTCGCAATGATTGGAATACACACTGCACTCGGGAAGAAACAGCTGCACGCGAACATGCTGCTTCAGGTTCATGATGAACTTGTCTTTGAAGTGGCGAAGAATGATGAGCGTGAAACAAAAAAGCTGGTCATTGAAAAAATGAAAACGGCTCTTCCTCTTTCGGTCCCGGTTGAGGTTGAAGCAGGATCCGGGGAGAATTGGTTTGAGGCCCATTAATATGAACGCAAAATCATCCAGCGGTAACGGACATCTACATCCGTCGTCACCTTCGTCAGAGGTTGGCCTTCTTCGCCGACTCGGATTGTTCGATACAACGATGATCGTTATGGGTGGTATTATCGGCTCCGGTATTTTCATTAACCCGTCTGTTGTTGCTCGGATTCTCCATTCACCAGCTCTCATCCTCGGAGCATGGTTTGCCGGGGGGATCATCGCCTTACTTGGCGCTTTTATCTATGCCGAGCTTGCAGCCCGACAGCCTGAAGTCGGAGGGCAATATGCATATCTCCGGTCTGCCTACGGCCCGCTTGTCGCATTTCTCTTCGGGTGGACGCTCTTGTTCATAAGCAATTGCGGAGGCATGGCTGCGGTGGCGATTACGTTCGCACGTTATTTCATCGACTTGACCGGTCTTAGTACTCCGGATTGGTCGGTTGCAGTAACTGTTATTTCGGCTCTTACTGTTATCAACTGTATGGGTGTACGGGCAGGCGGCACCGCACAAAATATTTTTATGGTGACAAAGATTCTGGCAATAGTCATGATGGTCGGGTTCGGCCTGAAAGCAATCGGAGTCCTGTCACCGACTTCTCCTCAATCCAGCTCATATGCGGAGCCAATCAATTTAATATCCACATTTGGCGCGGCATTGGTGCCTGTCATGTTTGCATACGGCGGATGGCAAACTGCCAACTTTGTCGCAGGTGAAATCAGGGAACCGGAAAAAAACCTGCCGAAAGGATTACTCATGGGTGTTTTGGGAGTCCTTGTGCTCTATCTTTCAGTGAACTTTATTTGCCTTGGGGTACTAGGAACTGAAGGGCTTGCTTCAACCATGACACCAGCCTCAACAATCATGCGCATTGCCCTTGGTGAGCCGGGCGCAAAAATCATCGCTATCGGAATCGCAATCTCGACAGTCGGTTTTCTTAGTCAGTCCGTTCTTGTTGCGCCGCGCGTTTATTTCGCTATGGCGGAACATGGACTCTTCTTCAAGAAAATGGCGTGGATTCACCCTCGCACGCATGTTCCTGTGTTCGCCATTATTGCTCAAAGCGTTCTGACAATTCTCATTGCCCTTTGGGGAAAATATGAACAGATTCTTAGCTACGTTGTGTGGAATGATTTCTGCTTTTTCGGACTAACGGCAAGCTGCATTTTTATTTTCCGGCGCCGCGCCACGACTCAGAATATCCCCGGCGCCAGGGTACCCGGGCATCCATTCACAACTGGCCTTTTCATGCTCGCTGCAATTTTTATTATTGTGAATACATTCTGGACAAATACAGCGCAAGCCTGTATCGGACTTTTTATTACACTTTCGGGTATACCCGTGTATTACATATGGCGGTGGGTGAATAAGAATCGTCACCACGACCGTATGAATTTGACATAACTTATGCGAATCCCTTCAACAAAACATTCGGAATACATGCACTGGGCGAAGACCCGATCAGCTGCAAAATATAATTTAGCAATGAGCGACCTTTTGCACTACCCGTTAAGCGATTTATCAGTGAGGTTCGAGGGCTTGATACTTACCGGTTCAAGTGGATACGGTTACAAACCCCTAGTGGAGGCAATCGCACGTCAACAAGAAGTGACGGCTGATTGCGTTGTTGAAACATTAGGAGCCTCCATGGCGAACCATGTGGCAATGGCAACAATGATCGAACCCGGTGACGAGGTTGTTCTCGAACATCCGACGTACGATTTACTTCTTTCCACTGCCCGGTACCTTCGTGCCGATATCAAACGATTCCCCCGGCGTTTTGAACAGAATTTTTCCGTTGATTGCGACGAGCTTCGGCGGGTCGTCACTCCAAAAACAAAACTCATCGTCATCACCAACCTCCATAACCCGAGCAGCGCGTTTACCGACGAGACAACATTAAAAGAAATCGGAGAAATAGCCGCCCGTTCCGGCGCGCGAGTTTTAGTGGACGAGGTTTACCTGGATGCTGTATTTAACAAAAGGCCGCGGTCGGCATTTCATCTTGGGAATCAATTCATTTCAACCAACAGCCTTACAAAAGTCTACGGTTTAAGCGGGTTGCGGTGTGGCTGGATTCTCGCGGAACCTTCACTTGCACAACAAATGTGGCGGTTAATTGATCTCCATTACAGCACGCACGTTCACATTTCGGAACAACTAAGTGTTGTAGCCTTTGCCCAGCTCGAAACCATCCGAACACGATCGGAACGATTGTTGAATACAAACAAAGCGCTGGTCACCGCTTTCTTTGCATCGCATCAGGATTTTTCTGCTCCGCCCGTTATGCACGGGTTAGTGGTGTTTCCCCGCTTGCTATCGGGAGATGTCGACTGGCTCTGCACATTGCTGCGGGAGAAACATCATACGACAATTGTTCCGGGGAAATTTTTTGAGATGGAACAACACGTGAGAATCGGATTAGGACAGGAAAGCACAAGGCTTACGCAAGGACTGGAAAATATTGCGGCTGCTCTCGGTGAAATGACAAGGCGCGATATCTAAAAGCAAGGAAAGCCTGGCGATAGTCAGGAAAGCATCATCGTAGTTGTTCCGGGAGAACCTACCTGATGTGAGCGGTCGCCCTGACCTCTCCGGCGCATAATCATCGCAACACCGATAAGAATTAACGCGACCGGCCAATAACGATGGATGGCTTCCCAGACATCCAAGCCGTAGACGTATCCATATTCAGTCATGATAAACAGGACACCGATACCGCAAAGTATCGATGCGGGGATCAGTAAAAACCAGTCTCTCACGTTATGAAGATAGACCATGACAAAGGCGACGCCGAACACGAGGAATGTCGCCGGAAAGAACATGTAAGCACGGAACTCTATGTTCTCCATCGACCGCAGGAAAAAATATAATCCATAGAGAAACAACACTGTCCCCCAGTAAATTTTCCCCCGTCTGTCGCGCGTGTAGCCGCGGCTCACTGTTGCAATCCCGAACAGCATGATGAGGGGCCAAAACACCTGGCTGAATCGTACATCGAGGAGATGAAACCTGGTAAGTAACAGGGCCGTGCCAAAAAGGATAAGTGCAACGCCGAACCAGGGAAAGCGTATCTTTCGTTCTTCCATGAGATAATCCTACACTGAAGTTATTGTTGGTTTTTCTTCGGGCATCAACAACGCAAGAATAATGTACAACAACAAACCCCAACCGAACGACGCGATCACTAAACAGACATACAATATGCGAACGATAGTTGAATCCACACTAAAATACGTTGCAATTCCGCCACATACGCCGAAGAGCTTTCGGTCATAAAGTGATCGCTTCAATTCCTTATGCCCGGCACCAAGAGGGGGCTGTACCTCGGGATCCGCAGCTGCAGATTTTTGTGATTGTGAGAGAACGGTGGGCTTTTGCGTCTGAACGTAAATGAATCCTAAACCGATAAGAATAAGGATAATCGGAAAAATCGTTCCCCAGGACAGATTCCACCAGTGGAACGCCGCGAACCAGCCGAGGTTCGTAATGAGAATCAGTGCGCCCACAAGAATCAGCAGAACCGCCCAAAACCGATGCTTATCGGCGCGAGGCGGAGGCTGTGTAAACGGCTGTGAAAAATTCTGATGCTCCGGGTTTACAGGCATTATAATCATTCCAACAATATACAGGATAAAGCCCGCACCGCCGAGTAATGTGCTCAACACCATAAGAATTCTTACAATGGTCGGGTCGATATCGAAATATTCAGCAAGACCGCCGCAAATACCGTCGATCATTTTGTTACGTCTCGACTTATAGAGACGTTTGAGGGATTCTGTCGTTGTTTCCATGTTCATGTTTTCACTATAGATACACTACTACATACGATAATTGCCCAACTTTGTTTCGTAAGAGCGCTCACGAATGTGAACATTTACCCGGACAACATCCCACGTTATTCTTTGCGTTCAGTATTCTCGTCAGGAATCTGCTGTTGGTAAATGTGTTTTGAACTCAGAGCGAGGAGGATTTTCCCGTTCACTGCGATATCCATTATGTCTATTTGCTGTTGCGATGCAGATTCAATCATAACCGCAACAGTATCCGCGATGTTTCCCTGCTCGTTGATTGCTCGGACAACACTACCGTCGAGGACATAAATTCGGTCTTGAGAGACGGTAAACGTTTTGATGTGCGAAAATATTCCGGCTCCAATGTCCCGGACATAATTCCCAAAGATATCGAACACCTTCACCGTGTTCCCATCCTGGACATACACAAGATCGTTCGTGCTTATGCGTATTCTCGAAGGATTTTGCAGTTGTCCTTTCCCTCCCCCCCGTCCGCCAAACGCACGGTCGAACGTATTGTTGTTGATAATTTTTACTACACGGATATTTTCGCCGTCGACGACAAATAATTCTCCGTGACGGGAAACCGCCACACTGCGAGGATAGCCAAATCGTTCTTCGGGTTCATCATTCTCCCGGAAATAAAGGGACGAGATGGCGTTCAAATTCCTGTCAAATCGCCGAATACGGTGATTACCGTAATCAGCAACATACACGTCAAGACCGTTAGGTGCATCGAGGTCAAGCGGTTGGTCGAAGGCGACATCGGACCAGCCGTACCCGCCCGACGATGTACTGAGTTCCCCGTTTTGTGCCACTTTAAGAAGCTCATTTGTTTCCGCATCGAGGACATACATGTTTCCCATGGGGTCGACGGCAAGTGCGACAGCATGTTTGAAGTTCCCGATCGGTGATGATGTTGGATCTTCCCGGGAGGAAATAAAACGATAATCGCCGCTCAGGGCAAGAGCGGCGATCATCCCAATGAAAATTTGAAAGAGAATAACTTAGAACCCTAACCGAATCGTGAGAACATGGTTACCGTCGAAGAATTGCGTGTAGCGATACGCGTAATCGATGCCGATTGCAACATCGCTTAACGTATACTGGAGGCCGAAGCCTCCGCTCGGACCGTAAATATAATCGGTAGTGGATGGCCGGCTTTCAGCGACGTTCCACCCTCCTCTCACAAAAAATATATTTTGATAGGAATACTCCGCGCCGAATTTATATTCATCCAGCGAAAAGTTATTATTCTGAAACAATGACGTCAGTGTCAGGCTGTTATCTCCCGAAAATTTACTCGAGTAGGAAACACCGATCTCAATGGTTGACGGAAGTTCGAATGAACCGGCATCGACTTTAACATCGTGGATGACTCCACCGATCGCCACTTGGTTGATTAACGCCGAGCCGTCGAACTTCATTTGTGGTCCTATATTCTTCACCGCAACCCCGATGCTCAGGCCATTGACCCGACCCAAGTTTGAGTACTGAACGCCCGCGTTGAAGCCGATGCCTGATGCGCTGACGCGGTCGATTCGTTCAGTAATAAGATTTGCCGTAAAACCGACGCTGACATTTTCAGCGAGTAATTTTGCATACGTTGCTCCAAGGGTAACAAACGTAGGTGTAATAATTTCACCGGTACCGTCAGGAAAATCATCTGTTGTCACATGAATATCGCCGATATTCAGTGATTTCAGGCTGAAACCCAGCGTACCGAAATCTCCAAAACTAGAGCTGACTGCAAAGTAATTTACTGCCATATCCGCAAAATACGACATGTGCGAGAACATCGCATATGAACCTCGCTCCGTGAGTCGCCCCAGTCCCGCGGGATTCCAATAGATAGCATCGACACCCTGGGTTGTCGCTACGGAAGCGCCTCCCATGGCGATATCTCTGGCCCCCACAGGTATAAGGAGTTCAGGTGCCGCGGATGTACCGGACTTTGTATCACCACCAGCGAAAGTGACCGAGACACAGAACGCTATGATGGTGAGAACACCAATTGACAGACGATAGAATCGCTTCATGGTTGAAAAACTCCTTTCAATTATAATCGCTGTAAATACAACATCCGCTTGAATCAATAGAAATCAAGAACCTGTTGTTCCTGAATAATTGCTATCTTTAATATTTTTGTTGCCCCAACTTTTGACATTTCGATATAGGCAACATAAATCCCGCTCGCAACAGGCAAACCGCTTTGATTATTCAAGTCCCACGTTGCATACTGGCTTGTTGTCGTTTGCCCGTTATCCGTAGGATTAATCACTTTCACCAGAGTTCCGGCGAGATTGAAAATTCGGATCTTCCAATCGCCAAGCGGAAGATGGTTAAAGGTCACAAACCGGGCAAACCGGCTTGTCTCCTGGCGATTGTATCCATAGTATGGGTTTGGAAATACATTGATGCCGGAAACATCCGATTTCGCCAGTGATGCAGATTGCGTCGGTTTCGCTGGCGTAAACACAAATTTATCGTTCGGTGTGAGATGGAGGAACGGAACAATTTCCAGATTACCTGAGCTCTCACTCAACGTATGTCCGGAAATTACACCCAGTGATAAGCCATAGACGACGTCGGACTTTGCACTTTTTGTAAGTTCATCACCGATTGCGTTTGGCGGCATATGGAATTGAGTAGTTCCAGTCGGGTCATATGTATCATTGAGAATGAAAACAATTTCCAGGCGATCATCATCCACTGCGGGATTCCAGGTCCCGTCAGCATCCTGATCGCGCCATGCAACGGTAAGTTGACGGGGGCTCAACGGATTGCTGACGTCGAAAACTGAAAACGGCACATCAACAAACGGGTTCGTTGATTGTATAATATAACTGGCTCCCGGACCGGTCCTGCGCAAACGATACGCTTTCTGCGGTGTGCCGAATTGCACTTCAACAGGATATGAGAAGAAGGGATTGAATGTCGTTGCGTTATGTGAGAGATAATTCGGGAGTTGATCCCCGGTTGTCACGCCGCCGCCAAAAGCCGCCGCAGGATCGCCGGTAAAACGTATTCCTTCTATCCATACCGGGTTGGGAGAAACCCATCGCGTTTGATCAGGTTTCAACGCAGGCGTTTGTTCCTTAATCTCAAAGAGCATTCCATCAATTATAGGGAATCTGTTATCATCATTGACATCACCGGAAACAACTCCACCGACATTCGCGCTTGTGTAAAGAACAGTATCATGACCGATTGCCTGGCTGAGCGTGTTGTCATGTACCTGCCATTTAAACTTGCTATCAATCGTATCCACTTCGAAACCCACCTGATATGTATGCCCTGTGATCTTCGTAGGCTCGATGATAGTGACCTTTGGAATAATCTCGGAACTTCCAGCGATATGAACGCTCGCAGTAGACAAATCCAGGGATTGTCCTGTCGATGTCCCCAACCGCTGACCCGATTCATGTGTTTGCGGTTGCTGACCGACGACTGTCAGCGGCGCCTCGGCAGCGTGGGAGAGCGCAGTGGATGTATCTGAATATCCATAGGCTGTCACGGCAAAATAATATCGCTGTCCATTTGCCAGCGGCAAACCTCCGTTAAACGCGTCTGTAGTAACTTCCAGCGTACGTTTGATTCCGACATCCTTTCCGTTCTGGAGGATCACCTGGTGACCAAAACTATAATTGGGGTCACTGAGTGTATCGGCGATTGTCTTAATACCGTTAATAAGATCAAATGTTGCGAGTTTAACAGCTTTGGAAAAATCCGGGCTTGATGAGGGCAACTGATAGACATTGTAACCTTCAAACCTTACCCCCAACACATTGTAATTCTCAGTTGTGCCAACTTTATCCAAATCATATCCCCAGTTGAGAACTAGTTTTCGGTCTAACGGTTCGATCCTCATAGGAGGCGTCGGAGGTGGTTTCGGCAAATTAAACAGAACGTCATAGGCAAATTGTGCTTTTTCATCCACCGACTTAAGAACGCTCACGCTTGATAACCTGTCGGTCCCGAGTCCGGCGAGTAAAGCGACAACCACCTCCTGAGTATCACCCAACGCCATGGAAAACGGTCCGGTGCTTAACATCATTCTTCGGTCGCCGGGAGCGTCAATGGTCCCATCAAGATAACCTGTTCCTGCTACAGGGTCGCCACTCAGCCAAAACTTAGTTTGTGTGCCCCCCGGATAGACAAAAGGTGCACCGGTCACCGGTGTCAGGCCCCTGAGCAAATTATACCATTGACCAGCGCCGACGTAACTGAACGGTGGGTCGGAATAGGTACCACCTGCAGCAAAATAAATCCACGCGGTCATCGGCAGATTAGCTTGTCCGTATACCCTATGGAGGTCGTATACACCAGAATCAGCAGGCGCGTTTACGAGAGGTCCGGCGAAGAAATCATAACCTGCGGCTGGAGGCGGAAGACCAAATGCTTTATAATTTCCGTCCACTGCTGAAGCGTTATATACATAGCCTAAGCTCTTTGTCACATCGCAACCTTCGAAATCGTCGGAATAATCGCCGAGGTCGGGGTCTGCCCACTGACCTACATACATGTTAGTAATTTGGGCGTCACTGCTCGCTGCCGCCGTCCCTTTATAAATGTATCTGAACCTTTTGAAGACAACATTTCCAAGAGCATCAGTTCGTGCGTAGCCCCAAAGCGTAACCTGTACTTCTAATCCAATAGGATCTGATCCAAGAAAGGACTGGCTTTGCGCGGCATTTAGATCATTCATCACAAACCATACAACCTGATCGGCACCCGCAACTCCCGGTTCGTCATGCGTTGTGTCGCTGGCGTCATAGTGACCATTGGGATCCGGAGTATAGATGCCATCACGGTTTCTGTCATAAAACGGGGCTCCCTTATCTGCCGGCCATTCGAGCCAATCTTTCTGGTACTGATCGCGGACCGCCTTAATATCTGAAGCGGTAATCGCGCTTAAGGGTTTGGGAGGATTTATCAGCTCCGCGGCGTCTTGAGTAAGGTCCGCAGTTTCCCAATCGCGCCGAATACGAAAGATGCGGACGCTTTGATTGCTCGGGTCTTCAGCTACACCTTTGCTGAGAATCTTCCCACCGACCAACCCTGTCTGATACGTCGTACCGTTGACACGCAATTGTTGAGAACCTCCGTCATTTACCAGCCCTCCCCAGATGAGTCCGTCAGCATAAATACAGGTAGAGGTCCCCCGAGGAAACGTCACTCCTGCATTCGTCGTGTAGGGGTTTCGTGCTGAATTTCCATCGTAGGAAACCCACATTGAAAGGTTGTTGATATTCACCAATGTTGAATAAGGTCCTGTACCTGTTGCCTTATTCAACTTCACCTGAACACTGGTTTTCTGTCCGGCTGCGTTAGCGTCCCGGTGTATGGCAAACACACAAACCGCCACAATCAGAAGAAGGGTCATTTTTTTCATATTTGTCTCGCCTATGGTTAAAGAGAGTATGCCAAGTTGTAATCTTCTTTTGTTTACTATCAGTATTCTAATCGGAGTCCGAAGCGAATCTGACGCGGCGTCCCGAATAAATCGCCGCCCTGGTTTCGCCAGTAATTCTGACGCAGCCCAAGGTTCGCGTCACGGTACATCTGCACGTACGCCGGTCCATTGTCCGGCTTGTTAATGATCGAGCCGCTGAGGTCCGCATTCGTCAGGAATCCATCGTCATCTGCATTCCCGGTCCTTCCGAAAACGTTAATGACATTTTTCGTGTTGAGAAGATTCTCGACGTAAATGTAAAAATTCATGTCGAATAAGCTTGACACATTCAGGCTTTTATCAACCCTCAGGTCTAAGCTGAAATTCCATGGCGTCGTAGATGCGTTCAGAGGTTCAACCGGGCGCCGGTTGCGCGGGTCACCATCGAAGAGGATACCACCATCCTCAGGACCGGTTTGCCCGAGCCCGCCGGTCACTTTTGTAAAATTATGACCGCTGTTAAACGTGAACAGGATATTCGCCCCAAGCCGTTCAAGGATCGGACCTCCATCGCCCTGAGCAAAATGATAATCAAGGTTGATGGTTCCCCGATGCGTCTGATTGAACGTTAGCGGGGTGACGATCGTCGGGACGGGTGTTCCATTATTAACTGAACCGATGGCCCCGTTTGGATGAGATCCGGTTCCCTGTGCGTCAGAAAGAGTGTAATTTAATTTAGCCTGGAGTCGGTTAACGCGACGCAGCGTAAACGTAAATTCAAGCCCTTTGGTTGTCGCAAAATCTCCATTCTGAAGTACAATATACGCTTTCGCGAGGGACCCTGTTTGAGTGATAATCTGTCCGGTTTGAATCTGGCCTTTGATATCCTTGTAAAACCCGGTAGCGTCGAACGAAGCAAAATCACTGATTTGTTGTGAAAATCCCATTTCGTACTGAGTGGTTCGTTCAGGGTCAAGTCCTAAACCGACAGGCGTGGGGATATAGTTTCTTCCTGATACATACAATGCTAACTGAGGTGTTCCCAGATAAATGTCATTCAGCTGAGGTGACTGTATGAATTTTCCGTACTGCATATGGAATACAGTTCGGTCAGTGACCGGGAAGGATAATCCAAGTCTCGGGCTCACCGCTTTGAACGCATCCTTTTGCCGAAGGCCGGCAGGGTCAAGACTGAAAATATCTCCGTTGAGGAATTGAGGATTTGCCGGATTGAGGAATTCTTTGTCGTCAGTATTCAAATAATCGAACCGGACGCCTCCGTTTATAATCAGGTCTTTGTATTCAAGTTTGTCCTGAAGATAGAACGAAGCGAACGTCGGGTGCTTCGGACCGTCGAACCCGTTATCGATTTCCTGACCGAACACGTCATACCCAAAATTATTCGGAATGCCCTGAGAACGCATCAGGCGAACCCTCGCCGCAGGGTCTCTCCCTGAATCAGGCTGAGCATAATATTGCAGGAAAGTATTTTCGAACCTTCCGACAGAATATAACCGGACGGTATATCGCTGATATGATCCACCAATTTTAAATTCATGAACATCATACTGAGTGGTCGCATCAATCGACCCGCCCATGTATGTCTGTTTAGATTTTATATAGTTTGACGGAATATTCGCAGGAATAGAACCCTGCCCGCCAACAATAAGCTGTCCGTACGGACTATACGGGAAGCCATCATAACGGGCATCAGGTGGAGAAAGACCGAGAAGGGCATTTGCGTAACTGAAAAACGTAAACCCATGCTTCGACGCTTCAATACTGTCACCGTATGCCATGAGATTGTCTTCGAGCGCCGGGTCGTATCTTTTCCTCCGGCTATCAAAATAATTCAGATTAATCTCATAGAATGTCTTCGGGTTGACGAGATGTGTAAATTTCAAATTGTACAGACCCGTGCTGTTATCATCCAACGGCAAACGCGCTGTGTTGAGAATACTCTGGACAGGAAGCGCATTGATCTGCTGGCGCTGCCATGATATTGTCGAAGCAAGTCGGACAATAATTGGATTATAATCAAACGTGAGCGTTCCCGACCCTGACCAGCGGTTCATTGAATTAGAGGGGATGTCACCGTTAGGAATAATCAGCGCACCATAGCGTGTACCGCTATACGATGGGACACCGCCTCCTGCAAGCAATGTATCACCCGGTTTTCCACCCCCCGGTCCGTTGATTAAGGGTTGTGGAAAATCAGCGTTCGGGAACTGGAATCCATCCCAGAAGGACGCGTTCCGGTCACGGAGGAACTGGTTTTCACCCGCGACAAATAATTTTATCTTGTCTTCATACAGCGGTCCACTCAACGTCAACGTGTGGTTATAAAATCCGTAGGAGTATGTATTCAAAAAACTATTGCTGTTTAACGAATTGAGCTTATCGGATTCGTAACTGTAGGTGGCTTTGAATTTCGCGCCGCCGCTACGAAGCTGCTGGCGAATGATTCCGGCGTTCGCACCGCCGTACTCCGCATTGTAACCTCCAGCCTGGACCTGGAATTCTTCGATCGCCTCAGGTATGACAGTCACCGCATTGCGCCCGGTGAGAATGTCTCGTGCGCTTGCTCCCTCCACATAATATCCGACTTCATCTTCACGACCGCCGCGGATATAGATATTGTTATCCTGTAATATCACGCCGGGTTGCAGCGCGAATACTCCGGTCAATCCTCTGACCGGAAGAGCCTGAATATCGTCTGTCGTCAGGACACGAGTCGCGTTCGTCGCATTCTTGTTGATGAGCGGACGTTCTGCAACGATCTGAACTGCCTGCAGCTGAATGTCTTCACGAACAAGCTCAAAATTGATCTCGGTCGTCAGGTCGGCGATAACTTTAACGTTTGAGATAGGAGGCACGTGATAGCCGACGAAGCTTGCCTTTAGTGTATAAAACCCTGCCGGCACGTTGAGTATGACGTATTCTCCTCCGATGTCGGTAATGACGCCTATATGCGTGCCATCGATAATAACGTTTGCCCCGATCGCCGGTTCACCGGTTTCTTTCAAAGTCACTTTCCCTTTGATTTTTCCGGTCGTCCCCGCCAGAAGCAATCCTGGAAGGACCAGCAAAGCGACAAGTATCAAGAGTATTTTTATTTTCATAAGTTCCTCCAATTTATTCCAAGAGGTAAAATTCGTGCAAATCATAATTCAATTTATTTTGATTTCGTTTCAAAACTTGATTGAGAAGATTGTTTTATAATTCCGGTCTTTGCAAGGCCCAACTGCCGGTCGGAAAATAGATGAAGTCCGAGAGTCTGATATGCACCTGTAGCAACCAGGGTGTACATGTGTCCTGCTTCAAACATCGTTGCAGGATACGAGGCTATGCCGGCCTGGCCGCCATCATTGGGGTCGGGGGTCAATTGACCACGAATCCGGCCATTCGGACTTGTCTGATTGTGGAAATTGATATACATATGACCCACGTTCAGGCTATCAGCGAGAACGCTGGTTACACTATCGCTAAATGTCATTGTTCCTGTAAACTGATTTGTAGAAAGCTGACTGGGAACAAGCTGCGCACGGATTTCACCAGGCGCCAGACTTGAATCAAGTGTCTGGAATGAAACATATATCTTCCCTGTTAACAATTGCTCTATTAGCGCTGGTGTGAGTGGCGGGACATCGTTCTTGCTCCACGAGCCCGTTATAAGAGTATCTCCCGACGGAACCGCCGATATGGTATTTACGATGGGACCGACTGAACCCGCAGCAGCGTTATGAAATGCTGAGCTCGTAAACGTCATTACCGTACTATCCGTAAGAGCTGTAATCGCATACGCGAGTGAATCCCGGAACAGGGTAAATTTGGTAGTTGCGGTCGCTGTTATCTCGTTATGTGCCGGCACGGCATTGCTGCCACGCAATGTATCATCCGGGAATGTAATCATCTGTCCCGAAATATCGATTGGAATCTCAACGGGACCCGCCACCCCTGCACCTCCGAAATGAAAATGAGCAGCGAAGAAGAAGCTATCCTGCACATCTATCTTCGTATCAATTGTGTAGGTGAATTCATTCGTCGAAAGATTCAAATAGACATCCCCCGTACCCGTCGATAATGAACTGTTTGGAGGTGCACCCTGACTTCCGTCGATGGATGCTGAATAACCGCCATTCGATACAGCAACCACTGTATGGGAGCCAGCAGGTACGTCGGTGTATTGTTCAGCAGAGATATACGGAACACTTGATTTTAACTCCGGACCGGCTTTATCTCCATCCATGAAGGAAATAGTCGGAAACGAACCTTGTCCTACGTGAATAAATTTCACCTGCGCATTTGACGACCCGCCAAAAAAGTTATTCCTGAATGTATAGCCCTCATCAAGATTCAGGAAACGCTTTGAGGCGTTCAGCGGGATCACCAGCACAGTATGCTGCCTGTTTGAACCTAATGAAACCCGTTGGTTCGTACTTTGAAACGAAAACAACCGGTCACCTGAATACACATCTTTGTAATTAAGGACGTCGGTGAACGCCAAATTCCCAAGTGCGGCATTATCCATTGTTACAGCGGACGAAGCCGGTGCATCAGTCGCGACATCAATGACCCGCACCAGAGAATGATATACAGGTGGCAGTGAGGGTTGAGAAGGAACATCCACACAGCTCCATATAGCAAGAGATATGCCACATGTAATAATATAGAATGCTATTTTATGAGCAACCATAATTGGAACCTCCAGGATTTGGTACACTTGTGCCATTCCGTTTTGTGAAAGGATGCCTTGACCGAAAACATTTCACCGTCTCTAATGCAGAGACTGAAGAACATTTACGAACAGTGAATTGATCAGATGGGATGTTATAATTGAAAGGCAGTAACAATGCTCGATTATCGACCCTCACTTTCTCATGAATTATGTCGATCTACTTGGGATTGCCCTACGCCGGAAATATAATGAATGATAATACAGTTGTCAAGTTTTTAGCGGCGGTTTCCGAAACCATGAATTCGCAATTCAAAGCGAAGCTATTTGTACATCTGATACAGCATCGAGAGATGAAATTTCATTCAAAATCTGCTCAGAAACCGGGTTATCAAGCGAAATGACGGTTAACGCCTGTTGCCCTGGACCGTATCTGCCAAGCGACAATCCTCCGATGTTAATGTTTGCTTTTGCAAGGATACTTCCGACGGCTGCCAGGATCCCCGGCTTGTCCATGTTCGAATAAAACAGTAGGATTCCTGCAGGTTTGATTTCAAAACGAAAACCATCGATGCTGATAATCCGAACATCCTTTCCCCCGATCACACTGCCCGAGAACCGACGTTGTTCTTTATCGGTCTCATACCGAACGGAAAATATATTAGCATACAGATCATCGTGATCCGCAGGACGATGATAAAGAGTTATGCCGCGCTCACGTGCCAGAATCGGTGCGTTGAGGAAATTCACCGGTTCAAAAAGCATCCTTGCCAATAACCCGCGAAGGAGAGCTGCGCCCAAGACTTGAGATGAGTTAGTGAGAATTTCACCGTTCACGCTTATGACAATCGACTTAAGTTTTCCATGAACGATTTGAGCAATCAACTTTCCCAGCTTTTCGGCAAGCTCTACATACGGCTTAAGCTCCTCCTTCATTGCCATCTGGATAATATCAGCATTGACCGAACCGGCAACACCCCTACCATTCAACGCATCAACAACCTGACGGGCTATTTGAATGGCAACTTTCTCCTGTGCCTCTTCCGTGGATGCTCCCAGGTGGGGGGTAACGACAACATGCGGGTGGTTCACGAGAGGTGAGTTATGCGGCGGTTCCGTCTCGAAAACATCAAGTGCTGCCCCTCCCACAACCCCGGAGGTCAACGCAAAAAGCAGGGCCTGCTCATCCACAATTCCTCCCCGTGCACAATTGATAATCCGAACCCCTCTCTTACATTTCTGCAACGACTTCTCGCCAATGAGGTTCTTTGTTTCTTTTGTCAACGGGCTATGCACGGTAATAAAATCGGACCGCCGGAAAATATCATCCAACCCTGCCGGTTCTACGCCTGATTTCGCCATGTTCTCCGGCGAAAGAAGGGGGTCAAACGCTATAACATTCATGCTAAATGCGGAGCATCTTCGGGCAACCTCCATTCCGACTTTTCCAAGACCGATAATGCCGAGGGTTTTTCCGTACAGTTCGGTACCTATAAATTTTTTTCTCTCCCATTTCCCTTCTTGTATACTTCGATGCGCTTGAGGGATATTCCGGGCAAGAGCCAACATCATTGTGACCGTATGCTCAGCCGTTGAAACGGTGTTGCCTCCGGGGGTATTCATGACGATAATGCCCCGGCGAGTCGCCGCATCAACATCGATGTTGTCAACGCCGGCACCTGCCCGACCCACAACTTTCAGCTTCCTGGCAGACGCAAGAATTTCCGCCGTTACGTTTGTACCGCTACGTACGATCAGGGCATCGGCATTCTCAATGATTTTTTGTATCTCTTCCGGGAGAATTCCCGGCCGATAATCGACATCATACTCTTCCGATTTCAGAATGTCAATGCACGACTGATCGACGGAATCTGTAATAAGAATTGTCATACGTGTGACCGGCTGCGGAAAACGGTCTGCACAGCCGTGACTCCGGTACCCGCTTCAACCTTCCAGCCACAATCAGCGAGCGCCATTTCAAGAGCAGATATGACCGAAACGGCGTCAAGTTCATCGTAATATCCAAGGTGAGAGATGCGGATTAATTTTCCTTTGTAGGCACCTTGACCTCCCGCAATTGTAATTCCGTAATTGGTTTTCAATGTTTTCGACAATGTTTTGTCATCGATGCCCGATGGTATCTTCACTGCGGTAAGTGCATTCGAAGGAGATCGTGCAAGTAGTTGAAGTCCGATCGCGGTACACCCTTCGCGAACGGCCGAAGCCAGTCGATGGTGTCTCTCCCAGATACGTTCAATTCCTTCTTTCCGAATCATTTCCAGGGCAATATCGAGGCCCACGCAAAGTGACACAGCAGGCGTCCATGGTGTTCCTTCTGACTGAACAGCATCTTTCGCCCGTTGAAGACTGAAATAGTATTTTGGAAGTTGTGACCGTTCTACACGCTTCCACGCCGCATCGCTCACAGCGATAAAAGCAAGTCCGGGCGGAATCATTAAACCTTTCTGCGAACCGGTGACCGCGACATCGATGTGCCATTCATCCATTCTCATCTCGAGCGCCCCGATTGAAGTAATCCCATCCACAACTATGATTGCATCGGAAGAAGAATGTACAATACGGGCAATCTCCCTTACATCCTGAACAACTCCTGTTGAAGTTTCACTCTGTGTAACAAATACTGTCCTGATGTTCGGGTTCAGCTTAAGGCGGCGTTCAACCTCCTTTGGGTCAACCGAATGACCCCATTCAACAATTATTTCTTCAGCGTGAACTCCGTATGCCAGGCAAATCTCGCCCCACCGTTCGCCGAATTTTCCTGCGTTGACAAAAAGTGCAACATCTCCCTGTGAGAGAAGATTACATACTGCTGCCTCCATCGCTCCCGTTCCCGAGCTTGTCAGGATGTAAACATCCTGCTGTGTTTGAAACAGATACTTGAGGTTTTCGTTGACACGTGTGAGAAGTTCGATGAACTCCTGGTGGCGGTGGTGAATAATCGGCTTCGCCATTGCAAGCATAACCTCTTCCGGAACCGGCGTCGGTCCGGGCGTGAATAATCTTCCTTTAAACATTATTGATGTGTTATCTGAAAAATGTTTGTTATTCCGTTTACTGCTGCGGAGCTTGTTGATACACAATCTTTCCATCAACTATCGTCATTGCAACATCTGTTGTAAGAATTTCCGGCGGTGGGATCTGCATGATATCCTTCGTCAGCACGGTGAGGTCAGCCCACTTCGCCGGCTCGATAGTTCCCTTTTGATGTTCCTGGAAACCGCTGTAGGCTGCCCACTGGGTGAAACAGCGCGCTGCCTCCTCCCGCGTCATTTTCTGTTCACGATACCATCCATCCTGCGGGTAGCCGTTTCTGTCGCTCCGGGTAACTGCAGCATAAAAGCCGAGCAATGGATTGACACTCTCTACGGGAAAATCTGAACCGCCTACAATAATCGAGCCGGTTTGTAAAATTGAACGCCATGCATATGCTCCTTTGATACGGTCCGGCCCGAGACGCGCTTCCGCCCAGAACATATCCGAAGTAGCATGTGTTGGCTGCATGCTTGGGAGGATACCAAGCTGCTGCCAACGGGGAATATCTGTTAGAGCCAGCACCTGTGCGTGTTCAATTCTCCAGCGGGGTGAGGGGGCATCTTTTGGAAGGATTTTGAGAATTTTTTCATATTCATTCAGCATAATGTGATTTCCGCGGTCTCCGATAGCATGAGTAAATACCTGGAATCCATGCTGCAGCGCTTGTGTACAAATATTGTCCATCTCATCTTCGCTCATCCGCGTGACCCCTCTGTTTCCTGGGTCGTCGCTGTATTCATCGATGAGAGCCGCTCCGCGGGATCCCAATGCTCCATCGATGAATAATTTGATAGCCCGAACGGTCAGAAAACCATTACCGTAATCTATTTCGGGCCCACTTTGCAGATAAGACTTCCATGTCTCTTCCGACCTGTCAAGAGCTGTATAGATCCGAATCGGTAATTCTCCCTGCTGTATTAGCTTCTTGTAGACGCGTATCGTCTGCAGATCGACTCCCCACTTATCGTAGGCACCACCCATATCAAAGACTTCAGTCAATCCGAATTTTACACATTGTTGTAATGCAAGTTTAATGCGTTGTTCAACCTCCTCATCCGTGAAGTGTGGCACTACTTTATAGATGGAATCCATTGCGTCATCGACAAAAATCCCCGTCGGGTTTCCATGGAGGTCACGGTAAATCCTCCCCCCCGCGGGCTCTTTTGTCGAAGCTGTAATTCCTGCCATTTCGATAGCCTTCTGGTTCACCCAAAGGGCATGTCCATCGACACGCTGGAGAATAACAGGGGTATTAGGAGCAACACGGTCGAGAATTTCGTGGGTGGGGAAATTCTTCACTTCCCAATCATTCTGATCCCATCCTCGCCCCAGGATCCATTGCCCCGGCGTTGATTCGCGTACACGTTGATCAACGGCACCGGCTATCTGTTCGGCCGAAGTCGTCCCGATGAGGTCGAGGTCGTGCAGGAACCTTCCTTCATTTAACATGTGAGCGTGCCCGTCAATGAACCCTGGCAAAACAGTTTTCCCCTTGAGGTCAATGATGGATTCGGATGAATACCGGCGTTTCATATCATCGGTAGAGCCGACGCCGACAACCCTGTTGCCTCGAATAGCAACGGCCTCGGCGACAGAATTGCTCGGGTCTAAGGTATAAATCGTACCATTGACAAGGAGCATTCCGGCCTCACGCTGTGTAGTATTGACAATGTACCAGAACGTCGCTGCTGCAACACACAAAATGACAAGCCACAAAATTTTTCGACTCATGAAGTTGTCCTGACCGGATTTGGTAAGAATGTATCATCGAACGAGCGCATGAATATAGAAATTAAAATGCAGATTTCCAACGAATTCAATCATAGATAAGGAAAATCTGGTAAAACACCGGTTGCATTTCAAAGTGAATTTGGGTATGTTTTTCAACACAGAATGAAAGGTATAACACTCTTGTCACAGAATGAATTTACAAGATTCGTCGAGATCACCAAACGCCTTCGGAAGGAATGCCCGTGGGACAAAGAACAGACTCATGCCTCCATCCGTCACAGTTTGATTGAAGAAGCATATGAAGTTGTGGAATCGATCGACCACAACAACCTCCAGGAGCTCAAAAAGGAATTGGGAGATTTGTTGCTGCATGTGGTTTTTCATGCAAACATTGCAGAAGAGGAAAAAGCATTCACACTGCAGGAGGTCATTCATGAAATTACCGAAAAATTAATCCGCCGACACCCGCATATTTTCGGGGGTATCCGGGTTAAAAATGCTCACGAAGTAAAACAAAACTGGGAAAAACTGAAGATGGAGGAGGGGAGAGAATCATTGATGGACGGCGTACCGAAAGAACTCCCTGCTCTCCTCAGGGCACACCGCCTCACCGACAAAGCATCCAAAGTAGGGTTTGATTGGAAGAAGAAAGAGGATGCGTGGATGAAGGTGGATGAAGAAATCAAGGAACTTCATCACGTGATAGATGCAGGAACAACTGACGAGGTTGAGGAGGAATTTGGCGACCTGCTTTTTGCGCTGGTCAATTATTCACGTTTTATTAATATCAACCCGGAAAACGCATTACGACGAACTGTTGAAAAATTTATTCTTCGTTTTCAGCATATTGAAAAGAGGCTAAGAGAAATGGGAAAGGATATTCATGCCTCTTCACTCGAAGAGATGGACGGGCTCTGGGAGGAAGCGAAGAAGAAATAGGTGCACGTGATTTTGATTGAGATTATTGCAAGGGAATATCGGTTATATTTCCGAACATCGATGATGTTATCGGTGAATACCCCGTCAGAAGCTACTTCCCCCCGTTTTCAGTTTTACCGTTTGTGTGGAACTTATCGTATGCATCGATAATATCCTTGACGAGTTTGTGCCGTACAACATCATTTCTATCAAAATAGCAAAACCGGACTCCTTCGATATGCTGGAGAATATCCTGGATCTGGACCAATCCCGAAACTGTCTTCAGCGGCAGGTCAATCTGCGTGATATCACCGGTAATGATTGCCTTTGAGTTTGCGCCCAGGCGTGTGAGAAACATTTTCATCTGCATGCTTGACGCGTTTTGCGCCTCGTCGAGAATGACGAACGCATTGTTCAACGTTCTCCCGCGCATATACGCGAGAGGAACAACTTCGATCACCCGGCGCTCAATGTACGTCTTGAGCTTTTCCGGTGGAATCATATCATCCAGCGCATCGTAGAGCGGACGAAGGTAAGGGTCGACTTTTTCTTTCAGGTCACCCGGCAGGAACCCCAGACTCTCCCCTGCCTCAACCGCCGGGCGCGCAAGGATTATCTTGACGACATCACGATTCTTCAGCGCGGCAACCGCCATCGCGACAGCCAGATACGTCTTCCCTGTTCCGGCAGGACCGATGGCGAAAACGATATCATTCTTTTTTATCTGGCGAATATATTCACGCTGGCCGGCGGTCTTTGCTCGGATAATACCATTTCGGGTAAAGAGAACTACACTTTCCAGCTCATCAGTACCGACCTGCGCTTCGATATTTTTCGGAAGCGCGGGGTCCCCGTTTAATGTCACCAAATCAATAACCGTATCGACATCATTCGCCGAGAGATCCCCGTTTTTGTTGAGGATATAGATAAGTTCCTTAAACACCTTTTCAAGTTGTTCCACCTGTTGCTGTCCTCCGCGGCAGGTAATCGTGTCGCCTCGGACAATAATGTTGGCGTCAAACCGGCTCTCCAACACCTGAAGATTAGCGTCATTCAACCCGAGCAGCCGGATCATGTCTACGCCTTCCGCCTTCAATTTTTTTTCAGCCAATGAAGTCGCCATCTCCTTTCAATTTGTTATGACCATTTTCTTAAACAGAAAAACCCTTTTCCTACCGGACCTGCCGGGAGAAAGAAGGGTTTTTCCAAATTTTCCGTACGTATGTTCAGCGACCACGTAATGTTTTGACGCTTACTCCTTATCGTAAAATATTAATTTGGGGCAGATGCACGTTTGCGATAATACGAATTCGCCGAGGATTTTTCCTGACTCGACAACTCCTTGCCTTCGGGAATTTTCAACACCCATTTCGGCTTAATAATATCCGGGTCTTTGATCTTATCACGATTACCCTGCCAGATTTTTGGCCATAACCAGGCGTTGTCGTAAATATCTTTTTTCTTGGCAATGTTCCAGAGACAATCTCTGTTTTTCGACCATGTGCCGACGGTGTATGTTTTCTCTCTCTGCAAACTCTTCATCAACGCGGCAACTTTATCTTGTAAGGCTTTGATCCGGTCTCCATAGCGAGGAATCAAGGCGATCTTGCTTTGTGCCATTTCACCCAACCGCTTGTTAATTCCCTCAACCTCGTCTTTATGCGTCAGAAGTTCCGCGTCAGACATACGTTGAAGCTCGCCGACCCTATTTTCAAGCGAAGAGAGTTCTTTATCGAACGCCTCAACATCTGCCCTGGTCACACCAAGCATTGCGTACAATGCGTCTTCACATGCTTTCACGTCGGCATCCAGTTTATCAGACTGAGCCTTCATGCCCGTCACATCATCTGTCAATTTCTTGAGTTGCGCCTGCAGGTCGGTCCTTCTCGCGGTATTCGAAGTCATTTGTGCCTGCCATTCATCTTTCGTCATTTCCTGTGCAATCGCGGTCATGGCATTCAGGAGCAGAATGGAAAAAGCAATCAATACCAGAAACATTACGTTATTCGGTCGCATCTTCATGGTTGTCTTCATTTGCCTAGTCCTTTCTTCACCGCTTCCTGATCGGATTGGCATTGTTGAAGCTTACCATTTTTTTCTGCGATTTGTTTTTCTAAATCAGCTTTCTCACGTTGTCGATCTGAAACCTGTTTCTCGAGGGATGAAACTTCCTGCTTCAAATCATTCAACTGCTTCATTTGTTCCTCTGAAGGGGAACTCGAACAACTTGAGAGCATCATCCCTCCTGAAACGATGAGAGCAACCATGATTGTTTTCATTACTTTCTCCAATGCAGTTTCTCCTCAAAATTAATGAAAATTCTCTATTTTTTAGCAACTACTGACAAAAGTAACAAATAAAACCAATTTTGTCAAGTGAAATCTCAGAAGGTTGTGACTAAGCGTAAATGATTATAAAATGCTCCTTTCCGCAAAGCTTGTATAAGAACTGGGAGTTACAATAATATGGTCATGAACAGGGATACCAAGGATTTTCCCTGCTTCGACGAGCTGGCGGGTAATCTGTATATCCTCTGCACTCGGCTCGGGATTGCCGCTCGGATGATTATGAAGGAGGATGATACTCGCCGCAGGTTCAAGGATCGCATGCCTGAAAACTTCTCTTGGATGTACGAGAGAACTGTTTAGAATCCCTTCGGAGATTTTCACGTCGCGCAAAAGATGATTCGCAGCATCCAACAGTAAGACAGAGAATATTTCATGTTTCAAATCCCTGAGTAATGGCTGAAAACGTCGTACAACATCCTCCGGAGACTGGACACGGGTCTTTTCTCTCCTGTGCAACGATGCAGTTCTCCTTCCGAGCTCGAATGCAGCCAGGAGCAGGATCGATTTCGCTTCACCCAGTCCTTTGAACTGTTTCAAATCCTGAAGCGGTCTCGACGCAAGGTGTTCTAGCGAATCAAACCGTTGAAGAAGAGTCTTGGCAAGGTCAACAGCCGTAATATTTCCTGTTCCGGCCCGAATCAAAATTGCCAGCAATTCTGCATCCGAAAGTATATGAGGACCATGATGCTTGAGCTTTTCTCTTGGACGCTCACCTTCGGGCCAATCAGTTATTTTAGAATGATAGAATGATGGTTCGTTGACGTTCGTTGAAGCAGTTCCCATGATACCTCCCCGGAATGAAACTAGTTCCCTGAAATTTCCCCCATGTTGTTTATTTCACCTTTTATGTACCGAAGGATATGAAGGTACGAATTGATTCTGCCGTGGTTCAAGCTGATGGTTGAATGAACACCAGCGTAGCCTTCTAGGTTGCTCAATGCAGTGGCAATTTTTTCTCTGTCTGCAGCACCAAGATTAATCCCGTGTAGCAACAGCATCATTGTGTCATATCCAAGAACACTGTATCTTGTCGGTTGCTTCTTGGTGTCGTGGAGGTGAAGCTGAACAAAATTATTGTACGCAGAATCCTCTTTTTCGACAAAATAATCTGATGCAAAGATAATTCCGTCTGTATCGCGTCGATGTGCCTCCAACTGAGAGGGGTCATCCCATTCACTGTTTCCAAGAAGCTGTGTTTGCAGGTTAAAAAACTTTACCTGTGATGAGACGATGCCAATTTGGTCGGCATTGAGAATGGGCGCAAAGATTCCTTGTATGGAAACGACAGGAATATCGGTATTTTCTCCATCTTTGTCCGGCATAATAATCTTGAGATTTAGAGAGTCTGCAATGCGGCGGCCACGCGGTCCGAAAAGTTTCGTCACACCGATGCTGCCATCCCTCGCCCTGATGGAATCTATAAGTTCAGGGTCTGCGCCGGCATGGAGTATTTTTGCGAGCTCAGTTCGTGGAATTCTCCCTGCAAATGAGATGAGGGGCTCTCCCGTAATTCCTGCTTTCCGGATATTCAGAAGCTGTCCACGCAGATCGGTTGTATCTGAGACGTACAATTCACTTGCAATAACTGCTGCTCCTAGCCGTCGAGCTTCTATAGAAAAACTCTCCGACAATAGTCTGCTTGACGGTTCGTCGGGGGTCAGGGTCGCCAGGGTCGTGTACCCAAGCACCTTGACCGCATAACGCGCCATCGCTTTTCCACGTGAATCGATATCTGGGGCAACCTGGAAAACATACGGCCCGGATGACGCAATATTTTTCCCGGTTGCAGTCGGTGAAATCATTGGAATTTTTTCGGCATTGGCAACCGGCGCACACTTTGCGGCGATGTCGCTGAATACAGGGCCCACAAGAGCGACCACTTCATGATCTCCGGCAAGCTCTTTCACAATTTTTTGCACAGAAACAGAATCACGTTCTGTATCACGAACTTCGATAGCGACTTTCACAGAGCTTGCAGAAGATCGGTTATACTCGTTCAATGCAACGTTGATTCCCTCCAGCATTTCTTCGGCAAGAGTTTTAACGGAGTTCGAGGAGGAACTCTGCGTGAGAGGTAATAGAATTCCCACTTTCACACTTGGTGCCGTTGAAAGTTGAGATGCAAGGGCTCTCGCTTCACTCTCATATTTACCCGGCGGACTTGTTTTCAGGACCCCGTCAACATATTGGCGGGCTTTGATAAGGTCGCCTCTTCTAAAAAACCTCTCCGCTAAAACCAGGGCGAGTAAATCTTTCGTTTCTCTTTTCTGTGCCCCGGACATGAGTTGATCGATGCTTGGTTCTTCCAGCCGGTTTATCACCAAAGTCTTCAAGAGAGGCTCTGCCTTTTGAACAAGCACAGGGTCGGCAGAGGCTTCGATTGTCAGAATGAATTCAGTTGCCGCTTCACCATACCGCTGGAGCATGACATCGTTGACACCGAGGGAGTAGTGCGCGTCATTTCGGTATGCAGTTTCCGGGAAGTTTGCGAGCAATTCCTGAAGAAGCTGGACTGACTGGTTAAATTCCTTCAAGCGGTAATGTGTTTTCGCCGCCATGATATATGAGGCGGTCGTGCGCTGGTGGATGTCGCTGCGGGTAATCAGCTTATCAAAAATATTCAATGCCTCATGAAATTCTCCTTCCTTGAAAAGAGCAATGGCGTTGTTAAAATCTTTCTCTGCGGCTGCGCTGTAGGTATACTGCTCCTGACTTGAGCATGAGACAAACAGGATAAGGAGAAGGGCAACGAACGCTGGAGCGCTACGGAGGAACATTACAAGTGTTGCAGGCATGCTTAGGTTCGGGAACTCCGGTCTCCCGCTTTGTAAATTTTCCATCTGACCTCTCTCGCATCGGCGTTTACCGGGTCTAGCTGCAATGCATGATCGAGGAACTCTCGTGCCTTTTCCGTGTCTCCTTTTGCTGCAGCAACCTGGGCAAGAACGACAAGCGTCTCCACAGAGGCTGGAGACAACTCCAGCGCTTTCCGCAGATATTGCTCCCCTTCATCCAGACGTTTCAAGTGCCTCAACATTTCGCCACAAAACCGCCAGTTCGATGGTTCATTCGGGTCCATCTCGATAGCGATCACAAATTCATTGTACGCATTTGTCCAATCGAGCAGATGACGATATGCAATTCCCAACAGCTGATGGTTAACCGCGTTGTAAGGATCGGCATCGATTCCTTTTTTCAAATAACTTATTGCTTCTGCGAAAGCATTCCGTCTGATCAGCAGTTCTCCCAATGATTCATTGACTTTTGGAAATCTCGGATCGTACTTCAACGTTAATCGGAACTGTTCTTCGGCACGCGGAATGTTATTCTTACAAAAATACGCAACCCCCATGTTAAAGTGGACATGAGGAAGCTTCATACTCGAAAGTCTCTTGAAACAGGTTAATGCCTTGTCGTATTCTTCAGCCCTCATGTAAACGTTGCCGAGGAGGAACGTGATTTCCGGGTTACCGGGAAAATGAGGTTCTGCCAGAAAAAGAATTTGGGTAGCCGCAGTAAATTTATTTAACTCTACATACAGCCCGGAGAGTTCCACATACGCAGGAAGGAACCCTGGTTCGCTCCGGATTAACCGCAGGTAGGCCTGAATTGCATGGAGATACTTCTCCTCCTCTACCCAAGCCCGCGCCTGGTCGAGTCTGGTTGCAAGTTGAATTTCATTCAGCTTCATGGTTCCAGGAAGAACTTACAGAAAATAATGCAGATTTTCAAACGATTCAAAAATCCCTTTTGAGCGATTGTATACCTGTAATGCAGGAAACAGAACCAATCATGAGAGAGATAATAATAACAGAGAGAACACTGGAGTACAACGACATGATGTCGAAAGCAGTACCATGCAGAATGTACTCAAAATATTTCGTAAAAGGGATAAACATAACACCGACAAGTAGGGTCAAATATAGTATGCTTATCAAAAACGTCAACGTAGCACTTTGAGATGAAGCAGCCCGGATTGGATTTTTTTCTTCATAGTTTACAAAAAATGCGCCGGCGCCGAGATTGAGACTAACCAGCGACAAGGAGACACTAACCATGAGAATGACCGAAATGGTTTGGACAGCGGGAAATTGCTTGAGAGGCTGGTGAGAAAAGAATATCAGCAGGGTACTCAGGATGGTCAGGGGAAGGTATGCAATGAAGAATTTGATGGTGTACACCTTTGCGCGCGAAATCGGTGCGCTGAGAACTGCCCAGAAACTTCGACCTTCGATACTGAACATCGGATAGACGAAGCGGAGTGCGATTGAGCCGATCAGGAATGCATTGAAAAGAAAAATGACGAGAAAAGATACAGTCTGCAAAAACGGTAGCTTGAATTTCATGTCAATTTGTACAACGCTGACGATGAAGGTGAATATGAGTACTGCAATGATTCCCAGATGAATCCACTGACTCGGTTCCCGGATAAATTGCCAAAACTCTTTCTTCAACATCACGCTTGTCGCACTATCGATTAAAGATGGTTTCGTCAGCGAAAATCTCCGCGAGGTCTGCGATGTAGTTTCCGAGAGCGCCCGTAATTCGAGGGACGTCAACCAACTCGAATAGAACAATTTCTTTGCAAGGAGAAGCATTGCGGCAAACAACATAACGGCTGCACCCGTAAGAATAATAGTGTACGAAGCAGCGTACGAAGTATCCCCTTTCATTGTCCAGAATAGTGATTCGGCCATCCATTGGTTCGGCAAAAACTTTGCAAAAGGAGGGTCGAGGTAACCCAGGTAATCATTGACCCTTGAAAAATCCTGCGTCACCAGCCGGACGAGCTTCATCGGGTTTGTCATTTTAAAATAGAAGAACAACGAGGCGAGGTAGGTCACAACTACTCCTCCGATGATTTTTTGTACGCCGACCCTGGTAGCAAATCTCATGAGGAGGAGAAGTTCCATCACCGCGATGCAGGCCGAAATCAGCATGAACGGGACAAACATCAGGAACATTGTCTGAAGATAGAACGTCCATGTCATGTGGAAATAGCTGCCGTATCCGAACAGAACAGCAGATGCCATGAGGAACAGCGCCGCTGAGCTATAAAAAAAATTATCGAGAAATTTTATGAGAAAAAGATGTCCGTGTGCCAGTGGCTTGGTGAGTAAATACGTAGTCTCCTGTGACCGGTACAGTGTTGCATAGGAAACAATGATATTCCCGACATTTACTGACAAAAACAGCACAAAGAGCAGCATTGAAACAAAGCGATGCAACAGAAACAACCCGAGGTGAGCGGTATCGAGGAGATATGCGGTTGATGCACGGGCTAGATAAAATGCTCCCAAGGCAAACCCGCCAAACACCACCAGCGATGCAGAGTTTTTCACGATAGTCACCGCGTTCCAGTCAACTGCAAGCTTGCCGATACCTTTGACCTTGAACAACGTAATATGGAGGAGCGGGTGGAGACTCACTTTGTCAACTCGAGGAACAGTGATTCAAATTTCCCGTCATATTTCGATTTGAAGAGATGAAGAGCGTCGATGGAATCTTCAAACACCAATCGTCCCTCCTTGATGATGCCGACCCGGTCGCACAGTTCTTCCGCCACGGGCAGACTGTGAGTTGACATGAAGACTGAAACACCTTCACGTGTTTTTTGTTTCAACAGCTGCTTGATAATATGTGAACTCCGGGGATCAAGACCGACCATCGGTTCGTCAATAATCAGCACTCTCGGGTCGTGCAGCAGTGCCGCGCAAATAATAACCCGCTGGCGCATTCCCTGAGAATAATTCTCAGCCCGCCGGTCTATCCATGAGCCGATTTCCAATTGATGAACAAGTTCATTGACGCGGTCGGTCGTGGTACGATGGTCCATCCTGTAGAGACCGGCACTAAAATAAAGAAACTCCCTCCCTGTCAGTTTTTCATACAAAAAAGGCTGGTCCGGTACGTACCCGATATTCATTTTCGCCTGGAGTGGCTCGTCCTGGATGTCGAAGCCGTTGATGGTAATTGTTCCCGACGACGGCGCAAATAACCCAGTCATCATTTTGATGGTGGTCGTCTTTCCTGCACCGTTCGGCCCGAGGAAACCGTAGAACTCTCCTCTCCGAATGGTGAGCGATAAATCGTTGATGGCAGTGAAACCCCCGAACTTTTTCACAAGGTGGTCAAGTTTTATCATTCGATATCAGTGTAAGAGATACATTTTTTTCGGATTCAATGTTCTTAAAAAAAGAGAAACATGCAAGATGGAATGTTGCATGGAGCACTGAACGTACTGCGGCATTCTTCATTCAACAACATTGTATTTCTTGGACGTTTTTCGTATATTTTACGTCATTCTTTGGGCTGAAGTGGCGGAACTGGCAGACGCGCTGGACTCAAAAT
This sequence comes from uncultured Chlorobiaceae bacterium, assembly GCA_964484465.1. Taxonomy (GTDB): domain Bacteria; phylum Bacteroidota; class Ignavibacteria; order UBA10030; family SZUA-254; genus CAZAFL01. The sequence continues at coordinate 37,504 of CAZAFL010000012.1, forward strand.
CCAGTCCGGCTTACCCCGGGTGTGGGTTCAACTCCCACCTTCAGCACACCTCAGGCTTCCGCATAACATATGCATCCCCTAAAGATTCCACGTCGTAAGACTAGGGACTCAACCCTTTACTACCCTGATCATATCGTGATCCTATAAAAATAACAAAGCCAAGAACGACTTCATTCTTGGCTTTAGGAAAACTCTTCCTGGATAAGGATCATCTTTTCTGACGCTGGTTGTACCACCCCGGGATAGGGTTGGGTGATACATAAAATTCATCTTGCGTATTCCCGGTTTTGAAATAACCTCCATAACGGGCAAGAGAGCTTCCGTTGGGAATATTGCCTATCGGCATATTTGCCGGAAAGGGATCCGGAGAAGGACGATAATTTCCGTAACGAGCAACATCGATGTATGTCGTGTCACCGGGGAAATAGGATTTCTGAATCACAATCTCGCCCCCGATCGTATCCACCTTTGTTATGACGGTATCGGTAATGCGCATTAATGCTACCTCACCTGCATCCAGCAAATCCCAGATAACATTAGCGCCCACCCAATAATAATTCGTGTCACGTGAAAACCCTGCGGTATAGAGCGGATTACGAATATACAGTATGCAAGCAGGCGAGGGCGTGTTTTGTATCGAACCTATTGCAAGTGTCATGGCAAAATCTGCCTGTGCAGAAGGACCGGTGCTGGTGTGGTCGTCGAACTTATTCGCATCATTGTCAATCACAACAAATTCATTGGGGAAAATGAGACTGTCCGTAGACGAGTACCACTGATCCTTGAGTATTGGTTGATTACCTTCAATAACCTCATCAGTGTGATAGTTTGTAAAATAACCGTCACCAGAATCCGTCTGTACGATATACGAAGGGTTAAATGCAAGACTTGTCGTTGAAAAATTATAGAATTGACGCCGCGTGCGGAAGCGAACAAGCAAACGGTCACGAACCGTCGTGGAATCGTCAATTTTCGTCTCCACAAACCAGCGAATGATCTTATTCGTAGGATTGTACAGCTCAATCCAGGAGTAGGGGTTACTTTGTGTCGGGGAAACGTGGAAGACTTCATTGATTACCAGATCATTTCCAGCCGCAGTGATAACAGGTCTGGGGTCAGACGGGTTTTCAATATTACAACCGATAAGAACAGTTGCACCAATCACACATCCCAGCAGAGCAGCAAAACGTTTGTTCATTCGTTCTCCAGAGTCTTAATAGCTAATCAGAATTGAATATTAAAAGTAAATGAATGGGTCCCGGGTAAGTATTTAAAATTATTATACCCGTAATCGAGCGTTCCATTGATTCCGATGGAATTCAGGCTTGCCCCAAAGCCCGCAGTAACATTCTCCTGGTCGTATGCAAATTTGTAGCCGGCACGTAGTGCAACGATCCCATTGAACGTATATTCACTGCCGATATTGTATTGCTCGTCGGTGTCGTTGTTGCGGGAAATCTGCAACGTTGATTTCAATTGATGACTCCCCTGATCGACAACATTGACAAGCACACCAAAACGGAGTGATGTCGGAAGCGAATATGGCTCGTTAATAAATTGAACATCTTTGCCGATGTTCGTGAGGGATACCCCGAGCCTGCAGCGGAGTCGGGGTATATCGTACAAAGTTCCGACATCAAAGGCGAAGGTTGAGGCTCCGAGTTCAGTGTTATAGAGATAGGACTTTATGATCTTTGTATTCACACCGACCATAAATTTATCACTTACCTGCCTAGCGTAGGCAATGCTAAACGCATAATCGCTGGCGCGAAAATTTTCACCCGTTCCGTCCGGGTGTGCCCACGTGGTCACAGCCATATCGTCTGTTGTCAAGAGAGTCAGGCTTACACCGATTGCTCCAATGCCGGGCATATTCTTAACAACCCCGAAGAAGCTGTGTTGAATGCTCGCGAACCAATTGGTGTATGTTGCTCCGAATCCATAATCCGACACAGAAATTATGCCTGCGGGATTGAACGCAATAGATGCAACGCCCTCAGCCACAGCGACCTGTGCTCCGCCCATCCCTATCGCACGGGCACTAACAGGAATTTTGAGGAATTGATCGGAAACCGTTCCGGACCGATTTCCGGCAACTCCTGCTGTAACAAAACCAACTACGAGCAGGAGGACGATCAATATGTTTTTATAAAATTTTGAAGCTTCCTTCATAAGTATTTCTCCTTGAAGAGTGATAGCACTCTCGAATGCTCTAACGAATAATGACAAATTTGCCAATTTGTCTGCCAAAGTCGGATTCAACGGTAAACACATACACTCCGCTTGCAACTGCCCGACCACTTTCGGACAACAAGTGCCACTCCTCCTGCCCTACAGGCTTGGGATTTTGCGGATCGACAGCATTCGGCTGTTGTCTGGTGCCATCATCGTGGTGCAACGTTGCAACGAGATCTCCGCTCAGGCTAAATATGCGGATAACACATGTTGTGGGAAGATGAATGAACCAGATAACACGCTGATTTTCGGACCATATCCGACCCAAGCCTTCCGGCCCGCCGCTTTCAAACGTATAATCAGCATCCGTCCGGTAAGGATTCGGAACAACCTTCACTTCGCCGAATGCCTTTGAGGGCGAAAACGGAATAACAATTGTTGTCTGGTTTTCAGTCTGTGCCGATTCGACGGCGGGGGATGTCAAGGTATCATACGTAACACCATTCGGTCCCGGTATTTGAGTCACTGTGACACCGGGAAGTGTAAATGTTGTTACAGCATAAGTATATTTTCTTCCACGCACAAGGTTCGAATCAATGAAACTATAGCCTTTCAGAGTAGTTACCGACGAGTCGATATCCGGGTCTTCAATATGTCCTCCTTTATCCGCCAAAGTCAATCCATCGTAAACATCATATTGTGCAAGGAGCGCAAATGTCCCGGCCGCCGGGATTGGAGCTTCACTTCTCCAGACCCTGAAGCCTTCAAACGTTCTGCCACCGCTTTTACCTCCGGTTCCGCTTGGGTCACATCGTAATTCGGGGTTTCTTCTTCGCCAGTTCGAATCGGGTAACGCACCCACAAATTTATTCGAATCATCCCATACCTCAATGGGGTTGCACCTGGGGTCACCCGGTCGCCATTTCCAATCGAGTTTCACCCTGTCAGTCCCCTCTAAAGTTACTCTCAGAGGAGCGCCAATCGGTGGAGGAGGGGTTGTAAATCCACGAGAATACAACTCAAGGGCTTTCGCCGCATTATCATGCAGATTATTCGGCCCCTGCAATACTCCCTGACCGGAAACGAGAGCCACAACAACTTTCAGGGTATCATTTGGTTTGACTTCTGGAAAAGGCCCAAATGAAAAGAAGAAGCGAGTATCAGACAAAGCAGGATACTCATCAGGATCAATCCTTCCAGAAGTCATAAGGTCGTATTTCGCACGTTTCGTCGGCGGGGTTAGCGGACCCGGGAACCAATGAAAAGTGTATCTTAATGAATCGAGCGGCTTAGGCGTTCCGAGTACCGTAAAACCTATCGGTGTTGAAGGGCGATCCTGCGGATTATGAATGTATGCTGTACGAACATCTTTGAGATAAGCCGAATAATTATCCTGATAAAACGCATTGTGATACTTTGGACCAACATCTCCATCAGCAAAGAAACCGACATAGACGCTGTCGAGGACTCTTGTTCCGACATTAATATAATAATACTCAATGGGCAGAATAGGCTCCTTGACGGCTGTTTGCCAGGCAAATGAACGTTGCCACACTTTTATTCCCAGGGGAGGGTTAAGTGATGGAATTGGGTTCGGGTCGCCATTGAGGTCTGAGTATGCAACGTATGCATCATGTTCGGAAACCGCACCATAGTCTTCATCGATTAGTCCGTCCCCATCATCGTCAACGCCGTTTAATTCATCTTCATCTATTTTGCCGTCACCGTCATCATCGTAACCTCTTCTGTTGCGTCCATTCGGGACATTTGTCGTGATAAAAAATGAGTCCCGCCCATCAGGGTTTCCATGCATTTCAAACAAAGGATTCTGCGCCCAGCCTTCATACCCTGTTGTTACTGCCTTGACTATTCGCGGTGGCCCGGAAGTAGCCGTATCTACGAGTGCTCCGATCCAGGGTCCGGCACCGAACAAATGTTCAATTTGGCTACCACGAGGATACTCTAATCCGAAACCGTCCGGCGTTGTGGAGGTACCGGAATAATTCTCACCCATACAACTCATATTGCCCATCCACACCCTCATGTCAAACCCCTGACGAATACCATGGAATTGTGTACTGGTGGTTTTCTCCATGGAAGAAGGTTGATCCGGTTTTTTTATTTGAAATTTCCGGTCAACTGCGACGGCGCACACGGTAAATACAATGAAATATACAACCGTAATAGCGCTTAATCGTTTAACATTTAGTTTCATAAGCCCTCTTTCTACTGCTTTGGTTATTCCCAATTTAATTTTACCCCCAAGAATATTTGCCGCGGCGGCGAAAAGATACTGGGGTCAACTCTAAACCGCGACACATACCAATTATATATGGTATTATTATTGTCCGGGTTGTAATCACCATATTTAGCGGGTTGGCCTGTCACCGGATTCACCGAGTTGACATTATTTCTGTTGAAGAGATTTTCGACGTCGAGGGTAACAAGCGCGTTGATTCTATCAAGAAGGTAGAACCCCTTGTATACAGACAAACCGAAGGACGACGTGTACGGATTTGTCCCATTATTGACCAGTGGAATAAAGAAATTGTTTGCACGAGCCTGGTACGTGGTATACGGGAAGCCGCTTCCTAACTGCCACTTGAGTGACCATCCCCAGTTATTTATGAACGGGAGACCGAAGAAAGAACCTTCCTCCTTAGGTCCAACTTTGTACCTTATTAACATATTAAGGGTGTGTTGCTGATCCCAGGGGAGTCTTGTTTCACGGGGAAGCTGAAACTGTGGCGAAAAAACTGCAGCGTTCGGGTCGGCAGCGCGTCCCTTCGAGATGGCGTATGTATATGAGAGATCACTGGAAAAATTGCTTGAAAAAGCCTCTTTCGTCGTAATCTCAAACCCACGAGAGCTCGCATAATCGAAGTTTACGTACAGTTCGTTCAGGCCATTCGTGGTGCTTGTAAGAGCGGCATAATCAAAGATGTCCTTATAATACGCTCCGACATGAAAGGCAAAATCATCTGTCACCTGGTCATCAAAGCCCGCTTCGTACCCAACTGTACGTTGGGGTTTCAGATCCGGGTTGCCGATCCAATTGCCTGACGCACCTAGAAGATACGGATCGCGGAAATATTCGTCACGGTCTGCGTATTGCAAAAAGTGGCCATAGTTAAAATAAAACACTATACGGTCGGTGACGGGGTAACCTATGGAAAGACGGGGGCTGAAATATCCGTGTGTAAAATAATATAAAAACGTGCTCGTCCCGCTTATTTTATCAGCCCATGGAACCTTGGAAAATAATACTGCGCCGCTATTTGATTGGTTGGCATTCACTGCCGCGAGCCATGCCTGCTCGTATAGAGAATCGTAAATTTGTTTTCCAAGGTCAAAATAATCGTAACGCAATCCTATGTGGAGATTGAGTCCTTCAAATTCAATGTTATCCTGAATGAAGAGTGCACCGCGATTCGGATAATTGCTAAGTACCCACCGGTAATACCCATACCCGGGATATTCTCCTTGCTCATGGTACCCTTTCACACTTTGCCTGAGTGAATCTGCAAAGGGAGGAGAAATCCCATTGATAGTTCGCGTGGGATAAAGGATTTCCGTTGATTGAATATCTTCATAGTTAAATTCAAAGCCGGTCTTCAGCAAATGTAAAGGATGTACCTGGCTGTTAAAATCGAAACGGGCGGTCCAGACTGTGTTGCGGGATCTTTTCCATGTTTGCGTCGTTCCAAGATCATCAAAATTGTCGTTATTGACATCCCGCCCGCTGTAGGCCTGAGAATACTGTGGAGGAAGAAGTCCCGCAACATCGTCCGTTTCGTCATTTTCAACGCGACCGATATTCAAGCGCGAAAAAGTATTCTGACCATAAAAATGCGTCCACGAAAGGCCGTGCTGAGTCGAAAGATTGGAGTAAATTCCGGAAGAATCTGCAAGATACTTCCACGCCTCGTCGTAGCCATGCCCTGAACCCAGACTCGCCTTGTATGTATACATCATCTGGTCCTTAGCGCTGATGTTATACTTGAGGTTCGATGACATTTTGAAGGCATTCGCTTGATTATCCCTGTATTGGAAACCCAGACCATTAAATAATCCGCCGAGGAAACCCTGAAACTGTATTCTTCGTTCCAGCGGATTGTAGAATTCATTTTGAGCAAAATTATAAGCTCCATCTTTTCGGTTGGCATCACTGCTGAAGAAAAACGTCAAGTTCCCCGGAATGTTAAGCCCGAGTTGAGGTAAAAGATATTTCGTAATCGGTTCCGGACCGGAGAGATTGAACGCTCCATAATATTCGTTCTGATTGGTGTTGGCAACCTTGTCTGTACGATACTGCGTCGTTGCACTGTAATGGTCAGTCCCGGATTTGGTTACAATATTGACGATACCTGATTCAGCATTCCCGTAGTCGGCATCGTAGGCACTTTGGACGCTCAAGGTTTGTATTGCATCGGCAGACACGCCCAATCCAGATGAGCCGCCACCTATAGTCCCGGTCGAACTACCCGAATACAATCCCTGGAGTTGTGCGTTGACGGCCTGTGTTGTAATGTTTTGACTGTTCCCTGTAATGTTGTTGACAGGAATACCATCAACAACATATTGCACTTCATTGGCACGTCCACCGCGAAGGAAGATCTGATCCCCCTTTTTTACAACGCCGGATTGAAGGGCAAGAACATCTTCGACGCTTTTAACATTGGGAATTTGCTGAATCTGCTGGGTGCTCACCTCTTGTATGTGGGCAGTAGTAAATGGATTTACCAGTCGCTCTGCCGTGACAACAACCTCTTTTCCCTGAACAGTTGTTTCTACCAATTTGAAATTTAACGGCGTTGTCTGGTCGGCGATAACCTTGACTGATTTTATCAGGACTTCCTGATAGCCCACTAACGACGCTCGCACGCTGACATCACCGATGGGCACGCCTATAATCGCATAATTCCCGTCAACGTCGGTTACAGCTCCAAGGAGTGAATTGACGACAACAACGTTCACTGCAGGTAACGGATCTCCGTTTTTCGAATCCGTCACTTTACCCATTATCTTGCCCGTTGTACCGGCAAATGCATTATGAAAGAATACAACCCAACAAAGAAGAGTAAGGGGAACTTTTACAAATGATTTCATACACGAACCCTTTCGTTAATGATAACCGACATCCTGCAAAGCCTTTCGAAGAACTCCGATTGCCTCGTCCTGATTGCAGAAATAGAGAGGGAATCCCAGAAACACTGACTTATACGTAATGCCAAGATACCTCAGACCCAACGGTTGTCCCTCAAAGGCAACGACAAAAGATGTATCGAACGGATCATGATAGATATTATACTTTGAGTGATAACGATAGATTACCTCACCAAATCCCTGTGGCCTGCATATCGAAATGTACTTTAACGCTCCATGCCAGGATGTATCTAACTTCGTTGTGTCAAGATGCACATCGGGATACCCCAGCTGATGGTTTCCCAATGCCCCGAGGAAATCGTATGTACGGTTCGTTACGTATAGTGGAGGTAACAGCGAAGCGACGCTCATATGACGTACAAGCAAGGATTCCGGAGACTGCATAAACTGAAGAAACGTAGGCCAGGGAAATCCGTTTGTTATCATCGACCCGCCGACATCCATATAAATACCATAAATGGGCGCACGAATAACCATTTTTTGGATATCTGTTCCTGTGAACGGCAACACGTCTGCGAACATATAGATAGTACTATAATTTGCTAAGTCAATCGCTTTCGGCTGACCCTTAACGTGCGTCACCCAGAGATCGTATGGAACACCAAGTGAATCAAAAATGCCCGTGTAGTAGTTACTCAGCCTGTCTGTGCTCGGGAATGGAGGGGTATCGATAACACTCCCTCGAGATTCATGAACAAGCAGTACCCGCGGCGGAAAGTCGGGCTTTGCGAAATTTGGAAAAACAGTGAAGAACGAAGTATGGGGTTGTGAATCCGGAGGGGTCATCGAGCCGAATTCGTTTCTCGCGCGCACCGTAAATAAATGGGAGCCGGTATATGGAGTATCCATTGCCGACGAGGTCACCACTGCTCTTGGATCAAGGCTCCAATCAGACCAGGGCTGATTGTCAAGATGCCACGAGTATTCAATGGTCCTGCTATTTTTGTCCGTTCCTAAGAATGTAAGAATAATTCCCGGCCAGGTGTATGTCACATTACTTAAGACGAATACCGTATCAGTCGCTTTGGGGCTTGAAGCAATTTTAATACGCGGGGGTTCGACACTATGATTCCAGAATCTTATAGAGTCGAGACGGCTCTTTGCCCCCTCATTATCAAAGGCGTAAATATCAAACTGATGCCTGTTGTAGAAATCATTCGATTCAAAAATAAATGTCCCGCTGTTAGGGCTCGTATGTACAGGATACTTATTCACCGAAGGATTGGAGGCGTGCATCCGGTATCCCAACACGGTTACAGTATCTCCCCGATTAAGATGATCCCGGAGGCTGGCAACAGCAGGGTCGTACAGAGGACTCGCTGGAGAAAGTTTGTTCGGATCTGCGTCGATGTTAGAGAAATATCTGACGAGTTTACCAGCGGCCCAAGGAGTCTGCTCGGAATCAACGTCGACGACAATAACAAGGCTGTCAAAAACTACGCGGCTTAATATCGAAGTCCACGGCCTGTATCGGATGGTCGTTGATGTGTTTGAGTCCTTAAAACTCCATCGATACATGTACGCAACGACAAATCCATCACCATCGTTTCCCACCCAGTACAGTTGCACTAACGGACTCTTTGTGAAATGAGCGCTGTCCGGTGTTGCAGAGGGGTCATCTAACGGCACGTTCGCAAGGTGAACGACGGGGTCCTGGTTAGGGTTCAGATGTCCTGGATCTGAAGGCTTACATCCCCACGCAAAAAATAGACACACACTTAGTACCACACATACCGGAACTACTAAACTCCTGTACAGCTTGTTCATCTTCATTTGAAGCCTTTGAGAAATTATGAATTCGATACTACTTTACAATAACCGAAGAAATGAAATAGTGATTATTTGTCGGATCATATAGAAACGTGTACGCCAACGGCTTTAAAATGGCATCGAGGTTAGCAGTTAAAACAATGGATGTTGTTCTTGCCTCTTCGATGGTAAATGATGTTGCCAAAGACACAAAGAATGGATTGCCTTCAGCCGAAGCTGCATCGACTCCGATCGACCTGTAGCCGTTAAGGACAACTTCGGAACCCGGATTTATCGTCAGTTCAAGACCCTTATAATTATCGGGAGGCAGGGGAAACTCTCCAATCACCAGCGTAGAATCGTATGCATCACGGCCCAGAACATTATATATAGTGGGGCTTGTACCTATCGATTTAACATCCTGATAGACATCTGCTTTAATACCGTCCGCCCGGATGGCCTTGATTGAGGAAACCTTGACAGCAAAATTGTTATCGCTGAAGGTCGTATCAAATTTTGTGTAGTATGCGCGCAGCTTTAGTGAAATGGTTCCCGGCGTCGGGGAAGAGTAGTCATATCGTGAACAACTACCAATAGCTAATGCAACTAATATGAAGCAAAGGATTCGTAGTATCCACCGCTTCTTATAGATTCCAACTTCCATAAGAAAAGATCCAATCAAGAGTTAGCGTTGTGAATTAGAGGAAGAGACAACTTACACCTTCAAATGCCTATTATAGCGAAAAAAAGGATGCCTGTCAAGAAAAATCGTAACAATTTGTTAACATTTCGACGAAATTTCTTTTAAACTTCTCAACCTTTTTACCATCAAACTTAAAATATTTATTTTGTTCGTGAAACATTTGAAACCTCCTAAACGTTTATTATATTTAAGATTATTGGAATTGATTTTCATGCCAAGTTTTAAACAAACGATAAATCGTAATTATTTGTGGTCCTTTCCCATATGAATATGCATTTGCGAAACTCACGAGGTTGGTTTGTTATTCTCATCATGGGCCTCGCCTTTACAGGTTGTAATAAGAATTTTGGCGACCTCCCACCACCCGGTCCTAAGTGGAGAGTCTTTACAAAAGAATCAACACCTATCGTCGATAACGTCGTAAATGCCGTTGCTATCGATGCACAGGGTATAGTTTGGTTTGGGACTAACCATGGCGCATCTTCGTTGCAATCGACCGTATGGGCATCATATATTGCTCCGCTTGCTTTTCTGACTTCCGGACAGGGGGGAGCTGATACTTCATATGCGGTACAATCTATTACAACTTCTGTTGATGGTAGCACATGGTTTGGTTTAGCAGGCGGTGGAATAAGGAGGTATCTCCCGAACTCAGCCGGTCATGTTTGGACATCATACAGTTCAAATGATCTTCCTGATGGACCCTCCGGTGATAACATTTGGCAAATGGCAACAGATCAATATACGCAAACAGGTGTAAATGAAATATGGTTTATACCATTTGGCGGCGGCGTCTCGGTGTTTACACCGGATGCAGCTAACCCTCTCACTGGGGTTTGGAAACAATACGGCTACCCGGGAGCTTTGCCATCAAATTATATATATAGTGTTCAGGTAAATTATTCTCGACGCTTAATATATTTCGGCTCTAATCTTGGAGACCTTGCATCGTTCGACGGTTTACTTTGGAGCTATGACCATGTCTACAACGGGGAAATAAAGTGTATTTCCTTCGAAGGAGCAAATGGTATTTGGCTTGGAACTGTTGACGGAGTTTTTACGAAAAGGAACGGAGCTTGGGTTAAGCTCACTACAGCTGATGGCTTGCCTTCGAATAACATCCATGACATCACGGTGGATGTGCAAGGGGTGAAATGGATTGCGAGCGACGGCGGTTTCACCCGTTTCGACAATTCAACGTGGACAACTTTTACTCACACCAATAGCCCTCTCCTCACGGATACTGTAAACGCACTCGCCATCGGGCGCGACGGCAAAATTTGGATGGGTACATCACAAGGTGCCGCAGTTTACGACCCGTACGGGATATAACGAGCAACTGAGATCGGGCTTCCACCGCAGCCCTTTCACCGCCTTCCGAACTTCATCTCTGAAGTAACTTTTTCAATAACTGTATCTGGCCGGCATGGTAGACGTCGTGGGCGGCTATGCCGAAGATAACCAACCGGATATTGCGTCCGGGAGCAGCGGGAGTTTTCTTCAACTCTGACGGTTTGATGTTTTTAATCGCTTCCACCATCGACCGGTGCATGGTGTCAAGAAGTTTCACGTCCTCCTTCCACGCAGTTTCGCTCAACCGGACGGACATTTTAAACCAGTTGCTTCCCTTCAGTGGAAACGAGTTCCGCTTCTCATGCGTGATCCTTCGGCGGACAACATACTTCCAGTACGCACAATGTACGACAATCTCCCGGATATTATGCCTGTTATCCGCCGGTCTCCTACAGGCAAATTGCGCGTTCAAGCCGCGAATGGAACCGCGGAGGTTGGGACCGTGCCATGCTTTTTTTTGGTAGGCTTCATCGACGCATTCGAGCAGAAGTTTGATTTCGGGAGATAGTTTCATAACTATTCGTGAACCTTCAAATAAATTCTAAAGTTGAAAATACTTATGTCTGTTTGATGTTCAGATTTTAGTCCGAAAAAGATGTACTACAATTTCCAGGACATTTCCCATTCTTTCGCGGACGGGTCGACATGCAATCCATCCTGCCGTTCTATTGTACCAGCACCTGAGACTTTTTCAAATGTAAGCACGCCAAAAAGTTTATACGGACATATAACTGCCGAGAGCTTCGGAGCCGCTTTCCGAAGAACGCCTTCACGTTTAAATTTTGCGCGCCATGTTTTTTCACCCTGCGGTTGAAGTGTTAAAGATACTCTCCCCCATCTCGTAGGAGTATATGTCAATGTAAAGTCATCCTGAAGGTCCATATCTTCTTCCACCATTCCTTCAAACAGTCGCATCTGAGTGCCATCTTCAAGAACAAGGCAGTGGCGGAGAAAGCGGATGCATTCCGCACTCGCCCAGTTATGCGGCATGTCGCCGATGTAGTGCTCCGGATCGCTGCCCTGTAATGATTGTTCTTCGCGCCAACAATACAACGGGCTGGCGTGGTTCAGAAAACCATCGAATGTTTTCCTCGCCAACTCTTTCATTCCAAGCCAGAGATATACCTGAGCGACAATCGGAGCATTGTATGTCCACACCCCTTTGTTTGCGAGCCAGCCGGTTTCCGAAGGAATCTCTTCCAGCGTAACGGCTTTCATGAGTTCGACATGGCCGTTGACAAGCGGGTCATGGGGCGAGAACAACAGTCCCGGATAGATTGCGTGCGATACATACACTTGAGCACTTTGGACCCGAGGCCGTTCGCGCTCATTCGGATCCGACCATTTAGGGTCTTCCCTCATTAACATCGGCAAATAAGAAAAACCATTGTGGTGTTGGCGCATTTCTGCCGCCGCCGCAGTTAGGAAAGAGGAGTGGAGCTCGTCGTAAAACTTTTCCGCCTCGGCTACATCCTCTAATCCAAGCCTCCGTCCCGTTTCGATTATTGATTTGAGACCAATGAGAGCCCAAAGTGTGTTTGTAAATTCTGACCGGATTCCACCGATGCCACTGTCGCCAAACCCGTTCGGGAGTAAACCGTATTTTCCATTCACAGAACCGTCAGCCCGGGCATTGTCACGAAGATTCTGTAAATGCGTTATCCCCCGTTGCGCGTGACGCCACATTTTCTTGAAATAATTCCAATTCTGTGCAAGTTCCGCCTGGCGTGAAAGGGCGTGCAACGCCGCGGCGGTATCTTTCCAGTGGGCTTCACCTGCACTCGCCAGGATCCCCCCATCCTTCCCCTGCAAATCCCACATTGCTTCCAGACCTTCCTGTGCCTCCTTATCACGTCCTAAATACCGCGCCGCTTCAAGAAGAAAATCTCCATCGACGATCCACAAGCCGCGGTATGTTGTCGTTCCAACCTGGAATATTTTTTTCCCTTTCTTTACTTCACGCGCCTGAACAATATTTCTCGCCGACGCAAAGAGGAAGTCCTGATATTGACCACCATGGTTCCATGCCAAATCGCCTCTCACAGGTTTCCATGGCTGCCAATAGCCCCGCGCCTCATCGAGTAACCTGTAAAACTGAGACATGCCGGGCAGAATTTCCGCAGGTGATTGTCCTTCCCTCGGAAACCGGACAAAATATGTTAATGTTTTTTCCCTGCTCGCCTGACCAGCCTGCAAACTATAAAACCGGTGAACCGGATCGAATTCAACTGGGGAATCGACAAGCAGGAACAATTGACCATCTTCAGTGCCCAATCGCATAATCCCGGTATGCCCGTTGAGGGCGGAAGGGTGTTCGATATTGCCAACCCAGAATTCCTCCTGGGATTTAATTGAAATGACCGGTGCGCAATCGACTGCATCCCCTTCCGGACAAATCTGAATGAGAAGGTTGTCTGTACGTCCTTCCCGGCGGTTGTTCGTGGCAAACGAAGTCAGAACAAGGTTGATATTTCCGTATGCGATTCTTGTCGTGACAATTGGAATTTGGGATGCGTCAAGCGATTGACCCGTGAACACCGGCTCCCCCCGATCCTGAATTCGTACTGAAATGACATGACGGAACACACTGAGGTCTGCGCCTACTCCTGGGTGCCCGTAAAGCAATTCCCCGTTTTTACCTACAAGACTCTTATGCGGATCGTCCGGAAAACAATACGTCGATTGCCAGAACGAAGGCGCATACCGAAAATCAATTATGCCTCCTCTCGTCGATTCTCTCTTCACATTACATCAATATTTTGTCATGAACTGCTAACCGCGGAAATCAGTATTGCCACATTATTCATTATCCTTATCCTTGGTGCTGTCCTTTTCATGACTCTTCATTTTTTCTTCCAGCTCTTTCATCATTTTCTGGAGGTCGACCTTCTCCCTGTTGCCCTTTCCCTTGTTCAATTCTTCCTGCAACTCTTTCGTCATCCCACCCAAGTCAAAATCGAACGATTGCTTCTTATAAGTTTCCGGGAGTTCAAAATTTGAAGCGGGGACAGATTTTTTTTCAATCTTTGTCACTTCTTCCTGCTGGGTTACTTCTCCGCGTTCAGTCGTTATTGTTTTGAGCGGAAATATCGACAGGTGCATTAGTTCGTTCCGCCAATCGTCTGCCGCCAAATTCTTTTTTTGACCCGCCATCGATCCAAACGATTGAATCAGACCTTCAAAAATGTTTCCTAATTTCGACGTACCCCAAATATCATGAACCTCACTGTCACTTTCAATTATTATTTCCTCACACGGATACCCAAGGATGTTCTCCGTTTTGCCGGTCTTGTGAAATTTTACTCTGTCTTTGTTGCCCGTATCAGTTCCCGTGTCTTCACTATCATCCGATTGCCTGTTTTTGGAAAGATCTATTTCGAGGTACGTTTGTTTCTGGTCGTCGACAATCCACAACCGATGTTTATCTCCGCGATAGATTACTCTTCCCTCATCACGCACCGCGCCACCTGTCGGTTTAAACGCCATAAGGTTATTTTTGACAAACATCGACACCAGCGTTTCATGAGTCAGTTCAGCTTTGCCGAACGTATGTTTGAGGTCGATAATGCCTTCAAATTGTGCAAAGAGTAGTGAAGGCATCCAGCATGCGATCAAACCCAGAACAACTGCGATTTTCTTCATGATACGATCCTTTGTGACCTGTTAGGATATTTGTAGTGACCATTCATTAGACGAGCCCTATTTAATGTTTTTGCTGGGGTGGCGGAAGTGCATATGCCTTGCATTCAGAGCGAAATCCGTTGGTTTTGTGCGTGCTGTCGCAGAACGGTTTGGTATTGCTTCCTCCGCACCGGCAGAGGCTCAGGGCTGTTCTTCCGGAAAGATCATAGCTATTTCCCTCCTGGTCAAGTAGTTCTATTTCCCCTTCGACCCGAAGGCTTCCGTTGTTCCGTACAGTAATTTTTACAGACATACATTTCCTTTCTTTATTTTTTTGTTATCTGGGAAAAACTCTGCCCAAGAACAAACTCTGTCCGGGAAAAAATCGACACCGATTACAAATCGGTGTTAACATGATGAGCTGGTGACTACCTTAGCATAATGTATGCTCAGTTCAGAAAATATTTCAGTAGTCGTTGTTTCCATCCCTCTGGCAATCATACAATGAATATCCAACTTTGACTCCGCAGCCTCTACTTCTTCAGGGTTTGACCAGGTTGCCGGCTTTCGTGGAGCTAGGAAAGAACAACAGTCATCGTACGGCTCAGCAGATGTGTCAAACGTGCCGATTGACCGGGCGATCGCCATCGTCTCTTCTTTGTCCATTCCGGAAAGCGGACGAAGAATGGGCAGGGTCGATGCAGCATCAATAATTCGGATATTTCGGAGTGTCTGGGAGGCAACCTGACCTATGGCCTCCCCGGTCACCAGTGCTTCAGCTTTTTCACGGTGCGCAACGGCTTCCGCTATACGGACCATCATTCTCCTGTAGAGAATGATCCGCAACGATTGAGCCGCACGGAGAACGATTTCGTTCTGAATATCTGCAAACGGTACAATGTATAATTTTGAAGTAAATTGATACTGCGCAAGCAACTGTGCAAGACGACGCACCTGATTGAGGGATTCAACTGTTGTGTACGGCATGCTGTGAAAATGAGTAAAGATGACCGATGCTCCGCGCTTGATCATTTGCCACGAAGCAACTGGTGAATCGAAGCCGGCAGACAATAGCGAGACGACCCTGCCGCTGACGCCAACCGGTAACCCTCCTGCACCTTTCAATTTCGACCTGTAGACGTACGCGTTACCATCGGCAATTTCAATGTAAATTGTTTCGTCCGGCTCCTCGAGATTTGCACGAACACCAAATTTCCGGCATATATATTCCCCCACGCGCACATTGACATCCATCGATCGTACAGGAAATGATTTATCCGGACGCCGAGTGTGTATCTTAATTGTAGAGAATGAAGAGCCATCGAGAAGCTTTGCCGCCGTTTTACAGAATACCTCGATGTTTTGTTCAACTTTTACCCCGGAACAAATGTTCGCAATTCCAAATACTCTTGAAAGCTTTTCAACAACCGCACCGAGGTTTTCGGTTGAATGGATTTCAATGACAGACCTTCCATATCCTCCACGAACCGAATCCGGAGAAACTATTCCCCGCAGCATCGCCCGAATGTTGCGCAAAAGCATTTGCTCAAAAAAACGACGATTATCGCCTTTGAGAGTTATTTCATGGTGATGGAGAATGACGACATGCTGCATATTCAAAAGATAGGGTTTTGCGGATGGAAATGCAATCACTGTGGCAGGAGAATGAAAGGCATAAGTGGATCTTTTTCGTTCATCTTCCCCTACACATAGCAACGAGAATACCCCCACTAAGCAAGCGTGAGTTTTTACTTCAGGAGAACGAGTTTTTTTGTTTCGACAAGATTACCTGCACGCAATTGGTACAAGTATACACCGCTCGGCACATCTCTTGCATCCCAGGTCACGTTATATTCACCGGCAGGTTGATGAGCATGAACTAAATGTGCAACTTCCTGGCCGAGGAGGTTAAAGAGAATGAGGTCGACATTGCGGCGATCCGACAGCACATATTTAATCGTCGTAGCCGGGTTGAATGGGTTGGGATAGTTCTGGAGAAGAAAAGTCGATTTCGGCAAGAGAAGATCAGGCGGCTTCACCGATGTCACACCACCTGTTTCTGTTTTTAGAATATTGCCCGATCTTCCCACAACCCATCCAGTTTGTGCATTGACAAAATCAACGCCATATAGATCATAGCCAACTCCGCTTTGGAGCTGCGACCAGGTCCCTCCACCATCAGTGGTTTTTAGCATGGTCCCTGCTTCACCCACCGCGAGTGCAGTACGGCTATCAACGACAGAGATGGAAAACAACCAATGTGCTGTTGACGAGGTCTGACGAACCCAATCGCGTCCGCCATCTGTCGTTTTCAATATAATGCCAAGATACCCTACTATCAGCCCGGTATCGGCATCAGTAAACGAAACTGCAAAGAGTGGATTGAAATAACCGCTCGATTGAGCAGACCAAGTTCGTCCTCCGTTGGTGCTGTGTAGTATCGTTCCATAACTTCCGACTGCCCATCCGTTATTCGCATCGGGGAAGCAGACTGAATATAATGCCTGGGATGTACCGGTTGTTTCCGGCGTCCATGTTCCACCCCCATCAGTCGTCGCGAGTATTGTACCATAATTGCCCGACACCCAGCCGACATTATCATTAATAAAGTATACTGATTCGAGCCAGTTCGACGTGCCGCTCGACTGTGTCCTCCACGTAATACCACCGTTTGTAGTCTGAATAATCGTACCGCGGTTACCGGCAGCCCACCCATGTGTAACGCTTGGAAATGACGCACCATATAACGGCACGCTTACGTTGCTGGACTGTGTTGTCCAATGTGAACCGCCATCTATCGTTTTGCTGACGGCCCCATTTTCGCCAACTGCCCACCCGATATTTGGACTTGCGAATGCAATCGAATACAAATTTGAATTTGTTCCGCTCGCTTCCAGGGACCAAACGGAATTTGTGGGGGGTGGAGGCTGAATTTCATCTTTGAGTATTGTCCCTCCATCGCCTACAACCCATCCCGAATACTTGTCAGGAAAAAACACAGCGCGCAAACGTTTCGATGTACCACTCGGTTGATCCATCCAGGATTGGCCTCCGTCATCCGTCCTCAATATCGTCCCATTGTAACCGACTGCCCACCCGTTATCAACGTCGGAAAAAGAAATAGAATACAGCCACTCCGTTGAAGCACTTCCTTCGGGAGTCCAGGTTGCTCCCCCGTCAACAGTCTTAAAAATTTTCCCGTCTGAACCTGCCGACCATCCCATCTCTGTATCGATAAAGAAAACAGAGGATAATACGGCTAACGTACCGGTTGTTCCGAATGTCCACTGGTTTCCTCCATCAGAAGTTTTCAAAACAATGCCATTTTCGCCAACAGACCAACCGTTACTGGAGTCTACAAAACAGATTGAATATAATGAATTGAGCGTGCCGCTGACTTGTGGAGTCCAGTCGACTCCTGCATCAGTTGTATGGAGAATTGTTCCACCCGACCCGACAACCCAACCGAGATTGTTATTTGCAAAAGTGAGTGAGAACAAGGGAGAAGAAATTCCACTGGATTGCGACTGCCAGCTCGTCCCGCCATCGGTTGAATGGAGAATTGTTCCGGAATCGCCGACAACCCATCCTGTATCATGACCAAGAAACGTTGCCGCGAACAATGCGTTTTGCGTACCGCTTGAGTGCGCCGACCACTCCGAACCACCATTCGTTGTCTTAAGAATTATTCCCGCCGCCCCGACAGACCATCCGACTCTTTCGTCAGAAAAACAAACTGAATAGAGGTTGTTCGAGACACCACTCAGAGCCGAGCTCCAATTTATTCCGCTATCAGTGGTATGAAGGATGGTGCCCCCATCTCCCACAACCCAACCAGTACTTTGGTCAATGAATGTAACAGAAAATAATGTGCTGGTCGTACCGCCAGCAAGGGTCGTCCAATTGGCTCCGCCATCGATAGTACTAAGAATAATACCATGACTTCCTACAACCCAGCAGTTAAAGCCGGAGAAACAATTCACTGAAAAAAGAGAAGACGTGGTACCACTGTTCTGCAACCTCCAGCTTGCTCCTCCGTCGGTCGTATTGAGAATCGTCCCGCCGCTGCCAACCGCCAATGCATAATAAATATCCTGGAAAGAAACGGAATATAATGAATAGGTGGTCCCACTTGCGTATGAAGTCCAGGTGTCTCCCCCATTCGTCGTTTTAAGAATGACGCCCCCTTCACCGACGATCATCGCTATGTTTTCATTAAACAGAGAAATTGAATTCAACCTACCGATAACTCCGCTCGATTGCGTCGCCCAATTCTCTCCGCCGTCTGTTGTTTTTAAAATCGTACCGCCGGATCCCACAGCCCATCCCGTCGCAGTATCGACAAAGGCTATGGAATAAATCCACTGGGAGCTGGTGTATCTTTTCGTATCCCAGCTTTTTCCACCATTCGTGGTTTTGATAATCGTCCCATTCGACCCACCGGCCCAGCCCAGCCAGTCTCCCTTAAACGTGATAGTGTACAACCAGCTGAATGTCCCGCTGTTTTGAGCATACCACGATAAACCCCTGTCGGTAGTCTCCAGAATAGTTCCTACGGTGCCGACAGCAATCGCTCTTGTCTCACTAAAAACATGTTGACCAAGAAGCGGATTGCCTTGGGGAAGAGGGTTTTGCCATGCCCAGTCAAACGCAACGCTTTTATGAGGTATGATAAGAAGAACAGATAACCAGAACGCTATGGAAAGGAAATGCCTTTTCATATATGTCTTATCCGGTAAATACGGATTTTTTAGAATAAATATCAAGTGGA
Source organism: uncultured Chlorobiaceae bacterium (assembly GCA_964484465.1). Lineage (GTDB taxonomy): Bacteria > Bacteroidota > Ignavibacteria > UBA10030 > SZUA-254 > CAZAFL01. Next base: position 57,042 of record CAZAFL010000012.1, read on the forward strand.
ATGAGGCGGAAAAATTTCCTCCTTATGCCGGCAATCAGGTTTTCCTCATCCATCACTCGGGTTATTTACCATCACCGAGATTGGGTGTTATAACAACCTCAATTCGGCGGTTCTTTGCTCTGCCTTCAGGAGTGTCGTTGCTAGCAATCGGACGGCTTTCCCCAAAGCCCTGTGAATGAACAGGGATCTCAACCCCCATATTAGCCATTAAATATTCTGCAACCGCTTTTGCGCGACTCTGAGAGAGGGTCTGGTTGACCTCGTCACTACCCTGAGAATCCGTATGACCTTCAATCATCACCTGACATTGTGGAAATTTTTTGATCGCGTCCTGCACTTTTGTAAGCAGGCTGTAATATTGTGGCTCGATGGTATTCTTTCCAACGGGGAATGTCAACCCGTACAATCTGATAATGATATCATCGCCGTCCCTTAGCACATTTCCTTCTTCCTCACTAAACATGGCGGAAAGGCTTTTAACTTTCTGCTCATACTCCCGCTGCGTATTGAGCTTTTGTTGAAGGACTTCGCCGGATTGTTTCAATTGTTGTTCATTTTCTGTCAGTGAACCAAGTCTGTGCTCCATCGAGGCGATTTGCAATTTGAAGTTCTCTATTTGATTGTCTTTTTCTATCAACGTAAGGCCCATTTGATGCAGGGAATCGGTTGCACGCAACAGACCCTCCTGCACGTTCGCCCCTTTAGCGTCTTTCTCATTCATCGCTCTAAGGATGTTGGAAGCAGCTATGTCGAACCCGCTATCGAATCGTGCCTCAATCCCAAGTTTGGCAGCGATCTTTAGAAATTGATTCTCATCATCGAGGATATTATCTTCAAATGTCTTGTCTTCCTGTCTCATTTTTGAAATGACAAGGGAAAGATAAATTGCGTGTGCAGCTTCATATTTTGCATCCATCGCAAGCTGTCGTGCTGAATCCGTATCGTAGCGGTTCTGATTAAGGAGTGTGCCTACCTGAGCGACCAAACTCTGAGCGCGTGCGAATGTCCGGGGCGCTCTATCTTTTACTCGCATTTCTTCTGCTTTTTTCAACAGGTCCCTGGCAGGAGAAAGATAGTTCGTTTTGATGGCTTCAAGTTCTGCGGACCTGTATAATTTCGTCGCATCGTCGCCTTCTTTTCTCGCATCGCCTACGCTCCCATCTTCGAGGTCACGTGCGGCTCGTCTGAAGCGTTCTTCCGCTTTATCCCAGAGCTCTCCAGTAGATTTCGGAGCACCGGCAGTCATAGCGTCGGAACGCGCTGACATCGTCGCTGTAAATGTCTCTTCGCCAAGCTTACACGCATCAAGAGCTTTCGCTAAATATGCCGACGCATTTTTAACTTTTTCACGGATATCTTCAAGTTTCGCCCCTTTTGTGAAATACTCCGATGCATCGCGATAATACTGCATGGCTCTCTCAAAACTCACAGGGGCATAGAGTTCCGCTTGTTTCTCTTTCGCAGATTTGAGCAACCCGTCCGCTTCATTGAATAATTGCAAACGCAAATTATCCTGTGCGTAAGCGACGGAGCAAAAAACTAGAACAGAAAGAAGAATCGCACTTGAGCAACGCTTTATCACCATGAATATTCTTCTCCTTGTTATCAATATTAGAATAGCAATGTGAAAAATATACCCTTATTCATAACCACTGTCAAGACAGAATTCTCCGACGCTCACAGCTGGATGTTTAATGTCACCCGTAGGCCGCATTGAGAAGACTCGCCGGATGCATTACCTCCATCTTTAAGCCAAACTTTTTGATGCCGGATTGCAACTGGAGATAACATCCTGGGTTTGCAGTAACAACTATGTCGGCTTCCGTTTTTCCGATATTCGTCATTTTGCGTTCAAGTAATTTCATTGAATCCTCATACCGGACAATATTATAGATACCTGCACTACCACAGCACCAGGTTGCTTCGGGTAATTCAACAAATTCAATGCCTGGAATGGATTGAAGGATTCTCCGTGGTTGCATCATAATTTTTTGGGTGTGAACAAGATGGCAGGCGTCATGATACGTTACACGCTTGTTCAAGGGTTTCTCTGGAGTAATAAATCCCACTGCATCCAGAAATTCGGTAACATCCTTGACTTTTTCGGATAGTTGGATTGCCTTTTCCATGTAAACTGCATCATCGTAGAGAAGATTAGCATATTGTTTCAGAAAGGCACTACAGCCTGCAGAATCAACAACAATTGCATCTGCCTGGAATGCATCAAACGCATCAATATTTTTTCTTGCAAGTTCCTTTGCCTTTCGTTTATCGCCGTTATGTGCATGAAGCGAACCGCAACAAACCTGCATCCTCGGAATAACAACCTCAAAACCGTTCCTCGAGAGAACTGCAATGACATCCTCATGGACCTGCGAAAATGCGACATTCATAATGCAACCGGAAAGAAACGCCACACGTCCTCGTCGTTGGCCTTCCGACGGAACAAATTCCGGCGCACGTTCATCAAAAAAATCGTCCGTGATTGTCGGAAGCATGGCATGTTGCTCGTTAAGCCGATGAGGAAAAAGGTTCAGCACCGCCGACTTCTCTACAGCTTCATACAGCCCCGATAGCTGATACAATCGTATAAGTCTTGCAATAAACTTCGTTATCCGCCGAGAGGATAACGCATATAATGCTGCAGATTTTACCAGACGAAGAGTGAACGGTTCCTTTCGATGTTCATGAATCCGGTGTCTCGCATCCTCTACAAGCTCGCCATACTGGACTCCCGCCGGACATGCAGTCTGGCAAGCCTGACAATCCAGACAAAAATACATTTCATCAACAAACTCTTCCGACATTTCGATTGCCCCATCGTAGAGAGATTTCATCAATCGAATTCTGCCGCGGGGCGAAGATTGTTCCTGAAACGTGAGGTTATATGTGGGACACACGGGAAGGCACATTCCGCAATGAATACATTTATGAAGAAGGTCATCCAGCGAGCTATATACAGATTCGCTCATTTCAGTTTCTCTTTTTGAGGAATGGGAGCATAACCGCACCAGCCCCGAACCCGCCAATATGCGCCCACCACGCGACTCCACCCGCGTCGCCGCCGATGCCGAGAGACAAGATGCCGCTCAGAATTTGCATGAGAAACCATAACCCGAGAAAAACAAAGGCAGGGAGTTCAACAATCTGGAAGAAAAAGAAGATCGGTATCAGCGTCGCGACGCGTGCAGTCGGAAACATCAGGACATAAGCGCCGAGCACGCCGGCAATCGCCCCGCTCGCACCTATCATAGGAGCGTGCGATGCTGCATTGACGTACACCTGCGTCATTGCAGCCGCAAACCCCGCCACAACATAAAAAAAGAGATATTTCAGATGGCCGAATTGGTCTTCTACATTATCGCCAAAAATATATAGAAACAACATATTGCCGATGAGATGGAGCCAGCCGCCGTGAAGAAACATTGAAGTAAAAAAAGGAACAATAGTCGATGCATCGATTTGTCCTGAAGAAATATCGTGCATAAACCGAGCTGGGATGACACTATAATGGACAATAAACTGGTCAAGGTTTCTTCCGTGAGAGAGCTCGATGAAAAACACAATTGCATTCACAGCAATCAGAATATAGTTTACAACCGGAATTGTCCGGGAGGGATTGGCATCACGCAGAGGTATCATTTATCAGGACGATGATCGGTAATCGGATGCACTTATTTGTTTAACCGTTGTGTCAGCCAGGAAGATAAGTCCCCCAAACTTTCTTCATTAATCTGATGTCCCATATCATACTCCCTGTAGGTCAACTTCGCATGTGCCTCTTCAAGAAGTTGCTTTGCTCTCGTTCCGAACGCTAGCGGTATCACAGGGTCGTACCTGCCATGGCCCACAAAAAAGTGTTTTCCATTCACCTTCTCCCATTGAAACTTGAGGTTTGTTCCCTCCGGGATATAGCCGCTGTTCGCAATAACACCCGCTACGGATTCGGGATTTGTCAGCGCAATGGAATACGACATGACCGTACCCATGCTGAAGCCTAAAAAGAAAATGCTTTTTGAATCGATGGGATATTGTTGTTTAATATCCTCAAAAAAATGTGTCAGGCGCTGATAACTTTCAGCAAACATTTTCGGCTCAGGTTGTCCCACTTCTTCAATATCATACCAGGTAAAGCCTCCGAACGGAAAGGGATGAGGTGCACGCACGCTGATGACACACAGTCGGTCATCAAGGTACTCCGCCAGGCTCAGGAGATCGTCCTCATTTGCCCCGCGGCCATGAAGCAAAACAAGTACCGGGAAGTTTTCCGTTCCTCTTCTGCTCGGCATGAGAATTTTGTAGAAAAGGGAAGACTTCACAGGTTGCACAAGCGCTCCCCCTGGTTCAGTATTCACGTGTTTCACGATTCGGAATCTTTCATCGGCTTGCCTCTTTTCTCAAAAAAGTCCTTATGATACTTTTCTGTGCATTCCGGGCAAATACCATGGCTGAAATCGACATCTGAATGCTCATGCAAATAGGATTCAACGTCCTGCCAGTATCCGGCATCGTTACGAATTTTTTTACACCATGCACAGATAGGCAATAACCCTTTCAACCGCTTGATCTGCGACAAGGCGTCCTGAAGGTCCGAAATCAACTTTTCCTTTTCCTTCTCGATGCGATGTTTGTACAATGCAATTTCAATCGAAATCCTTACCATGTTAATTTCAAAGGGCTTCAGAATGTATGCGAACGGCTCCGTCGCCTTAGCGCGACTCAATGTGACGTCGTCCGAGTATGCAGTGAGATAGATAACGGGTATATCAAACCGCGCCCGAAGTTTTTCGGCCGCAACGATTCCATCCTCCTTGTTGTTCAGAACAATATCCATCAGGACGAGGTCGGGACGGACTTCCGCGGCCTTATCCAATGCCTCGTGAGACGAGGACGCAATCGCCGGTACAACGTAGCCAAGATTTTCAAGCTTTTTCTGCAAATCCCTTGCAATAACTATTTCATCCTCTACAATGAGGATGCGTGCGTTCGACTGTTCTTTACCCGCGGTCTGCATAAATTACCTCTTTAAATGTGATGACATATTGCGCGCCGTTGTTGGAATGCAAATCGATCGTGCCATGAAGTTGTTGAACAAACATATTGACAAGTTGGAGCCCAAGCGAGCTCGTATGTCGGAAGTCAATTTCTGGTGGGAATCCGACGCCGTTATCCCGAACCTGCAATCGATATACTTCATCTTCGGTCTGATGTAAACTTACATCAATTTCCCCTTTCACACCATCATGAAACGCGTGTTTTAAACAATTAGATACAAGTTCATTGACAATAAGTCCGCATGGAATCGCGGTATCAACTCCAAGGGAAACACCTTCTGCGCTGAGGTTCGTAACAATCGTTGACGGCCGTTTCGTGTATGACCGGACAAGATTAATAACAAGCGAATCGAAATACTCACTCATCTCAACTTTGCCAAGGTCTTTTGATTGATACAGTTTCTCGTGAATTAAAGTTATTGTTTTAATCCGGTTCTGGCTTTCGGTGAACACGTCGAGTGCTTTTTTATCTTTTATATAATCCGACTGCAGGCTCAACATACTTGCAACAGTCTGAAGATTATTCTTCACACGGTGATGAATTTCCTTCAGCAATACCTCCTTTTTGTACGCTTCTTTCGCCTGTAATTCAATCCGTTTTCTCTCGGTAATATCCTGGATATGAATGATATAATAGAGAATTCTTCCCTGATGATCTTTCACAGCAGTAATATCCATCATGGCAGGAAATACGCTTTTGTCTTTGTGTATATTTTCAGATTCGAATGTGTGATGACCTTTTTTCTGTGCCATGCCGATATTTTCCAATAATGCAATCCTCCCATTGGGAGAAACGATTTCACTAAATCGTTTGCTGTTAAACTCCCGGAGCGTGTAACCGTGCATTTGAGTCATCCGGGGATTCATTAATTCAAGGGTCTCCCCGTCAGCACTGACAATGACAATCCCAAACTCGGCGTTTTCAAATATCTGTCCCCACCGTCTAAGGGCTTCCTGTGCTTGCTTCCGTTCAGTAATGTCAGTAACAACTCCCATCATTCTTACCGGCTCTCCTTTTTCATTGCGAAACACTCTCCCATCCTGTAAGATCCAGCGAAGCTGATTGTCGGCGCGAATAATACGGCATTCGAGACTGAAATCCCCCGTCTTGTAAGCATCGTCGTAATACTTCTTGACCATGCTGCGGTCTTCGGGAACTACATGATCCAGAAAAATTTTATATCCCCATTCGGATTGAAGTTTCTTATAGCCGAATATCTGATCGTGACGGACTGTACGCCACATTGTATCAGTCGCCAGATCCAAGTCCCAGGCGCCCATTTCTGCAGAATCTACGGCAAGGTTAAACCGGTCCTCTCTTGTCCGGATTTCTTCTTCAACCTTTTTAATCTCAGTAATATCCCGCGTGATACCGACCATTGCGATGGGGTTCGTTTCACGGTCATAAATGATGGAGGTGCTCAAGAGGATTGGAAATTCTTCTCCATTTTTTCTCACATTCATGAGTTCACCCTGCCAGCCGTTACGGAGAGTTTCGGTAGAAATTTCTTTTGCAATATCTTCCGGAACATTTCGGGACCGCAGGATGGTTACATGCTTTCCAAGAATTTCATTCTCCTCGTAGCCGTAGGTCTTCGTGAACGCCTGGTTGATGAACATAATGTTGTTGTTCATATCTGTGATGATCACACATTCATTCATGCTGGTGACCGTATGACCGAGCATACGAATTTTTTCTTCAGCCTGTTTTTGTCCGGTTATATCCTTTCCTTCTGCAAGGAGATAGCTGACATTCCCGTCCTCACCGAATACGGGGGCGAGGCTGAAACTGATGGTGATGATTTTCCCGAAGACGAACAACTGTTCTTCGTAATTGATGGATTCTCCGGCAACGGCTTTCCGAAAATTCTCTTTCACCCGTCGTTGAACTTTCTTATCGAACGCCCACCAGGGACCATCCGTAAATTTGGTCCGCATGAGTTCATCATGAGGAAGACCGGAAGCGACTTCAGCCTGCCTGTTGACAAGAAGAAGCGTTCCGTCAGGAGCAACTTTTGCGCTCATTGTCGACATATGGTCGATATATTCACGCAATTCCCGCTGACTTGCAGCAATCCGCAACTCCGCCTCTTTGCGTTCTGTGATATCACGCCATGTTCCGACCATCGCGATTGGTTCCCCCTGTCGATTGCGAACAACCGAAGTAGTTAAGAAAATCGGAAATTCCTCGCCGTTTTTTCGAATATTCATCAACTCGCCATCCCAACCGCCCAACAACGTTGCAACTTGAATGCTATCAAGATTTTCTCCTGGAGTTGTGCTCGACCGCAACATCGATATATTTTTTCCACGCACCTCATCTTCGCTGTAACCATACATTCTCACAAACGCGGGGTTAACAAATGTAATTCTTCTCTCCATATCCGTAATAACGACACATTCATTCATGCTTGTGATTGTGTGGCCGAGCAACTGAATTTGCTGCTCAGTCCGTTTCCGTTCAGTAATATCACGGACCACGGCAGTAACGAGAAGCCCGTCGGGTGTTTTCATAGGGCTCAAACTGATTTCCACGGGGAATTCTCTCCCGTCTTTTCGAAGACCGAAGAGGTCAAGCCCAAGCCCCATAGGCCGGGAGCGGGGTTCATGAGAATAATCTCCCCGATGAGCAACATGTTTCAGTTGAAAACGGGCAGGAAGCAATATCTCGACAGGTTTCCCAAGCAACTCTTGCCGGGTATATCCAAACATGATTTCGGTTTGAGAGTTTACGAGGATAATTCTGCCCTGGTGATCAGAGATAATCATTGCATCCGGAGCCGACTCAAGCAGGCCGCGGAATTTTTCCTCTCCTCGTTTCCGTTCAGTGATATCCTGAGCTGTTCCATACATTTGGACTGGACGATTTGATGGATCGCAGACTACCCTCCCCTGAGAAAGAATAACTCTCTCCACTCCATTCGGCAAGACGATACGATGCTCGAAACCGAAAGGCTTATGGTCACGAAATGCTTTATCAACCTCACGGTGGACAGTTTCTTTGTCATCAGGATGAACGCGTTCCAGATATCCCGCATACGTACCCGCAAAATCCTCCTGTTTCAAGCCAAATATTTGGTATAGTTCGTCCGACCATGTTACCACATCTTTTTCGACGTCCCACCCCCAGCTGCCGACTCTGGCAATATGCTGCGCCTCGGCAAGCTGTCGCTGACTCTGCTTCAGTTTTTCTTCAGAACGGCGCCGCTCGGTCATTTCCACCTGAAGTTCTTCGTACGCTTTGGAAAGTGCGGAGGTGCGTTCCTGTATGCGGATATCCAGGTCAGCGTGAGACTTCCGCAGATCCAGAAGTACAACCTTACGGCTGGAGACCACGGACGCCACGAGGAGCGCCATGATTGCATTTATGCTCAGGTACGTTTGCAGCAAAAGAAGCGATTCATTTTTGGATTCAACGTTGAACGGTCCAAGTCCTTTCATCGTCCCCCAAACGGCAATCGCAGAAAGTATGGCAGCCGATGTGGCAGTCTCACGCTGATGAAGCCTGAAGGCTATGGTAATAAGGACCGGAGGGCATAAAAAGGTAAGCGGATAATTTCTTACCGCCTCATGGGATACCTGGGCGAAAGCAACGAGTGAAACAATCAGAATGGCAGTGAAGAGAAGTACAGCTTCCAGGAATCTGTTCAAGTTCCATGAGACGTTCCGGCGCTGTATCCAAAGCAACAATATGGGCGCGACGACGAGATCGCCGGAGGCATCACCCAACCACCAGGTCAGCCAGATGGAAGTTAAATCCCCCCATTTCGCATACCCTCCCAAAGCGAGTGTTGTCACCCCGATCGTGGCGCTGATTGTCGTACTGAGGATCGCGGCAAGCACCACAAACATAAAAACGTTCCGCGGCTGGTTCAATACCTGACGTCCACCCGCATAGGTTTCAACGAGATATGCTCCAATAACACCTTCAAGAGTGTTCCCCGCAGCAATCCCAAGCGATGTCAATATATTGCCCGCGGTTGTGAGGTTGACTAGAAAAGCTCCGATCATCACACCTGGCCAAATACGACGGCCAAATACAAGAAATGCAACCAGAGCTATGCCGGTTGGCGGCCAAACGGCAGTGGCGCTTGCGTTGACAAATGCGAGCGATAGGCCGAATTTTCCTGTAATGAAATAAATACTACCGACGAGAAGAGTGGAAAACAATACTCCCAGGTTTGAACCACGGAAAACATTATCGGTATTTTCGAGGTCTGAATTCATCTATGTTATCAGTTAACGATAATACCAGATGATTATCGGTTCCCCAATTGAACCTTAACTTTAAATGTAGAGAAGATTTTATTCAGAGTCCAATAGGGGTTAGAAACTACGCTGAAAGGAGGGGGCTTTGAAGAAAGATGCCTGAACGATAGCCTTACGGTGACAGATTCTGTAAATATCCTATTTACGGAGGGGTATCGCGTTGATATTTTACACCCAAGCTACATCCTCAAATTTTTTAATCGCCTCCCTATCTCTGGGAAGAATTCCCTCGCATTTCGGTTTCAGGTCGATAACTTTTCCCGGATTGAGAACTCCGTTGGGGTCCATCATGTGTTTCAGCGTCCTCATCATTGTCATAGAAGCTGAACCGACCATTTTCTCGAGAAGCGGTTTTTTATAGAGCCCGACGCCGTGTTCGCCGGTAATCGTTCCCCCAAGCTCGATGGCGGCTTCCTCAACTTCAAAAACAGTTTTTTCAGCCCGCGCAAATTCTTTCGGGTCACGCTCATCAGTGAGGTAATTTGGATGGAGGTTACCGTCACCGGCGTGACCAAAATTTCCAATAAGAACATTATTCTTCCGGCCGATTTCATCGATGCGCGCAACGAGTCGGGCAAGGTCGGCGCGGGGAACTGCAACATCCTCCATAATTGTCGTCGGCTTGACTCTGGCGAGAGAGGTAAACGCGGAACGGCGGGCAACTTTCAGCTTAATGGATTCTTCGTCATTATGTGCAACAGTCACGGAGGTGGCGTTATGTTTTCTGCAAATTTCGGTAACCAGGATCGCATCCTCCTGAACAACCGCCGATCGCCCATCCACTTCTATTAACAAGATTGCTGCTGCGTCTACAGGCAAGCCAAGATGGGCATAATCTTCCACACACCGGATCGTGGTATTATCAAGAAATTCCAACATCGCAGGTGTAATCTTTGCCGCGATAATAGCGGAAACCGCCCTCGCAGCATCATCCATCGAAGAAAAAAAAGCGAGCATCGTTTTATAACTCTCCGGCTTGGGAAGTATCTTCAGAAGAATCTTCGTAAAAATTCCCAGAGTCCCCTCCGACCCGATTAATACATCTTTCAGATTGTAACCCGCGACGTCCTTAACAGATTTTCCGCCGGTATGAAGTATTTCACCTGTGGGAAGAACAACCTCCAGGCCGAGGACATAGTTTTTCGTCACACCATATTTTAATCCGCGCAAGCCTCCAGAGTTTTCTGCTACATTGCCTCCGATGGTACAAATGCTCGAGCTGCCCGGGTCTGGAGGATATAAGAAGCCTCGCTGTTCAGCAGACTGATGGAGACTCGCCGTGATCACACCGGGTTGAACCAGAACGGTCATGTTCTCTTCATCAAATTCAAGAATACGATTCCAGTGGCTCGTAAGGAGAACGAAGGAATTTTCTGTCGGGAGAGCACCACCGCTTAACCCTGTCCCCGAGCCACGGGGAACGATTGAGAATTTTTCCTGATTGGCAAGATGAAGTATGAGGGATATCTCTTCCGGCGTCGACGGCCTGATTGCCGCAATCGGAAGACGGGGTTTCATTGCCGTTGCATCGTAGGAATAGGCAATGCGTTGTTCGAGGGAATCAAAAACATTCTCCGCACCGACAATCTCTTGAAGTTTTTTGATAATGGAAGAGGTTGTCATCGTAACGGCAGTTTAAGGAAATCTGTTCTGAAAATCAAGGCACCCGCAGGATTTCAGCTAGATGAAAACAGAGCCATTAGTTGGAAAGATTTCTCCCGAGAGCGTGTGCGATCGGTCGTATATCATTCATCAATTGTTGAAATGCTTTTGGGGTGAGTGATTGATCACCATCGGAATACGCTTCAGCGGGGTTCGGGTGAACTTCTACAATAAGACCGTCCGCTCCGGCGGCAATCGCGGCCCGACTTAAGGGTATGATGAAGTCATGCCGCCCTGTACCGTGACTCGGGTCGACGATAATCGGAAGATGAGAAAGCTGTTTTACCGCCGGGATAACATTGAGGTCAAGGGTGTTGCGAGTATACTCGACAAACGTCCTGATACCTCGTTCACATAGAATCACCTGGTCATTCCCGCCTGAAAGAAGATATTCCGCACTCATTAAGAATTCATTCAGCGTTGCAGAAAAATTTCTCTTCAACAATACTGGTTTGCGTATTTTTGATAACGATCGAAGTAATTTCGTATTTTGCATGTTACGTGCACCAACCTGCAGGAGATCTGCATATTCTGCAACGAGGTCGACTTCCGAAGACTCCATCACTTCTGTAACAATACCAAGGCCTGTCTTCTTTTTTGTTTTTGCAAGAAGTTTCAATCCCTCTTCACCTAACCCCTGGAATGCGTACGGACTGGTTCTCGGCTTAAACGCACCGCCGCGCATCAGCGTGGCGCCGGAGTGTTTTACCGCCTCCGCGGTCTTCATGAGCTGTTCTTCGTTTTCGACTGAGCAGGGTCCTGCAATGACAACGACCGTATTGCCACCGACTTTTACCCCGCCGACGTCGATAACGCTATCTGTCGGTTTGAATTCCCTGCTTGCAAGTTTGTACGGCTTAAGCACAGGGATAACATTCTCAACATGTGCGAGGAGTGAAAGCTGCTCTTTCTTGATGCGGCGCTCGTCGCCGATAACGCCGATGATAGTACGTTCGGTACCTTTTGAAAGATGCGCCTTGAGCCCGAGTTCCTCAATCCGATCGACAACAAGTTGTATATCCTTGTCTGTCGCTTTCGATTCCATTACAATAATCATACACTATTCCTTCCAAGAAATATTTTGAAAACCGTCTATATCGGTTGTTGCAATCATCCTCAACACCCGCTTCCCGCTTCATAAAACAAAAAACCCTGTCGATCATCGGCAGGGTTTATCAATTTCAGTTCACTTCACTTTCAGAACGTGGAATGACGCACCTCTACCGGGCATAAGCCCATAAAGTAAGAGTAATAATAAAATAAGGCGCGTCTGTTGTTCATGACCACAGTATAAGAATTTGGTGTTAGAAAGTCAAGGCGTTATTTCAATACCGAGAGCTCCCGCAACTTGATACTTTGGGTTGAATTTGGTAAACTTTGCACAATCATTCAGCTCATCAGAATTAACCTAAGGAGAAATTCTTATGGACATGCCCAAACCAACTGACGCTCATAATAAGCTTCAACGCCTCGTGGGAAACTGGAAAGGGGAAGAAACCCTCCACCCCTCACCGTGGGATCCTAAAGGGGGCCCCGCAACCGGAAAAGTAAACAACCGTATTTCACTCGATGGATTTGTTGTGATACAGGATTACGAACAAGTGAGAAATGGAATACCCACTTTCAAGGGACATGGCGTCATCAGTTACAATGCATACCAGAAATGTTATTGCATGCATTGGTTCGACTCCATGGGAACGCCACCGAATGAATTCAAGGGGAACTTCGACAATAATGTCCTCACCATGACAAACCAAAACCCGATGGGGCACAGCCGCGCCATAATGGACTTCAGCAAGGATGGTGCCTACCATTTTAAAATGGAAATGTCACAGGATGGAAAGCAGTGGCAAACATTCATGGATGGAAATTACAGCAGGGAGAAATAAATTCAGAATAGATTTCTCTCTATTGACGGTGCGGCACATTGCGCTTCCGCTTTGTCTGGTCGCGCTTGCATTCATCACTCTTCTATTTGCAGGCTGCGGTCCAAAAGCTGCGGAAACAACCGCAAGCCAAGCAACCGTGCGCGAGCAAAGCTATCCGAAACATTGGTGGAATCCGGTCCCTCACGACAGCGCGGCATCGTGGGAGATTCTGCCGCAGGAGGCTGGACCCGGCGAAGTCATTCTCTCCAAGCGAAACGAACTAGGACTGCTTTCAAATTTTGCCGCCACACCTTTTTCGTTCCGTGGCAAACGATATGCAAGCCTCGAAGGATTCTGGCAGATGATGCTCTACCCGGAATCAGACAACGATCCGCGCGCAAAATTTCCCAGCCTCCGCTGGGAATATACGCGGGAACAAGTCGCCCAACTTACCAGCTTTTCCGCAAAAAAGGCGGGTACCCTTGCAGAGGAAAACATGAAGCGTATGGGCATCAACTGGGTGACGTTCGAGGGAAACAGAATCGAATATCGTCCTATAATGGCCGGAGAACATTATAAACTTATTGTCGCTGCAACGTGGGAAAAGGTGAAACAAAACCCTGATGTGAAGAGAGTCCTGCTTGCAACAGGCGACCTTATCCTGAAACCCGACCATCATCAGGAACCAAACGCGCCCGCCGCGTGGAGATATTACGAAATATTGACTGAAATCAGGAAACAGCTCCTGCTCATCAAAGACAATTGAACAATAACCGGCAGGCGGAGATGAAAGGGCAAATGTGTAATAGCTCATGCCGAACCACATTCCCTTAACATTTTGTTAATTCTCTTTTCGTTTTACCGCCTTTCTGACACATTTCAACGCAGCTATTTGCGCTCCACCTTCAGTAAATGGAAGATGAAAAGAGGAATTTCTATATTAACGTTATGAAGTTTTCGAATTCAACAAAGTGGAAGCTCATCGTTGCTGGATGGACAGTATACGGCATCTACATGTCCATCGAATCGTACGTCATCCGCGAACGACTGGGAAGGCCCATAAGCTGGTCGTTTGCTTTTTACCAGGATATGACCTACAGCGCTCTGTGGCTCGCGCTTACCCCTTTCGTTCTCTGGCTCGCAAATAAATTTCCAATTGAAAAGCAGCGCTGGGCAAGACGAATCGGCATTCATCTTGTAGCAAGTTTGGTTCTCGCATTATTCCATAAAGGGATTCATAACTTGGTCGTCACCTTCTACCACATCACATTTGACGGAGCATCGTTTTCGTGGGACCTCGAGTACCGGAACCTTATTTCATATTTTGACTACGGGCTTCAACTCTACTGGATTATCATCCTGTTAAATTACGCTTTTGAATATTACCGCCGTTACCAGGAAAAAGAACTTCTTGCATCTCATCTTGAGACCCAACTTGTTCAATCCCAGCTTCAATCATTAAAGATGCAGCTTCAACCCCATTTTTTATTCAATACCCTGAACACAATATCTGTGCTCATTAAGGAAAATCCGGAAGAAGCGAATATCATGCTCGTGCAACTGAGTGACCTGCTTCGCCTTACGCTCGAACATGTCGATACCCAGGAAGTATCTCTCCAACGCGAAATGGAATTTCTCGACCGCTACCTGCAGATTCAGCAGACGCGCTTCAGAGACCGGTTAACCGTTATAAAGAACATCGACAGCCGCTCTACGCAAGCCTTCGTCCCTTATCTGATTCTTCAGCCGCTTGTAGAAAATGCGTTGCGCCATGGAATTGGGAGCCTTCCCGGTCCAGGAACAATCGAAATATCGGCATTCAGGGAGAATGGAATGCTGAATTTGAACGTGAAGGATTCAGGTCCCGGCATACCCAAGGAAAGCAACAGCTCAAAGAAATCCGGCGTAGGACTCGCCAATACGCGCGCACGACTGCAGCAACTCTACGGGGACCGTCATAATTTTACAATAAACAATATCGACGGAGGGGGCTTCCAAATCACGGTGAGCCTTCCCTTTCACCTTGAACCGATGTTTAAGCAGGATTCTGACAATGAGTGATGCAAAACCAATCCGCGCAATTATCGTCGATGATGAACCATTGGCAAGGAAAGGGATCAGGTCCTTTCTTAAACCTGAGCCCGACGTGGAGATCGTCGGTGAAGCTGCTGATGGAGTCGAAGCCGTAAAATATATCCAGTCACTTTCACCTAATGTCGTATTCCTCGATGTTCAGATGCCGGGGCTCGACGGCTTCGGTGTTATCGAAAAAATCGGCGTCGATAAAATGCCGATTGTTATTTTTGTCACTGCGTATGACCTCCACGCACTCAAAGCATTTCAGGTCCACGCTATCGATTACTTACTAAAACCGATTAACCCGGAAAGCTTCCATCACGCGCTCCAGCGGACCCGCATCCTCCTCAAATCAGACAGGTCTGTGGAAATCAATAAAAAATTATTGTCCCTTCTGCAATCCATCAATGTGCACCGGGAGTACCAGCAACGGTTCATCATCAAGTCGACAGGCCGGATTACCGTCCTGTCAGTGAACGACCTTGACTGGATTCAGGCGGATGGTGATTATGTTCGATTGTACGCAAAGGGGAAATACCATCTCATGCGTGAACGCATCAGCAACTTAGAGCAACAACTCGACCCTTCCCATTTTATTCGAATCCACCGTTCCATTATCGCAAGAATCGACAGGGTAAAAGAGTTAAAACCCCTAATCAACGGAGACCACCTTGTCATCCTCATGGACGGTACACAACTCTCAATGAGCAGGACTTACCGCGACAAAGTACTTGCATCTCTCGGACATACGTAACTCATTGCATTTTTAGGCTCACCACCTTCCCCCATTTCATCACCCTTAACACCGTTCTTTAGTCTGATTTAGTCGCAGTAAAGAAACTGACGAGCGCACACACACAACGTACTATCTTTTTTCTATTGAACAAACAGAGATAATCCGGTAGGTTGTATCATAAGAGTCAACAAACCGGTGAATTTGAAAACAAGTAGAGCGTCGACATTCCATATTCTTTTCCAATAGAAAGGTCATCCATGCTTAAATGGTACATCCTAATCTGTTTACTCCTCACTTACGAAATCGCTGAAGCGAATGTACGCCACGTTCCCGGGTCGTACGCGACCATCCAATCAGCAATCAACGCTTCCACAAACAGTGACACGGTGCTTGTCGACCCCGGAACGTACTTTGAAAACATTCACTTCCGCGGGAAGAACATTGTCGTCACAAGCACCTTCTACGTTGCCAATAATCTGTCTCTTATAGATTCCACAATCATCAACGGCAGTACTCCCTCGTTCGCAGACACCGGAAGCTGTGTATTGATTACTTCCGGAGAGGATACAACTGCCGTGCTGCAGGGGTTCACACTTACTGGTGGGACGGGTACCCTGTGGCCCGATGAACACAGTGCCGGTTCGTACATTGAAGGCGGGGGAATTCTCATTGCGCTTTCATCGCCAACGATCCGGCACAATATTATCAGAAACAACAACGTGAATCGAATCGGCGGGACCAGCACCGGAGGAGGAGGGATCAGACTCGGTGACGGCTCCCCTCGAATCTATAATAATGTTATCATGAACAATAGCGGACAATACGGCGGCGGTATCGTCGCCAATTACGCAAGACCGATAATCAGAAATAACATCGTCAGCAAAAATACCGTATCGTCAATCGTCGGCGGTGCCACCTACGGCGGCGGCGGAATCTGGGTCAATCATGATACTGCCGTTGTGGAAAACAACACCATTACCGAAAACTCATCTTCAGGAGGAGGTTCTGTCGTCGCAGGTCAAGGAGGCGCCGTGAACGACGTCTTTGGCGGGAAGATCAACGGCCGCAACAATATTATTTGGGGCAACACACAAGTAACAGGAGGACAGATCGGTGGGCCGGCTTCCCTCACATACAGTGATGTGGATGGCGGTTTTTCAGGAACCGGCAATATCAATAATACCCCGGTATTTTCCGACAGCAGTTACTATTTACGAAATGCTTCACCATGTATCGACGCCGGAGACCCGAACTCAAATTACAACGATAACGAAGACACCTTTACGCCGGGACAGGCGAAACATCCTTCCAAAGGAGGGTTACGAAACGATATGGGAACATATGGCGGCCCGCTCGGAGCGCAACTTTTCTTTTCGCTTGAATCTCCATTTTTTACAAAAATAACGTCAGGGCAGCTCGTTACCGACGGCGGCGCTTCCCGTAGCGTCAATTGGATTGATTACAACAACGACGGAATTCCCGACCTGTTCGTTTCAAACGGTTTGAGCACAGGTCAGGATAATTTATTATACCGCGGCGATGGTCCGCCGAATTATACCTTCACGAAAATCACCGGTTCTCCTATCACAAGCGATCATGAACGATCGGACGGAAGTAGTTGGGCGGATATCGATAATAATGGAACACTGGATGCCTTTGTCGTCAATTGGTATGGTGACAATAATATGCTTTACTGGAATAATGGCGACGGGACATTCACACAATCTTTTACCGGCTCCATCGTCAATGATGGCGGATATTCCGAGACGAGCTGCTGGGGAGATTACGACAACGACGGGTACGTTGACCTCTATGTTGCAAACAGCGCGGGTTCATTGGTAAATTTTCTTTATCATAATAACCATGATTCAACGTTCACAAAAATAACAACCGGCGAAATAGTCACCGATGCTTTTCACTCGAGAGGTGTGACCTGGGTGGACTACGATAATGACGGAGATGAAGATATGTTTGTCGCCAATGAGAACGGGGAAAATAATTGTCTGTACAAGAACCTTCTCAAAGAAACCTCTGTCGCAACATTTCAGAAGATAACGACCGGCGACATAGTTAACGATGGCGGAAACTCATGGAGCGCCAGCTGGGGAGATTATGATAACGATGGCTTCCAGGACCTTTTTGTCACAAACTGGTCGGGTCAGAAAAATTTTCTGTACAGGAATAATGGCGACGGTACATTCACCAAAGTCACCTCCGGCATAATTGTGAACGACAGCGACTGGTTTGCGACAGCCGCCTGGGGTGATGTTGATAACGATGGCGACCTTGACTTGATTGTCACGACTGCCTATGGTTCAGGAGCCCACAAAAACCGTCTTTACCGGAACTTGCTTATGGAAACTGGCTCGCCAACGTTTGAAAAAATTATCAGCGGACCTCTCGTTAATGATCTTGGGTGGTCGTATGGCGTCAGTTTCGGAGACTATGATAATGATGGCGACCTTGACGTCTTTGTTGCAAAGACATTCAATGAAGGTGAAAATAACGCGTTATACAGAAACGACAATGAAAACGGTAATCACTGGGTAGAGGTGAAGTGCACTGGGACTTCATCCAACAGGTCTGCGATTGGAACAAAAGTGCGTCTCGTGGCGGAAATCAATGGACACCCTGTCAGACAAATGCGTGAGATTAGCGGACAAAGCGGTTATTGCGGACAAAATTTGACCGCACATTTCGGTTTAGGAAATGCCGCGACTATCGATTCACTTATTCTTGAATGGCCGGCGGGTTCTCGAGAAGTGTTCAGAAATATTGCAGCGAACCAGATACTCTCTGTGACTGAACAGGACACGAACCCTCCGGTTCCGGTCAATCCCGCGGACGGTTCCTCAAATCAACATCCCGTCATTGACTTCCGGTGGAGACACACTTCCGGCAATCCGTTATTTCGATTGCAGGTGTCGCGGGACAGTCTATTTTCCTCAATCGATTTTCAGGATACCACCATAACTGACACGTCAAAACAAATTCCTCTTTCCGACTACACATCGACGTACTTTTGGCGTGTTGCTGTAAAAAAACTCAACCGCGTCAGTTCCTGGTCTGCTACGAGAAAATTCAATATTGCAACCGAAACACATGAATATGCTGTCGATACGCGGTGGAACATCGTTTCCGTCCCCATTCTTCCGCTCGATTCTTTGAAAACGGCACTCTTCCCGGCGTCCATTTCACAGGCATTCACGTACCAGAATGGAGGATCATACCAGGAAGAAGACACACTGGAAAACGGCGTAGGATATTGGCTCAAGTTTCCATCGGCTCAGATTGTCAGCTTCACCGGCTATCCTCGCTTCGATGACACTATCGATGTCCAGAAGGGCTGGAACCTCATCGGCACGCTCACGTATCCATTTTCGGTTGACGGTATCACGTCAATCCCTTCTGGTATCGTGATCTCCGATTTTTTCGGCTTTAACGCCGGCTACCACATTGTAGATTCGCTGAAGCCTGTCCGGGGCTATTGGGTTAAAGTTTCACAAGCGGGTAAGGTTGTTCTTTCAACAGCGATTAAGAACCCTCCCAAGAATTCTGTCAAGCGTTCTTCAGGAAATGAAAATACTGTGCGATTTGAAGATTCTCATGGTCAGGTGCAGTCACTTTATTTTGTCCGCCTGTTGAAGGGAGAAACCATCAATGGCAATTATGAAATGCCGCCATCCCCTCCCCCCGGAATTTTTGATGTGCGGTATGCATCAGGACGGTACATGGAATTCATTCAACAATCTGCAACGGGAGAATTTGCGATTTCTATTTCAAGCTCCCCCGAACCAATTTCCATTTCATGGAAAATAACTGATACAACACTCGTTGCCTGGTTGCTCGTTGACGATAAGAAATTGTTGATGAGAAGCAATGGGATAACAATGATTTCCGGAACAGGAACACAGGTTAGACTTTTATTATCAGATGAAGAACTGCCGGTTCAATTTTCACTTTCAAACAATTTCCCGAACCCGTTTAACCCTTCAACCGAAATCGAATACTCCTTACCGACGGAAAGTTACGTCCGGCTTTCGGTGTTCAACATTCTCGGCGAACAGGTTGCTCTTCTTGTAAACCAGACCCAACAGCAAGACACTTACACGGTCGAATGGAATGCCAGCGACTATCCGAGCGGTGTGTACGTTTACCGGCTTGAAGCGATAGCAACGAATAATCCAGAGCATATCTTTAGAGCGCAACGGAAGATGGTGTTGTTGAGATGAGGGGTGGAGTAGATGAGTAGGTGAGTATATGAGTAGATGAGTATGGGAGTATTTATTATCACCTTCCACATTTCTTGCATTTTTCACCAAAGAGAACTTGAATTGGGATGTCTAATTCAGTTGAAAGTGCTTCTATATAGCTATACCATGTCAAAGTTCAGTAGTAGGCATAGTTTTTTTATTTCAGAAAGTGTCGGTGCTATAAAGATTTCATCTTCGTGAAATTCGATATCGAAATATGACATAGGGGTCATGCTTAGTTGTTCAGCAATTTGATCCTCTGTCATGCCCAATTTGACTCTACGTTCTTTTATTCTCTCATTGACTTTCATTGTTTTATCCGGAACTTCCATTCATTAGTCTACAGGGGG
>CAZAFL010000012.1:77409-79336 GCA_964484465.1 uncultured Chlorobiaceae bacterium
TCGGGATAGACTTGGTATGGTGATCTTACAGTTAGCGCCAGCCAATCCATAGTTTTCCTCTTGCCTACAAATACTCAACTACTTACCTACTCACCTACTTCCTGCTTAATACTCAATCTCCAGTTGGCTCAACAGCTTATAAAAATGCGTCCGGTTCACTCCCAGCTGCCTGGCAGCTTCAGCGACAGAACCGGCTAGTCGCTGCTACCGATACGCATTACTTCTTTTTGATGAATTTCAACGCGGCAGAATTAATACAATACCGTAACCCGGTCGGGTTCGGCCCATCGTCGAAGAGATGACCGAGATGAGCCTCGCACCGTGAACATAATACTTCAGTGCGGTCCATGAAAAAACTGGTATCATGCTTTTCTTCAATTTCCGACTTCGACACCGGAGCCCAAAAGCTCGGCCAGCCGGTCCCTGATTCAAATTTTGTCGTCGAGCTGAATAATGTTTCACCGCAACACACACAAACATACAATCCCTCGTCATGATTATTCCAGTATTCTCCTGTGAATGCTCGCTCCGTTCCCTTTTCACGGGTAACATGATACTGTTCCGGGGCGAGTTGTTGTTTCCATTCTTCGTCGGTCTTGACAATCTTGTTTTTCATTGATCCCCCTTGTTGGTGCGATGAATCCAATGCCGCATCTTTCGACGTAATTCTTGCTCCTCCCTGCTGACAGTTCATTGAATACACTGCCAGAGAACATATCATCACCAGGAAAAATAGTCTCATCTCTTCATTCTTTCAATAATGATCAAAACATTTTATCGGAATGTTTGTACAGCGTTCCCAGCCATCCATACTTCTCTAAGTCTATTTTTCCTTGTGAAAACTCGACCCCTTCTTTCCGCAAGAGTTGTCGCTGCAGCGTATGGTGCCGGCTGCGCGTCCGGAAGGAAATTTTTCCAAAAGAATTAACCACACGATGCCACGGTATTTTTGAACCGCGCGGGAGGTTATGCAATGCGTAACCCACCAGTCTCGCCTGCCTGGCCAAACCATTGACTTCGGCGATTTCACCGTACGTCGCAACCCGCCCTTTCGGGATTTGACGAACAGTTTCCCAGATTACCGAATAAGTTTTTTGAGATTTATAAACGTGTTTCATATTAATGTTTACGACCTCGTCGCGATACCGGTGTGCAGGTTGACGGAGTACGATATGCCGTTGACCACGAGTGACGCGGTATCGGGCCCGGTAAATGTAAGCGTCGCGTCAAACAGGAAGAACTCATTATTCGAATTTCTGCCTGATGCTTCAATGGTGGCAACGCCGCTTTCAATCTCTCGGTTCGACTTGTTCACTTTCACATTTGTGAGCGTGATGTACAATGAGCCGCTGAAACTATTATGGGTTCGTACCCTCGATGCAATGTTTGCCACCCGGGAATATGTCGCGTTTATTGTGTATTCTGTGTCAGGAGGAAGGATGTCCGAAACATGAATTATTGCCACCGCAGTATCGTTGTTTGAAACCAGAAACGGGGTAGCGTACGAACCCTTCATCGAATAGTTAAAATCCAGTGAATCGCCTCCGTTATAAAATGTGTATGAATAGTAAAACGTAAAGTTATAGCTGTAATTACCGACAGTATCATGACGGACGATGATTGTGTCGTGACTGAGTGCATCTTCAATTTCTGTCGCCGGTTGTATGCCGAGCGAACCACCGCCCGCAACACTCGCTGCTTCGCCGATCTGAGCAGTGAACCCGTTCGATGAGTTACCATCGGCAAAAGAGGCGCCGATCAAATCGGCAACGTTATCTTCGGTCACATTTACCTGCGGCAAAGGCGTCTGGTCTGTCTTACAACCTGCTGCAAGACACGCAGCCAGGATTACACCGATGAGCAGCCTTACAGCATCCAATCGAATTCTATCAGATTTCATTGCGGAATCTCCTTCAAGTTATTGGCT
>CAZAFL010000013.1:0-76465 GCA_964484465.1 uncultured Chlorobiaceae bacterium
GAAAATACCCCGTCGGCGAGCGTGCGGATTTCCCTGCCGATGGAATCGAACACTTTCACCTGTACAGGATCGCCGTTGGAAGTGAAACTGATTGTTGTGGAAGGGTTAAAAGGGTTGGGGTAATTCTGTTGAAGCCCGACCTCGATAGGCAATTGTTCCAAACCGTGAGGGTCTTCTGTCTTAAAAGGCACTCTCACGTATGGATGCTTGATCGGCTGCTGTTCGAGCTGTATGAGAGGCAGCCGCTGAAAATCCCTGAGAAGAACAGATTCCAGTTCTGTCTGTGGAACATTAAACCAGTCTTTCAGGACCGACGCGTAAACTGACCGAAAATCATACTGCATCGGAATATTATCGTTCACGGTGGCATTTGATGGAAGAATGGGATTCGTCCCGATAATTGAGCTCTTAACCTTAGCGCCGAACACAAATAACGGCGCTCCTGCCCCATGGTCGGTTCCAGCGCTTGCATTTGATTTGATGCGGCGGCCAAATTCGGAGAACGTCATGCCGATGACACGCTGATCCGCCCCAAGCAGATGCAGGTCATCCTGGAATGCTGAAATCGCAACAGAAAGTTTTCCCAGAAGATTTGCGTGCGTACCGACATCCGTCCCTGATGTTGTATCAACCTGCGCAGAGTGCGTGTCAAATCCTCCGAGATTAACGACATAAATCCTCGTCCTCAATCCTCCTGCAATCAGCTGTGCGACGATCTTCAATTGATCCGCAAGAGAGTTCGTTCCCGCCGCAGGATATAACGTGGAAAGGTTTGTTGCTTTGTTTGCCGCACCCGTAATGACCGTTGCATATTGTTGCGTCTCCAGCGCTGTCTGGCGAATAAATGTTAACTCGTGACCTGCCGGCGTATTCGGCGCAGTATCAACACCACCGGTGATCAATTGATAGAATGAGGTGGGGCTTGTAATCGCCATCCCCAGCGAGACAGTCGGACCCTGGAGTCCTGTTGAAACAACGGAACCGATTTGAATCGCCAGCGGGTCGGGGTCAACGGTGTTCGGATAGCCGTTGGGATAATTAGGATACTCTTCATCAAGATATCTGCCCAGCCATCCTGTCGTCAAAATCTGACTGGAGTCGGAAGCGCTCAGCCAGATATCCGTCGCCCGGAAATGCGAGAAATTCGGATTCGGATAACCGACGCTTTGAACGACCGCAAGAAGGTTGTTCTGATACAACGACTGAAGTCCTGTCATCGAAGGATGCAGTCCCGTATTCGCAGTCAGTTGCAATACTTTATTTTCAGCAATTGCGATATTCGGCCTCGCATTCATCAGGGCGGAATATTCATCGAGAGGAATCACCGTATTTAAACCGTCGTTGCCGCCATTCATTTGTATTAACACGAGCACGTGATTCGTCCATGTCGTTGATGCGACAAGGGCTTCAAGAAGGGGCGAACGTCCGTACGCCTTGAAGGTAAATCCTCCAAGAAACATCGGCAGCACTGAAACAGGAACCGCCCGTTTGATGAAATCCCTTCTGTCCATCTATCCACCCCGGCTTAACATAGTTGATACTCCGCCATATCCATCATGAACTGAAGAAGCGCCTGTAATTTTGATTTCACCGCATTGAGCTTTGTCTGGTTTGACGAATCATTCTTATAGTCTGCCCACTCGGTAGTCCATTCATAATCCGGTAACCCGGGAATGAGCGTATCTTTCAGGAATGCTTTTTGATTATCGGTAATTTGAATCGGAAACAGCATCTGGGCAAATTCATTTACGATAACGTTCGGGTCATATGCATTCGAAACCTGGTTCGCGAACGCAATCGGGTCGGCAACAAGCGTGTAGCCGCTCTGCCGGTAACCATTCGTGCTGATGAGCGTATCGGTAAGCTGGTTTCTTTTTGGAAGCGTGTCGGAGTTGATCCACAGTTCATAAAATTGAGGCAGCTGGTAATACGCCTGCCAGCCCGCGACATTCGGCGGTTCGCAGACGTCCATCTGCATGTTGGCAGCCTGAGTACGTATATATTTCCACATCGTGTATTGCGTCGTCACATTACTGCTGTCGGGAAACAGAATCGAAAACTCCCTGCACATCCCAACAGTATGTTCGACAGGATTTTTGATCACACATCCTGCATTCACGCTGTCAAAAAAGTGTGCGCTTTTCAACAATGTCTGAAGGACAGGCTTGATTTCATAATTATTCGTCCGAAGGATATTCGCGAGCGGGACGATGATGTTACTCTCGGTCGTGGAATCGACAAGATAATAGACGAACCAGCGATAGAGTTTTCTGCAGATAAACTTCGCTGTTTCCTGCTGGGCAAAGATCATGTTCAAAAGGTCGTCAACTTCCAGAGCACCGCTGTCTCCGGTTCTGCCGGTAATAAGCGTATTGCCGTAATCGGATGAAAATTGTTTGTTGCCGGAATCATGCCTGCTTGCGGTAAAGTAGGATGAAAGCGTTGTCCCGTTGTCGCGCCAGCCGGAGAGCACTCGTGCCGCGGCTTGAACATCGTCTTCCGTGTAGTTCGTGTAATCTCCTGGTGCAACCTCCGGACCTTTCCCGATTGTAAAGAGTTCCTGGAGCTCGCGTGCATAGTTTTCATTCGGGCTATTGCCGGTATTGGCATTGCCGTTGAGGTAACGAAGCATCGCGGGGTCGATGGTAATCTGCTTCGTCAGGTCTTTGAAATTTCCGAAGGCATACTGCCGCAGAAGCGCGTTTTGTTTATACATGAAACGCGCGTCGTTGACCGTATTCGCTTCCGAAACAAAATGATTATGCCAGAAGAGTGTCATCTTTTCCCGCAAGGAAACCGGCTGGTTCAGCATAAGACTGATCCACCACGATTTTAGGGAACTGTTGCGGGTGCTGTTGGAAGAGTTTGTCGCGGCATTCACCCAGGTTTGTCCAACGGGGACGTCAGGGTCGGTACTGCTTGTGTTTATTGGTGGAGATGGTGGAGAAGAATCGGCTAAGAGTGTCGTAACAACGCTATCGAGAGTTTGTGACATCATGCTCGTGATGTCACTCTTCGTGGCACCGAACATGGTTCTTCGCAGCAGGTGAGCGACCTGGTCGAATCCCCAAGGACCGGTGTACGGCTCTAAGCCTGCCGTTGTTCTTGCAACTTTCGGGAGGACTTTATTTGCAAAGGGGTTGTCAATCTCCTGCGGTTTTTTTTCAGGTTGGTCATCCGGCAGGATTGCAACCGGTGTTTTCGAGAGAAACGCCCTTCGATCCATAGCGATTGTTGATAGAAAAGAACCGAAATCCTGATGGTGCCCTATTGGTGAACACCGGTTATCGTGCGGGAGTATTTACATGGTACTACAAATATAAATTATTGTCAAGAGGATCGGTTAAGCAGCAGATTTCCCTGTTTTACTGTTGTAACTAGACAATTTACAGGCACTTAGATAAATATCATCGGTAAATTAATTCTGCGCCAATTCCTTTACACCCGAAACTGCCGCCTTCAGCATCCCATCCTGGCGCTCGCCGATCTGCTGGCGCCACATCGCATAATAGAGACCCTTCATCTCCAGCAGATCTCTGTGTTTGCCTGATTCGACAATCTTTCCTTTCTCGAGCACAAAAATTCTGTCCGCGTGGAGGACCGTTGAGAGCCGGTGTGCAATCAGGATTGTAATAAGATCTTTTCTGGTAGATACATCACGGATAGTTTCACTGATTTCCTCTTCAGTCAATGAATCGAGAGAAGATGTTGCCTCATCGAAGACAAGAAGGTTGGGTCTTCGCAGGAGCGCGCGCGCGATGGAGAGTCGCTGCTTCTCACCTCCGGATACTTTCATACCCCCCTCGCCGATCACGGTGTCCAACCCTTTATCTGCCCGTGCAAGCAGACTCTGGCACGCTGCTTTGTTGAGCATCTCAAGGCATTCCTCATCTGACGCATTCGGGTTGACAAATAACAGGTTTTCCCGGATAGAGCCGGAGAACAGTTGTGTATCCTGAGTAACAAATCCTATTCTCTCCCGCAGCTGGTCGAGGTCTACAACGGAACTCAGATGCCCGTTATACAAAATACTGCCGGACTGTGGCTGGTAGAGACCAACCAACAGCTTCACCAATGTTGTCTTGCCGGAACCCGACGGTCCGACAAACGCAATCGTCTCCCCCCGCTTTGTCTTGAACGAAATCCCGGTGAGCGCATTGGTTGTGGCAGACTGGTGCTTGAAACTGACATCCTCAAATTCAAGCGTGTCAATTTCCCTCAATGCGACAGGTGCAGCAGGTTTCGATTCTATCGGTGTATCCAAAATTGCCTGGAAATTATTCAGCGACACTTCAGTTTCACGATAAATGTTGATGATATTTCCCAGCTCCTGCAACGGACCGAAGATGAAGAACGAATAAATCCACAACGAGAAGAATTGCCCGAAGGTGATTTCCTGGGCAAAGATGAGATACAACATCAAGCCGAGAATGCTGGTTCTCAGAAAATTCACCGAAGTTCCCTGGATGAAGCTGAGACTTCTGATGTACCTGACTTTTTTCAATTCGAGCTGGAGGATTTTTTCCGTTGTCGTATTCAGCCTTTTGATTTCCTGCTGTGCCAACCCGAGACTTTTCACGAGTTCGATATTCCGCAACGACTCCGTCGTCGCACCGGCAAGGGCCGTGGTTTCAGCGACGATGACCTTCTGGACTTTTTTTATCTTCCTGCTGAGAAACGAGCTCAGCACGCCCAGAATTGGTATCGTGAGGAAATAGACCGGTGCAATCAGCCAGTGCACGCGGATAGCGTAGATGGTGACAAAGACAACGCCGACAAGTGTCGTGAAGACGATATTGATTGCCGCAGAAATCAGACGTTCGACGTCTGCACGCACCTTCTGGAGTTTGCCGAGTGTCTCGCCGCTTCGCTGGTCCTCAAAAACAAAATACGGGAGCTCGAGAGAATGTTTCAGACCATCGGCATAAATTTTCGCCCCCAATTTCTGCGTTATCGTGTTGATGAAATAATCCTGAAAATTCTTCGCCACGCGGGAAATAAACGCCACGCCAACCGCAGCCGCCAGTAATACGCTGACTCCCCTGAAAAATTGAGAAGCAGTGAAATCTCTGAACTTGCTGACATAATCATCGATAACATGCCGGAAAATGAGAGGGTCAAGAAGGGAAAACACCTGGTTGACGGTTGCGAGAAATAACGCAAGAACAACTAATTTCCAGTATTGCTTGATATAGGAATAAAGGAGTTTCATTTCGTTATTAACGTGATGTTATAAGATAGAAAATTCATGATTGAATTGCTTCGATTTTTTTTCTATTATAATGAATGATATCTTACAACACTCCATCTATGAGAATTAATTCCCGCAAGTTTGCGCTTTTCGTAACCATCGTTCTTATTCTATCCGCGGCATCAGCACACGGACAGGATCGTCCTTCTTTGGTGTTGATGTGCCTCTCGTCTCATCCTGACGATGAGGACGGCGGGGGCCTCGCGTATTACGCGAAACTCAAAGGCGTCACCGCTTACAGTTTGTTTTTTACACGCGGTGAAGGAGGGCAAAATGAGACCGGCTCGCAACTGTATGAAGACTTGGGTGCTATTCGCGAGAAAGAAGCAACCGAGGCGTCAAACATTCTCGGCGCCAAACCGTATTTTCTTGGCTTTCCTGACTTCGGGTTCTCGAAAACCGCAAAAGAAACGTTCAAAAAATGGGGAGGTGAAGATAGCGTCCTTGCCCGACTCGTTCTCTTTATCCGCTGTCTCAAGCCTGATGTGATCATTACCATTCACGACACAATTACTACGAAACCGAACAGACAACATGGCAATCATCAGGCTGTCGGAATTGTAGCATTCGAAGCTTTTGAGAAAGCGGCGGACAAAAACTACCACCCCGAACAACTGACAAACGGCATCACCCCGTGGCAGGTGAAGCGTCTTTTTTTCCGGTCGTCACGGAATACCTTTACCAGCATAGATTCGGTTATTATCGACTTCCGCCAACATGATTCATCGGGTACATCTATTGAGCAGGTGGCTATTCAAGCGATGAACAGACACCGCTCTCAGGGATTTGCCAATCTCACTGTTGATTCAATGGCTCAATCCTTTCGGACGCGGCGCTACAAATTAGTCCGGAGTATCGACCACACTCCACTCGACCACCACGATTTGTTTTTCGGCATTCTACCATCGAAAAGAATCACCATACCCCCGCCTCCGATTCCCATGCCGGCCAT
The DNA here is from genome assembly GCA_964484465.1 of uncultured Chlorobiaceae bacterium. Classification (GTDB taxonomy): domain Bacteria; phylum Bacteroidota; class Ignavibacteria; order UBA10030; family SZUA-254; genus CAZAFL01. The sequence continues at coordinate 6,204 of CAZAFL010000013.1, forward strand.
GAGCCGTCCGCTGGACCAATTGACAAAAGAATCGATGGCAAAATCTTCTTCTACGCACATATCTGATAACGCATATATAGGCCTCGTGAAGACGTACGACAACACCCTTGAAGAGACATTGAATCTATTTCATATAAAATATCAGTTTGTGGATTCGACTATGCTTGCGGCCGGAGATCTTAGCAAGTTCACGACTGTCGTCCTAGATTTACGAACCTATTTTTACCGGAGTGATGCAGTAACGTATTCTGCCAATCTCCTTGCGTACGCGCGCAATGGCGGCAATATCATCTGTTTTTATCATAAACCGAACGATTGGAATGGAAAGAATTTCTCACCTTATCCCATTATGCTTACCGGTGAACGCGTGACAGAAGAGGATGCGACTGTTACACCCCTTTCAACGCATCACCCTTTATTGAATTCTCCCAATACCATCACAGCTGAAGATTGGGACGGCTGGGTACAAGAGCGAAGCATTTATCTTCCCAGTGATGATACAACGCAGACATCAGCACAATACCTGAGGTTGCTCGGAATGAGCGATACAGATGACAAACAGCCTCCCACTTCATTGCTCTGGGCACAATATGGAAAAGGTACATACACGTATGTGTCTCTCGCGCTTTACCGACAGCTTAGAAATTTGAACAAGGGTTCGGTTAAACTCCTGTTCAACCTCCTTTCTCCGCCGAAACTAGTACTACACTATCGCCAGGAGTGAGCACTACTCGAGAATCTCACGAACTGATTCGCGGCGTCGGCCTCGCGAGCGCAACCGCAGCCAATATGATTGACATGATTGGCGTGGGGCCCTTTATCACCATTCCGATCATTGTCGCTGCGATGGGCGGTCCGCAGGCAATGTTGGGGTGGGTCTTTGGAGCAATTCTGGCAATCTGCGATGGACTTGTCTGGGCAGAGCTCGGTGCAGCGATGCCGGGGTCAGGAGGCTCCTATCGTTACCTGAAACAGATTTATAACCCGGAGAGCTTCGGAAAATTCATGGCGTTTCTGTTTATCTGGCAGCTGACGTTCAGCGCGCCGCTGTCCATTGCCTCCGGATCTATCGGACTTTCACAATACGCGGGTTACCTTCTACCTTCTCTCGGGCAAATTCGTCTCCAGCACGATGTACACGTTCCATTAGGCGTTCTCGGTTCACTCGACGCAAGCATTGTCTTCACAACCGGAACATTGGTTGCAATGGCCGCATGCGGCCTCGCGGTCCTGTTACTCTACCGAAAAATTACCATCATTGGGCGCATAGCGGAATTTCTATGGGTTGGCGTCATCCTTACAATTTTGTGGATAGTCATTTCCGGCGTCACACATTTCAACAGCAGCAGGGCGTTCGATTTTCCGTCGGGGGCATTCGATATCAACATGAACTTTTTCTACGGGCTTGGAGCTGGCATGCTCGTGGCTGTTTACGATTACTGGGGATATTACAACGTCTGTTTCTTCGGCGGTGAGGTAAAAGATCCTGGGAGGACAATTCCGCGTGCGATTATCTATTCTATTCTTATCGTTGCAGTAATATACATTGTCATGAATGTCTGCATTCTGGGTATTGTCCCATGGCAGGAACTTGGTGATATGGCAGGCTCCGACGCGCGCCGGTATGTTGTTTCAATATTCATGCAGAGGTTGTATGGAAATTGGGCGGGCTCACTCGTCACCGTATTGATTATGTGGACGGCCTTCGCCTCGGTGTTCTCGCTGCTGCTGGGTTATTCCCGTGTCCCGTTTGCCGCTGCGGTTGACGGAGACTATTTCAAACCGTTTGGACAACTTCATCCAAAACATCAATTCCCTAATGTTTCGTTGGTAGTTTTAGGGTCCGTGGCAATTCTCTGCTGTTTCCTTCGCCTTGCCGATGTCATCGCGGCTCTCGTCGTCATCAGGATCATCATTCAATTTCTGGCGCAGACAATTGGAGTGATTGTGTTGAGGGTTCGCAAGCCCGACTTACCCCGCCCGTTCCGGATGTGGTTGTACCCTCTTCCGGCGTTCGCCGCATTCTGTGGATTCGTGTATGTGTTATTCATGAGGAAAAATTTCCAGAAGGAAGTCCGTTACGCGGCTGTTATTTTCATACTCGGCGTCATTCTGTACTTCTTCAGGGCATGGAAGCACAAAGAATGGCCATTCAACAAAGGGTTGAGCGGAGGTAATTCTTAACTGTTCTTTTCCAGGAACACCGCTTTATTTTTTAGGATATCGATTGTCAAATCGATTGTGTCGAGATGGGTGCGGAAGGCAAGGACGGCAAGCCGTATCGTGTAGATACCATTAAGCATTGTCGATGAGAGAAACACTCTTCCGTCGTTCATTACTTCCCTGACAAGTCGTTCGTTGAATAGGTTCGCATCCCCTTTTTGAGGAACATACCTGAATGTTGCTACGGAAAGTTGAGGGAAATGTCCAACTTTAAATCCCTTGACCTGTTGGATTGTTTCGTGGAAATATCTTGCCAGCATCAGTTTTTCCTCGAGACAAGCACGAAACGGCGCGAGACCGAATAATTTTAACGGGAGCCAGAGCCGGAGTCCGCGGAAGTGCTTTGTCAACTCAGGAGAAAGATCTGCCGGCGACAGTTCCTCGCTTGCCTGCTGAGCTTCGCGCAGGTAACTCGCCTGGTAGAGAAATGCATCATGTAGTTGCATCTTTTCCTTCACGAGAACAGCGCCCGAACCGTACGGCAGGAATAAGCCTTTGTGCGGGTCCATAACCAGAGAATCCGACTTCTCAATACCACGCAATAGTTTTTTCCCTTCATCACACAAAACAAAAAAAGCTCCGTACGCGCCATCGAGATGAAACCAAAGCTGATGTTTCTTTGCCACATCCGCGATATCTGAAAGCGGGTCGACCGCGCCGACATCGGTCGTTCCCGCCGAGGCAATAACGAGCCACGGATGTAAACCTGATCGCTTATCCTGAAGAATAGTTTTCTCAAGAGCATCTGAATTCATCCTATACTGATCGTCCATGACGACATAACGCAGGACACACTCTTTGAGGCCTGCGATGCGAATCGCTTTATCGACAGAGTGGTGCGCATGTTCCGTGAGATAAATGACAGACCGTTCGAAATCTCTCGCCTTCAGTCCATGTGCATCACGGGCGGCGACAATGCCCACCAGGTTTGCCACACTGCCACCGGAGGTCAGATTGCCGCCCGAGTTTTTCGGATAACCGACGATGTTTGCCATCCAATCACACAGCATGTTTTCCATCCGGACAGCGCCGGGAGATGCATAGAACACGCCTGAATACCTGTTTGTAACGTCGGCGAGAAAATCACCCAGTGCCGAAGGAAAAATACCACCCCCGGGAATATATCCCAGATGTCCTCCCGATGCGGGGTTCAACCCCGGACGGTCTACATGTTGCTGAATGAAGGATAAAAGTCTATCGATATCGAGTGGCTGCTCCGAAATAGGCGAATCGTACAACCCGATTCCTTTATCCTGGCTAACAACATACGCAGGCAGCTCATAAATCCTGTCGAGAAAATTCTCCGAGTATGCAATTACCTTCTTTACTAACGATACTCGTTGTTCAGAGGCTGGTTCCAATAACCGTGAGATTGTTTCTAACTGTTGTATTTTTTCTCTCATAGGAAAAATTAGTGAAGGGAGGTTACTTGGTGATAAAACATTTGTTTCTTTAAAGAATGGTTCAAGTCTGACGTAGAGGATGGCAGAATTAATTCAGCGATGTTTCGAACTTCTTCCTTTTCTTCCCCCGTACCGAACCAAGCAATGTCATTATAGGGCCTATAAGGAAATAAGTAAGACCTGCGAGTCCGGAAAGTCGTTGTCCGCCGATGACCACAAAGAGGAGAGACAATACTCCGACAGACATCATCGCTATAGATTCAACAACCTCCGATTTTGTATCAAACACTTCCAGATCATTCAATTCAAGAACCATTCTCTTTTTGTAGGCGTGAAGATGGAGCATCATGAATAGGAAGAATACCGCAATGAACCCGACATCGTAAATAATCATCAGAGTGCCACCCTGATGCGGGCCGATCATGGCTCGCAGCGAACCGGTGCGGTCGATTGTTTCGACTGTTCCGTAAATGAGTTGGTTCATCAACAACGTTGCAAGAAACTTCAACGGATAGACATAAAACAAAATCACAAAGAGTAGTGTTGCATTGAGGAAAATCGTATATGTGTCCTGCAATGCATAACGGCGGAAAAAAAGATAATGTCCGTGCCACAGCCAGACGAGAAAGGCAAAACAGAGCATGAAGGCAACAAAACCCCGCATTGCTTCAAGCAATTCTGTAAATGTCGTGGGTACCTCGAGTGAAACGACGAGAAGTGTGATCGCGAAAGCAAAGACGGCATCGCTGAAGCCTTCGATGCGCGAAACTTCTCCCCCGCGCCACCGGAAACCGCGCTCCAAGCCGTACCCTTTGTCTGATAAGTGCTGTCGAACCATACAACCGGGATGTTGACGAAAGAAAGTTCCGGTAGGATACGAAAAATATACTACAGACTCAAGGCAACAGGGAACCCTGAAAGCTCATTGCTTAAGAAATAAACCCCGAGGGGTCTGCGCAAAGAAGAAATAATTCGAGAGTCCCGATCAATGATACTGGAAACCGAGGGTTATGGCAAAGCCGGTAGGATTGACAACATAGGTATAATTACCGATTGAAGCTTCTTTTTTTGTAGCAATGTAATATCGTGGCTCGAGAAATACCTGCCCGAGAAGAGCTCGTGCAAAAAACGTAGCAAAGACGTTGCCACTGTTTTGGGATTCCTGCTGTGGCGTCAGAGAGCCTAAAATCCCGCCAGAACCGCTTGTGTATTCAACGGTATAGAAATAAAAATAGTAGCCGCCTCCCACTCCAACATAACCCCGAAAATCATCAGAGGGTGAATCAAAGACCTTATATCCGAAATTGACATGGAGGGGGAGGACGACGATCGATTGCTGGGTAACATTGGGCTGCGGGTCTTTAAAATTACTGAATGTCTGCTTATAATACACGTCCGCGGCTCCGCTCAGAAAGAAATCGTGGTGAATAAATTCCGTAATCCCGTCGATGCCTGCAAGGAGGCCGTTATTCAGCCCATCGCTCGGCTGATAGAATCCAACCTTCGCACTGACGTATTGTCGAAGATTGGCAGCCTCATCTTTTTTCTCGGTGGCTTGATTTTGCTCTCCCGCCGCACAGAGGGGAACACGCAAAACAAGTATTACCATCGCAAAAAGTATAGATTTCATAACGCCATTCTTTCTAATGGAGACAACAAAATCGTGCCGCTGTAAAGTTTCTCTCTGTCACATGCTCATCTCTCAACCTTACAGCGGCATTTATCACAGACCCACTAATCCACCAATTTTCTTCTCACAAAAAAATTGGTGACTGCTTAAAAAACTATCAATATTTATGCCGAACTCAGCTTCAATGCCATCCGGCTAAGTTGTTGAACTCATTAATGATAAAGACCAGCGAAAATACTAGATTTGAAGGACTCTTTTTCTAACTGCGGGAAAGAAAGGAGAAAATGCCGGAACCCAACGCGTTCAAGCAGAATATATCATACGATGGCAGGAATTACTCTTTCGTCGTTTTTTCTTTCAGAATTTCAGTAGCGCGATCGACCTCTTTTTTGAATTCTTCGAGTGTCTGAGCAACAATAGAAGCCTCATCTTCAGCCTCTTTCCAGTGCCGTTGCTCGATCGCTTCGCGTACGCCCGGCAAAGTCTTTACGCCGTACCCTGTGTACATTCCGGGAGCATAAATTTGGTGGACAAACCATGGCCTGCCGGGTAAACCCTCCCGCCGCGTTAACGAGCGCTCAGCTCTCATTAGTATGTCATTAAGCAATTTTTGCTTCACCGCAGGCATCTGTTGACGCACCTGGAGATCCTTCGCCGCATCCTCATACTGTTTTGAACTCTGCCGAAGGTCGGTAAGTGCATTCTGGAGAGGAGCGATATTGATAAACGGAACAGGATCTTTCGGTTGAGGGATTACATATGTTTCAGTTGGGTCCGATGCGAGGGCAAGCAAATTCTCCCTGATCATTTTGTTGTTCTGTTCCGTCTCCTCTCTCATATCATCAGCGAGTTTCGCAATATCTTTGATGTATCGTGAAACTGTTTCGGTAAAATTTATAAACTCGAACGGGAGAATCTCTGCGTCAGCGGCGCGCAACACAATGCGGCCGGCTGTTTTCGAAAGAGTAATTCCATATTGGAACGTCGGGTCGATAAAGCGGGTATAATAATCGAATGAATCATAAATCGAATGATACGACCCGCCGCCACTCTCTCCCCCATAGCCAAGGTTGACTGACGAAATGCCGAGATGCTGAAGAAACGGAGTGTAATCAGAGCCCGAGCCGAGCGCGCTCAGACGAAATCCCTTTTGCTCAAGCACTTCTTTTCTGTTGCCTGCTGTCGCATCGGCAACATTGCGGGCATGAAGACGATCCGCAACACTGATGTTCTTTTCAGGGTCAATCACGTCACGGGCAACCTCATTAATGAATCGTTCAAGTGTGTGTGAACCCCCGACGCCGAGGAACCCTCTTCCGTTCGAGTCGGAATTTATATAGAGGACTCCATTCTTCTTAAGCACGTCGGAATGAGTTTCCACCCACTCGGTGGAACCGATAAGACCCGGCTCTTCACCATCCCAGGCTGCATAGACGATTGTTCGTTTTGGCTTCCATCCGGTTTTTGCCAGCTCTGCAATGCCTTTCGCTTCTTCAAGCATAGTCACCAGCCCGCTGACCGGATCCTCCGCGCCGTTGACCCATGCATCGGAATGATTTCCGCGGATGATCCAGTTGTCGGGGAATTCGCTTCCTTTCATTTTTGCAATAACATCATATACCGGAGCCATATCCCATTTAAACTGGAGTTTCAAATGAACTTTTGCCGGACCGGCACCAAGGTGATATGTGATCGGAAGCGCGCCGCGCCATTCCTCAGGAGCAACCGGGCCTCCAAGTTCGTGCAGTAACGGCAATGCATCGCTGTATGAAATCGGAAGAACGGGGATTTTCGTCAGCGTTTTTGCCTCTTTGATAGAAAGGCGCCTCGCATTTTTTGTCGCGCCGACGAACGGCGTCAACGGGTCTCCCGGGTAAACCGGCATGTCGGCAACGGAGCCGCGCTGTGCACCACGGTCATTCCGATACGAGCCGACCGGATACGTATCGCCCTGAAAATATCCGTCGTCGCGCGGGTCAGAATAAATGATACAGCCGACCGCACCATGCTCTGCAGCGACTTTCGGTTTGATTCCACGCCAGGAACCTCCGTAACGGGCAATGACGATTTTTCCCTTAACGTCTATGCCATGCTCTTCCAGTTCATCATAGTCTTTTGGAATTCCATAATTCACGTAAACAAGTTCAGCAGTTACATCACCATCGATCGAATAGGCATTATATGTGGGAAGTTGTTCATTTGATTGATTGGATGTCGAATCCTCGTTGAGTGCAGGCTCTGAGAGCGTTGCCGTGAATTTCACCGGTTCGACAAGCTCTAGGAGACGTTCCTTCGGTGTTGGAAAAAGCGCGGAGAATTCTTCAATCGTTGTCTCATACCCCCATGACGTAAAAAGAGAAGAAATGAAATCAGCATTCTCCTTGTCGTAGGCAGACCCAAGATTATGAGGGCGGGCAGTGAGCCTTTTCATCCAGCTCCGTAGGTCCTCACGGTTAAGATACGAATCAAATTGCTTCTCGAGCGCCTGTTCCTTCTCAGCAGATTCGTTTGTGAACCCCATGTATGATTTCTCCTCCGTACCACCTGCATTCGCTAAAGCTGTAATACAAAAAAATTGTACAAGGAAATTTGTCAGCCGTCTCATAAATTCTTTCTGGATTGTTACTACTTGTGAGTATCAGTTTGTTCCCGAAGCTCCCCCAAACCATCGTTGCCGAGCACGAACTCGAGCTCTTCTGAACAAACATCAAATACGGTTAAGGTCCCCATCGCATCCGGCGTACAGCACTGAGGATTGCCGGGAAATTCTTCATCATCAATCATCAGAACACCCTCCCCGATTGTAATCGGATACGCTACGCAGGAGAATGGTTTTAGAAAAAACTTCCCCAGCCCGTCTTCGGTTGCAGCCTTCTGTAAAACACAACGACCCCTGCTGTCGAGAAATACACAACCGGTTTCATTCGCATTTGTTCCGATTGCCTTGCCCGAAGGGTAATCGGGGTCGTCAACAATTTCCGGATCAAACCATTTCGCCGGATCGTGTTCCTGCTGCGGCTCCAGATGTCGTTTGATGAGTTCCGCATGAGCAAGAATTGAATCGCGTTCTGCCAGGTCAGCCCACACGCCGTGACGGCAGCAATTCCCGTGGCAGTTGCTCATACTGCAGGAAGATGAAAATCTGCTGTTCAATAACTCCGGGTCCACCGGAATTGCAGGAAGGTGCTTGAGTCTGTGCCTTCGTAGCAATACGCCGTTGTTCATCATGAATGTTTTTGTCTTGAACCTTATGATATATCTTATACTAACTCATACGCGAAACCATGTTCCTGAGCCATTCCGATGAGCATGGCATGGGCGGGTACAACAATGACACCGGGATTAAGTCCCGCTTTCAGTTCGTCATATACTTCAGCTTCGGGACGATTTACCAGGTCAGCAAGATCTTTCGAAACCCGATGCAACGCCTTATTGCATTGCCAGAAGGTCACACCCCGAGCCTGTAACGCACGCACAGTTTTCTGCTGGTCTGCCGGAGTTTTCCCCCCATCCAAAAAAATGTTGTGCATAGCAGGCTTCTGCGTTTCGGGGTCAATTACTTTCCAATGCTCACCGATGGGAAACTTTTGGTACAATTTGTCACCCGCATTGATCGGAAACCCCTTGCCTGCAATGCCGACAACCGCGTTGATGTCAGGCGGTCCTATCCCGAAAACCTCCATATATGCGTCATGCCAATTTCGGACGGTCCGCAATGACTCCATATCCTGAAGGTCGAACATTTGCTTGTGTTTTCCCTTTAACTTTTCGAGCCAGGAAAGATCCCACGTCCCACTATTATCCGTCCCTTGCTTTGCATTGATGATATTTGGAACTAGAGTTGTCCCCGCCAATGCGGCAACAGTCGTTATGAACCTCCTTCGTGATGTCTGTTCCATTATATGGCTCCGAGGGATAGTTATGAGAAAATAATTTCAAGAAGGTACCAATAAAAACATACACTGTCAATTCAAACCTTCCACAATGATATAAGGCTACGGCGGCAGTCCTGAAAAAGGAATTACATTATTTCCATCCTTTCGGTTCAATTGACATTTATTCTGGTGAATCGTATGTTAATTATCGAAAAGGATACCACATGCCTGATGCCCTAATCATCGACCGGCTGCAATTCGCTTTCACCGTCATCTATCATTACCTTTTCCCGCAACTGACAATGGGATTGAGCCTTCTCATTGTCATCCTCAAGGGGATATCATTGCGGAAACAGAACGAACAGTATAATAAAGCTGCTCGTTTCCTGGCAAAGATTTTTGCCATCAACTTCACCGTCGGCGTCATCACCGGTATACCGATGGAGTTTCAATTCGGGACGAACTGGGCAAAATTTTCAGTGTTTGCAGGCGGGGTAATCGGGCAAACACTTGCGATGGAAGGTGTTTTTGCATTCTTTCTCGAATCGAGCTTTTTAGGACTTTTCCTCTTTGGTGAGAAGAAACTCGGTCAGGCCGGACATTTCGTCAGCGCATTTCTTGTCTTCCTTGGTTCATGGATTTCAGGATACCTCATCGTCGCAACCAACGCCTGGATGCAGCACCCCGTCGCCTACACGATCGATGCTAAAGGATTATTCCAGCTTAAGGATTACTGGGGCTTGTTATTCAACCCATGGGCAGGATGGCAGTACTGGCACACAATGGTTGGCGCTGTCGTGACTGCAGCATTTTTTCTCGCATCTCTCGGTTCATATTATATTCTTGCAAAACGACATATCGATTACGGAAAAATCTTCCTGCGGCTGGGTGTGATTGCGGGTTTGTTTGCAGCCATTTTTGAAGTGTTCCCCAGCGGCGACGGGCAGGGGAAAAACATAGCACATTACCAACCCGCAACTCTCGCCGCAATGGAGGGATTGTTTGAGACAAAAGAAGGAGCAGAACTTACTCTTGTCGGTCAACCGGATATGGAAAAATTGAAGATGGATAATCCCCTCCACATTCCAAAACTGTTGAGCTTTCTCACTTATTACCGATGGTCTGCAGAGGTAAAGGGATTGGATTCGTTTCCACGAGACATATGGCCGGATAATATCCCGTTACTCTATTATAGTTATCATATTATGGTCGGGCTTGGAACAATCTTTATTGCAATTATGATTATTTCTGTTCTTTTACTATGGAAACGGCAGCTTTATTCGAGTTTATGGATGATGTGGATTTTGATGCTGAGTTTCCCGTTTCCGTTCATTGCCAATACTGCCGGCTGGATGACTGCAGAACTAGGGAGACAACCCTGGCTGATTTATGGATTCTTACGTACATCCCAGGGGCTATCGCCGACCGTCTCCGCCGGGAACAGTTTGTTTACTCTTCTCGGATTTATTGGAATGTATTTCGTCATTGGAGTTCTTTTTCTTTTCCTTGTTGTCAAATACATCAATGAAGGACCCGATTACAGCGGAAAACACTGACGGCTCTTTTAGCTAATAGCTATATATAATGGAAACACTCTGGTTTTGTATCGTAGCGTTCATGATTGCCATGTATGTGGTGCTGGATGGATTCGACCTCGGCGCCGGAGTTCTTCATCTTTTGATAGGAAAATCTAAAGACGACAGACGGACCATTCTCAATGCTATCGGTCCTGTATGGGACGGAAATGAAGTCTGGCTCCTGGCAGCCGGTGGTACATTGTACTTTGCATTCCCCCAATTGTATGCGTCGAGCTTCAGTGGTTTTTATCTTCCTCTGATGATTGTCCTGTGGCTCCTGATGCTGCGCGGACTTGGCATCGAATTCCGACATCATCTTCACCACAGTATGTGGAAATCATTCTGGGATGTTCTCTTTTCCTGTTCAAGCCTCCTGCTCACAATCTTCTTTGGAGCAGCGCTTGGAAATGTTGTACGCGGAGTCCCTTTAAACAAGGAAGGTTTTTTCTTTGAGCCGCTCTGGACTACGTTTACTGTTGTCCCCGATGCCGGCATTCTGGATTGGTTCACAACATTGATGGGAATTGTAGCGTTGCTGACGCTCACTCTCCACGGTTCAAATTACATCTCGATGAAAACCGATGGGGACCTTCAGCAACGCACCCGGCAACTCGGGATTAAATTGTGGTGGGGAGTATTCCTCTCGTCGTTGCTTGCAATGGTTGCAACGTTTTACATTCGACCCGGCATGTGGGATAATTTCTCAATCCATTCCTGGGGAATGATTTTTCCAGGCATCGGATTATTTGGATTGCTCGGAACGCTGTATTATCGCATGAGGAGTAACGATGTTGCGGCTTTTCTCTCTTCTTCACTTTTTATTGTTGGAATGTTATCAAGCACGGCATTCGCGTTATTCCCGAAAGTCCTCCCCGCCTCAACAGATGATTCCTACAGTTTAACAATATACAATACTGCGGCACACGCGTACGGATTAAATGTAGGAATTGTATGGTGGACTGTCGGCATGGTATTGACGGCGGGGTATTTCATGTTTGTGTATCGAGCCTTTCGAGGAAAAGTCCAAGTTTCCCCTGAAGGAACGGAATATTGACTCAACTTGTTTTCTTACGCTTCATGCTCGGGCAATAAAAAAGCCCGAGCATAAGCTCGGGCCTTCTGACGAGGCAAACTGGGAGGGTCGCTTGTCTACGGAAGCGTCCAGTCAGCCTTTTTGCATCAAAGATCTTCATCTGCCGCGAAGCCAAGCACGCATTCTACTGAAGTGATACCCTGTTTCAGGAGTTCGACCGCAGATTGTCGCAGCGTATGCATGCCCTGTTGAGTCGCAGCTGTGCGGAGAGCATCTTCATCAATAAAATCTTTTGACTTCAGGATAGTCTTTCGAGCTTCCTTGCTCATGGCGAAGGTCTCAAAAATTCCAATACGTCCGCGGTACCCTTTTACACATTGAACGCATCCGACCGGCTTGTAAAATGTTACTTCCTTGATTTCCTGCTCGGTAAACCCGCATTCGGTCAACGCCTCAATATCGAGGTTCGTATCGACAGCTTTACACCGCTCGCACAGCTTGCGCACAAGCCGCTGCGCAATTACAATATTGACGGTATAGGCAAGCAGAAACGGTTCGATGCCCATATTATAAAGCCTGGTGATTGCACTTATGGAATCGTTTGTATGGAGTGTCGAAAAGATAAGGTGTCCGGTATTCGCCAGCTTTACTGCGATGTCCGCGGTAGCCCTGTCTCTCATTTCACCGACCATTACAACATCGGGGTCATGACGCAGCAGCCCGCGCAAGGCTCCCTCGAAATCGAGTTTATGGTTGAGTTTCACCTGGCGGCATCCTTCAATGATATATTCGACCGGGTCTTCAATTGTAATGATATTGATTCCCGGGTCCATAATCGTTTTGATCGCCGCGACCTGTGAGGTCGTCTTACCGCTTCCCGTAGGACCGGTAAAAATAACGATACCCTGCGGTTTACGAATCGCCTTGTTAAATAACTCCAGCGAATGTTTCGGCATACCGAGTGATTCGATGCCAGACATCGTTTCCGCACTACGGAGAATTCGGATAACAATAGATTCGACTTTGCTCCTGAGGTCGGTATTGTAAATCGGCATTGTCGAAAACCGGAACCGGACGACCTTATTATCAATTGTCCGTTGTGCAAATCCGTCTTGCGAAAGAAATTTTTCAAACCTGTCAAGATTCTTTGCGCGGTCTTTGATGACGGCAAGGATTGACTCCGAGCGCACATCGGTAATAGCGCTCCACAGTGAAAGCCGGCCGTCGATGCGGAAATGGAATTCTGTCCGGTGAGACCCCTTTGGAATTACGTGAATATCGCTTGCGCCGGTGCGCTCACCATCGACGAGAATGCTTTCGATCACCTCGCTGAGTTTTCCCTGCCCGACCTCATCTTCTACTGAGCGTTCGAGCTCCTTTCTATATTCATTCTTATCGAGTTCAGCAAACTCTTCATCGATGTTGAGCCCCAGCTGTTTCGCGCCCTGGTCGAATGCGAGCTGCCTCCAGAGCTCGTTCCAATCTGCCAGGTGAACACTTTTGATTTCATACTTCTGGAATTGAAATGCCCTTGCAACCGCATGGACCTCGGGATGTGTCGTGTCCGGAGTAATAATAATCAGTTTGTCTACGCCGTTTGCATATATCTCATACGGCAAAACTTTTCGCCGGACCGCCATCTCGTAATACAGTGGAGGAAGGGTTTGCAGGGTCTGCTTAATGAATTGTAACCGGTCTTTGTCTCCAAAAACCGGCGTTGGATCGACTGTTTCAAATGAATAATATCTGGAAACACTCTTATAAATCTCATCGGATTCGACGCCAAGGTCTATAATAAGGATATCGATAAGCCGGCGTCTTTCTTTGGAGGATTTTTGAATTTCCAGAGCACGGTCAACTGTTTCTGAATCGATGACGCCGAATTCTATTAAAGCGTCAAGGAATCCCGGCTTCTGGTTTTTTTGCACGGTTGAGCCAATGTTAGAACGGCGCGTACGGGCGGGCTGTTCTTCGATCTCCATTCCATCAGATGCGGAATCAATGGAATTTTTTGCACCCAATTCATCTGCCCGGTTGGACAAAGGCTGTTTGGAGGTCAACTCCTCTTTCTGATCATTTACAACAAGATTTGAAAAAGAACGTAACATGTTCTTTTTCTTGGCTAATTCATTATGTGTAGACATAGCACCCTCGATTATTTTGTAGATTACTGCTTATCAACAAATTAAATCATGCTCAAATTACGTCAGAGGCAAATGCAATAATGTGACAAGACGCAACTGCTGTGACCTGTGTCAGATTGAATCCGGGTGGTTCATCCCAATTTCAATGAATTCATCATTTTCTTCCGTCCTCCCAACATATTTTCTATTGTTACCGGGTTTCTTCCATCTACCTCCTTAAGTGTGCTATCTAAAACCAGACTTTCATTACTGTGGAGAACTTGCAATTGCCTTTTTCAGCGCAGATATGTGCTTGGACGACAGTGTTTCTTGTGATGGCTCATACACTGAGTGACCTATGATACAATCAGGCCTCCTTTTATCTGTTATCTTCGTTGTACCTTTTCAAAAAGCAAACTGACGAAAACATTATTAGGAAACACGATCCATGGGAAGCAGTAATATGGTAATGATAATAGGCGCCATCGTCTTATTCGGAATATTTTTGACTTCTTCCAATAAGCTGATGATCGCAAACACTGAAATCGCTTCGCAGAACGAATACTACATTGCCGCTTTAGCAATTGCCCAGTCTGTTATAGACGAAGCGAAGACCAAAGCCTTCGACCAGAATACGGTTGCGGGACCAATCGGCTCACCCAGCAGTCTTACAGTTAAAGGGCTGTTGGGCCCCGATGGAGTCACCGAATCTGTTCCTAACCCCGATACGCTGACGTCGACAGGATATAAATCTATGACAAAGTTTAACGACATCGACGATTACAACGGGTATATGCGTCTGGTGAACACCCCCCGCTCTGAAGGGGATACTGTTCGCGTGACTGTCGGTTATGCGAGCGAAACATCTCCCGATTCTTCGAAAAGCACACAGACGTTTTGCAAGGTCATGACGGTAACCGTGAGGAGCCGTTATATTAGCAGTCAGACAGCGAAGGGATTTTTTACTGACAGCCCTGTAACGTTATCGTATGCATTCTTATACTAGGAGCGTTCTATGAACCAGATATTGGACATCATCGGGTCAATGGTGCTTGGAGGAATCATTCTCATTATGGTCATCGGTTTTAACGGAAATATAACACAAAGCGCCGGGACACAGACATTTTATGTCAACGTACAGACAAATATGACCGAGGCGACTAAACTTCTTGAAGCCGACCTTCGCCTCCTGGGGTATCAGAACACCGTTCACAATGATACTAACCGAATTACGTTTGCTGATACCGGCAAAATCGTGTTTAAGGAAGATATGGACGATAATGGTACGCTCGACAGTATTTCATATTACCTGGGTACGACAATGCCCCCTGGAGTTGATAACCCACGTGTGAGAATGCTGTACCGGAGAGTAAATACGAATGCGCCGCAAGCGATGAACCTCGGTGTAACCAGATTGAGATTTTGGTATTACGATGGTGCAGGAAATGTAACTTCAACCCTTTCAATGATCAGAATCATAAAAGCGTCGATCAGCATGGAAAGCCTTCGGGCATACAATCACGTGTATTCCGGTGCGTACTGGGAACGAGTCATTCAACCAAAAAATCTAATCGTAAACGCGAGATAAATTATGAGCGGACGAGCTATTCTTTTTGTCGTGGTGGGAGTCGTTATCACCTCCTCCTTTATTTTTTCAAACATCCAGCAATCCAGCAAACGAGCGACTGCAAATTTCGACAGCTACTTCTTTCACCAAACTTCCCGGAATATTGCACAAAGCGGGATAAATATGGCAATGCGTCAGCTTGCTTATAACGCTCTTTGGAGGACTGGTTTCACATCTGTAACCATGTTAGGTGGAAAAGCTAACGTCCGTGTTTTCGACACTGTCTATGCGGGTGTCGCATCTGTTGCCATTTCGGGAATCGGAACAACCGGAACAGGTATTATAGCATTCGGCCAATCGCAAGTCACTTCCGACACATCAACAGTCTACCTCCCTACACGACAGGTACCACCTCCTTTAAAGGGGTTTCTTATGACGAATGGACCGACTGCAACTGCCGGCGGTATGGCGATTGATGGAAGAGACCACACGATTAGCGGAAACCTCAATCCGGGTCAGGGCGTCTACGGTATATGGACAAGTTCAACATTTTCCCAAGGCGGCGGATCCACTGTTGCGGGAACTGTGAGTGGTACAGATTATGCCCCCAAAGGGTGGCCCAAAAGCTCTAAGGTTATTCAAACACTCGCCCCATATACAGGATACCCAACTAGTCCCGATAGCGTTTTCGGCGGTTCAAGTTACGGTTATCCGGAAGGTACGTTGAAATCAGTTGCCCTGAGCGGTGCCGGCGGAAGCCAATATACTACCAACCCGGCAACATTGAAGTACCCCCTGGCAGGTGTAACCTATGTTGAGCTCGCCTCAGGAGCATCGTGGTCGCCCAACCTTCTTAATGGAACGGGAATACTTGTTGTGCACAACACTGCCAAAAACGCAATACTCGTTAACGTGTCTGGCGGTACATTTACGGGAATACTCATAGGCGATGACATTATTCACTTGAATAATACTATCCTTGGCGAAGTAGTAGCAATTACCCCGGCACCGTCGCAGGGAAATGTCATTGGAAACGGAAATGGTTCTCTTTCATACTCTGCAGCAGCAATCAAAAATGCGCAGGATTTCCTCAGGTTATCCGGCTTCGGCAACAGCATCCTTGCATGGAAGGAATAAAGAAGATTTGCTGCGTAACATCGAGGTCGAGGTAAGTTGAACAAGTAACCGCCGTCACACGGCATGGCAGTTGTCACACCCGACGTAATCGGTTTTCATTAGATTGATACAGAAGCTTTTTATCCTCTCTTCCAAACTTTAGGCGAAAGAACTTTATGAAACATTTTAACATATATGTTTTCATCTATTGCTTATCCTTTATCGGGGTCGCATCGGCAGGACAGGTAGTCATCGGGCACCGGAACACAAGCGCAGCTTCGAAGGCGGATATTATATATATGAATAATCTACGCTGTGCGCCTGTTAACCAGACAGCCGGCATCAATAATATTCCTGATACATACGATATGAGCGTGACGAAGGCACCCAGGACAAAAGACGCTGACGTTGCGACGATGAAAGAATCAGGCGGTGTTGCACTTCAGGGTACAACTAGAGGGGGTGGAGGTGTACCATTACATTTGGGAACAAATTTTAACGGTCCCGGACAGAATGGATATATCCCATACAGTGCAGCAATTGCTGTCGGACCGAATCATATAATTGCCCTGAGTAATGTGCAGATTGCGATCTACTCAAAAAATGGCACACTTGTATCCTTAACACAGAATAGCGTGTTCTTTCCCAACGACGCCGGAGTCAGTTACAACCCTAAATGTTATTATGACATCAGCGGTCACTTTGTGGTCCTGACTTCACAGGCGCAAAATCCCCTTTCCTATATGAATGTGGCTGTTTCGCAAACTTCAGACCCGACGGGCGCCTGGTGGATGTATCATCTTCCCTGGGGGGTGGACGGTTCTACGCAGACATACAATTGGGGGGATTGGTCGACACTCGGTTATGACGACAGCTCAGTGTATATCACTGCGAATCAGTATTCTTTTCAGAATGTGTACCAGTATTCGAAAGTTCGTGTCCTGAACAAATCTCAACTGTTTGCTGGTGGGGCAATAAACTGGACTGACTTTGTTAACCTCCGCAACGCTGATGGCACATCGGCAATGAACCTCAATGCCGCCCGTTGTGTCTCTGCGAGTGCATCCGAGTATTTGCTCAATAATACAGCTGGCGGGGGAAGCAATGTAACACTTTGGCGCATTGACAACGCTTCCGTGGCACCAACGCTCACGCTTGTTGCAACTGTGGCTGTGGGAGCATACACTTATCCACTCGATGGGAGACAACCGGGAAGGAACAGCATGTACATTAAGTCCGGAGATTGCCGGCTTCAAAACGTCATCATGCAAAGTGGTTTTCTGCACACTGCTTTTGGTATTAACTATGGCTCACAGTCGAAGGGGGGCGCGGGCATTCGCTACCTCAAAATTTCAAACAGCGGTGTAGTCAACAAAAACACTTCTTATTATACTTCAGGCATTGATTATTTCTACCCTTCGGTGTCAGTCGACGCTCAAGGAAATATGTTCATGGTATTCGGCCGGTCAAGCACAACTGAGTATGCTTCAATGTACGCAACCGGAATGATGACGACTGAGACAACCATCGAGGCTCCTATTTTGATCAAGGCTGGACAGGGTTTATCCAAAGACGGTCGCTGGGGTGAATACAACGGAATTCACACTGACCCTTCTAACCCGGGCGCAATATGGATGTATTGCGGATGGGAACAGTCAAACAGTACGTGGGGAACATGGGTCACTTCCGCTTCGTACGGTGTTGCACCGGTAACTCAATCTGCGCAAAGTACAGTTGAAGGTTCTTTGCATTCATTTACATTGAGCCGCAATTACCCTAATCCATTTAATCCCTCGACGCTGATTTCATACAACCTTTCAGACAATACTCATGTGAAATTGGTGGTGTATGATATGCTCGGTCGGGAAATCAGCGTGCTCGTTGACGAACCGCAAAACAGCGGGCAACATAACGCCACGTTCAACGCAGTCGGCCTTGCAAGTGGCGTGTATTATTATTCGTTAGAAACGGGAAAAAATATTGAAACGCAAAAAATGCTTCTTACAAAATAGATTTTTCTGCTGCTTTTTTTAAAAGCCGGTCCACTGCGATCGGCTTTTTTATTTAATGAATGGAATGAATTTACGACGGAATGCCGTTTTTCATATCCTCCGACGCGGACTCTATCATCTTCTGTGTTTCATACGCCTGTAAATCCCGAATCGTATTATGAATCCGGAGCATCGCACCATCAATTCTGTCAACCCATCTGATAATTTCTGAGTCCTTTTCAAACCGCCTGCGAATTTCCTGAGTTGTCAATTTGATGACTGCAAGGGGATTGTTGACGCTATCCTGCAGCAATGAGGTAATATCTGTGACAAGTTGTCCATAAATTTGCTGCCGGTCAAGAATTCGTTGAGCGTCCCGCAATTTCTTTTCTTCCTCTTTATGCGTTTTTCTCACTTTCTGAACATGAATGAGGGCTGCTGCCGCCAGCCACATAAAAAAGAGAGAATCAAATTGCATGACATATTCGATAAACGAGTGAGGAGTACCTCGATGCTTAAAGAATTCGACAGAGGTGAGGAGGTAATAAAGATAAATTGCAGTGCCGGCAATAACGACGGGATAACGTTCGACGACGGCCCGAAGCTTCAACCATGTTTTTGTTACTATTGAGCTCATAAACACCTCACTTCAATTCCCATATTGCAACACACGTTTGGTCTCGCTCTATCATTTACACTATGATGACTTTACACGAAAGCGCTTTTCAGAATACAAAAAGTATGAGAGATAATCAAGATACATTTTCAATTCATGACGTGGAACACGACTTCGCTTGCGAAGTTTCGTGGAATCCCGATGCGACGAAAAAATAATTCACGTTATTAACAACCTTTTACTTATATTCCATACCGATGACTGCTCTACTCGTATGGTTAAAAAATGTTAACGAGAAGCTATTATTTGCATCTCTACCCTTTTTTCCCGACATTTTCTGTTACAATTCGGTTCCGGAGAGAAGGCCGCAAAGTACATGCCCCACGTTTACGTTGATCTCGCAATCCCTGACACTGTTGACAAGCTCTTCACGTACGCTGTACCGCTGGAGCTCCAGGATGCTGTTAAACCCGGCATACGTGTAACTGCCCCTTTCGGCAAGCGACCTCGCGTCGGGTTTGTCGTAACAACATCCACTCGTCCTCCCGCAGTCTCAGGTATCAAAATGATCCAGGATGTACTCGATACTGAACCGCTCATTTCTGAACAGCTGCTCAACCTGACAAAATGGATGTCGGAATATTATTTTGCGCCATTGGGGGACGTGCTGAAAGCCTCACTGTTTCAGGGTGCAACACATACCGGAAAACGCATGGTGAAGCTTGTGCATGCTGGGCATGAATCGAGCTCCGGAGAACTTATTCCTACGCCTAAACAAGCCGCCATCATCCGAGAACTTTCCACCGGCGGTTTAATGAGCGAAGCATATCTCAGAAAAAAAATCGGAGGAACCGGGCTCAACAAATCCTTTCGGGAATTAGCACAGAAGGGATATATTTCTATCGAAGAAACAAACCGTACGTTATATCCAAAACAAAAATACGAAAGCGTTGTGGTACTGGACGATGATGCGAGGAACCGTCTTCAGCACTGGATTGAAACTCCCCGGCAATCGGCAGGGTTGCGCCAGCGGGCTGTAGTCCAGAAATTGATGGAAACACCAACCGACCGCTCCACCGTGACCGTCTCCGACCTGTTGAAAGAAAGCCACGCTTCCCTGACTACGTTACGAAGCCTTGAAAAGAAGCTGGTCATCACCATTGCAAGAAATGCGGTGACTAGAACCACCCCGTACGAACTCTACGCTTCATCATTGGGGACGACCAACATTATCCTCAATCAGCATCAGCGATACGCAGTCGACCAAATTCTATCTGGTATTCAGAAAAATAGTTTTCACGTTTTCCTTCTCCACGGTGTGACAGGCAGCGGAAAAACACAGATATATATCGAGTCAATTCGTGATATAATAGCGCGAGGCAAAACTGCAATTGTCCTGGTGCCGGAAATCTCCCTCACACCCCAAATTGTACGAAGGTTTAAACTTCATTTTGGAGAACAGGTCGCTGCTCTTCACAGCAAAATGTCCACTGGCGAGCGTTATGAGGTATGGCGCAAGACGAACGAGGGAACATATTCCATCGTCATCGGTGCGCGTTCAGTAGTTTTCGCCCCACTGAATAACATCGGCCTCATCGTGGTGGATGAAGAACAGGAACCATCATACAAGCAATACGACCAGAATCCCCGGTATCATGCTCGGGATGTCGCCATCATGCGGGCGAACCAATGTAACGCAGTGGTGGTCCTCGGCTCTGCGACTCCTTCACTTGAATCATACACGAATGCATTAAGCGGCAAGTATACACTCCTCGAATTACCGGAACGCGTCGACAGCGCGAAGCTTCCTCATATCGAAATTATTGATATGGCGGCAGAGCGCCAAAGAGAATTACATGCATTTCGCGAACAAAGAAAAGCAGAGTGGCAAACAAATCCCCAAATTGCAAGAGAAGAAAAACGGGTTCCTGAATTCAGTTTGCTTTCTAAAAAATTGCAGGAGAAAATTGAAGACCGCTTGTGCAAAAAGGAAGGTATCATTATTCTCCAGAACCGCCGGGGATTTTCGGCATTTGTCGAATGTATTGACTGTGGACATGTCGAAATGTGCGAGAACTGTAGTATTTCCCTCACCTACCACCGCGTACAGCACCACCTGCGTTGCCATTACTGCGGCATGGTAAAACATCCTCCCGAATTGTGCCCGAAGTGTCAGAGCAGCGCCGTCTCATTCCGCGGAATCGGCACACAACGCGTTGAAGAGGAAATCGGGAAACTTTTTCCTGCGGCAAAAATTTTACGTATGGACCTCGACACAACCACAACCAGGGGATCTCACGACACGATTCTCAGAAAATTTTCTGACGGGGAGATAGATATCCTCCTGGGAACACAAATGGTGGCAAAGGGGCTGGATTTTGCCCGCGTAACGCTCGTCGGGGTTATCTCAGCAGAAACACAAATGCTGTTGCCCGACTTCCGCTCGTCAGAGCGAACATTTCAACTGCTTACCCAGGTCGCAGGCCGGGCCGGACGCAGCAATCTTGCGGGAGAAGTGATTATTCAGACTTACATTCCGGGACATGAAAGCCTGCAGTATGTCCTCAATCATGATTTCAAAGCATTTTACAACAACGAGATCGAATACCGGAAAGAACTTCATTATGCGCCATTTTCCCATATCACTCTTTTAGAATTCAAGGGGAAAAACGAGGATGACGTCAAACGAAATGCGAATTATTTTGCTGAGCTCCTGAGGCGGCAGAACTCACATGTACAGTACCTCGGACCCTCGCCCGCAGTCATTGCAAAACTGAACGGGTTGTTTCGATGGCATATCCTCATCAAGGATGTAAAGGGCAAGGGCCCTTCGAGAAAACGGTTCAGAAAAGAGCTGCGAGCCATCCTTTCTTCATACCAAAATTCACCGGTGAAGAATCGTAATTCGGTCAGACTTACTATAGATGTTGACGCTGTAGGAATGATGTAACAATGAGCTGTCGGTTGTAAGAAGCGAACAGTGTCCGTCGGACACTTTCAGCATCCGACGGAACACATGTTCACGAAAATAGAGAGGCAAAATTCCCGTTCACATCACACTCGAACGATGTTGTAAGCTCGTTTGCCTTTTTGTTCCTGCTTCAATTCAAACTGTACGTTATCACCTTGTACCAGCACATCACGGAACCCGGTATTCTTCACGTTACTTTTATGAAAAAATATTTCTTCTCCCTCATGTGTTGTGATGAAACCGAATCCCTTCATAGAATTATAAAATTTGACTACACCTTCATTCATAATCTCCCTTTCCTTTCAGTTGATGCGATAAGAAAACCCCAGTCGACAACGAACACCGACTGGGGTTCGAAGCATAGAGTTACATTATATCTTTTGAACGTTTGCTGCCTGTAACCCTTTTGGTCCGCGCTCGACGTCAAATTGGACTTTGTCTCCTTCATTCAAGGTCTTGTAGCCATCGCCGACAATTGCCTTGAAGTGAACGAACACATCTTCTCCATTTTGACGGGAGATGAAGCCGTACCCCTTGGCTCCGTTGAACCACTTAACGGTCCCCTGTTCCATGGAACGCATCCTTTCAAGAAAAAATGTAAGAAATGTACCCGAGGCTCCACGCCAGAACTTTTTGGCTTTTTACACATCAGCTTCATTAACCATGTGAGGACTATCGATGCCTGCCTGTGTCCTAGTACGCGATCAAAGGGTAATGAAACTTTTGCTTACGATGATGAGCCCCATGGAGCGTTCAATTGGCATTGAACGGAACACGAGTGTTACATCTGAAGCAGCCTGTAAAAGCGCAAAAACGGTGTACTGTTGTTTGCGACAGTAAGATACATATTTTCCTTCCCATTGGCAAGAAAAATCTCGTTATGTACATTTTCCTTGATTTTCGGGCGGTTTTTTCCGTATTTTAAGACGAATACCATTCACGCGGAGACACTTATGGAATTAAAAATCGTCACCATCGATAAGCCTGCCGACATGAATTTTATCCTCGGACAATCACACTTTATTAAGACTGTAGAGGATATTTACGAGGCAATCGTTTCGACGGCGCCTCATATGAAATTCGGACTGGCATTTTGCGAATCCTCCGGTCCGGCTCTGGTCCGGTTTATCGGCAATGAACAACAGCTGATTGACCTTGCAAAAAAGAATGCATACGACCTATCATGCGGTCATTGTTTTATCCTTTTTATTGAAGGTGGATTCCCCATCAACATACTTCCCGCAATCAGGAATGTACCTGAAGTCTGCTCCATTTATTGCGCAACCGCAAATCAGGTGCAGGTCATTGTCGCTGAAACCGAACAAGGAAGAGGAATTCTGGGAGTTATTGATGGAACCAAACCTTCGGGAATCGAAACAGAAAGTGACATCAAAACGAGAAAAGACTTCCTCAGAAAAATCGGATATAAACTCTCATAAATTAACGCTTCAGCTGTCACGTAAACTAATGCTCGCCAGTCGCTCCTGATTTTTTGAAGAGTGAAGGATTGATATGTTAATGAATCGCCAGAAAATACAAGCCCCCAGGGGAACCAGCCTGTCATGTAAAGGGTGGATCCAGGAAGCCGCCATGCGCATGTTGATGAACAATCTCGACCATGAAGTGGGCGAAAACCCGGAAGAACTTATTGTCTATGGGGGGACTGGCAAAGCTGCGCGAAACTGGGAATGCTATGATGCAATCGTACGTTCTTTAAAAAACCTTGAGAGTGATGAAACGCTGCTTGTCCAGTCGGGTAAGCCAGTCGGCATATTCAAAACGTATATTGATGCACCGAGGGTACTCATTTCGAACGCAATGCTTGTTCCTCATTGGGCAACGTGGGACGAATTTCGCAGGCTTGAAGGATTGGGGCTTACGATGTATGGTCAGATGACCGCCGGCAGCTGGGTTTACATTGGCACGCAGGGAATTCTGCAGGGAACGTATGAAACATTCGCAGCATGTGCACAAAAATATTTTCACGGCAACCTTGCGGGTAAACTACTTGTCACTGCCGGACTCGGAGGGATGGGCGGAGCACAACCCCTCGCTGCCACGATGAACGGCGCTGCCTGCCTTGCGATCGAGGTCGACCGCGCCCGAATTGAAAAACGATTGCAAACAGGTTATGTCGATGAGATGGCAACTTCTCTCGATGAAGCTTTACGAATCCTGCAGACAGCGAAAGAACTTAAAGAGCCTGCGTCGGTCGCGCTTCTGGGAAATGCCGCAGAAATTATCCCCGAACTTCTTGCCCGTAATATTTCCATCGATATATTAACTGACCAGACTTCAGCGCATGACACCTTAAACGGATATGTTCCAGCCCATATTCCGTATGAAGAAGCGCTGCACCTGCGTAGGGAAAATCCAAAAAAATATGAACAGCTTGCAAAACAATCCATTGTTGAGCATGTTGAATCAATGCTGGAGTTGCAGAAACGCGGCACAATTACGTTTGACTACGGTAACAATATTCGCGGTGAAGCATACGCCAATGGTGTTAATCATGCTTTTGACATTCCAGGATTTGTACCGGAATTCATTCGCCCATTATTTTGTGAAGGAAAAGGACCTTTCCGATGGATAGCGCTTTCAGGCGATCCGGAAGATATTTACCGCACGGACGATGCCGTGATAAAATCGTTTCCCCAAAACAAACCTCTCTGCAGATGGATTGAAAAAGCCAGAAAATCGGTGAAGTTTCAAGGCTTGCCTGCGCGAATTTGCTGGCTCGGATACGGTGAGCGTGCTAAGATGGGAAAAATTTTCAACGAGCTCGTAGCGAGAAAAGAAGTTCGGGGTCCAATTGTTATCGGCAGGGACCATCTCGATTGCGGATCGGTAGCATCTCCAAACCGGGAAACCGAAAAAATGAAGGACGGCAGCGATGCAATCGCTGACTGGCCCATTCTCAATGCGCTCTTGAATGCCGTTGGAGGAGCCAGCTGGGTAAGCGTACATCATGGAGGCGGGGTTGGCATCGGAATGTCTATTCATGCCGGCATGGTTATCGTAGCCGATGGAACAAAAGAGGCGGAGAAACGCCTTGAACGCGTTCTCACGTACGACCCAGGCACCGGTATTGTCCGACACGCCGATGCAGGGTACCCACAGGCGATTGAAAATGCAAAAAAGTTCGGGGTGGTTATGCCAATGATGTAATGACTTATAATCACCCAAAAATTAAATTGTAACAAACATAGAACACCCGCTGGAACAAACACTTCGCCGCCCTTGTTGACAACATTACATTAAATTCAGATTCTGGTGATAAAAAAAATCTTTTGTTGGTTCTCCTTTCTGGAACTTTTGGCTGGCGGCGTCTCTTTCGCTCAAACCCATCCCGCATTCAACGTCAATTTGCAGTTCAATTATGTTGCTGCTGAACAAACTCTTCAGCTGTTCGAGGATCAATCTATCAGCACCCAGGCGTTAGCGGAACTTCGCGGCAATCGGATTGCCGCCTCCACAACAGGGTTAATCGCCAATCGGAACGGGGTGATGTATCTGCTAAAAAGTTATCTCGATTCACTGAAATTTCATCAGCGTATACAGGACGACGTCTATTTCCTTGATAGCGCACGCCGGCACGCCTCCCACATCAAAGAGCTTTTGTCGAGTATCAAGAAAAATAATTTAAATCAAAAAGTCGTCGCAACGGTTAAACAGCTCTTCCCCGAAGATGCAATGGTGAATGTTACCATTCCGGTGTACGTGGTCACCCTGGGTCATGAAAATGTGGAAGCGTATGTGCGGCGAATTCGCTGGGCAGGAGATACGCCCCAGTTTGTCGGCGAAGGGAGCGGCGAATTAACCATCGTAATTAATCTTGCTCAATCGGTGCGGTTTCATCAATCACCTGAAGAGCGTTTCCACTCACTCCTGAGTACGGTAGCTCATGAAGTATTCCATGCCGCATTTGGAGCGTATAAAGATCACTCACCACAATGGAAGCGTTATTATGCCGGGCATAGGCGACCGTTTGACGATCTTCTTGACCTGACACAAAATGAGGGAATCGCATATTACCTGTCGCTCGAGGAAACAGGTCACGGGTACCTTCCGCAGGACTGGTTTTCTCGCATCAGGGAAGCCTTTGACAGATTCAATAAAAGTGCGGAGGAATTGTTATCTGATAATCTTACTCCTGACCGTGCATCCGAATTAGTACGCGGTGCAAATCTGGGAGGATACTGGGATAGTTACGGCTCAATGACCGGAATGTTCATTGCGAGAGAGATAGACCTTCAAGTTGGCAGAAAAGCGTTGATTGAAACCATCGCATTGGGTCCTCAGGACTTTTGGAGCAAATACCGGACACTTTCCAAACAGGACAACAATCTTCCAAGGCTCTCTGACAAAATAAGCGCCGAAATCCCTTCAAATTAGTAAGTAAATTCATCCGTTTTATCAATTTTTCTTTTTTTTCTGGACTTCCATAAATATTTTTGTATATTTGAAACGACTTAAACGGCTTGAGTTAAACTTATTATTTCGATCTATATCTGCATTTTGTTGATATATAACAAAAATCATTCTCAGGAGATTGGGTAATCTCGTGATTCCGCTATTTCAAACATACAAGGAACGATTGCAAGGGGGTGTAGAGGGCATATTCCCGGCACAAATTATCGAATCACCAAAACCAAAAGTGGAGATCCGGCACGCAGTCAACGAGCAGCTCACACGACCGTGGATAAAACATTACTTCATTTCAGAAAGTCTGCGTCACACTGGTTCTTCCGACGATATTATTCAAAGGAACAACAACCTGCTTGAAATATTCAAAACGACTATTCCTCTTACGGAGAATTCTTTTATTGAAAGCGCTTTGAGCTCGTGGCGAATGTTTATCGACAGCTCATTCCGGGATACGGAAGCTCCGTGGTATAACGGCATCAAAAAAAATGTCAACCATGACCGCCTTTTCTCGTCGATTGAGCAACTTGACCTCGAGATGTCGGCTTCCAACGTACAGAGAACATTTCACTTTTATGACCATACCCGCGCTTTAAGGAGAATTCCGCGTATTCCAATAAAGCTTTATTTCTCTTTGCCCGGGAACGAGAAGGAAAAACTTCTCGAAATCCTTTGCCGGGCAGTTGGCGACAACCCCCACAACATCGATGTTATCCTGTTAACGTATTCGTTTTACAGAGCATGGGAAAGAACAGAAGATTTCCTGGCATTGGCACACCAGACACAACTCAGGGAAATTGAAGAATGGTATCACTGGGTCCAGAACGACATGAAGAATTTAGGGACGTTAAAACGTTCGATCGGAGATTTCACCGCCTCGTTTTTTATTTACGACCGGGCGTTATTGAATCCTGCCGAATACAAAGAAATCGCCGACTGGTTCCTGAGAGAAAGTGAATTCAAGTCTGCGTATCACTTTTACTACAAAGCAAAAGAATTTGAAACGGCACTCGACCTTCTCCAGAATATCAGCACGAAAGAGTTTGCTGAATTGACGAACCAGCGACGGATGTCGAAAGGAGAAAAGCTATACGACCTCCAGGCTGATGCTGCAAAGTTTGGCAATCTGTATCAGGAAGAAATAGAAACACTGCGGGGCTTTTCACGCATCCGGACCGCAGAAATATATAAGGAGGTCGCAGCGAAAGCCAAACAACATTTCGACAGGGAAACTATTGAAACAAAGTATGCATTCGGTGAGCTCTCCGAAGATGAATACCAGCGGCTCCTCCGGCAATTGCACGAGAGACAGCAATGAATGATACCTTTTCTATGAAGCTCGGCATGGAGCGGTGTACGAACTGCGGTCACCGCTGGATCGACTTTGAAGGGAGCCGCGCAGCCTGCTACATCTGTGGAAGCGCCGCTATCTCGGGCTGTGTTACATTACGGGAGATACGGGATGCAATTCATGCTCTTCGCAACGAAGACAAAAAATATTTAGACAAGCACGCCAAGCGCACGGTCATTCTTAAACAACGGTACCGTGAGATTGCCGAACTTTCGTTACAGCGCGCACAGGAAATATACCTGAAGGTAAAAGAGCTTTATACGAAAGGAAACCTGTCGGATAAAGTTATTGATCAACTCATTGTCGCGTTCAGGTTATTTTCCGATCTGGGTGTTCATAAATCCGCTGCGGCGTGCGCTTACATGGCTGCCATGGGATATGCACAGCGCGGAATTGAGAAGGAGGTCCGAACACCTGAAGACCTCAACGACCTTGTAGCAGCGCGCCAGTGGTTTATGCGTCTCGGCTCAAAAGAGTGGGAAGCCGCCGTCAATCTTCACATCGGTCAAAAATCAATGTCGGCGATCAGCAACGACCCTAATCTTTTACAGTCGATGATGCAGGTATCTATCTGGCATTTTTACAAGGCGCGCGATTATTACTTCGAGCATAGAACACTTCAGATGGTAGAACGAATTCAATTTGATATTGAACGAACAACGCAGCTGTTGACTTCGTACGCCCAGGGAGCTTCTCAGCTGGAAGCAGCAAGAATATCGGCTCGATCGACCATTGCTCATGGAGAAAGTGTCCGGAAAGGATTAGAATTGCTCGGTCATTCAGTGCAATACGGACTTTCTGCGCTCGGAGAACACATCGAAAATACCGGAGGAAGTTTAAGCCGCGCCCTTCAGGCATCATCTGCATCACTAAGCGCCAACGTTACCCACGCAATGTACGCGCTTGCCTCGTCAAAGTACAAAGGAAAATCCCTCGACCGCCGCATGTCGGATGTAGGTCAGCTTATTTCCACCACGGCGCGTGAATTGCCGGAAGGGTTTTTTCAGCCGGTAAAAGAACTGGGTGCGAAATTTGCGCTCGGCGCTGTCGGCAGTGCTACAACCAACGACGTCATAAGTGAGCCCTCAGTAAAAACCCTGGCTGATTCAGTCATCGCAGAAACGAAAAAATCTGAAGAAAGCCTTAAACATCTCGATGAACCGACAATCAAACTTACGGGAACACTCCTCGACACCCTCGTTTCCAAAGGAATCGATAAGGTAACTGAACAACTTGAGTTAACGGAATCCGCAAAGAATAAAACTTAGCCTTCGTCTGTCGTATTACAATTTCTTTTTTCACCCTACAGGATGAAGCCCGGGATAGATGTTATGCGGGCAGGACTTTGCAGTAATTGCGTTCATGCTAAGGTTATCGATAATTCAAAAGGCTCGAGGTTCGTGTTATGCGCTTACTCAAAGATCGATTCATCATTTCCCAGATATCCGCGTCTTCCGGTTCTCGAATGTTCTGCAGCGAAAGAATTTCCTAAACATCGTACCGGTGGTTTGCCGGAGCAATCGTGAATAAAACGATAATCCGATGGGCAGCAAAAAAAGACGGGAAATGTCTGCTTGCCCTCATAGATGCACTTGCAGATTTTGAACGATTGAAAAAACCAACCCGTTCAGCACAATCCCGACTGCTGAAGGATGCATTCGGTCCACGGCAAAGGATAAAAATTCTGCTCGCTGTGATAGACCGAATACCTGTAGGGTACGCGATCTTCTTTGAATCGTACTCATCTTTTCTTGCTCGTCCAACCTTGTTTTTGGAAGATCTTTTTGTCCTCCCTGAGCGTCGAAAACATGGAATCGGGAAAAAACTTTTCCAGCAATGTGTTACAGAAGCCCGGAAGCGTGGCTGTGGGCGTATGGAATGGATCGTACTCAGTTGGAATAGGAAAGCTATACGATTCTATCGATCGCTGGGCGCAAAGCAGATGGACAAGTGGCGCTTGTATCGGCTTGAATTCTGACTCTCTTGCACACGGAATGTAATTCCCTTCGATACTGTTGTTGAGAAAGGCAAAGTTTTTCCGTATCTTACACCCCACAAACAAGTTATAACATTTCAATTTGCTGTTGTTCCAGTCTTCTCAATCAGCACATACAAGGTAACGCGTTGGACCTTGCTCTGATTAACATCAAACAGCTCGTTACAGTGGCCGCACATGGCAACCGTGTGAAAGTATCGGACGAAATGCGGCATCTGGGAATCATAGAGAACGGCGCCGTGCTGATTGAAAATGAGACAATACGCTGGCTGGGGAGAATGGAAGAACTTTCAATCAACAGCCTCAAGGACGCAGATGTTCTTGATTGCCTGAACAAAGTGGTCATGCCCGGCTTTGTCGATTCCCACACTCATCTTCTTTTTGCCGGGTCGCGTGAAGACGAATTTACCCTCCGAAGCGAAGGTGCAAGCTACCAGGAGATAGCCGATCAGGGAGGTGGAATCCTCAATACCGTTAAGAGTGTCCGCGAAACATCAAAGAAAGAACTCAAAAAACATGCACGCCGAACATTGCTCGCAATGATGGAGCAAGGAACGACAACTGTTGAAATAAAGAGCGGATACGGACTCGATGCAGAAAATGAAATTAAAATGCTTGAAGCAATTCAGGAATTGCATAACGAAGAAGTGATGACGATTGTTTCCACATTTCTCGGAGCGCACGCATTTCCGCCGGAATACAGGAACAATAAAAAAGGGTATATAGATTTAATTTTAAAAAAAATGATCCCGTACGTAAGCTCCCGTAACCTTGCAACATTTTGCGACGCATTCTGCGGCCGTGGATATTTCGGACCCGATGAGTGTAAAGAAATCCTTCTGGTGGGGAAGAAGTTCGGACTCGCGCCAAAACTTCATGCGGATGAGCTGTCATCCAATGGTTGCGCAGAACTTGCAGCGCAGGTAGGCTGTGTATCAGCAGACCATCTTGAACATGTTTCTGAAAAGGGGATACGGGAGCTGGCTCGTTCCCAGACGGTAGCAACCTTACTGCCGGGCGTTTCCTTTTTTCTTCACCACCGGCATGCGCCCGCGCGAAAGTTAATCGATGCGGGTGTGCCGGTTGCACTCGCTTCCGACTTCAATCCCGGTTCCTGCATGTCGTACAGCATGCCGATGATGATGACCATCGCCTGTACACAAATGAACATGACACCGGAAGAAGTCATTACCGCCTCGACATTCAATGCCGCTGCAGCGCTGAACCTGTCTCACGAAATCGGCAGTATCGAAACCGGAAAGCGTGCAGATATGATCGTTCTCGATATTCCAAATTATAGGTTCCTGCCGTATCATTTCGGAACAAATCATGTTACGAACGTTGTAAAAAATGGAGTAGTCCTGGAATTCTAACTGTATGAAATCGAGAAAGATTGTCGGAATAGACCTGGCGGGAAGTCCGAAAAGAAATACCGGCATCTGCACGCTTGAAGGTCAGACAGTCCACAGATGGAGCACACTTCATTCAGACAGGGAGATTATCTCCTATATCCTTCGGGACCGGCCCCGGCTTATTGCCATCGACGCTCCGCTTACCCTTCCTCCGGGCAGGAAGCACATCGAGCAGAATAACGGGGAACATTTTCGTCCATGCGACCGAGAGCTGCTGAAGCGGGGGATACGGTTTTTCCCGATAACACTTGGTCCAATGCGCTTGCTCACGAAACGCGGTATTGCGTTGAAGAGAAAATTCCGGCGACTTGGCTACGAGGTCATCGAAATTTACCCTGGCGCAGCACAAGATGTATGGAACATCGCACGCAAACAGGATGGTCTGAACAAATTGCGCCGCGGATTGGAGCACATCGGCGTTCATGGGCTGTCGAAAACAATGAACGGCGATGAACTTGATGCCGTGACCGGCGCCCTTGTTGGTCAACGGTACATGAGGGGGCAAGCGGAAGTGCTTGGTAAGACAAAATCAGGAGGCATCGTTATGCCATTCCCCGTACAAGTGAGCCGTCCATTACGAAATAAAAAAGCATGAAGCAAATCGTTGAATGTGTCCCAAATTTTAGCGAGGGCAGGGATACCGCAATTATCGGGTCAATTGCAGAAAGCATCCGGAAGGTAAAAGACGCCAGGTTATTGAGTGTTGAACCTGACAAAGATTACAATCGGTGTGTGGTAACGTTTGTGGGCGACCCTGTGGCCGTGAGTGAAGCTGCGTACGAGGCAACAAAAACCGCCTCTGGGCTAATCGATATGAGAAAGCATAAAGGAGAACATCCACGACTTGGGGCAGTCGATGTTGTTCCATTCATTCCTGTGTCCGGTGTATCAATGAACGAGTGTGTAGTCCTTGCTACTGACTACGGAAAACGCGTTGCGTCGACATTACATGTTCCGGTGTACTTATACGAGGAAGCGGCCCGCTCAGCGGAGCGAAGAAATCTGGCGAACATCCGGAAGGGAGAATATGAGGGGCTCGAACAAAAACTCAAGGACCCGGCGTGGTATCCGGACTTCGGAGAACCCATTTTCAACGCAACATCGGGAGCGACCGTTACCGGCGCGAGAGAATTTTTAATAGCATATAATGTCAACCTCGCAACCGATAAAAAAGAAATTGCCCACGAAATAGCATTGCGCATCCGCGAGAGCGGACGTACGATAAAAAACCCTGATGGGTCAAGCATTAGAGTTTCAGGTTCGCTCAAAGCGGTGAAAGCAATGGGCGTAATCCTTGAACGCTTGAACATAGCTCAAGTTTCGATCAACCTCACAAATTTTCATGTCACGCCTCCTCACGTTGCATTCGAGGAAGTTCGAAGAGAAGCTCAAAAAATAGGCGTCACCGTTAACGGCAGCGAGGTTGTGGGGCTCATTCCGAAAGAAGCACTTATCATCGCCGGAAAATTTTATTCTGCGCTAGCCGGCTCGACAACGGACGAACAGGTCCTGATCCGGCATGCGATAGACTACCTTGGCCTCAACCGCCTTGAACCGTTCGCCTCGGAGAAAAAAATAATTGAATATATGTTATGAACATAACAGGTAACCAAAGCGATATCATCAATAACAAGGAGGTGAATAGGATGTTGTTAGCAGAACAAACTGTATCGGCATTCATCAATGACCTGGCGTCAGGCTCTCCGGCCCCCGGAGGGGGGAGTGTCGCTGCTCTCTCTGCCGCTGCGGGCAGCGCATTAACATCTATGGTGTGCAACCTGACAATTGGAAAAAAGAAATACCTGAGCGTCGAAGAAGAGATGAAACACACGCTGGAACAATCGGAGCGACTGCGGAAAACATTTACATCGCTCATCGACCAGGATACGGCGGCATTTAATAAAGTGATGGAAGCTTTGTCATTGCCTAAGGATACGGAGGCTCAGAAAACTCTGCGGTCAGCTGCCCTGGAAGCTGCAACAAAAGAGGCCACTTTGATTCCCTTGCAGGTATTGGGCCATGTGGTCGATGCCCTGGCGCTTGCAAAAATCGTGGCTGAGAAAGGAAATGTCAATTCTGCCAGTGATGCAGGAGTAAGCGCAGTCATGCTCCTTGCCGCGGCAGAAGGTGCGGCAATGAATGTACGCGTTAACCTTAACGCAATCAAGGATGTGGAATTTGTCGGCTGGAAATCTGAAGAAACAACCTCATTCTTCAAAACAAGCAAAATGCAAGCGGAAGAAATTTTGAAAATTGTCTACGATAATATCAGCAAAGGATAAGTGCCACGGCAGCTATTGCCGCCGTTTCAGCACGTAGTCTCCGCTCTCCCAAAGAGACCGCCGTAACACCCGCAGATGCACACTGTTCCACCTCTTCATCGCTGAATCCCCCCTCGGGTCCTACAAACAACACAATTCTCGACTTCCCCTTTAACTGCTGTTGTTCACATGCTAATCTCCTCCGGGCTTTTTCGTGTGTGACAAATTTCGCCGTTGACGGAAGCTTTTCATCGAGGATATTCGTCAATGTCGAAATCGGCCTTACCTTCGGCAAAAATGAGCGGCATGATTGTTTCATCGCCGCAAGTGCTAGTTTCTGCAAACGGTCAATTTTTGCGTGTGCGGGGATTGTCCGTTGTGTGCGCATAGGAATAATTTCCTTCACTCCAAGTTCAACCGTTTTTTCGACGAGGAAATCAAATTTCGATGGGTTCTTGAGTATACCTGCCGCAAGGGTTATTTCGATCTCCGGCTCATGGTGGTGTGTGTACGACTGATAAATAACACCACGTGCAGTCTTTTTTTTGATCTCCGAGAGCCGTACGTCATACGCATTTCCCTTCCCGTCGACAACACGAATCTCATCGCCTTCTTTCTTGCGCATCACGTGATTAAGGTGAGAGAATTCTTCTCCATCAATGATGATGGTTTCTTTTTCGATGTATTCAGGGGGACAATAAAAATAATCCTTCATTCAGAAAGACCGGCCAATATCAAGAATGAATTCTCCGCGGCGCACTTCGTTCAATGCATACTCCATCCGGATAAGTGCATCGTACGGAAGGAGGACATCGATGCCGACACCGTATCCTTTGACAAGTTTGTTAACTGCAAATGGCTCTCCCCGAAACCATGCGGTCCCGGCGTCGCCAAATGCGGTTGCAAACATTCCAAATTTCCATACATTAAATCCTGATGGTAAAAAACCGACAAGGAAATACCTTGGCTGGAGTAATGTGAAGTGGAGCTCGGATGTTACTCCGAAAATGTTTTCTCCTTCCAGAATCTCTTTAAAGTGCCCGCGTATGCGCTCACTGTACCCGAAATACACATGATTGTACACTGGAATAGCGCCCGCCGCACCGAGGTCTGAGAACATTCTTCCGGTAAGAACAAGATTTCCAACAAGCGGGATGTAGTGCCGGAGGTCGGCAGCATAGCGGACAACATTGACGATATTTGAAGGCAGACC
Source organism: uncultured Chlorobiaceae bacterium (assembly GCA_964484465.1). Lineage (GTDB taxonomy): Bacteria > Bacteroidota > Ignavibacteria > UBA10030 > SZUA-254 > CAZAFL01. The sequence goes on from CAZAFL010000013.1 coordinate 40,987, forward strand.
AAACTTTGTAATGGTCATTCGGGCGAATGAGCCATAGCCTGGGTAACCGGCAAGGTCACGGCTATCGTACGTGTAACCAACAGTCCCTATCGGATAGGTGTCCTTCCCGGTCGGTGAAAGGGTTCTCACGGGCACATAATCCGATATATCGACAACCTCGTATCCAAGAGAACACCACACTGTATGTTCAATACCCAACCGTCGTCCTACACCGAGGCTGGTAAAAAAATGCCGTTCATCGACATCGTTCTGTGCGAGCCCGAATTCCTGACTCCTGCTTCTAATCTTACTGTAGGAAACCTGGGCTTCGAGAAACGTCGTACCGTTCTGGTCAAGAAACGGGTTCCGGTAGAGGAGCGTGATTGAGGGGTCGAATCCAAATACAACAGAACAAGAGAGTTTTTCATTTCTTCCACGAAAATTATTATGAAGGAGTCCGACCCCATAAAACACTTTTCCCCAATCTTTATCTCTGATCCCAAAAATAGGGTACGGAAAAATATACCACCGCTCATTTACTTCGACGATGATATCCGCTCTCGGTTCACCGGCAGGTCTCACCCATAGTTGCACTCTATTGAAAAGGCCAAGACTATAAATGCGGTTCTTGTTATATTCGAGCTCGGACTGACTGATATACGAACCGGGTTTTAACGTCATCTCCCGCAGAATTACAAAATCCTTTGTTTGCGAATTTCCCTGAACCACAACATTACCGACAATGAACACCGAGTCTGGGAAATCAAACGCAGGGGAAGAAATAACCGCACTATCCTGAGAATGAAGATTGGAAACAAGACAAAAAAAAAGAATACTATAAGCAAGACATAGTTTCATCGGCGTACGTTAAAGAATATGTAATTGCTGTAATGCTTTCATTGCCGCTTGTTGTTCCGCGTCTTTTTTGTTTTTACCAACGCCGACGCCCAGCGGATTACCCCCCACAGAGACTTCGATGGTAAAGATGCGGTCGTGGTCGGGACCTTCCTCGTTGATTGTCGAGTACCGTGGAACACCGAGTCCTTCCGCCTGAGAATATTCTAATAAACGGCTCTTAAAGTTTTCATCCCCAACACTGACAATGCCACGCTCCATCGCTGAGGAGATAAGTCGTTCAGTGAATAGCCGCGCTGCTTCATAACCGCCATCAAGGTAGATCGCACCGATGATCGCTTCTAACGCATCGGAGAGCATAGTCTCCATACCTTTGCCGCCCAGCTGCGATGCATTTGAACTCATCAAGATAAATTCGGATAAGCGGAGTTCGTTCGCATACGCAAAAAGGGCTTTTCGGTTCACGAGACGGGAGCGGACTTTTGTAAGGTCCCCCTCCGCAGCGGAGGCATGACGTAGGAATAAATACTCTGCAACAACAAGATTTAACACAGCGTCGCCGAGAAATTCCATCCGTTCGTTCGATACGATGGCAGGGCTTTGTGGAACTTGAAGATATGATCGATGCGACAGGGCTTCAAAAAAAAATTGCCTGTTGTGAATCCGATAGTGGAGCGTACGCTCAAGTGTGTAAAAGTCTACGTTCGGATATGATCGATTGGGAGGAGAATGAAACCAACTTCTGATGTGTGCGCGAAAACGATCCAGAAACCCCATAACAATCCACTGTCAACCCTTTCTGTATTTTTTGAAGACGAGTGATGCATTATGACCGCCGAATCCAAACGTGTTGCTTATAGCAACATTTATCGTTTTCTTCTGAGGTGTGTTCGGCACATAATTCAAATCACATTCGGGATCGGGGTGCTGATAGTTAATAGTGGGTGGAACGGTGTCGTGCGTTGTCGCGAGCACTGCAGCTATCGCCTCGACCGCACCTGCTGCACCCAGGAGGTGCCCTGTCATTGATTTGGTCGAGCTCACGAGAAGCTTATAGGCGTGCTCGCCAAAAACGGATTTTATCGCCTGCGTTTCTGATTTATCATTAAACGGCGTTGATGTTCCATGAGCATTGATATAATCAACGTCTTCCGGTTTCAACCCTGCATCATCGAGGCATAAACGCATTGAGCGCATCGCTCCTTCGCCACCGGGCGCCGGTGCTGTGATATGATACGCATCTGCTGTGAGACCGATGCCGGCTATTTCAGCATATATTCTCGCCCCGCGGTTAAGAGCATGATGAAGCTCTTCCAGCACGAGCATTCCCCCTCCTTCGCCCATGACGAACCCGTCTCGTTCCGCGTCGAATGGCCGGCTTGCTTTTTCCGGCTCATCATTGCGTGTGGACAATGCCTTCATAGCATTGAACCCGCCAACTCCCATCGGACAAATCGCCGCCTCGGATCCCCCGGTGAAAACAACCTCTGCATTCCCGCGCTGAATGAGCATAAATGCATCTGCTACGGCGTGCGACGAGGTGGCACAGGCAGATGTTGTTGCATAATTTGGCCCTTTCACCTGAAATCGCATCGAAATATATCCCGCTGCAATATCGGCAATCATCATCGGAACAAAGAACGGACTTATTCGATGAGGTCCGCCGGTTTCATAAACCGTTTGCATTTGCCGATGCCACGTCCACATTCCCCCGATGCCTGATCCAAAAATAACACCTACCTTGTTCCTATCCACTTTTTCCAGGTCAAGCGCAGCATCCTTAACCGCCATTTCTGCACACGCGATAGCGTACTGTGTAAAGAGGTCCATGCGGTTTGACGCCTTCTTATCCATAAAGTCAATCGGGTTAAATCCTTTGACCTCGCAGGCAATTTTTGTATCGTATTGACTTGCGTCAAAGCTGGTAATGTTTCCCGCTCCGCTCTTTCCGGCAAGAGAATTTTCCCAAAACTCTTTGGCACCGAGACCGATCGGTGTTACTGCCCCCATTCCGGTAACAACTACGCGGCGTTGACTATTGTTCATCGGTGGCCTCGGCACATCAACTTCGGTACAACAAGCATATTATGTATTTGCACATCCATATCTTTACCTCCTACATCAGACTACATAATTATGATGCTTTTGCATTAAGATATTTTACTGCATCTCCAACTGTCGCGATTTTTTCTGCATCTTCATCAGGAATCTGCAGATTGAATGCCTTCTCAAACTCCATGACAAGTTCAACCGTGTCCAACGAATCAGCTCCGAGGTCGTTGGTAAACGACGCCTCAAGAGTGACCTGAGACGCTTCGACCCCAAGTTTGTTCATAATGATTTCTTTAACCTTTGACTCAACATCTGCCATGATGATTACTCCTTTCGTTATGAGGTTTGACTGATATTTTTTCCAATAAACGCTGAACATACCTTACATGACCATTCCACCGTCGACACAGATCACCTGACCGGTAATATAGTCTGCATCGGATGACGCCAGGAATTTTACTACTCCTGCAATTTCGCCGGGCGCCGCAGTTCGTTTAAGCGGGATCGCCTCCGCCAGCGCTTTTCGCTGAGCATCGTTCAACTTTGCCGTCATATCTGTTTCTACAAATCCCGGGGCAACCGCATTAACCTGAATATTTCGCGAGCCGAGTTCTTTCGCCAATGATTTCGTAAAACCGACAATGCCCGCTTTCGATGCGGCATAATTTGCTTGTCCGGCATTGCCGACAATTCCTGAAATAGACGTGATATTTATAATTTTTCCCGAACGTTGGCTCATCATCGGTCGAGTTGCCGCCTTAGAAAAATTAAACACACTCTTTAGGTTCGTCATGATGACATCGTCCCAATCCTGCTCCGTCATTCGCATCAGAAGCCCATCCTTCGTAATTCCTGCATTATTCACAAGGATGTCAAGTTTTCCGAACATCGCGACAACCTTTTCGACAATTTCCCTTGATTGGTCGAACGATGACGCATCCGATTGAAATGCCAACGCTTCTTTCCCGCATTTTTTGATCTCCGCTACAACATCGTTTGCATCGCTCGCCGAACTGCGGTACGTTACCACTGTATTGGCTCCTTCTGTCCCCAAAGCAATTGCAATCGCTTTACCGATACCGCGTGAGCCGCCTGTCACCAATGCGACCTTATTGTCGAATATTCCCATGCACCTTACGCCAGAACGAGTTTTTCGATATCCTCAAATTTGTCCACTCCGCGGATATCCATCATTCCTTCTATCCGTTTTACTAAACCTTGAAGAACTTTCCCTGGTCCGACTTCCACGAAAGTTGTAATCCCGGCTGCCACCATCGTCCGCACAGAAGCATCCCAACGGACTGCGTTTGTTAATTGTTCCCCGAGTAATGTACAAATTTCCGAAGCCTTTTGCACCGGTTTTCCGGTAACATTTGCTACGATCGGAATCTGCGCATCGAACATTTCAGTTGAATGCAATGCACTCTCCAATTCATCGTGAGCACTTTTCATGAGCGGAGAGTGAAATGCGCCGCTTACTACGAGTTCTTTTACCATTTTTGCTCCACGTGCCTTTGCAAGCTCCATCCCTTTACGAACACCCTGGATTGACCCGCTGATAACAATCTGCCCGGGCGAGTTAAAATTTGCAACCTGAACAATACCTGCAATGCTTGCACTGCGGCAAATATCTTCAATAGCCGCCTCGTCGAGACCGATGACAGCAGCCATTGTTCCCTGTTGTTCATGCCCGGCACGTTGCATCAGCTCCCCCCTCAGCCTGACAAGCCTCAATCCGTTCTCAAACGACATTGCACCTGAGGATACAACTGCAGTATATTCACCCAAAGAATGTCCGGCAACCATTGATATGTCGTTTTGCTCCATCAGCTTTGTCAAAATAACGCTGTGTAAAAATATTGCCGGCTGGGTATTTTTTGTCTGTTTGAGTTCTTCTTCCGGTCCGTAAAAACAAATTTTACTCAGGGCAAATCCGAGCGTCTCATCGGCGGAATCGAACATCTCGCGGGCGACTGCGCTCTTATCGTAGAGGTCCTTCCCCATTCCTACATATTGAGAACCCTGACCGGGAAATATGTATGCTATCTTTTGACTCATCTACGATTTGTTCGGATTATTGACCGCCCATTTTACCAATACCGAACCCCACGTATAGCCGGCGCCAAAACTTGAAAGGATGAGTGTTTTTCCCCTTGTCAATTTACCACATTGCCACCATTCCGAAAGGCACAACGGAATTGTTGCTGCGGTTGTATTCCCATACTTATCGATATTCACCATGACTTTTGACGCATCCAACCCCATGCGTTCCCTGCATGCGTCGATAATTCTCAGGTTCGCCTGATGTGGAACAAGATAATCGACATCTTGTCCTGTGAGATTATTGCGCTTCATGATTTCTGCAGAGACATCCGCCATTCCGATTACGGCAACTTTAAAGACCGATTTCCCATCCTGAAAGATATAGTGCATTTTATTCTCGACTGTTTCATGAGTGGGTGGATGCAGGCTGCCGCCGCCTTTCATATACAGGTAACTTCCGCCGGAGCCGTCAGCGTACAACACGTGGTCAAGAATACCGATATTCGGATCGTTGCTTGGTTCAAGAAGAACCGCGGCCGCGGCGTCGCCAAACAGTATACAGGTATTGCGGTCGGTATAATCCGTAATCGAACTCATCTTATCGGCGCCGACGACCAGCACTTTGTTGTATGCGCCTGTCTCGACGAACTGAGCCCCGGCAACAAGGGCGTACAAGAAACCTGAGCAGGCGGCTGAGACATCGAATCCCCAAGCCTTCTTTGCGCCGATCTTATCCTGAATAATACAGGCTGTTGACGGAAAAAACATATCCGGAGTTACGCTCGCAACAATAATGACGTCCAAATCCCCGGCTTCGATACCGCGATGCCGGAGCGTCATTTCAATTGCTCTCGCCGCCATATCCGACGTCGCGCCATGTTCGAGTATTCGTCGCTCGCGTATTCCCGTCCTGGTATAAATCCATTCTGCGGTGGTGTCTACCATTTTCTCCAGGTCGGCGTTGGAGAGAATCTTCTCCGGAACATAATGCCCGACTGCAGTAATGGCAGCCCGCCGTTTTCCCTGCTCCTGGGTATTCATGATGAAGCAACTATGGCTTCTCGAATTCGCTGATTAATGTTTCTTCGTACCATTTCTTCAGCTTTGAGAATCATGTTCTTAATTGCTTTTGGGGTGGATTTCCCATGCCCGATAATCGAGACTCCGTTGACTCCGAGCAGTGGAACGCCGCCGTACTCCTGGTAATCGAAATCTTTCAGTACACCCTTCAGAGCACCGTAGGTCAACCCCATCGTCATTTTTCGGACAATGTTTGTCGCAGCGTAATTCCGGAATTTCGATTTGAGCACATCAAGCACACTCTCTGCAAATTTCAGGATAACATTTCCGACAAACCCGTCACAAACCACAACGTTTGCCCGTCCTTTCAGGATGTCACGTCCTTCAACGTTACCGATAAAATTGAGATTGCTCGTCGACAACAACTGATATGCATCGAGCGTAACGCTGTTTCCCTTCGAACTTTCCTCGCCGATGCTGAGCAATGCAACAGTTGGACGTTCGATCCCGAACATTTCTTTTACGTAAATATTTCCCATGACAGCGAATTCAAAAAGATGTTGCGGCTTACAATCAACGTTTGCCCCGGCGTCAAGCATAAGACAAACTCCGCGCTCGGTGGGCATAAAGGCTCCGATTGTAGGCCGCCCGACCCCTTCGATGCGACCGAGGATAAGCGTAGAAGCCGACATCACGGCGCCGGTGTGTCCGGCACTAACAAACGCATCCGCTTTTTGCTCCTTTTGCAGTGTTATTCCAACCGAGATGGAGGAATCTTTTTTTTGCTTCAGAGCAGTCATCGCACTATCCTGCATGTCGATCACCTGCGACGTATTGATAATCCGGTACGCAAGGCCATTGGCATGTCCGCGGCGCAGTTCCTCGTGAAGGGCGGATTCTGAGCCGACAAGCAGAAGCTCAAATCGGTTGTTCGTCTCGCGCAACGTTTCAACTGCTCCAAGAACAACATTTTGCGGAGCAAAATCTCCCCCCATTGCATCCACAGCGATACGAATATGGGGTCGTTCAGTTTCCACGATGCAGGAACTCTACAATCTTAGAACATTGCATAGGGCGAACAATATCTCCATGCCGGGATGCTCTCCGAGTAAGAGCCGAGTACGTTCCAGTTTACTTAAGCTTCTTTAGGAATTATAACAGATCGCCCTCGATAATAACCGCAATTCGGGCATGCGCGATGCAGGAGTTTGTGTTCGTGGCAATTCGGGCATTCGGCGACGGAAGGTCTTGTCGCCTTGTAGTGTGTCCGTCGCTTCGCGCCACGGGACTTTGAATGTCGTCGTTTGGGATTTGGCATGAGTAGTATTCCTTTGTAATTTCAATGATCGAAGAGGTCTTTCAGGCGTTCTCCTTGCGGATAACCTGCCCCGATGTTACATGTACATTGACGGTGATTCCAATTCGTCCCGCACTGCGGGCACAACCCTTTGCAATCTTCTTTGCATAAGAGTTTTAACGGTATTGCAAGCATTACCACCTGCCTCACATCTTCTGTGAGGTCAATATACAAGGTGTCGAGACTTATGACCTGCACCTCATCTGCAGGGAATCTTCCCGAATCAAGTTCATCGTATACATAAAACATGTTGAAATGACTTGAAACGTTCTGCTCGAATTCGTCAAGACATCTATCACATTGAAAAAAGCCTGAGGTGACAACATCGGACTTGAGGTAAATCTGACGCGTGGCTTTGTCAAGACTCACGTCAACCAAGACTGCCTTCTTAAAATTACTTTCAAGCCCGATTTCTGAAGAGTTTGAGGAAAAATGATATTGATGGAGTCCATTGGCAAGTTGCGAAATCCTGATCTTCAAAAGTTCTCCGCTATGCAGAATACGCTTCATACCTTAAGACTCTAAAAAACGCTTCAGAAGTCCTGAATTCAAGCCTTTTTCAAAAAAAACTGAAATAATATAGAAAATAAACGCGCGAGAGTCAAGGAAGGCGAAGACAGAAGACTAGCCGCCTTGCGTTAAGTCGGCATCATAGGGTTACACAGGGATAACAAAAAAGGAGCGCCACTCCTATTGTAAAATTATAGTCCTATTTTATTCATCAGGTGATTTAATTTCCCCTTCCAGCCAAGACCATAACCGTACTGCCCTGCTGTGCCTCTCCCTTTATGCATAACATATTCGTCTACAGGAACATCGATGAGAACAAACTCCTGCGCTGAGGCTTCTTTCATATTTGCGAGGCATGGGGTGCCATGGTGCTGAAATGGAGGTAGCTTCCAATAAAGCTCACGTTTCAAGAGCATGCAGATCGGACGAATGTAAGGAATTGTGTTGACACCGGCTGCCACATCAAACCCGCGTCGATTCATAAAGACGAGCTTACCGGCTGCATAGTGATGTGTATTCTGTTCAAGAGATGAAACCATGCGTTCAATAAATCCTCCCTTTACCACTTCACAATCGGAATCCAGAAAAAGAACGTACGGGGTGTCTGCATGTAATAACGCCTGATGCATTGCAGGACCATGGTGACGATTGTGTTCATTAACAATGAGTTCGGTACTGTCCGGCGTTTGCCGTGTGAATTCGTTGAGGATTGAGCTGCTTCCATCATGTGACCCATTATCAATCAGGATGAGCCGCGCAGCCGGATAATAACCTCGAAATGAGGTAATCGCACAGCTTGTTAAATCTGGAGTCTTATAATTGATGATAACCGAAGTTACCGGTAATTCAAACGACATGACATGTGCTCACAAATAAAAATATCATCGTGTGCCACAAAATCCGCTGTGAGGTATTTACACCTCGACCGGTTTCTCGATTCGTTCCAGGAGCTCAGATTCGACATGGTGTATCGTCTCAGAAAGTGCATCATTGAACTTCCTGAAATCTTCTTTGTAGAGGAATAACTTATGTTTCTCATAATCTTCCTCCGCTACCCTCTTGCTTTCGGTGATGACGATATAATAATCCTTCGCCGACCGTGTTGCTTTGACGTCAAAAAAATAGGTGCGCTTTCCAGCGCGAACGCGTTTGGAAAAAATATTTTCCGTCACATTATTTGCCTGTTCCACAACACTTCTCCTTACAATGTATCAACAATAATGGTAGTTTAGAAACTGATGGTAGTACATTCATTAGCTTGCCAGTTATAAATAATTTCCCGTACAGCCACTATCCCCGCTGTTCCTTCACCTCCTTATCACCGCCACTTTGCCGGTGGCAACTTTGCTTCCATCTTCTGAATATGCTACAATGAGATAAACCCCGGTAGCCACTACTCTTCCCTGCGTATCGGTCCCGTCCCAGAAACCGACTCTTCCGCCCGGTGTTTGAATTTCCCTGATAAGATTTCCATTGATACTTAGAATTTTCAATGCCGAGTTTGCCGCCAGTCCGTCAACAGTCAGCTGCGCTCTCGAAGGAAGATAAAACGGATTCGGAGAAATCGCCAATTCTCCGAATTCACTCACCGGGCTGACGGAGGCCGTCGTTAAACTCGAGAGCCCCTTTTCTGTCCCAAAATATACCGTTCCGTTATTGGGATTGATTGATAGGGAAGCAACATCATCATCGACTAATTTCCCGTTTGTGCTTTCGACTGTATAATGATTAATGATCGACGTTCCGTCCGCAGAGTAGACAAACACTCCCTGCTTGGTCGCTATCCATTTGTTGTTCAACGGGTCGACGACGATCGCCTGGATAATTTGATCCGGAAGTGGGTGGTAGACTGCCATGCTCGACCTGGGATTTGAAGGGTCAAATATTATGGTGATCCCCTGGTCGGTTCCGATCCATAGCGCACCGTCTTTGTCTACCGCTTCCGACCAGACCTTATTGCTCGTGAGACCATCATCTGTTGAAAGCATTCCCCAACCGTTCGTTGTACCGGGAAGCGTAAAATGTTCATTATAATAGAAATACCCTATCGGCAGGTCCGGCTCAAAACGGCTGAAGTTGGCAAACCATTTTGTATCATTTCCATCAACGACAACATCTGTGAACACATTATCGGGGTGTCGCATATCTGAAGGAAATTTAACTTTGCCGAGAGATACATTAGATCCATAAAACAACATTTCCGCAGTGCTATCGGGTGCTGTCCTGTTGGTTATCCATATAACCCCTTCATGCGAAGTTGTTACACCCCCGATGAGAACAAAGTTAGTATCGTTCTCCAGACTCGGCGGAATACCATCCGATTTACCCAAAACCTTGACCAGGTTACCTGCATCATCTAATAATGCAACACCCGTTCCCCAGCTGCTTATCCATTTTGTATTATTCTTACAGATGCTCACTTTATAATAATTATTACCTAGTAACCGTTGATCTTGCTGAGTGTTGTATAATTTCCATACCTGTCCGTCAAAGCTCATGAATCCAGTTCCATTTGCTGCACCTGTTGCTCCCCAAAGGACGCCTCGAGTGTCGACAGCTATTCCTACGAATTTGTTAGAAGTTGGACCCGGTGGAGTTTTTGTCACCCATTGAGACGAAGATTGAATAAGCACTCCATCCGCCGCTGTGCCGATGTCTGAACTACTAGCCAGTGCCGTTAAGGCGGAGGGAAATCCCGTTGCAACAATGGATGCAAGGGTATCGGAATAAGTCCACAATTCCGACCCGGTTATAAAATAGATTGATGGTACTGCGATTGCATCAATAATATTTATTCCCGCAGTTCCCCCAACGGTGGACCATGAAACCCCATTGAACTCTGCTAAACCGGCGGTCGTTGAAGCAAACAATGAATTATTGGCAATAACAATGCCGGTGGTTTGATCTGACGGCAGTCCGCCTGTTATACTATTATATAAATGCCATGACTCGGGCGCAGACGGGTTACGATTGGTCAGCGGAGTCGAAACAATACCGCTTCGGGTTCCAATCCACAACTCATCGTTGAACATACATACGGCAGTGGCATTTCCCACAGCCTGATCGGGGAAAGTGCCGAATCTCGAGTATGTGTCTCCGAATTCCATTCGGGAAATAGAAAAGACGCTCACTCCGATGTCAGAAAGAATAAACAATGTATCCCCGACCGCCTTGAGCGCATTGATACGCTTTTGAGGGTCAGGGCGCAAAGAAATATCAGAAATGTATGTCCACTCTCCCGAAGCGGGATCATACCGGTGAAGAAATCCGTTCGAGGCTCCCGTCCAAACCGATCCATTGTTATCAACAGTAACAGCAGTAAGGTCTATCGCACGCAAACCGTCAGAGGTTGTGAATTGGTTGAATGTTCCATTGATGTGAGAATACGAAAAAAGCCCGCCGCTCGTTGCAGCCCAGATTACATCATGATCAAGTATAACATCACGAACTTCGCGCTTCGCTGTATAGGTTTTCCATTCACCAACTCCGGCAAATGTTACTTCTGCTGAAATGCACAACCCGACAATAATAACCCACCAGACACGTTCCAAACTTCACCTCATCCGCTTGGCTTTTATTTCTTTTTTGAGGAAATCTTGTTATAGAGGTCGGCAAGTTCGATTGCGGCAAGTGCGGCATCCCATCCTTTGTTTCCTCCCTTGCCGCCGGCACGCTCGATAGCTTGTTCCAGTGACTCGGTGGTCAGCACACCAAACGCGACCGGGGTTTTCATTTCGAGAGAGACCCGCATAAGCCCGGTGCTCACGGCATTAGCAACATATTCAAAATGAGGGGTTTCACCTCGAATCACACAACCAAGACAAACGATGGCATCGTACTTGTTCTGGAGAGCAAGCTGTTGTGCGACTTGTGGGATTTCGAATGCGCCTGGACAGTTAACGATATCGATGGATTTATCGTCCCGCCCGTGCCTGTGTAAACAATCAATCGCACTATCCAGAAGACGTCTTGTGATAAACTCGTTGAAACGACTGACGACAATTCCGAACGAATATCCGGAAGCATCGAGCTTTCCTTCTTTTGTATTCATTATTCTTTAACGGTGGTAAACTTAACGGGAAGCAAAAGTATTGATTCGCCTAGACTAACCGATTACGCATATTGTCGACCATTGAGTGCGGGAGCCAGAGGTGACCAAAGTTATCGTTATCCCCTTTCATTCCCCCATGAAAATCGGACCCGCCGCTTTCCAGGAGGTCGTACTCAGCCGCGATAGTGCGGTACCGCTTAACAATATCGCTCGAATGGCTCGGATGTACCACTTCAATACCGTCAAGTCCGCTCTCGACAAGGTGCACGATCAGTGCATCGTCAACTGAATTCCCGGGATGCGCCAGGAATGAGAGACCATTACATTCCGCTATAAGACCGATCGCTTCTTGCGGTGAGAATGTCACCTTCTGTTCATACGCAGGGCACTTGTCACCTAGATATTTTGAAAATGCCTGGCGATATGATTCTGCGAGTCCTTCACTGACAAGGGCGTTCGCGATATGCGGGCGCCCGACTGATTCTCCGGATACACCTGCAAGGACAGACTCCATCGTTAACGGAATCTTCATATTATTCAGCTTGTCGACGATACGTCCGGCTCTCTTTAGTCGTTCTTTGCGGAGCACTTCCAATGATTTTTGCAGAAGAACGCTCTGGAAATCTATGAAATAGCCCAGGATATGAATTTCGTTGCCGTCATAAACAGCACTCAGTTCTATCCCGGGGATAACTTCTACTCCTGAGTTTCCTCCTTCTTCGATTGCTTCATCAAGCCCTCCGACGCTGTCATGGTCGGTAATCCCGACGATGTTCAAACCGACATCTTTTGCCTTCTTAATCAGTTCGCCCGGCGAGAGCCCCCCGTCTGAATACAGCGTATGAGTATGAAGGTCTGCTTTACCTTCCATTGCCCCCTCCCGGAGGTCAATTGTGAATGAATCCGCAGATTATCCTGCGTGACTAAATGTACAGGCTCTTGAATTTCTCATAATCGTTGATAATCAGTTTATTCCCCTGCATCTCGAGGTGTCCTTTTTTGATAAACATGTGCACCATGCGGGAGATAGTTTCGCGGGAAGTCCCTGCCATATTAGCCAAGTCCTGTTGCAGCGGGAGTTCATCAATTTCAACACGCCCTTTTCGAATCTTACCGATATCGTCAGCAAGCTGAAGAATAACATTGGCAACTCTTCCCGCAGCATCCTTCAAGGACAAGCTCTTGATCTGCGCATCAGCTTTGCGAAGGCGCATGGTAAGTTCTTTTAACAGCGATATTGCCACAGCGGGAAAATCGTGCATGAGCTTAAGGAAATCGCGTCGGTGAATCATGAACAGCTCGGTTTTTGTAATTGCCACGACGCTTGCTGAACGCGCCAAACCGTCTAAGATCGACATTTCACCAAAAAAGTCATTTTCTCCCAGAATCGAAAGTATCACTTCACGCCCATCGTCATCTGTACGAACAATTTTCACTTTGCCGGCAATAATAACAAAGAGTGCCGCACCGCTTTCTTCTTCCAGAAGGATGATGCTCCCTTTTTTATATTTCTTGCGAACCCCTACGCGAACTATCTTTACAAGTTCACCTTCTTCAATCTCATTAAATATCGGTACACTGCGAAGGAATTCCATCGACTCTCCTAGTTCACCGGGCGTTGGTTGGTACGAAGCAATCGGAAGGTTCATGGCATGATCCGCTAATGTGTAAACCTGTCAATGATTTATCTCCCATTTCTGAGAATTTTCAACTAATATAGCGTGGTTGGAATTGAAAGTCAAGTTATCAGTCAGCGGGAAACTTTCTCACCGTGACATCAGAAAATAGGACAATACCAGAAGGCTTATTTCGCTTGCTGCAAGCGACACTCCCGACACAGCATCCATGGTTTTTACCCGGTTCAGTGTCAGCGGGTCACCCGAACGCTGATAATCGGCATAGTAGGAATCTGCCTTTATTTTACAATACGCAGCAAGTACACCAGTGAGAACAGTGGTTCCTGTCGAAAGATAGACAGGAAAGTTATTTTTTGATTGGATATTTGCCAGGTAAATTGACCGGCTCGTGTTTACAGCGCCGGTGAGCGGAGTAAGTTGAACATGAATCTCGGGACGACCGGCTTCTAACAATATGCTTGCTGGTTCATATCCCTCCTTAAAAACTTTAACGTCTTTTTTATCATCATTCATTACTAAAAGCAGGGGCGTGGAACCAACAATAGAATCTCCAAATTCAACCGCAGCATCAAAAGGAGTCGAAGTAATATGATAGACAGGAGGAAAATTGAATGTGCGGAAAATATGCTCCGAAGGATGAACGGACAGAGTTTCCCTCATTGACTGATATTCCCAAATGTCGGCATCAGGGTGAACAGCAACAATGACATGCGTTCCTTCCTGAACGATCACCGAATCGATAGGAGTCCTGGCGATCAGCAGTGTATCGATATATATAAACACACTATCGGGGGAGCTTCTGACGGTAAGTGTTGCGCTTGCATGGCTCTTATCCTGTGAGGCTGGTTGTACAAATGATGAATCCAGAGGAATGACTCCGCTGTATGCTCGGAAACTTAACAAAAGATAATATATGAACAGTACGTTTCTCTTCATTATTTTTCAACATGTTTGAAGGCGATCACAGACCTATCTTCAGCGAGGAGGAAGAGAAAGTTCTTGGCAATAACGGGCGTTGTTTTAATTCTCCCCTCGGTTTTGTACTCCCATAGTTTTTCCCCGTTCTCAATATCATACGCATACAGAGATTTGTCGAGACATCCGACATACAGGACATTGCCTGAAAGCAGCGGAGCCGCGTTGATGACCCCGCCCGTTGTTGCTTTCCAAACTGTTGCACCCGATGTATCGTCGAGACAATACATCATTCCTGCAGTCGTCCCGACAAAAACACGATAAGACCCAACCGCCTGGGAAGAATAAATTTTTGAGCCGAGACGATGTTTCCAGATTTGTCTGCCGGTGACAAGGTCGAAGGAGTATAATGTGCTGTCAAGTGAACCGACGAATACGCTTCCATGTGCTATTGAAGGTGACGCCAGAATACTGCCGCCGGTCGGCTCGCTCCATCGCAACTTCCCATCGGCTATCCCAACCGCATACAATATGCCATTATCACAACCAAAGACAATAACCTCCCCGTCACTTGCAGGTGATGAATGGATAAACGTTGTCCGGTCACGCACGGGCACATCATATTTCCAAACAACGGAGCCGTCACTCTTTTCCATGGAAATGAGTTTGCCGTCAAGAGTTGTCACGTACAATCTGCTGCCAACAACAAGTGGTGAGCTTTCAATGTCTCCAGTTTTCGTCCGCCATTCGACGGATCCCAGCAACAAGTTGTAAGCAATCAAATTATCTTCGTTACGTGTCAGTGCGACATACATTTTATCATTCTCTATAATAGGTGTTCCTACAATAGAAGACCCGAAACCATACGAACCGGCACTTTTGCCGTTCGCAATTTGAACAGCGTGCACTTCTCCTTGTAAATTGCCGACAAATAAAAAACTATCCGCGACCGCCGCCGAATATTGGCTGAAACCGGCAGAGGCATCATATTCCCAAACGGGGGAAAGAGGCGGTTTAAGCACCTCATGTGAAACATTAACGCGTTCTATCGAGCCGCCGAACAGCGTCCAGTCCAGGGGTTGAACCAGCACAGATTGCCGTAGATGAAGAGATGTACAGCTCTGCAATCCCAGGAACATAATTCCGATGAGTATCAAACTTCCTGTTCGCATACTCAGAAATCCCATCCAAAGAAAAATTGGTTAAAGACACCCTCCTGCAGTCGCGTGAAGTTATTTTCAATTCTTTTGCCGGCATCATATCTGAGCACCAATGCTCCGCCAAGATTCAGGCGAAGCCCCATTCCCATACTTCCCAGGGTTTCGAGGTATTGATCATCCCATGCACTCCCGGCATCAAAAAATATTGCACCCCGAAAGCCTACGAAACTCACTCCACCGAAAGGGAAACGGAATGCAAGCTGGTCGAGGAATGGAAATCGGAGTTCGTGGCTTGTCAGCCAGAGCTTTTTACCACGAAGTGACCAGCGGGGATATCCTCGTAAATCCCAGCTCCCTCCCATGAAAAAGCGGCGGGATTCTTCACCATCATTGTAAAAAAGCCAGTATCGCATAGCATACGCAGAACGAAGCCCGAGACGGTAGTAGTTACGATAATCCAGGATGACTGAATAATAATTCGCGTGAGAATATTGAATATCGCTTGTGTAGGCGAGTGTAAGATTGAACCGGGTTCCATCGAGGGGCCCGCTGGGTCCCCACAACGAATTGTCATGAGTAAACGAAATGGAATTTGAAAGGAAGAGCGCGCGCCTCGAATTGTCGATATTCGCCGACCCGGCGTCCTGCAACTGTCCCTCAGTCGCATCCTTCTCTGAATTGCTGATGCTGGTGAGGATTGCAATTCGCCTGAATTTCGAAATCGGATAACTTAATGTAAAATATCCCCCAAACACACGTTCAAAAAAGAACTCGGCGGGGTCAGTCAGGTCATACCTGCGACCGCTGAACCGATATATTCCGTAGGCATAGTTGGTGCGTTGCTGAAGCGATACCCGTGAGATCGCAATATTGAAGCTCGACAGCAGTTCATCAGAAGCCTGTGCTGTGTTATAGACAAGAAAATAGTATTGTTCATTCCCCAACAAATCACTTAACGCCAGAAAGGCTCCTCCAGCAGTACCGAACACCGGGTCGGTAGAAATCTGGCTTTCGGCAATATCCAGACTATAATCCCCTTTATATCTCAATGATTTCGGCTCCGAAACTCCGGCAACAGTTTTAGGCTGCCATTGACCCAACAACGGAACGGCGTTTATTGAGCGAACGGTTTTGGATGAATCGTATACCCCCTGAACACCGGCGATACTCCTGATCTGGAAACTAAACCCCTGGAACGCAGTGAACACAAGATTGCTATCGGCCCAGGCTGGGTCAAACGCTGCAGTTGTGAACTGGGTGAGCTTTCTCATCTGGTGAGGAACCGCATGCAAACTGTCAAATTTCATCATCCAGATATTCCGTGCACCGTCAACATCTGAAGTGAAGACGAGCGATTTCCCGTCTGGAGACCATGCGGGTGAGTAATAACTTTCATCGCCGTAGGTAAGGTAGGTAATGTGCTGTGTTGCAACGTCGTACGTAAACAAATTGTAAACTCCATGTTCACCGAACGGCGTCCGGTCCGAACTGAACGCAATTCTATCACCATTCGGCGACCACGCCGGATCGCGATCGTCATAAACATCGTTTGTCAACCGTGTAAGCACCTGCTGTTCAACATCCCATATATAGAGGTCATTGTTTCCTGATTTGTCGACGGAAGAAAACACGATTCTTCTTCCGTCAGGAGACCACGACGGCGAGCCGAGAGCCACAAGGTCTTTGAAGTGGTAGTTCTCTATAATCCTGTCGTTAGGGATGTCATACAAATGAAGAACATCGTTCTCCCCGCTTTTTGTAACAAACGCAAGAATACCCTTGCTGGAGATATCTAGTTTACTCTGAAATAAATGGAATGCCTCGAACTCATCCGATTTTTCTCCCTCAATAACAACGGAGGATTGTGCTCTCGCGGTATCAAACTGGCGGCGGAACACACTGGTATACCCCGAATGATTACCGATAAAATAGATTTCTTTTTTCCCTTCGTGATTATAGAATACCGGTTTCGAATTAAACCCTTCTGAAACGATATCCTTTGACACCGCTCCGGGCTCGTCGGACGAGGCGAGGAGCGGATAGTATTGTTTCTTCAGCGCATAGATCCAATCATTATCAAACTGTTCATAATTTTTACCGGTGGTCAGTCTGAACACATCTTCAAATGAATTTGACTTCCAGAAATTCTCCATCATTTGAAGAATTTTTTCCTCTCCATACCGTTCTGCGACAAAATGAAGAAGATTTTCACCCTCCTTGTACATCAGAAATGTTCCGAAGATACGATCCATATCGCTCAGAGGAACGACATAATTACTTACGACAGCATCCCGCATGACCATCTCTGCCTGCATGTCCCAACTTTTCGACCAGAATTCCGCCAGCCCTTCAACGAACCACAGGGGAGGCAGGCGGTCCTGGGTCTGGCGATGGTCAAGCAGAACTCGATTAATTTTGCTGTGCATGAAAACATGCACCAGCTCGTGGCGAATGACATGGCGAAAATCCCACATCGATCCATCGTACGGGATGACAACGCGACCCTTGAGAAACTCGAAGAACCCTCCGATCCCTTCCGGAATAAAATCTGGCGTAGTATTGGTCTGCTGAAAGTGGAGATGGGAACTGTAAAAAATCAGCGGGATACGGTTGGCAACATTATTGTTAAACTTATCCTCGAGAATATGATAGCTCTCTTCAGCGAGGAACGCTCCCCGTTCGGCTAAATCCTTCATCTCCGGATAATAATAAATATCAAAGTGTTCCGTCTTGAGGATATGCCATTCGAAATCGGTGTACTGTATTTTGTTCTGACCGAAGTAGAAAAACTGTGCGGAGACAACATCAACGAAGACAACTATCAATAGCAGATATAGGGCGCGCCATCGGGGCATTTGACATCACTTCCTCTGACATCGGCAATATGTATCAGGAATATCGTTATCGCTTACCGAGTTCGTTCTTTAAATAATCGATGATCTTTACTGGAGTAGGATCGACGCCGTTGAGAATTGCAAGATAGTAACTCACCCAATCGCCTAAATAAATAAGCGAAAACATTCTCGTGAGGAGCGACTTGCCTTCGCTTTCCACTTCAAGAGTTTTTCCTGCAAACTCGCCGACGATACTTCGCGTTATATCCATCCGTAATTTCACCCTCGCATTCTCCTCTTTATCCCGCAGAAAGATGGCAGCCATCTCCTGCATCTGCCGTCGCAGTACTTTCCAGCCCACCAATTCATTGTGGTTCATCTCCGGCACGACATGCCCGAACGCGAGCACCTTTGCATTTTCTGCAAACTGTCCGCGCCAGCGTAGATTCACCACATCGAAATGGTCGGCAGAGGAATACACAATCGGTAGTTTTCCGTAGAGCTGCTGAGCAATAGAGAGTGCCGGGTTTTTTGTGGTCGGCTTTGAATAGATTTCCGATTTCTTCTCTATCATTGCGATTGTTTCCGCGACATCTTTAGTTCTCGGGGCAATGAGTTTCAGTTTTTCAAACGCCAGGAGCGGGGCAAAGAATGAATATCCCACTGCCGCCCGCGGTGGGTATCCTTTGGGAACTCCAACAAACGGTTGTCTATACTTTCGCGCCAGAACCTGTGTCTCACCATTCGAGCTGATACAGAACACGCTTGCTTTTCGCTGCACCGCATCTTTATGCGCTGCTATGGTTTCTTCCGTGCTGCCGGAATAGCTCGACACAATCACGAGGCTACCGTTATCAACAAATGCCGGGAGAAAGTAGTGCCGGTTCACAATGAACGGTATGGCAAGTTCCTCTGCAAGATACGAACGGAGCAGATCACCCCCGATGGCAGACCCTCCCAGGCCGGTGAGAACAATGTTCCTGAGACGCGCTGAGTTCAACCGGACATTTGCCTTCTTTCCAATACCGATTGCCTCCCGGACTTGCGCCGGAAAACTCACCAGAAGTGAACGCATGTTCGATTTGTCGTAACGTTGAATAGTGGATTCGGTCATAATAGTTTTCGTATGTACAGCTGCGTCTTGTGGTTCCTAACCTTCCCGTCACTTATCATTATTATCGAGCGGGATATCAGGGCAAGTTTCTTTCAGAAATTTCTGCAGATATAATTCGATTTCTTCACTCGAATGCATGGACAATGCTTTCTTTGCGACTTCCTTCATATCTTTGAAACATAATGAGCGGATAATTTTTTTGATTTCGGGAAGAACTGCAGGAACGACACTCAATTCATTCATCCCCAAACCGATAAGCAATGCAGTCGCCAACGGGTTCCCTGCCATTTCACCGCATATGCCTACCCAGATACCGCGTTTATGCCCCGCGTCGATGATATGCTTCAGCATACGCAAAACAGAAGGGTCAAATTCATGATATAATTTTGATATCAAACTATTTCCACGGTCTACGGCAAGAAGATACTGTGTGAGGTCATTCGACCCGACGCTGAGAAAATCGACTTCCGCTGCGATTTGTTCCGCATTAAGCGCCGCAGAGGGAACTTCAATCATCACTCCGATGGAGAGTTGGTCGTCGAATTTTATTTTCTTTGCGCGCAACTCGCTTTTTGCCCGTTGCACAAATTCTTTCGCTTTACGTACCTCACCGATTGTAGAAACCATAGGGAACATAATGGCGAGGTTTTTTCTCGTACTCGCCCGCAACATCGCGCGTAGCTGGTTCATGAATAACTCGGGTCGGTCAAAGCAAACACGAATTCCGCGCCAGCCGAGGAATGGGTTTGCTTCTTCTGCAGTTTCCGGTGCGATTTTATCGCCGCCGATATCATACGTTCGCATAACAACGCGGTGCGGGTATATGCGATCGACGACTTTCTTGTATTCAAGATACTGTTCTTCTTCGGTGGGAAAATCATCCCGGTTAATAAGCAGACTCTCTGTCCGGTATAAGCCGACTCCCTGTGAACCCTGAACAACAACGTACTCTATTTCTTCCGGGAGTTCAATGTTCGCCGAAAGCTCTACGTTATGGTCATCCGTTGTCTGCGCAGGGAGGTCTTTCAGGCCAACAAGCTGTGTCTCAAACCTCAGGAAACGTTCACGCCGCCGTGTAAATTCTTCCACCGACTTTTCTGTCGGATGAATAACAACCGTACCGCTGTAGCCGTCGATAATGAGAAAATCTCCGGTCGTTGCTGTCCGGGTAATGTCACCGAGTCCGACAACAGCCGGTATTTTCAAGGAACGGGAAAACAATGCGGCATGTGAGGTAATACCCCCAAGGTCCGTAACATATCCGAGAACATGATTACGGCTGAGGATCATCGTATCGGCAGGCGTCAATGTATGGGCAAGAACAATCATACTGCCTTCAAGTTTGGAGATGAGTTTCTCCTGCTGAAGATTGCGAATGATTCTGTTCTTTAAATCGTCCATGTCATGCGCACGTTCATGCATATATTCATCGTGAGCCGCAAGCATCAGGCGTGCGTATTTGCCGATCTCAGCACTCACAATATATTCGGCATTCTTTTGTTCTTCCCGGATACGTTGTAAAACACCGTCGACCAAATACTGGTCGTGGAGCACCATAATTTGCGCTTCAAGAATTTTTGCCTTCGCGTCCCCTATTTTCTCCTGCGCAAAAATAAGAATCTTGCTGAGCTCTTTTGCTGACTTTTCGATGGCCCTCTGGAACCGTTCAACTTCAGCTTCGATCTCGTCATGACGAAGAGTACGTTCTTCAACACGTGGAATTTCTTTTACAAACAGCAGGGCAGAACCCATCGCGATGCCGGGAGATGCGGCAACTCCTTTAACTACGATTTCTTTTTTTAACTGTTGATGATCCATTGAGCGCTACTCGTCAAATCCCCTCTCAAACAGGTCGACAACTGCTGCTGCGGCCGATTCTTCATCTTCACCGTCAAAGCGGAGTAATAATTTCGACCCCTGTTCCGCCGCGAGCGTCATGACGCCAATGATACTCTTACCATTGATCTCCATACCGTCCTTGCAGATGTATAAATCTGATTTGAATTTTGCTATCGTTTTTACCAGAGAGGCTGCAGGGCGCGTGTGGAGTCCGGCGCGATTCTTTATGGTTACTTCCCGTTCTATCATGTTCAAGAACGACGTTCCAGAAGACGCTGCGCAAGCCAGGAAAGCGTACTTGTTGCAATGCCAGGCTGAAGCAGCCTCAGGGCGTCCTGTGCAAGGCGTGTGTGCCTTACTATTTCCAGTTCAGCTTCTTCCATAATACCCTCCCGCTCATAAATCTTCCTGATGCGTTGAACGAGAGACCCCGTTATTCCATTACCATGTCCTATTGAACGCAGCAACCGGCGGTCTTCTCCATGAACACGTTCCATCGCTTTCAGCAGGAGATAAGTTTTTTTTCCTTCCCTGACATCTCCTCCTATAGTTTTGCCAAAGGTCCGTTTCGTTCCCACCATATCCAGCAGATCATCCTGAATCTGAAAGGCTTTTCCGAGATGACCGCCAAAATCTCTGAGAGCATTCACTTCTTTATCGTCGCCTCCCCCCACGAGAGCGCCAATTTCAGCAGCAGCAGTTATCACTTTTGCGGTCTTTTTCTGAATCATCACAAGATACTCATCAAGAATGACATTATCCCGACGTTCAAACTCCTTATCGAGTCCTTGTCCCTCACATACCTCAATAAACGCGTCGGTAAAGGCATGGAGAACCTCATTTTTCTTCGGGTTTTTTATCGTTACAAGCAACCGATACGCAAGAGCTATCATCTCATCTCCTGCAAGGATAGCGATGTTTGTATCCCACTTCCTGTGGACGGTCGGTTTGCCTCGACGAACCGATGCATTGTCCATTACATCGTCATGGACAAGTGTGAAATTATGGAGAATTTCAATCGCCGCGGCAGCATCAAGTGCCCGTCGAGCATTTCCGCCGACAGCTTCACATGCTAAAAGGACCAACACTGAGCGAACACGTTTTCCTCCATTGCGAAACACGTAACGGACCGGCTCGTATACGGTTCGCGGTTCATCCGAATGAACTACGGTCCTGAGGCGATCTTCAACCTGTCGCTTGTATGCATGATAATATTTCTGGTAATTTTCTCTCTTCAAAATGTGTTTCTGCTAGAAAAATTCATGGAAATGGTATGCAAAGAAATGGTAGTTATTTACTTAAATATAATAAGAAAAGAGGCTTTGAGAAGCAAGGAAAGCAACCTTCCTATAAAGTTGTCAACAGAATAAATTTTGCTTATCTTGAACGCCATAATTGGGCGTACCATCCACAAGGATGTTTTTGGATATGTCGGAAAACTCTGTATGAAACAGATCTCAGCATGGCTTCTGGCTGCTCTTATCGCACTTCAACCTCTACTCAATTCATGTTCGCAAAGGAAAAACCCCGAAGTGAGCCGTAAAGATGACCTCGTTGTATTTCTTGATTCGCTTGAACACAGGTACGAAAACGCCTGTTATCAGATGGGCACTGCAAACTGGAACAGCTATTCCAAAGAAGGGCTATATGATCTCGATGCAGCGAAACAGGAATTCGCGAAAATATTTCTCGACAGCACAGCACGCTCCACCATTGAAGAATGGAAACAAAAATCGAGCTCACTGGCGGATAAATTGTTAGCACGCCGACTGGAGCTTTGGCACAGATGCTTCATTGGAGGCGCAATCTATGCCGACCGCGAGGTTGCTGCACAGGAAAACTCCCTCCAACAGCAAATCACCAACTTTAAATTCATGTTTGAGGGGACACCGACAACCCGCGCAAAAGTAAGCAACATGCTGCGCGAGGAAAAGAATCAGGCAAAAAGACACAGCCTCTGGTCAATCACCGGCCAGCTTTCTGCAACAACCGGTGATAGCCTCCGTCAACTCGTTAAACTTAGAAATGAAAAAGCCCGAGCATTCGGCTTTCCGAATTACTACTCACTTTCCCTCGCCCTCCAGGCAATCGATGAACAATGGCTCGTCAACACATTGACAATGCTCGAAGAAAAAACAAGAGATGCATTCGAGCAGTTTATCTCCTCATCAAAAAAGAAACTTCATGTAAAAGAACTCGGCCCGTGGGATTTCGATTATGCTCTTCGTGAAGCCGTTTCGATGCCCGACAAATACTTCCCATCAGACTCGGTATTTGGGGTTATTCACCGTTTCCAGAACGGCGTCGGTTTCCCCGTCGACTCACTGCCGATTAAGGAAGTTGTCAAGGATATTCCCTATGGCGGGCTGAGTCTTGCAATTAAAATTCCTACCGACTCCCGCTTCCTCGTCAACCCCACAGTCGGAAAAGGATTTTATGGTGTTGCATTTCACGAGTACGGGCATTCACTCAAAGCAGTTCATACCGACGTTGAATATCCAATTCTCAAAGGATACGAATGGATTCCGGGCGCACAATGCTCCGCGTATGAAGAAGGAGTTGCGGATATGCACGGGGAGTTCACCGATGACTCGCTCTGGCTCTCCGTGTTTACAAATGCAAAGACTAAAGAAATCGAACGGTATATTAAAGGACGCGGGATCCCCGTCCTCTACCGGATGAGAAGGTTGCTGAAAGATTTCTTCATCGAATATGAGATGTACAAAAACCCGGACCAGGATATGGCACGAACGGAGCGGGAAATGTTCAGGAAATATCTGCTCGTTGATGTGGATACAACTGAGCCGCACCAATTCGCCGCTTCGATCTGGTATACATCATATCCCTGTTATTATCAAAATTATATTCTCGCGGGCATGATTGCAACCCAGCTCCAGGAAGCGCTGTCAAATAAATTCGGAGAAGAAAAAATTTCCAGTCCGCATGTTGCGCAATGGATGATTCATTACCTTTATGCAACAGGTGAATCGGAAGAATGGAACGAGCGCATCCGTAATGCCACCGGAAAATCTCTCGAACCGGGAGCATATCTCCGCAAGCTGGGAATAGAAACCGGCAAGGTGATCACAAAAGAATAAACCAATTACACCTGCCCGCATCTTCACCTATTTTACCAACCAATCACCAGGGAAATATTCTCATGAAATATGCGGCTACCATCTGTTTATGGATTCTGCCTCTCACCCTGCTAAGCCAGAGTAAGTCATCCGTCAAACAGGAAGCAAAAGAATTCATAGGTATGTACAATACGATATACCAGAAGCTTTTCACTGTGGCTCAGAACGCCGAATGGAACTCGAGCACAGATGTCACCGACCAACATACCGGAGAACGCATCGGTGCTGATCAGGCTCTCGCTGTATTCGAAGGCAGCACATATATTATAGAGAAGTGCCGGTATTTGATGAAACATAATCATGAGCTTGACCCCCTTACTCTTCGCCAACTTCATAAGATTATGCTGAATGCGGCTCATTACCCTGGCACAATCCCCGATGTCGTCGCTGAACGGGTCGCAGCAGAGGCAAACCAAAGTGCAATTCTCGATGGATTCCGTTTTTGTGACCAAATGAAAGGTGATTCATGCGTTAAACTAACAACGCCGAATCAAATTGATGACGTCCTCGCAGATTCATTGAACCTGGAGATGAGAAAACATTCCTGGGAAGTCTCGAAACAAACAGGACCCGCCCTGAGACCGGGACTGGTTAAGCTGCAGGACTTGCGCAATAGAATGGGGAAAGAAATGGGATATTCATCCTTCTTTTCACTTGAAGTTGCGGATTATGGTATGACGGTTCCTGAAATGATGGAGCTATTAAACAGGACCATTGCGGATATCAACCCTCTGTACCGACAACTCCATTACTGGGCGAAAAGCAAACTAGCTGCAAAATTTAAACAGCCTCTTCCGAAGCGAATCCCCGCTCACTGGATTGGCAACCGGTGGTCACAGGCATGGCCCGGAATCGTTGAGGGTGTCAACTTAGATGATCTCTTTAAGGACAAAAAACCTGAATGGATTATTCATCAGGCGGAACGTTTTTATGTTTCACTCGGGATGCCTAACGTCCCGCAATCATTCTGGGAAAAATCGGATTTGTACGAACTCCCCCCGGGAGCGCCACGAAAAAAGAACACGCATGCATCAGCCTGGCACATCGACCTTGACCATGATGTCCGGTCATTGATGAGCGTAAAATCTAACTACGACTGGTTTCAAACGACACATCACGAGCTTGGGCATATTTATTATTATCTTGCCTATTCGAATCCCCATGTTCCGATCACACTACGGGAGGGAGCCAACAGGGCATTCCACGAAGCAATCGGAGATTTGATTGCGATCGCTGCACACCAGGTACCTTATCTTAAAGAAATCGGAGTGATGCCGGAAAGCATGCGCGTAGACCAGACTCAGTGGCTACTTAACGAGGCTCTCGACAACGCAATTGTGTTTATCCCTTGGTCCGCCGGTACAATGTCGCACTGGGAACATGACCTCTATGAGGAGAGTCTTCCCCCGACAGAATATAACAAACGATGGTGGAACTATGTTGCCACATTTCAGGGGATCGACCCGCCGGAACCGCGAGGAGAGGAATATTGCGATGCTGCGACTAAAACCCACATAACCGACGACCCTGCGGCGTACTATGACTATACCCTCGCATTTCTTATCAAATACCAACTCCATAACTATATTGCAAAGCATATTCTTCATCAGGACCCGCATAACTGTAATTACTACAACAACAAGGAGGTCGGGACGTGGCTGCTTGACCTGTTGAAGCGCGGGGCGACTGAAGACTGGCGGAAGGTTATCAAAGAAAAAACCGGGGAAGAAATTTCTTCAAAAGGAATGCTTGAATATTTTAATCCATTGATGGAATATCTCCAGAAAGAAAATAACGGCGCCGACACAAGTTGGGAATAATGGTGTGCGAGATTGTTCATCCCGACGTGGATATCTTTTCATGAAATTTTCTATAGTTTTCCTGCTCGCCACACTCTTTTCTATTATCTCTTACGGTCAAGAGAATCCGGAGATTATCAGTCCCCAAAAACCCGATTTGCAGCATTTCAGCATTGAACAACTGTTCATGACCAAGCAGCACTCAGGCTGTTCCTGGTCACCCGATGACAAACAAATCGCGTTCGTATCGAATTTCACCGGCCGGTACAACATTTATCTTATCAGTTCCGGGGGTGGGTGGCCGACTCAGTTGACTGTTTCCGATGAACGCCAGTTTGACCCGGTCTGGTCCCCGGACGGTAAATGGATTGCATTTGTGTCGGACTATGGCGGCAATGAGATGTGGGATTTGTTTCTCGTTTCCCCGGTGAACGGAGAAGTGATAAACCTGACAAACTCTCCTGAAATAGCAGAGGAGCATCCTGTCTGGTCCCCGGACGGTAAGTGGATTGCTTATACGGTAAAGCCAAGAACATCGAGTGTTAACGAAATCTTCGTCATGAATATCGAATCAAGGGAAACCCGACAACTCACAACACACACGGCGGCTAATTTGACAAATTCTCCTGTCTGTTTCAGCCACAACGGTGCTTCAATCATTTATAACCAGAGCCGTTCGGACGACAAAGATGCAAATATTCTCTTGGTAACTATCGCTACTCATACGTCGACGCTTCTTACCCCTCATGAAGACGAAGCAAAATACTACGCCTCGGATATTTCGTACGACGGTACATCGTTGCTTATCACTTCAGATACGCACCCCGACTACAAGGGGTTCCTGAATGCCGGCATCATGGATATTCCGGCAAATACCATTGAATGGCTTTCGGAAGAGGGCTGGGAATCATATGCCGGTAATTTCAGTCCCAGCGGTTTGAGCGTCACATGGACAACGAATGTTGAAGGCAACACAGAAGTATTCATGCGCGACCTTGTTTTGAAACGGGACATGAAACTGCCAATCAAGCGTGGAGTCGTATCATTGGCAGGGAATCCCACATCATTTTCTCACAGCGCTAAGAGAATAGCACTTTATATTAACGGACCCACTTCCCCGAATAATTTATGGTCGTATGACGTTTCGAGCCTCTCCGCATTGCAGGTTACGTTTGCGTTTACCGGCGGGGTTCAGGGAAAGGATATGGTTGAACCGTACCTCGTTCATTACGAGACCTTCGACGGAAGAAAAATTTCCGCGCTGCTGTATGTGCCGTATAATTTACAGCCCGACCATTCTTCTCCAGCGATCATCTATATGCATGGAGGGCCGACGTCCCAAGTCGAAAATATTTTCAACAGATCTGTCCAATATTTTGTCAATAACGGATATGTGGTGCTTGCCCCAAACTACCGCGGGAGCTCCGGCTATGGCAAAGAGTTTGAAGAGCTCAACCATTTCGATATGGGGGGAGGCGACCTCAAGGATTGTATAGCCGGAACAAAATTTCTTGCAACGCTGCCGTTTGTCGATCCCAAAAAGTTTATCGCCTATGGAGGAAGTTACGGGGGCTATCTTACCATGATGGCGGTTACCAAATACCCCGAGGTATGGGCGGCAGGAGTTCCCATTGTGCCGTTTGTCAACTGGTTCACTGAAGTGGCAAACGAGGACCCTGCTCTGCAGCAATGGGATATCGCGACGATGGGGGATTCCGTAAAGCGACATGAACTGTGGAAGGACCGTTCTCCAATCTTTTTCATCGGCAATGTAAAAGCCCCACTTTTACTGTTCGCCGGCGAAAATGACCCACGATGTCCGAAAAGTGAAACCCAGCAGGTTGTCGACGAGATCCAAAAGCGGAAGGGAGTGGTAGAATATAAAATCTATGAACATGAGGGGCATGGCTTCGCAAAACTGGAAAACCAGATAGATGCTTTTAAGCGGACGGTCAGTTTCCTCGACAAATATGTTAAGGGTAAGTAGGGATAAAGCGGGCGAGGGGTTCTTACTGTAAAATTTCCCTAATCTTCTCCGGTGGGCGGGCAAGAATTGCTTTGGAGCCACGCTCGACTATCGGCCTCTGGAGCAAGTCGGGATATTTCATCATCAGGTCGATTATTTTCTCTTCCGAAATTTGTTCTTCTGCAAGCGGGAGTTTCTTATAGATGGGTTCTTTTGTTCTTAACAGATCCCGCGCCGACATGTTCATTTTACGCAAAAGCTCTTTCAGTTTTTCTTTTGGAATCGGGTCGATATAGTAATTAATGGAAGCGAAGTCAATCCCCCGTTCTTCCAAAATCTTCATCACATTACGGCACGTTGTACACGTTGGCTTCTGATAGATAGTCAAACGCGTCATTAATACACACCTGTCTTCAAACGGTGCAACATACTATTCAACAGTGATGATTCTTGCGATGTTTTAAGGCTTGAATCGGAGCCCAAGTCCGATTGGAAAATACTGCCGGCCCGGCTCGCTGGTAAGCCCCATACAAAATTTTCCTTCAACGAATACCTTCACCCGCTCACTTGCCGGGATATCGACACCCGCACCAAGAGAATATGCAAGGCCGGACTTTGTCGTCTTGGGCAATGAGGCTGAACCATTAACCGTTACCGCCCCTGACATAACATTCATATAACCTAGTCCGATAAGAAAATAGGGTGCAATACTTTTCTCTGTGGAAGCAAACGCCCCCTTCACTGTTGCCAGAACGGTAATGGCATCAGTCGCCCCACCATCGACGACGCTGTTGGAACCTAGACCCATCTTCTTAATGAAATTTTCTGTATTGAAGGGGAAATGAGTATACTCTATTGCGCCGCTAATTGTCCCGTACCCCCATCCTCCCGGAGGAAAAACATAACCGTATCCGCCACCGACTCCAAAACCTGCTTTCCAAAAATCTTTGAAGGGGTACGGTAAATAAGGAAACGCCGTGCCTCCTGAAATCGAAAACTCCGGAACCTTTGTGCCGGAAGTGTCAACCTGTGAAAATGTAAGGCAGGAAAAAGACATCATCAGCAAACATACCATTGCAATGTGTTTCATGAATCTTCCTTCACTTGAAAATTGAGAAAACGGCGGATTAGGCATGCCCAAGATCGGGCATGAGTTTGGAAATATAAAAACTAAGTTGCTTCGAGTCAAGGCAGGGCTGGTTTGACAAAAATAACCTTTTCCCGTTGAAGGGTGACTGTCCCCGCTTCCGCGTGTTTGGGTTTCCGAACGTATTTTCGTTCACAATATGCAACAGGGACGTTGCTGGCATTACGCATTTTGCTATAATAAGCTGCAATAGAAGCGGCTTCGCGAACAGCTTCTTTCGGGGGCATCGCCGCATTGCCTGCAACTTTGAGGACGGTATGCGACCCGCTTGCTCCGCGCACATGGAACCACAGGTCGTTAGGTTTAGCATAGCTCATCGTCAGCTCATCGTTGCTGGAACTGCTCTTGCCCACCCAGACTTCAAACCCTCCGGCAACCGTAAACACACGGAAAGGAATTCTTGCCTCCTGCTCTGCCTGCGGAAGCAGCCCTAACGCCGATAATTCCTTTTCGTATGTCTTCTTGAATTCTTTTACCTGTTCCAGGTTCTGGCAGTTATCAAGATGAAGAAGAAGTTTTTCCAGCAATGATACTGTGGAAGTTATCTTTTCAATCTGGCGTTCTGATTCAATTAATGCCAGTCGTTTTTTTTTTGCTTTCTCAAAATAGTGCTCAGCATTTCTGACAGGGGTGAGTTTAGGGTCAAGGACAATATGTATCGACCTTTCATCTGCAAAAATATCGGGTAGGTCTATCTGTGTCGTTCCCTTTGTGAGATGCTGCAGGTTTGCCATAATAACTTTGCCGATGCGATCGTACTCTTCCGAACGGGCTGCATGGGAAATCTCTTCCTTCTTTGCCTCAATTGTGCGGCGGGAGCGCTCAAGCGCCTTCTTGATATTGTTTATCAGCGCTTTCTTCTCGCCTTCCACTGCACTCTCGCGGAACGATTTCACGATAAACGTTCTGACGGCTTCATTTACATTTCGGAATGAATCCTTTTTCGATCCCGCAAAATGCCGTAACGGAATTACCGAAAGAACCGTGGCCACATTTCCTCTATAATAAATTTCAGGCAGGGGGTTTTCTGCTTCTTTCATCAACACGTGCAGTTCATTATGGAGCAGTTCAATATCGTCGTTTTGCAGCGACGCCACCGGAGTTTTTTCTTCGAGGCGGGCCCGGTGGAGCACTTCCCTTGTATAGGTGGAACCACATACCGGGACGAGGTGCTTGAACGCAGTAAATAACGTTTGGGTTGAATCCGCAGTCAGCGCTTCCCGGAAAAACAACTCGTCTTCGAAAAGGCGTTCATCGATTCTTTTTGCATCGCCGGTGAACGGAACACCCTGCAATTCTTTGTTATTCTTAAATGCCTCGTGAATTGTTTGATTTCTGTCTGCAAGGAATATGTTGCTCGATGATGTGTCATACAACTGAATATAGAATACCCATCCGTTATCCAACATGCATTGTACAAGACGGTCGGACGTATGAATATCAAGTCCACTCACTTCTCTACCAATTGAGACCGTGAACAGATCGACAGAATTCTTTTTTGCCCGCGCA
The DNA here is from genome assembly GCA_964484465.1 of uncultured Chlorobiaceae bacterium. GTDB lineage: Bacteria > Bacteroidota > Ignavibacteria > UBA10030 > SZUA-254 > CAZAFL01. The sequence continues at coordinate 71,911 of CAZAFL010000013.1, forward strand.
AATTGTTCCCGTAAAAAAATATAGCTTTGTTTCGGCTGAACGGAAATAATCAGGAATTGGGTTGTTCCCCCGCGATCCTTTTTATTTTTCAGAGAAATAACCAGTTCGTTTTTTTGCTGACTGAAAACTTCCGAAATGGATGAGCCTGAAAGGAAATCGTTCAGCTCATGAGTTAATGCACGTAATGTAAAATAGTGGAGAACCATGTGCCTGGGCACTGTGTAGAATTTATCCACAATATACCCAAATACTGAAAAAACCTCAACATAATCGCAACTCGAGTGTGAATAACTTGTCGATATCCGGGTGATAAATTGTATAAAGGTTTTTCTTGACGCACTGTCTAATATTTCGTACTTTGTAAAGGGATTTTCCTTCAAAAAACGCTTATTTTTTATGATTTCAAGCATGACCGGATATGGTCACGGCGAGGCGACCGCCAGCGGAATAACTGCCACGGCAGAAGTAAAAAGTGTCAACAGTCGTTTTCTCGAAGTCTCTTCACGTTTACCCCGAACGATCGGGTTACGTGAAAATGACGTCAAAGATCTTGTCCGCATCCAGTTTACGCGCGGCAAAATTTTTGTTGTCATAAATATAGAACACACCAATATGAATGAAACACCATTATCGATCAACGTCTCCGCCGCAAAGTCATATTATAAGCTGCTGAACTCGTTGCGAAAAGCAGTAAAAATACAGGAGCGCGTCTCTCTCGATCACCTGTTGAAGTTTTCAGAGGTACTGGAAATTGAGGAGCATGAATCGGGTGACGATCAGGAGTGGTCAGTTGCAGAGCAGGCACTTCGAAAAGCTCTTGAGGAAACGGCAAAAATGAGAAACCTTGAAGGAAAAGAGCTTGAAAAAGATTTGACAAAAAGAATTCAGGGGTTCCACCAGGTAATCGACAACATCGAACGTATTTCCCGTTTACGAATACCCGAAGAGCAGGTGCGACTGCGCGGGCGGGTCCGGGAACTCGTTTCCGATGTCTCGATTATCGATGAACGGCGACTCGAATTGGAAATCGCACTGCTCGCTGACCGGCTCGATGTCACCGAAGAGTGCGTACGGTTTCGCAGTCATATAAAATTTTTTCTCGATGCCATGGACAACAAGGAAGCGGCAGGCAGGAAATTGAATTTTCTCGCGCAGGAAATTAACCGCGAGGCAAACACGATTGGCTCGAAATCCAACGACGTCGAAATCGCCCACTTCGTTGTTGGAATAAAGGAAGAGGTGGAAAAAATCCGGGAACAACTGCAAAACATCGAGTAGATGACGCACCCGCAGTGCTGTTGATGATACCAGAAGGACCGATGCCACGACCAAGACTGTTCGTCATTTCAGCACCGAGCGGAAGCGGGAAAACAACAATCGCGCGGGAAATTCTGAAACGCCACCCGGAAATACTTTTTTCCATTTCAGCAACAACGCGGACAAAACGTGCCCACGAAATTGACGGTAAAGATTATTTTTTTATATCGAAAGAAGAGTTTGGAGCAAAAATTAAGAACGATGAGCTGGTCGAATGGGAAGAGATTTACGGCGATTATTACGGGTCGTTGAAAAGAGAAGTAACAAACGCTCTGGCGGGAAACCGTTCATTGCTGTTTGACGTCGACGTCAAAGGTGCGCTTACGATAAAAAAGAAATACCCTGCTGACGCTGTTCTCATTTTCATTCAGCCGCCGAATATTGAGGTCCTCACGCAGCGCTTGATGGGCCGGAAAACAGAGGACAAGACGACTATACAGCGGAGACTCGAACGGGTCCCGATGGAATTAAACATGGAAAAAGAATTCGACTACTGCGTCGTGAATGACAAACTCCAGCAGGCTGTCGACAGTGTGGATTCTATCATCAGCAAAGAATCAAACGTGCCGGCAGAACGGCTATAGTTTGTACAATGTTAACTAACCATATACAATAACTAAAGGACCGAGCGAAATGCCTATCAAACCGACCGATATCGAGGTCATGACAAACAAAGCTTCAAATATTTATGAAGCGATCATCGTCATGTCGAAGCGTGCGCGCCAGATTAACGAAGAGATGAAGATTGAATTCAATCAGCGTATCGAAATGCTTCAGTCACGAGTCTTTGAGCCTGAAGAAGAGACCGAACAGCCTCAGACAAATCCCGACCAGATCATCATCGCCAGGGAATTCGAAGGAAGGCAAAAACCTCCGGAAGTTGCCATCGAGGAAATGCTTGATGACCGAATCAGTTTCAGGTACAAAGAAGAAGAACAACCACCATCGCTATCATAACCTTATATCGTGGCAGGCAATGTTGAAAGGGAAGAACATCGTCGTGGGGATTACCGGCGGCATTGCTGCGTATAAGATTCCATATCTTATCCGAAGTATAACAAAAGCCGGCGGCAACGTTCGTGTCGTGATGACGGAATCAGCAAAAGAGTTTGTGACGCCGCAGACTCTTTCGACACTCTCCGGCAACGAGGTTGTTGTTGGGACGTTCCCTGAAGAAACCGGAAACGTTGTCACTGCTTCGACATGGCATATTACCTTATCTCAGTGGGCAAATGTTATGCTGATCGCCCCCGCAACAGCTAACACTATCGCTAAGCTTGCTCACGGCTATGCCGATAACGCAGTGACAACACTGGCGCTGGCGCTTCGATGCCCTTTGGTGATTTCGCCTTCGATGGATATTGATATGTGGCATCACCCGAAGACGGAATTAAACCTGACACATCTGAAAGAACAGGGATGCACAGTATTGCCGCCCGATAAAGGGGAACTCGCAAGCGGACTTGTGGGTCCGGGACGGCTCCCGGAATTGGAAATCATCGTGAAAACATTAGACGCTATTCTTCGGAAAAACAACCGTGACCTTGAAGGAAAAAAAGTTGTTGTCACGGCAGGGCCAACGCATGAAGCCATCGACCCGGTACGGTATATCGGCAACCGCTCCTCGGGAAAGATGGGGTTCGCCATTGCAAATGCAGCAGCACAGCGTGGGGCAAATGTCACGATGATTGCGGGGCCAGTCCGTTTTCAAACTCCGCGTAACGTTGAACGCATCGACGTGGAATCTGCGGAAGAAATGTACCGCGCTGTCAACAATCATACAAAAAATGCAGATGCGATTATTATGGCGGCGGCCGTAGCGGACTTTACGCCGGTGGCTCCCGCAAAAGTCAAAATAAAAAGAAATCAACGCCACGCTTCTCCTCTCACACTTGAGCTGAAAACGACAAAAGATATTTTACAGCATTACGGGAATAAAAAAAAGGGCGGCGTACTTGTCGGTTTTGCCCTGGAAACCAACAGGGAACTGTACCACGCGAAAAAGAAATTGAAAGAAAAGAATCTGGACTTGATCGTCATGAATAACCCTCTTGTGAAAGGGGCGGCTTTTGATACCGATACGAACGTGGTTACTATTATTTCAAAAAATGGCAGGGTAGAAAAACTACCAAGGATGCAAAAATTTGACGTGGCAAATACGATCCTCGATAAAGTTTCAAAATTACTTTCGCACTAACTCCGGCAATGTCAGGCAGTAAGGCGGATCTTAACGAGTTCATCAACAATGTAGAACGATATTTCATGCAACAACGGGATTTATTCGGCAATATTATTTATACGGAAGAAAAGAAAAAAACTCCAGCCGTATATTCCCGGGCAACTCTTCAATACCCGGATGAGGACTGGGTGAGCACATCTTCGCTCGAAGACCTGGAGAAGAATATTTGCTCTTGTCTGAAATGTCCTCTGGGGCAGACACGGACGCGCTTCGTGTTCGGCGTAGGAAATCCACATGCGGATGTCATGTTCATCGGAGAGGCTCCCGGCGCGGATGAAGATGCACAAGGCGAACCGTTTGTAGGAAGGGCGGGACAGTTGCTCAACAAAATCATCGAAGCCGTGGGCATGAAGCGGGAACAGGTATACATTTGTAACATTCTAAAGTGCCGCCCTCCGAACAATCGGGATCCGTTGCCATCGGAGATGGAGACGTGCACGCCATACCTCCATAAGCAGATAGAGCTCATGCAGCCGAAATTCATCATTTGCCTTGGCAGGATTTCAGCCCAATGGCTTCTTCAAACAACCGCGAGCCTTTCTGTTCTCCGTGGTAAAGCCCATGATTATCTGAACGCAAAACTCATCGTAACATATCATCCGGCTGCGTTGTTGAGAAATCCTCATTGGAAGCGCCCCGCCTGGGAAGATATGAAAATGTTCAAGGCATTGTACGATGAATTAAAAGCAAAAGCTTGATTATGGCAGATACAGGAAAAATAATTGAGAGTATTGATATAGGATCATCCTCATCCGCAAGCCGCATTCCCCCTCAGGCCGTTGATGTGGAAAAAGCCGTCTTGGGCGCTATGTTGATCGATAAAGAGGCCCCTCCAAAAGTGCTGGACCTTCTCGACAGCTCCAGCTTTTACAGCCCGACACATCAAAATATCTTCCAGTCGATGGTCGCGTTATTTGAAAAAGGCGAACCCATCGACGCCGTTACCATCGTAGAAGAACTGCGTCGCCGCGGAACTCTTCAGTCAGCGGAAGGCCCTGC
>CAZAFL010000014.1:0-47653 GCA_964484465.1 uncultured Chlorobiaceae bacterium
CCATCGTAGAAGAACTGCGTCGCCGCGGAACTCTTCAGTCAGCGGAAGGCCCTGCCTACGTTACTCAGCTCACGATGGATGTCAGTACTTCTGCGAATGTCGAATATCACGCCCGGATCATACTTGAAAAAGCGTTGATGAGAAGCCTGATTTCTGCATCGTCCGAAGTTGTCACACGCGCTTACAATGAAACCGAAAACGCGCTTGGATTGCTCGATGAAGCGGAGGCAAAGATATTTCAGATTTCCGAACGGCGATTGAAGAAAACGTTTACACCAATCAACCGCGCCTTGCATGAAACATTTCAGATGCTTGAAGAAATCCACGGCAAGCACAGCGGAGTCACGGGCGTACCAACGGGATTTACGGAACTGGATAATATCACCGGTGGTTTTCAGAAATCAGACCTCATCATCATCGCCGGAAGGCCGAGCCAGGGGAAGACTGCTCTTGCATTATCGATGGCGCGCAACGCAGCACTTCACCCCGAGAAAAAAACACCCGTGGCCATTTTCAGTCTCGAAATGTCGGAGCAACAGCTTATCGTTCGTATGCTTTCCGCGGAAGCAAAAGTGAATGCTCATCTCCTGCGCACAGGGCGACTTCACGAGGATAACTGGAAAAATCTAAGCCGGAATGTAGGAAAACTGGCCGAGGCGAAAATATTTATTGACGACACTCCGGCACTCGGTATCCTTGAACTACGTGCAAAGGCCCGCCGGTTAAAAGCAGAACATGGAATCGGCCTTCTGGTTGCGGATTACCTCCAGCTTATTCAGGGGCCGAAAAATGCCGAATCACGGGAACGGGAAATCTCAATGATTTCGCGTTCGCTCAAAGCTCTCGCAAAAGAACTTGACATTCCCGTTGTTGCTTTGTCCCAACTCAACCGCGCCGTAGAAAGCCGCGGTGATAAACGGCCGATGCTGGCGGACCTACGGGAATCGGGTGCGATCGAACAGGATGCCGACGTTGTGATGTTTGTCCATCGTCCCGAATCGTATGGCATCACCGAAACAAAGGACCTTGAAGGAAATATCCTCCCCACGGAAGGACTTGCTGAAATTATCGTCGGCAAACAGCGCAACGGGCCAACCGGGACTGCATATCTCGGCTTCCATAAAGAATACGCCGGATTCGTGAAACGGGCTCCTCAAATTTACGAAACGATGCAGCCCGCTCCAGCACTCGAAGAACATCCACCCTTTTAATTAGTGCAGTACGCTCTGCGATACAGAAAACAGTTACTTTTGTTGATTCTGATTTTCTTCTTCCAGCACACCGAAAGTCAACCTTCCGACCAGTGGATTTGCAATAAAATATTTTCCTTCGCCTTTGAGCACAAACTCATCGAGAAGCCTATCGGTCAGGTTATTACATCAATCGGCAAAGAATTTCTCGGGACACCTTACGAAGCGTACACTCTCGATCGCTCCGACTCAGAACATCTTGTGACCAATCTTCATAGCTTTGATTGCGTCACATTTGTCGAGAACGTGCTCTCCATTTCTAGATGCGTGAAAGAGAATCAGCTCTCGTATGAAGCCTTTAGAAATGAACTTTGCCGGATACGCTATCGCAATGGACTCATCCGCGGGTATTCAAGCAGGTTACATTACTTCACAGATTGGATCTACGATAACGGGCAAAAGGGTATGGTACAAGATAAGACGGATGAATTCGGCGGCGCCCCATACACGAAAACAATTAATTTCATGACGTCTCATCGAGGGTCATATCCCCGCCTCGGTAGTAATGTGACATTCAACGAAATGAAGCTTGTCGAAGATTCACTCTCACAACACAGATTGTTCTATATACCGAAGGCTCAACTCAGGAACATCTCACCGCACATCAACGACGGCGACATCATTGCTATTACCACAAACAAGGAGGGCTTGGACATCATTCATGTGGGGATTGCTGTTCGCATGAGCGATGGAACATTGCACTATATGCACGCGCCGAACGAGAAGGGGGTGGTTAACATTACCCATGAAACGCTGGAAGAACATCTCAGAAAATTCCCATCAGAGACAGGAATCATGATTATCGAGCCGGCTGATGTGCAAAGCAGGTGAACATTGAGTCCTGCGCAGGTATAACGTTTGTTTTCCTCCCAATATTTCAGTACCTTTTACTAACATTCTTGCCCCAGTCGTATGGGGCATACTGTTTTTATGGCGAAAATTAAAAATATCTGCATTCTTGGGTCTACCGGTTCGATCGGACAGAACAGCCTGGAAGTCATCGCTCATTTTCCGGAACAATTTCACGCATCATACCTCACCACGCATAAGAATATCGACCTGCTGCAGCAACAGATTACACGTTTTCAGCCGAGAGGGGTTGCTGTCAGCGACGAATGCTCTGCAAACATTCTTAAACAATTCACAAACGGTTCGCTCAAGCTGTTTTCCGGGGAAGAGGGGCTTCGGGAGATCGTCTCGAATGATGATATCGATATCGTCATCAGCTCACTTGTGGGGTTTGCCGGCCTGCAACCGACAATCGAGGCATTTAAAAAAGGAAAAACTGTCGCTCTTGCAAACAAGGAAACCCTCGTTGTTGCAGGAGAGATTATCACGGGCCTTACAAGAAAGCACCACGCAACGTTGCTCCCTGTCGACAGCGAGCATAGCGCCATTGTACAGTGCCTTGCCGGAGAGGACCCCAAAAACATCTCAAGATTAATCCTCACCGCATCAGGGGGACCGTTTCTTCATCTTCCCAAAAAAGATTTTTCTTCCATTACAGTTGAAGCTGCGCTCAAACATCCGAATTGGAAAATGGGAAATAAAATCACGATAGACTCCGCAACGATGATGAATAAAGGGTTGGAAGTGATCGAAGCCCACTGGCTCTTCAACTTACCTGCGGAAAAGATTGAAGTGCTGATTCACCCGCAATCCATAATTCACTCCATGGTTGAATTTGTCGACGGGTCTGTAAAAGCGCAACTGGGTGTTCCGGACATGAAAATACCTATCCAGTATGCGTTGACTCACCCCCACCGGGCTCCATCTTCCTATAATAGAGTGAACTTTGCCGATTTACATGAAATGACATTCTTTCAACCGGATCTTGAAAAGTTTGAATGCTTATCACTGGCGTACGAGGCGCTTAAACGCGGTGGAACCGCCACCACAGTTCTGAACGCTGCAAATGAAATAGCGGTTGAGTACTTCCTCGGCAGGAAAATAACGTTCGACCGGATTCCCGGAATCATTCGCCGGGCGCTCGAAGAACTCCCGCTGCGCACATCTCCCACACTCGATGATATTATTGAGGTCGACCGGTTAACCCGTGCGTTTGTGAACAACAATATCGCTAAAATGAACTAAGAGATTTTATGCAAGCTCTCCAGATGATATTTTATACCGGCATTACTCTTGGTGTGCTGATTTTTATCCATGAGCTGGGACATTTCCTTGCGGCGAAACTCACCGGCATGCGTGTTGACAGATTTTCTATCGGGTTTCCTCCACGAGCGTTCGGTAAAAGAATCGGTGAGACTGATTATTGCGTTTCGTGGGTTCCCATCGGCGGTTACGTAAAAATCGCAGGGATGGTGGATGAAAGCTTTGATACGGAGTACGTGAACAGTGAACCCCAACCGTGGGAATTCCGGTCGAAGCCGATGTGGGCACGTATGGCGGTTATCTCCGCCGGCGTGATTATGAATATCCTGCTGGCAATTTCCATTTTTTGGGGAACAAATTATTCGCGCGGGAAAGTGTTTGATGAAACTACCGAAATTGGATATGTGGTGGCAGGTACTCCGGCTGAAAAAGCCGGCCTGCTGCGGGGAGACAACATCGAATCAATCGACGGAAAGAAGGTCTCATCCTGGGATCAGATTCAAACATACCTGTATGGAGAACATTCTGCCGATAATGTTTCTCTGAATATCGTACGCGGCGGGAAGCCAGCGACAATCCTCATTCCAAAAGATAGTCTGCAAAACAGAGCAGACCCGACATTCGGAATCATGGAATCCAACACCCTTCCATTTATTCCCAACGTCGAACGCGGAACACCCGCCGAAAAACTCGGGTTGAAGGCTGGCGACATTATCATCGCACTTAATGACCTTCCTGTTTCTAACCAGTTCGAAGTCATTAAAATCGTCCATGAGCATACTGGTCAAGAGCTGAAAATTACCTGGAAGCATGAAGAAAAATTTATGACGGGCCTAACGATCCCAAACTCAGACGGGCGCATCGGGATTTCAATTACAAGCACATATACCGGTCCGAGAGGACATGTGAAGTATTCACTCCTCGAAGCGTTTCCCGAAGGCATTAAAGAGTTTGCCCAATGGACACAGCTAACAGTCGCATCAATCGGACAAATTATCAAAGGCAGGGCGTCCTTCAGAGAATCTGTCGGTGGACCTATACGCATTGCGCAACTCGCCACCCAAAGCGCAAAATACGGCTTTTTGAGTTATGTGACGTTCATGGCAGTATTGAGCATGAGCCTCGCATTTTTGAATATCCTTCCAATTCCCGCTCTGGACGGGGGTCATTTGGCAATGCTTTTGTTTGAAAAGGTTTTCCGACGTGAAATCCCACACCGTGTAAAACTTGCCATCCAACAGACCGGATTTGTTCTCCTTCTTGCATTTATGGCGTTTGTCATCTACAACGACATCTCCAATTTCTAAATCACATCACTTGATGTGCCGCACATCCGGATTTTACTATAAATTGTACCATAAAGCAGTGAAAACCGCAGAAAATATTGATAATATTGAGAGAAATCGTTATACTTTGCAGAACATGACCACTTTGAAAAGGAATGGAGGGGATATGGGAAAGAGTATGATTTCGAAGAATATATTAGCGGGAATTCTTCTTTTTTTTCTTGCAGGATTGTTGATTGTTTGTCCCTCTGGTCTTAAGGCACAATGCCCCGTCGATATGCGTGTAACCTCCGTGCCGGTTCAACAGCTTTCACTTGCGGATGTCGACCTTGACCATTTTCAGAGCAGAAGCCTGTTATTTACAATCGAGATTACGAATAGCGGGTCTGTTAACGCAACAGCAAAGCTCAGAGGCGCCCTTGATATTCATCTTGCTGATGGGACAAACTTTGACAACGCTATCACATTCACGACAGATCCCTTCAATGTACCTGCACCCGCTGGAAGAACCCTTACCAACCTCAATTTAGGAAGCAACGGCGATATCGGATTTCTTGAATTTTATTATAGTCCCGATGCAAAGAATCGAATTCAGGATGTTGCGTTGTCAACCGGCAGCTTACCTGCAGGCACATACGTATTTCATCTTGCCATGAATGACATTCTATGCCCCACTGATGTGAAAGTCGGAGACGTCAAACTGGTCTTGCAGAATGCTTCCCGAGTCGAGTTGCGCTCACCTCAGGATGGTGCGACAACAAATGAGTTTCCTCTTTTTGAATTCTTTCACGATGGGACTAAAGCAATTCTGACTGTTGCGGAACTGACTGGTGATCAATCCCGCGAAGACGCGATCTCAAAAAAACCACCGATGCTGGAAGTTGAGTTGAGTGGACAGAACTCATTTTTGTATTCGGGCGGGCGGCCGCTTGAACGTGGCAAAACCTATGTGTGGAACGTTGTAAGTAAATCGACCGGCATCGGCGGCGTTGAGACTGAAATCTCGAGTCAACTCTGGACCTTCACCGTTTCCAGTATCGCGCAGGGGGCACAAGGACTCACCCTGCTCGACCAGATTGAGCAGATTTTGGGACCAAAATATAAATCATTGTTTGACCAGCTGAAAGCGAGCGGTTATTCCGCCACCGGCAATACTACTCTCAACGGGGCGGCAATTTCTGAAAGCGCGTTATTGAATTTGTTAAACGAATTACGTAATAACGATTCCGTCGAGTTGAATCTTGAATAATGAGATTTCCCGGAGGGGCATGACTATGAACAGACAACGACGATTGATTTCTACATTATGCATTGCAGTAATGAGCATTGTGATAGCTGTGGTGAGTTCCGGCTTTCGGGAAAATAACGCTTCTATCGCACTGATAACTAAGGTTGTTCGGGAAGTTGACAAAAAACGTGACCCGAGTGAATGGAGAAAAGCATACAAAGGAGATATTCTGAATTCCGGCGACGGAATACGTACGCACGAACAGTCTCTTGCTATCATTAAATTCAAGGATAACAGCATTCTCCGCGTCCGGGAACAATCCACGCTGAAAATAAACGAGGCAACCACCGGTAAAACGGTTGGTGTTGAAGACGGGAGAGTGGGGTTCGAGATCCAAAAACAGAACGAAAACATGCCGTTCAAATTCACCTCACCGACGTCCGTTGCGTCGATCCGTGGAACTGAGGGAATGTTAAGTGCCGGCTCAGAAAACGACACCCTTATTATACTCGCGGGACTGGTGACATTTTCCAACAAGGTATCGAATAAGGATGTCGATGTCGGTGAAGGCTATATCGGCTTCTCGGGAAAGGATGGTTCCGTATCATCGCGTAAAGCGACTGACCAGGAAATTTCAGCCGCCCGGAACGCCCTCTTGAGTAATTCTGTCAACGAGCTTAACCTCGAATTAAAGGATTCGAAGGGAAATAAAAAGGAATTAAAAATTCGATACAAATAATCGTGGGCATCGGCAGGGTTGAATCTGATTTTATTACATTGAGGTAATAAACAACATTATATCCACCAGATAATAATTTCCTATCAGATGTGTACACAACCGTTCCCCTTGTGCAGCACGCTATGGCGCTCCGGCTTTTTGGCTGCGGCGCTTTTCTTTTTTCTCGGCATTCTTCATTCTCAAATCAGCGACAAATTATCGACGGTTACACCGGGCCTGTATCGTGCCGGCGAACCACTGACGATTCAGGTTGAGATAGTAAAATCCGCATCGGTTGAACGGATTGAAATAGCCTATCGACCCTTTGGGCAGCGGGATTTTAAACATAGCGAAATGTCCATCACTAACAACACCGCCTCGGTGGTTATCCCGTCAACCGACCTTGCTCCTCCGTTTTTAGAATATTACCTTATCCTGTATACAAAAGATACCCGAACCTCGGAAACTTATCCGATGGAAAACGCGGAGCTCAATCCATTAAAAGTTTCTCTTGTGGAAACTGAACATCACCACGCAATTACCATTCTCACCCCTGACCCGAATGAGCGTATCAAACAGGGCGACATCCTGATTTCGTTTTCCTTACTTCAACCCGATACAACCATTGACCGCCAGAAGATAAGAATTCTTCTCGACGGAGCCGATGTTTCCTCTCGCTTCGTTATAAGTGAGGATATCTATGTCCTGCAACCGGACAACGCATCGGTCTCACTCGACAAAGGCATTCACAATATCAGTGTTGAACTACGAAACACCGAGGGGAAGGTTGTAAGCACTGATGGCTGGTCATTCACAGTCGTAGGCGTAGAGGAAACCGGCCCCGCAACCGCACTCGTTAATCAGTGGGTGTACGGTTATTCCGCTCAGCTCGAAACCCGTAACGAAAAAATTGATGTCACTTCAACACCGTATAACCGCGCAACCGTCACCGCGGTTTCTACCTACGGGCAATACCGATTCAACGGCAGATTGTATGTCACTAATGAAGAAGCCTCCGACCGGCAACCACAAAATCGTTTTTTTATCGGCGCAGAATCCCCATGGGCAAAAGCCGGCTATGGCGATAATTATCCTGCCTTCCCAAGCCTGATTATGAACGGACGACGGGTCAGAGGCTTAACCGGCGACCTGACTCTCGGTGCGTTTAACCTCACCGTAGCGAAAGGGGAGATCACCCGCCAGATCGAAAGTATCATCGGAAAAACTTTTTCGCAAGACAGCCTCACCTCAGAGCAGCAAAAAAACCCGTCGGGAATCTTTGGAGTATACGATTCGACAACAGCACCGCCAACCTGGGCAATCTACAAAAACCTCGGCGTATTCAGCCGGGACCTGTTTGTTATTCGGCCAAGCTTCGGAAAAGAGTCGGGGTCGCATTTCGGCTTCAGTTACCTTAAATCTAAAGATGATATTACCTCGATTCGATATGGCATCAAACCACAGGAGAATCTTGTCCTGGGAACAGATCTTCTTGTTGCGCTCAATAACCATAACGTCGAGCTTACAGGGCAGGGAGCATTCAGCGCCACCAACCGGGACATCACTAATGGCACATTCAGTGACGCGCAAATCAATTCCATCTTTAAAGATCCGGATTACAACAACTCGGACCGGAACGATATACGTCACGCACGAGACATCCTGTCTCACTTCATAACCGTAAACGAAAACCTTGTTCCTCTTTCGTTGAAGAAACTTTCTACGTTTGCTTATGAAGGCGGGCTTTCACTGAATTATTTCAACAATAATTTTAGATTTGTCTATCTTCGTCATGGAAACGATTACGCTTCTTTCGGTCAGACATTCATACGTCAGGACGTAAAGGGATTTAACGTTTCCGACCGGCAGGCACTTGTCGAGCGCCAGGTATTTCTCTCCGGAGGAATTGAACGCCTGCAGGATAATACGGCGGATACAAAAGCTGCAACCACGACCTACACAACGGTAAACACAGCAGTTTCCTATTTCCCCCAGCGGGATTTCCCGAATGTTACCGTAGCGTATCTTCATGCGGGCAATGCCAACGGCATTAAGAACACACCTCCTCAGCATATTGACTCGCTTTATGCAATCGACGATAATACCAATCGGATCCTGATTCAGCTCGGGTATGGGTTTAGCTACTGGACGCGTCATAACGCATCGCTGAGTTTCAGCACATCTGACCGGGATGATCAATCGCCGTATAACCTCGACACCAGATCTACCTCATTCACGCTAACCGACGTGATGACATACGAAATTCCATTACAGACCGTCTTTAGCTTGAGCGTTAATGCAAATACGTTTGCAACAGCAGGAACGGGTGCCGATACCAAAGTAAATTACACAACACTGTATGGAAATGCGCAATACCGGCTTGCGGATGAAAAACTCAGGCTCACCGCGACACTCAGCCCAACCTTCGGCGACCTTGCACGGACGCTCGCAGAATTCGGGACACAATATTTCTTCATGAAAAATCTCAGCGCACTAACACAGCTAGATCTGTACTTTAATAAAAATGTGGGCAATAATACGATCTGGAGCCTGATTCTCCGCCTTGACATGTAGAATGTCATGTCTCAAAAATGGTCAAAATATTTTCGCTCTCTGCTGATTAATTTAGCAATCAGCTGCGGCATCGCTGGATTTTCTTATCTTCTCACCCACAGTGTTATTTTTGAATTTGCTCCAGTCCGGCGCGCGGAATTATCATTTATCGATTACCGCTTTCAACGCCGGGGCTCGATCCTCAAATTTCACGACTCATCAAAAGTCGTCCTCGTCGAAATTTCACAGGAGTCGTTCAGGTCGCTGCCCGAGAAGTGGCCCTGGCCAAGAACGTATTTCTCTCGCCTTGTACGCAACCTCAAACGGGCAGGAGCGAAGGCAGTTGGCATCGATGTCCTCTTTGGTTCCGGCGACGCGCGCGATCCTAAGAACGATGAGGACTTTCGCAACGCGCTGAAGGAAGCCGGCAACGTTGTGCTCGCGGGCAGGCTTGAACCCGACCAACAGCGTTACTCCCTTGTCGATAGCGCGGAAAACTATGGTAATATCTATACCACTCGCTCAAATTATGTCGGGATTGTCAATATTCGTGGCGATGCGGACGGATTGCTACGCCGCTATATGCCATTCGCGGTAGACCTTGCCAGAGAACAACGCATTCCTACGTTTGCCTTTTCAATGCTCAATCTCTATTTCCACAAAAACCCTTATTATACTACAGAAATCTCAGAAGATAATTTTGACTATCTTGGCCGAACTATCCCTCGATACGACCAGACTTCGTTGCTCATAAATTTTTACGGTCCCTCTGGAACGTTCCCCAGGGTAAAATTCGCAGACGTCCTTGACGACAAAGATTTTAAGACTGTTGAAGAAGAGCGGCTGAATACCGACATCAATACTTTTGACGATCCGGAAACAGGCTACCTCTATGACGGAACATTCAAAGACAAGATTGTGCTCGTTGGCTCAACAAACCCTGAAGACAAGGACTTGTTTTTTGTCCCGATCGGCGAAGGAAGACAGACTGGCGATAACCAAATGTATGGAGTTGAGATTCACGCAAACGTTATTCAGAGCATCCTCGAACGAAATTTTATCATACGCCAGCCGGTGTGGTCTGTGTTCCTGGTGATGTTCGGATTGAGCTTATCGTCCTTCGCATTCACCTCAGGCCTCAAATCAATCAAGGTGCGCTTCAGCGCTTTAATTGATATTTTGGGAATCGCAATCCTTATCGCCCAGATCGTAATCTTCTATAGTTTATCAATCAAATTATTTATTGCGCGAAATTATCTCATGGAGATGATGGGCCCGTTTCTTGCCATCGTTATGAGCTATGTCGGGAGCATTGTTTTTAACTACGTTTCCGAGCGGAAGCAGAAGGTGATGATCAAAAACATGTTCAGTCACTATGTGAACAGGGAAGTCGTGGATGAGATGATCGAGCATCCTGAAAAACTGCGGTTGACCGGCGACCGGCGCGAGATGACCGTGATGTTTACGGATATAGAAAACTTCACATCGCTTGCTGAGAAAATGAAAGCCGAGGAACTGGTTGCCATCCTGAACGAATATTTGAACGAAATGACAACCATCGTGTTCGACAACAGCGGAACCGTGGATAAATATGAAGGGGATGCCATAGTTGCATTTTGGGGCGCACCCATCCTCCACAATAATCACGCTCTTCTTGCCTGCAGAGCTGCCGTTGAAATGCAGAAGGCGCTGGTTCCCATACGCGAACGGTGGCAGGAGGCAGGAAGAAAACCCATCAACGTACGTATCGGCATCAATACCGGAGAAATGATAGTTGGAAATATCGGGGGAAGCGGAAAATTTGAGTACACTGTGATCGGCGATAGCGTGAACCTGGGGGCACGATTGGAGAGCGCGAACAAACAATACAAAACCAACATTATGATTAGCGAACCAACTTACAGGAAAGTGGCAGGCGAAGTGCTCGCGAGAGAGCTCGATATGCTGGTCGTCGCCGGAAGAACTGAGCCCATTCGCGTTTATGAGCTCATCGGGCTAGCGAATGATAATCATTCCGCTCAACGGTTACGGTTTTTTGATTATTACTCAAGCGGACTCGCACTCTACCGCCAACGGGATTGGCGTTCTGCAATCACACAATTTGAAAAAGCGCTGGAAATATATCCGGATGACTATCCGTCACACATTTATATCGAGCGCGCCTTCCTGTATGAAGCATCACCGCCGCCGGAAGACTGGAATGGAGTTTTTATATTGCGGACAAAATAATCTAGCGCGCAACAAGCGAAGAAAGTACTGTTTGCTGAATACTGAAAAGATGTGAGAGGTTTTGTGCCGACCAGGTTCCCTTGAGAGGTGTTGCAGTAGACTCGAAGTACCTGTTCTTAATCGCAAAAACTACAACCCTCTCGCGGCTGGCGTTATATTGTCGTTCGTAACCGCAAACCTCCAGATTTCCCAATTTGAATTCCCTCGGTTGTGAGATGATACTGCCTCGGGACGAGGTTTCCCTGTGGAACGCCATGCTTAGCTCGGCGAGAAGTTTCATTCCACTGTTTGCGACTTGCTCTTCCGTGAGGCGGTCAAGTTTCAGCTCGCCTACATTGAGCGTCGCGGCGTAATCTTCACTGATCAGCCACACTTTGTACGAAGCCGGAAGAGAATCTAAAGGGGAGACGAACCATCCTTCCGGAATGTTTCCGCTGAAATCTCCATTCCGCGAATTGAAAATCTCTTTTGTAAGAGGATAGTCGTTTGCATAGGGCAACGATGTTGCGCATGAGGCGAGGAAAAAACAACAGACGATGAAAGAAGTTTTCCAGCCTGCAGTTATTGGGAACTCCGTGCGAATCGTTCAGCCTGGAGGATAAACGTCAGGGAGATACGGTGGGTGTTACCAATCTGGTCTGCGGCATCAAATTTCGCAAAGGAGTAATCGATATCGAATTTCGGCAGATGAATACCTGTCCCCATATTGAACGAGCCGATATCGCTCCTGCCGGCGCGAAGAGCAACAATATTCTTATAGTCGAATTCCAGTCCCGTATGAAAATCAAAACTGACAGCGCCGAGATGCGCGTTTGACGCCGACTGCCGGTTTTCAAAGCGCATGTCGACATCGACTGCAGGAGCAAACCTGCCGCCGAAGGCATCGAGGAAATATGCCGAGCCGATTTTCAGCGTCGGTGAAATCAGCTCGTTTGTGCCCGTACTCCATGCAACAAGGGTTGTCGTGACATCCTGCATGTTCGCTCCAAGAAGAAACTTATCAGAAGCGTTATACTGGGCGCCAATATCAAAACCGACTCCTGTCGCAGACGTCTCGCCAAGTTCGCGCCTGATAATCTTAAGATTCGCGCCGTAGGAAAAACTTTCACTCGATTTCTTCGCATAAGAAAAATAAAATGCCCAATCGGCGGTGTTGAAATAGGTGATCTTGCTGTAATCCAACCTGTCTGCATTATCAAAAACACCGTTGCCGTTAACATCGATCATGGCGTTACGTGTATCGGGAATACCGTCGACGCCAAGATGAATGAGGCTGAATGCAATGCTTGACATTGCCCCTACCGGCAAAGCGACTGCACCATAATCGTAATTGACCAAATCTCCAAACCGTTCGTCATGCATTAAAGTGATTTCCGGATAAATAATTCTGGAGAGTCCGGCGGGGTTCCAATACCCCGAAGTCACATCGTTCGCAAGAGCTGCATATGCTCCTCCCAATCCAAGAGCACGTCCTCCTACACCGATGGCGATGAACTCACCTGCATACTTCGCTCGTGACGCTGCTTGTACACCTGAGGTAAACGACGCCAACATCAATGACATCACGAACAGCCGAGGTATCGGAATAGAGTTTTTCAACTCCCTGTATAAAATATGTTCTTTTTGAACATTATATCATGCACGCAATAATATTCAGAAAAAAGGGGAAAAAATCAATGATAAAGTTGCTGTCGCTGATTGCTCGTAAACCATTACCGGTAATTGAGGATTAATTATTCGATGCGTTCAGCACCAAACTCCCTAATTAGCGCCTGAACCACAGGGTGCTGCATCGTTTCCTGCCTCGGAACGGAGGATTCATGAGGTTGAAGCGGTTGGGGTTGTGTTTGTGACTGGGGTGAAACCGTGTTAGACAGAATCGTTTCCAAATGCACTTTTGCTCCGTAAATTCTTTGGGCAAGTTGTGTCAAAAACTCACGGTTGAGCTTGAGCGCATCGGAATGAAAACTGTCCGGACATCCAATCTGTAGTTTGTTGTCCTTTATATCGACAAGTGTCGTTTCGCTCAGCATTGTACCAAGGGCAATACGATGTTTCCGCGCCTCCTCAATGAGAGTTGTCCACTTCCCCGGCGATGAATCGATAACAATATTGGAGATCCGATGGTCATCAGCCGGGGAAGTTTGTTGCGTTAAAATGCCCGGTTCGTTTGCGATAAACCGTGGTGTAATTTCTTCAGCAACGACCTTGCCGATTTGTCGGTCGGCGGAACCTGAAAGCATTCCTTTTGCAGGGCGAATGACCTGCGGTTGGCGCTCGCGGGCAGAGTGCGGAAACTGCGGAATATCTGATTGATCAGCGCCTTGCTTTTTTTTTAATTCGTCAACCTGTTCAAGGAGGTGATGAATATCGACGCTCGAATCCATTTTAATCAACTGCATCACAGCTATTTCCAGCTTGAAGCGCGGCTGCTGGCTCCATCGGATTGCGGCTTCAGTGTCCGTTACTATTTTAATCAACCGAAGCAAGTCAGTTTCGGAAAACTCCTTTGCCTTGCCTGCGTAGCGTTCTTTGTAAATTTCTGAGGTTTCGATAAGGTCCGTGGACCCGGTTGTACGCGCAATCAATATATTCCGTAAATGCTCGGCAAGACCGCTGAGAAATTCCCGGATATCCACACCGCGGTTAATGACATCATCGACAAGCGCCATCCCTGCTTTCGTGTCTTTCGCCTTGATAATATCCACCATTTTGAAAAACAGCTCTTCATCCACAATGTTGAGCATTTCGATGATTTGCTGAACGGAGATTGTTGTGCCGCAGAACGATACAATTTGATCGAACATGCTTTGCGCATCACGCAGAGAACCGTCTCCTTTTTTAGCAATGATGAAGAGAGCTTCATCATTGATGGTAATGCCTTCTTCTTTTGCAATATACCTGAGCCGCTCGATAATTTGCTGGCTTGAAATACGCCTGAATTCAAACCTCTGGCAGCGGGAAAGGATAGTCAGAGGTACTTTGTGGATTTCGGTCGTCGCGAAAATGAATAGAACGTGCGGCGGCGGCTCTTCCAGCGTTTTAAGAAGCGCGTTGAACGCTTCTTTCGTAAGCATATGAACTTCGTCGATGATGTAAATCTTATACTTGCCTTTTGCCGGACCGTACCGCACAGCTTCGCGCAGGTTGCGTATTTCATCGACACCGCGGTTGGACGCACCGTCGATTTCAAAGACGTTCACACTTCTGTTCTCTGTAATCTCCGTGCACAGCTCACATTGATTATCGGGGTTGTACTCTTTGGGATGAAGGCAGTTAATCGCCTTTGCAAGAATCCGCGCAGTTGTGGTTTTCCCGACACCGCGCGGGCCGCTGAAGATGTACGCATGCGAGAGTCGGTTTGCAGCAATCGCGTTACGTATTGTGGTGGTGACATGCGCTTGTCCGACAACATCCTCGAACACCATCGGACGCCACTTGCGGGCTGTGACAATAAAGCTCATGCTCTTGAGAGATATTCCTTAAATTAAGCTACACGTTGAAAATCAATATAAACCAAACTCATAAAATATTCAAGAGAAATGTTGCATTATTTTGGGAAACCGCTCAGATGCGGCAAGTAATTCATTTACCGAACACGTACGGCATAGCATCGGCGATGGTTTCAACCGGGACGATGCGAAGGCCTTCCTTTACCTTTGCCTGGATTTCTGTCAGGTCCTTTTCATTTTCTTTCGGAATGAGAACCGTTTTGAGTCCGTTCCGCTGAGCAGCAAGGAGTTTTTCATTGAGCCCGCCGATCGCGAGCACATTCCCCCGCAGAGTAATTTCGCCCGTCATTGCAACGTCATTTCGCGCCCGTCGGTTGGAACCTGCGGAGATGATCGCCATTGCCATGGTGATGCCCGCAGACGGACCGTCTTTAGGAATAGCTCCTTCGGGTAAGTGAATATGAATTTCTTTCTTGCGATAAAAATCCGGCGGCACTCCCAGCTTCCTGGCATTCGAACGAATATAACTCAGCGCTGCCTGCGCTGATTCTTTCATCACTTCGCCAAGTTGCCCCGTCAGCGTAAGTTTTTCCTGACCATCCATGATGGTCACATCAACATGAAGAATATCTCCACCCACACTTGTCCATGCGAGCCCGATCACCGAACCGATTTTCCGTTCATGATCGGTCACCCGTTTCCGGAACTTCGGAACGCCGAGGTACGTTTCGACTTTCTTCTCATCGACTCTGATGATTTTCGACAATTGTTTCGTGCCATTATTCTGGCGCGAAAGGACAATATCCTTCGCCACTTTTCTGCTCACAGAAGCAATCTCACGTTCAAGATTACGGACTCCGGCTTCCCGCGTGTATTGTTGGATAATATAATTGATGGCAGCGTCGGTGAATGCAACATTGCTCTCCTTCAAACCGTGCTCTACAAGCTGTTTCGGTATAATATGGCGCTTCGCAATTTCCCGCTTGTCATATTCAAGATACCCTGGCAACTCGATGATCTCCATCCTGTCCTGCAGCGGCAGCGGAATGTTGTACCGGACATTCGCCGTCGTAATAAACATGACATGAGAAAGATCATAATCGACGTCGAGATAATGATCGTTAAACGTAATATTCTGTTCGGGGTCGAGAACCTCCAGCAATGCCGACGACGGGTCGCCGCGGAAATCCATGCTCATTTTATCCACTTCATCCATAAGAATCACCGGATTGATGACACCTGCTCGCTTCATCGACTGAATGATTTTCCCCGGCATCGAACCGATATAAGTGCGTCTATGACCGCGGATTTCCGCTTCATCGCGCACACCGCCGAGCGAAATTCGAACAAATTTTCTTCCAAGGGCACGGGCAATCGATTTTCCAAGGGATGTTTTCCCGACGCCGGGGGGACCGACAAAACAGAGGATCTGGCCCTTCATCTCTTTTACGAGATTCAGCACGGCAATATGCTCAAGAATCCGTTCTTTCGGTTTTTCCAGTCCGAAATGATCCTCATCCAAAATTTGCTGTACGTGCCGGACTTCAAGATTGTCCTTCGTCCGTTTCGACCAAGGGACGGTCACCATCCAGTCGAGATAGTTTCTGCTCACACCAAATTCCGGAGACTGCGGTGGAGTTTTTTTGAGTTTGTTGAACTCCTCCATTGCCTTCTCAAAAACCTCTTTCGGCATCTTTGCTTTTTCAAGCTGAGCCTTGAGTTTCTGCAGCTCAGGAGAAACGGCTTCATCATCGCCCAATTCATCCTGCAACACCCGAATCTGTTCCTGGAGGAGGTATTTTCGTTGAGATTTCTGAATGCTCTCGTGGACTTTCGAATCGATATCCTTTTCGATCTTGAGGACATCGATCTCCGCGTTCAGGATTCTCACAATTTCAAAATATTGCTCTTTGAGGTTCCTGAGCTGCAGGATTTTCTGCTTGACTTCTACACTTTGTGTGATATTCGCTGCAACGTAATACAATTTCCGGACGGGGTCTTTAATATTCTCGAAAGCGACCAGAACTTCACTCGGAATGTTGCGGTTCAGATGAACATATTCCGAAAAGAGACCCGAGACATGGCGAACGAGGGCGTCAACCTCCGCTGTGATCTCACCCGGATCCTGAACGACCTGGATTTCCGCCTCGAGATATTGAGATTGTGGGATGAAAGCAGTGATGGCGGCTTGCGAAACCCCATCGACCAGAATTTTCATTAAGCCGTTGGGAAGTTTTAGTGTCTGAATTATCTTCGCCACCGTTCCTTCGAGATAGACATCCTCCTTCGTTGGTTCTTCTGTGCTCGCATTACGCTGCGCCGCCAGGAAAATCAATTTGTCTTTGTCAACCGCTGCGCTAACGGCGCGCAACGACGATTCTCTCCCGACCAGAACCGGAAAAATCATATACGGGAAAATGACTACATCTCTCAGCGGGAGCACCGGTAGCCGTGTGGGATACGCCGGCGGTGAAACTTGTTGAGCGTTTGTTTTGACTTCTTGTTCCATAGTTAAAGATAAAAAATGCCCTTTGCGGGGCAGTTTAGGTCTGACTTCATTATTATTTACTTAAATATACGAAGATTGGGAGAGGGATGCAAGATGAGAGACGAGCTTTTATATCAATCGTCACTTCATGACAACCATTTTACGTACCGCAGTAAAGCTTCCGGCGCGCAATTCGTAGAGATAAACTCCGCTCGCAAGATTTGCCGCATCGAAGGAAACAGATTTGTAACCCGCCTCCTCTTGATGGTCAACCAGTGTCTTCACTTCCTGACCGAGAAGGTTATAGATTTTCAGCGTTACATAATTGTCATTCGGCAGCTGATAATTGACAATAGTGACCGGGTTAAACGGATTCGGATAATTCTGTTCCAATACAAACTCTTTCGGAATCAGTTTGCCGGTACTTATTCTCAGACTTAGTCCTGCAGCCTCTTTAACCAGCCTGAACTCTCCTGTGGCTCCGCTGAGGTTGTGGATTGCGATTATTTTATCTCCTTCTTTTTCGATAATGGAGAAATTCTTGCCGTTATCATTGAGAACATTCCACGAAACTTCCACGGGATAGTCCGTCGATTGGATTGCTATCGTAAATTCTAACGGGCCTTTTATTTCGGCCGGATATTTCTCCAGCATGCTGCCGGAGGCAAAGCGGGCATCGAAGTTTTCTGACGGCGGCAAGGGCGGCATTTCATAATTGTCAGGCGATTGCCCTTTCCCGGTGCTCTCACTAAAATATAGTGTTTGTGAATCGCCGGTATTGTCACGGATTGTGATGCTATTATATGGCTCGACACTTTCCTGGTTCTCTTTTGGAGCTATAGCTGGACCGATGGCCACCGTTCCGGTACCGTATGCTTTTACAAAATATGCTTGTCCAGGTTGCAAAGTAGTCTCTGAGTGATACCCTCCCCCATACCCGTATACCGTACCGGCAATAACAAGACCGCCGCTTGGCGCCGGTATCGGATGATCAACCGTTCCAATCAAGTTCCATCCAGTTGTGACACTATCATCTACAACCGGCAATGCACCCTTTAGCACCAGCGGACCGCCGAATGAAAACTTTATCCAATAACCTCTGCCCTGGTTCAGCGTAGTCACCTGGCGATACCCATGATTATCAAACGCCCACGCAACGCAACCAATTGCAGACGGAAATATCTGGCACACAGGTACATTAAAACCGGCAGTCGGCATTGAAACGAGGTTCCAGCGGGGCGAGATGTTGATTGTAATCATTTTGTTTTTATAGATACGGTACGCCGTGTTGGCTCCGGGCCAATCGGTATTGGGGTTCAAATCTGTTTTCAGAAACTTTTCATTGCCATACCATCCCTTATAAATATCGAAGTAGTGGTACGGTCCTCCGGTTTCATCCTTAAGCGCTATAGACGCTCCCTGGGCTCCCTGCGTGTTTACAAAACTGCCGGTAGTCCGTTCTCCATACATAAAGTCGATGAGGTTTGTGCCTTCGTACAATCGCACCTGAAAGTTGATTCTTGTCCCGTCTGAGAGATGGTCGAATGTGGCATTAACATTCTTCCATTGTACGATAAATATGCGATTAGGAATGGACCATAATGTTGTATAACTGATGTGACCTGAATCGCCATTCGCATTTGATAAGCCACTTGTATTCAGGTCATCGTGCCATGGACTTAAGAAATGATTATACGCTGTGCCAATAATGGCGTCTCCATTATCATGCACAGCGTTCTGCAGGCCGGATCCGCGTCCTTCACCCATGGTAGTTTTATACGTTGTGCCAGTGTCTCCGAACTGAATGAATCCGTTGGTACTAATCAGGACGGTGTCATACGTGTGGGCATTGTAAACAAAAGGAAATGGGAGTGGGACTTTCAGCGTGCTATCATCTCCACGTGGTCCGTTGTCGACAACAGGGATTTCAGCGTATGTCATCTGATATTTGACTGCATGCAGGGAAGTAACAAATGGACTGGGGGTGACCAAATAGAAAATCCCGCCAGCGCTATCATGTTGACCGGTTGCAGAGTATACCTTAAAGGAAAATTTTCCAAGGCCCGGAGGCGAAAAAATCGAAAACTCATATTCGCGCGATTCACCCGGAGCAAGACAACAGAAGCGCAACGAATCGAAATAAACTGCTTGAGAAAGACTATCGAATATTTTGAGATTGTATCCCAGTGTATCTGTTTGTTGTTGGATTCCAATATTCCCAAAGCAAAACGTGGGGCGAATTAGAGAATCAATGGTGTAATAGCCGGAAAACGCAGAACCTGGATTGCAGACCTGTACAGAACTGGAACCGAATGAGGCGTTAAGTTGAACTTCTCCCTCATATAGACGTGTATGAGAGATCGCACTGGATGGATCTTGTGGAATTGCCAATGCCATAAAAAGTGTATAGTTATCTCCGCCATCAGAACGAAGATAATGAGCACAGCTATTTAGGTTTTCGCTCAACGTCGAGGTTTGGGTTGCATTGATGGGAGCTTTCCAGCCACCAGATGTGAGTTTTCGTATGGAAACAAAGATGTCAGCGTTGTCATTTGCGTTGTCCGTGCTTGTATATTGATACATAAATACAGTACCATGGTTATTCCGTGCGATCAGAGGATCCGGACCATTCTGATTGATAGACTGTTGACCCGTACCCCATGTATACTGGGTGGAGAAATTAACTGCTTCAACTATTTTACCTTTCCATCCTGTGGCATCCCTGTATACTTCCCCGGCAACGGCGGAAGAGCCATTGACAGTATCCTGAAGGACAAGCGCGACGTGAGGAAATCCGAGCGAATCGAGAACCAATCCCGCGCTTATGAAATCCGGTGCGCTTGGCCTCCAAAAACCTACGTCGCGGTAGATACCGAGTCCAGGAATCGATCGAAGGGATACTGTATCAAGCTCGCTCCAGCTATCGCCCTCGTCCGTTGAATAAGTCACTGCAATGGTCGACGGCGTGTAGGTAACTGAATCAGGGTTTGTGTTAAATTGCCGGATGACATTGCCGATAATCCCGGTTGCCATTTTAGTTACCCCGCCCCCAATATCGATTGCATCTCCGTTCAAGGGGCATCTGATGCCGTAAATTTTCGTACTGTCTAATTGAGGAGGGATAACAACGGAGGGTGGTGAACTCAAATCGGGCGATTTTAGTATCGCTAAACCTCTCCACTCTGATCCATCCTTGGTAACCGGCACGGCCCAAAACATATATTGTTTTGACGACCAGAGCTGAGGCGTCTGATAACTATACCACACACGATCTGTACTTGAATGTTGAATGCGATAACCAAACGGTTCATCGCAAGATATGCAAGTTCTTGTAAGAGAGTTTGCCCCAACGAATATATCACCGTAAGAGACTGTCGAACCAATTTCAATTAGGCTTGGGCAACCAATGAAAGCTAGCGCAGTCGTTGTATCATCCGCACTTAAAGGATTGAATATCTCTCCCGCAGGATAACGACCATAAGGCTGAGAATAGAGATAATCGTTTGCATTATATGCATTGCTGTAATGTCTCCACGTTGTCCCCCCGTCTGTAGAAACATTTCCCCAAATTTTTGTGTCCTCACCAGTGAAAAAGCCATCCAACCTGTGGGTAAACAGTAAGGTGTTCATCCCTGGAGAATAGGCGAGCGGGCGACAGTTCCCTTGGCCCATAGTGTAGGCACTAACTGATGAATCAACCAAATGCCACATGATTGCCGCTGTCTTAAGATCAGGATAACTATCATGCACACCTTTACTGGTGCTTATCCCTGTGACCTGAAGGTCATCGATAAACTGCTTTGATATCTTGTTTTCATATCGTTGCTGTGCAAACAGTCCTGATGCAAGCAGAAACAAGCATGAAACACATTGAATATATTTCATCATTGCATTCCATTTGAATCGAGAACCAGCGTGAGCGCCAAGAGAAGAACTAACGAGAATGATGAGATTAGATAGAAAAGCAATGATGAGTCTCATAGCTTTTCCTCCTTTCTTCAAATAATCAGGTATGCCTAAAGGACAAGAAGTGATGATATAACAGGGTTAATTTACTGATGGACGAAGTGAAAGTCAAATGGCGTTAGCAATCCCCCAAAAACCTGCTTCATTCATTGTATTTGACCCTCCTGATACTCCGTTGCCGCCTTTACAAAGTCACGGAAGAGAGGATGCGGATTTGTTGCGCGTGAACGCAGTTCAGGATGAAATTGACCTGCGACAAACCAGGGATGATTGGGGAGTTCTATTATTTCAACAAGATTATTTGAAGGACAGATACCGCTAAACACCATGCCGCGCTCTTCCAAAACATTCTTAAACGCATTATTTACCTCATACCGGTGACGGTGACGCTCGTGGATGAGATCCTTCTTATATGCCTTGTGCGTTTTCGTCCCTTTGAGAATTTTACACGGATACGACCCCAGCCGCATCGTCCCTCCATACGCCGTAACTTTCTTCTGTTCAATCATCATATCGATAACATTCTGGTCCGTTTTCCTGAACTCGGTGCTGTTGGCTTGCTGTAG
Source organism: uncultured Chlorobiaceae bacterium (assembly GCA_964484465.1). Classification (GTDB taxonomy): domain Bacteria; phylum Bacteroidota; class Ignavibacteria; order UBA10030; family SZUA-254; genus CAZAFL01. The sequence goes on from CAZAFL010000014.1 coordinate 21,849, forward strand.
ACAGCACACATTCCGCGCAAATTCAATCACCGCGCATTGCAAACCAAGACAGATTCCAAGAAACGGGATATTCTGTTCCCGCACGTAATTAATCGCCGTTATTTTTCCTTCGATTCCACGTTCGCCGAATCCCGGTGCGACCAGTAACCCTGAAATGCCCCCTAAATGGGCTTCCGGTCCGTCACGTTCGATATCTTCCGCACGAATCCAGGAAATCCTGACGCTCACCTCGTTTGCCGCACCTGCGTGGACAAACGATTCTGTAATGCTTTTGTACGCGTCCTGATGTTCCGTGTATTTGCCGCAGATTCCTATCGTCACCGTTCCCTTAGGATGTTTCACCCGTTCGACAAATTTCTTCCATTCTTTCAGATTCGGCCGTGGGCACGTGAGGTCGAGTTTTTCCAAAATGATTTCATCCGTCCCCTGTTCTGCGAACTGAAGCGGCACTTCGTAGATTGTCGAAACATCATGCGCATCGACAACGGAATCGGATTCAACGTTGGTGAAGAGGGCAATTTTTTCTCTCACTTCTTTCGTGAGAGGCTCCTCCGAACGGCAGATCAGTACATCCGGCTGTATTCCGATTTCGAGCAGCGTTTTTACACTGTGCTGAGTCGGCTTCGTCTTGATTTCACCCGCCGCCTTGATAAACGGAACGAGTGTCACGTGAACGCTGATGGCGTTCCGCTTTCCCTGAGCAAACATGAACTGTCGCATCGCTTCGAGAAAGGGTAAGCTTTCGATGTCGCCGACCGTTCCGCCGATTTCTGTAATAATAACATCGTAGTCGCCGTTCTTTGCCAGCGCTTCGAAGCGGCGTTTGATTTCGTCGGTGATATGCGGGATGACCTGTACGGTCGCGCCGAGATAATCTCCGCGACGTTCTTTTGAAATAACTTCAAAATAGACCTGCCCGGTTGTCGCGTTATTATTTTTTGTCATATTCACGTCAAGAAACCGCTCGTAGTGCCCGAGGTCCAAGTCCGTCTCCGCACCGTCATCCGTGACATAAACTTCACCATGCTGAAACGGGTTCATCGTTCCCGGGTCGACGTTGAGATACGGGTCGAATTTCTGAATCGTTACACGAAGCCCCCGGGATTTCAAAAGGAGGCCGATCGACGCTGCTGCAATGCCCTTCCCGAGTGATGAAACAACACCACCGGTAATGAAAATGTATTTGACTTTATTTCGCGACAAGCTATTCTCCTAACTTACTTTGATAGAGCCCGAGCTCACAATTCCACCGGAGAGGACGAGTTTCAGGCCTTCCTCTACGGACATTTCAATAACCTGTACACTTTTCCTCGGCACTAAAATCATCACGCCGGAAGTTGGGTTCGGAGGATTCGGAATGTAGACGCTCACCATTTCTTCCTCAGAAGCAGTCATGTGCACTGACAATTCGTTAGTAACAAAACCGACTGTAAACAACCCCTGACGCGGATATTCGACAAGAACAACCTGTCGGAACGATTTCCCTTTCCCTCCAAGCTGAAATGCGTTGATGAGATCCTTCATCGAGGTATAAATTGTCCGTGCAATGGGGATTGAAAACAGAAGTCGTTCGAACAATTTAAAAAACGCCCTGCCGACAAGGTTCGCCGATAGCCCGCCGACTATCAGAATCAAGAAAATCATCGAAATGAAACCGAGCCCGGGAATATGACGATCCAGAATGCGGTCGAAGATCGGTGAAATAATCCCATCGATAGCGTTGAATAACATATTCAACACCCATATGGTAATGACAATTGGAACGAGAACGACAAGCCCGCGCCCAAATCCGGTGCGAACAACCTCCCAGAACGACTGACGTTCGTTATCCATGATGAACCGCCGATGTTGTCTTCATAATGGACCGTACCCTGTCGACATCCTCCATTGTATCGACCGGCATCGTGTCATACATTGTCACGGTTGTCTTGATCCTGTAACCGTTCTCAATGATGCGAAGCTGTTCCAGCTTCTCGATCTGTTCGAGCCGTGATTGTCCCCACGTACTGAACAAACGAAGAAACTCTTTCCGGAAGACATACAACCCGATGTGTTTATAATGTACATGTTCTGTATTCCAATCACTGCTTTTCATCCCGTCGCGCGTATATGGGATCGGCGCCCGGGAAAAGTACAATGCGAAACCCTTTGCATCGAGGACAACCTTCACGACATTAGGGTTACTTAATTCTTCTGCGGTCGTGATTTTCTTAATAAGAGTTCCGACTGGTATATCTCCGTCATCGATCAACGGCTTGACCGCCTCATCAATCATTCGTGGAACAATCAGCGGCTCATCCCCCTGGACATTCACGATAATTTCCGCAGTCGCAAGGGTTGAAGCAGCGTAGGCAATGCGGTCGCTCCCAGATTGAAGCGACGAAGGCGTCATCATTACCTTTCCGCCAAAACCGCGGACAACATCCGCTATACGCTCATGGTCTGTGGCAACGATAACATCGTTGACAAGTGTTGCCTCTTTCGCACGGTCGTAAACATGCTGTATCATTGGCTTGCCGCAGAAATCCAGCAACGGTTTTGCCGGAAGACGTGTCGATGCATACCGTGCCGGGATAATAGCAACAACGTAAATGGATTGTTCGGCTGACATTTACCCTATGACTTTTGGAACTTTAAAGAATTTTTCCGTTTTCGATGGTGCGTTTTGCAGAACCTCTTCCCGCGCCATTGAAGGCGTAACTGTATCTTCGCGAACGACATTCGTTAATTCAATAACATGGGAAAGTGGTTCGACTTTTGTGGTGTCGAGCTGATTCAACTTTTCGATATACCTGAGAATATCGTTCAGCTGATGCGTCAGTTTTTCTTTTTCCGCGTCAGAGAACTCAAGTCGTGCAAGTTTTGCAATATGTTCTACATCCTTTATTGTAACCGGCATTGTCTGTCAGGATTGATTGATATATGCACTATGTATTATTTTCCGGACTGCATTGAGCATTTCCAGTTCCCGTTCTTTGCCGCTCCAATCCCCAGACGGGATCAACGGGTCATGTATTACCAATGTAATTAATCCCGGATTAATTATGAAACTTCCTTTTTTCAGAATAGAGAAACTTCCATTAATGGTAACAGGTACAATTGTTGCCTTTGAGTTGAGTGCGACAGAAAATGATCCTCGTTTAAATTCCTGAAGTTTCCCATCTTTTGTCCGTGTTCCCTCGGGGAAGAGGATAATACATTTTCCATCGCCGAGGGTCTGAGCTGCTTTCGCCAGCATCCTGACATATTCTTTTGGTTTTTTCCGGTCGAAGGGAATATTTCCGCTATACTTCCATATCCAGCCGAAGATAGGGATACGTGTAAGCTCTTTTTTGCCGATGAAGCGGAGCTGGCCCGGCAATGCTGCCTGCAGAGCCCAGATGTCGAACATGCTTGCATGGTTTGCGAGATATACAATTCCCCGGGCATCCTTTATTTTTGCTATACCATCGACCTGTACTTTGACACCACATGTTTTGAGGATAGATCTTGACCAGTGGCGGGCCAGGAAAAAATATTTTTGGTCGCCGTTTTTTGTAAAAAGAGCGAGTCCGCCGAGGACCGAGAGAAGGCAGGTGTAGGCAAACAGGATTAATACCTTTACTGAGCTGCTGATGACCTTTGTCACGGGTTAATTCATGATGATTGTCTACATGCCAAACATGTTTCTAAGATTTTTTTGCAATGACTGGTTCTTCTTCGCGGGCAAAACGTTGCCACCACGAGAAAAGCTCCGGCACCATCGACACTGTCAGCACCATAAACAGAACGCCGCCGACCAGATCAATCACGTAATGATATCTTAGGTAGACTGTGCTGATAATCAGCAACGTACCAAACAGATAGAGAATATATCGCGACTTCAGTCTAAATTTCCTAGCTAGATAGATTACGATGAGAGTCATTTCAGTATGTCCGCTTGGAAATGCGTCCCGCTGTGCATATACGATCGGGTCGACGACATTTTTGGGTATGGATTCTCCGGCATTGATGAGGTCACGAATAAATGTCGTGACGTATAATCCAGGAAGTTCCGTATTCATGGAATCAAAATTATGCAGCGTGAACCGCGGACCCACAGCGGGAAGAAGAAGATAACCAACGTAGGAAAGGAAAAAACCCAGGAGAAATGTGAACATGACGAACGAGAAACCATCCTCATCGTTTCTGCGATACACTCCATAACCCACCGCCAGCATGAGGAAATAGAAGCTCGCATAAGAAATTTGGAGAGCTTCCGTTAATACCGGTGTAGCTACGTGGGCAAGCCAGACAGTAGGGTCGGTGTGAAATATCCATCGGTCGATTGCTATGAGAAGGTTATCATAATCCTGCCGGTTCATCGCTTGCATGATAATGTACATTTCCTTGAATGAAAAAAAGATAACAGGTGCAGGATACCATTCGTGAACAATTCGCAGAGCCTTGCTCTGCGACCGTGCACGCTGGCCGGCGAGCAATAGAATGCCCGCAGAAATCGAAATGTTGACAACCGTAATGATTCTCCATTCAAGTATTATCTTTGAAAACAAGAGGCAAAAGATTGCACAGAGAATTGCAAATGCTATAATAAGGGCGTCGACGGGGCGAAGTCGACGGAGCATTGACGGGAACGTCACGCGCTAACGCTCTCCTCCGGAAAGTATTTGATGGAAAGTAAACGGGTGAACGGCGTCATGCGTTATTCTGCAAAGATTGTTCGCCACGGTCAAGATAGAGAGCTCTATTGTACGCATTGTACCCTAGCAGCTCACCGTACCGCCCCCAGCCGACCATCGTCTGGAAGAGCCTCTCGGGGTCCTCATTGGGAAGAAGGATTGCCACTTGCTCGAGAATGATTTCCTCGTCGAGGGTGACGTCGTCGGTCTTCAGCAGCATGCCCGTAATAATCTCAAACAATCGAAGTGAAAGCGTTTGTTGCTTGAACAGCAGCTTGCGTCCGTTGATGTCACTTGCCAAAAACTTTCTTCCTGTCTCTGTAAATACAACATTCTGCTTCGGCGTATCGACAAAATCCAGGAGCTCCGCCGCTTTTACCACAGCGATTGTCGAACCGAAATCCTTCCCGACACGCGACGCAAGGTCGAAGAGATCGACGGTCCCATTGTTTTCATCGAGAATTTCAAGCAAACCGATAATCTCGCTTGGTGTAACATACGGCAGTGATTCGATTCGCCGTGGAGCTGTTGAAGAAATTGCGGGAAGCGCTTCATCCGGTATGATGGCATTTGTAATGATATCGTGGATCCTGTCAATCATCGAAAGGAATGCAGGGGATCGCGGGTCACGCGGATGCGGCAGGTCGTTTGGAATAATTATTCTGATGGTCCCGGGATTCGCACTCAATACGACGATGCGATTCGCGAGGAACACGGCTTCGCGAATATCGTGCGTAACAAACAGCACGCTCTTAATCTCTACTTTATGGTCAAGCCACAGGTTAAGAACTTCTGCACGAAGGTTTTCCGCCGTAAGGACATCCAAGGCACTGAACGGCTCGTCCATGCAGAGAAGCTCAGGCTGGACAACAATCGCGCGCGCGATACCGACCCGCTGTTTCATCCCCCCCGAGAGCTCCTTCGGATATGCCTCTTCGAATCCCTCAAGACCCACCATATCTACCGCATGCCGGACACGGGAAGATGTTTCCTCCGGCGGGAGATGCAAATACTCTAACCCGAGAGCAATATTTTCATAAACGGTAAGCCACGGGTATAATGCAAAACTTTGAAAGACAATCGATGCGCGCGGATGGAACCCTCTCAACGGCTGACCGTAAGCGAGAACTTCGCCGGATGAGGGCGAAATAAGACCTGTAAGAACTCTCATGAGGGTCGATTTACCGCTTCCGGAAGGGCCGAGGAGCGCTACAATTTCTCCTGCATTAATCGCGAGCGAGATGTTCTCAAGTACGTTGATTTCCGCGCCCGTGGGAAGATTAAATTGTTTGTTCACATTGCGCAATTCCGCAATGGGTATATTATTCGTCGTCATTTATTGAGACTGCATCGTTCTTCTGCTTTTCGATAAAGAGTTCGCCAAAAAAATTTGTTGATGAGAACAACCGAACCCGCCATTGACAGAACACTTGCTGTCAGCACCCCGTAATTACCACTATCGGTTGCAGTCGTGATCGTCGAGCCAAGGCCGGTTGCAACCAACAGCCTGTCGCCGAAGTGTACATATTCTGCGACAATGCTTGCGTTCCATGCTCCTCCTGCTGCAGTAACCCATCCTGTAACTAAACTTGGAAAGATTCCCGGTAAAATCAGCCTTGTCCAGACCTGCCTGCGTGTGAGTCTTGCAACATGGGCAGCTTCACGAAGATCATTTGGAATTGCCATTGCGCCCGCGATAACGTTAAATAGAATATACCACTGAGTTCCGAGCAGCATGAGTACAACAGCTCCCAGCTCAATACTAATACCGAGAGCTGAAAGCCCGAAGATTACCAGTGGAAACAACATCGGTGCAGGAAACGATGCTACGACCTGGACAATAGGTTGAAAAAATTGAGACAGCCTGGGATTCATGCCGATGATAACGCCAAAAGGAACCATGATAACCGTACCCAGTGCCACCGCAAGCAATACCCTGCCGAATGTAAACAACAAATGAAGAAATATGGTAAGCCATGATTGGAGGGAAACCCCTGCCAACAGATGGATAAGCTTATACCCTCCCATGGATATCACTGTCAGGAACAATGCCGCAAAGACCCACGACATCAGTTTGCGGACTTGCTCGTTGGAAACCACCTCCTTTTTTTCCAGAGCAACTACTCCTCCCGAAAGCCGCAGGGAAAACGCAGAAAAAAGTGGCGCAAAAAGCTTCTCACGGCTAAATTGTACGATATGAGACGATCGCAATAAATTCAGGACAAAGGAATGCTCTGTTTCAGCCGATTCCGTTTCTTCAAATTTATATTTTTGTGACCAGGCAACAATCGGTCTCCAAAAAACCTGGTCGACAAGAATAATCATCAATGTCATCGCAATAATAGCATACACCATGGCAGGCAAATCCCCCTGCTGAATCGCTACACTCATGTACGATCCGATACCGGGGAGACGAAAGTCCTTGTTCCCAAGCACGAACGCTTCATTAATGGTGAGAAAGAACCACCCACCAGCCATCGACATCATACTATTCCACACAAGACCAATTGCAGAATACGGCATTTCCAGTTTAATAAAACGCTGCCACCAATGAAGCTTGTACACCTGTCCTGCTTCCCTGAGGTCTGTGGGAATCGAGCGTAATGAATTATAAAAACTAAAGGTCATATTCCACACCTGACCCGTAAAAATCATAATCACTGCCGCAAGTTCAAGTCCGATGTTAGAACCCGGAAAAAGAGCCACAAGCGCCAACACCAAACCGGGAAGAAACCCCAACACGGGAATGCTTTGAAGTATATCGAGGAGCGGCAGCATGATCTTTTCTGCCTTCTTGTTATACGCGGCCGTGTAACCATAGATTAACGTAAAGCAGAGAGACAATCCATACGCAGCAAACCCGCGAACGAGAGAAAAAAAAGTGTACTTCGGGAGCATCCAGGGTGAGAGACTTATTTCAACTGTCGGACGTAGCACGCCCTGCCATTCTTTACCCACTGCAAGAAGCCCGTAGAACAGTATTCCGAGTGAGAGGAAAACTATTGCGTCAATCCAGCTTACAGACCTCCGGAGACGAACATATGTTCGTATAAATGACATTGTAGTTCAGCTTGCCTTGGGTCGCCTCATCACATTATTATTTGAAAGGATCCCGTCGATTTCTCCTGCAAGATGGACAAACTCTTTGACTGTAAGTTGTTCCGGCCTCTTGCTCATTGAAAATGCAAGTCTGCTGAGGATCAAATCTACTGTTGTTTCATCATACGGTAGATATGCAAGACTGTTCCGAAGTGTTTTCCGTCGTTTGCCGAAAGCAGTCTTCACGACATTCGCGAATGTTTCTTCATTGAAATCGAATGCAAGTTTTTCTTTCATTTCCATCCTGAGCACTGCAGAAATCACCTTCGGTTGGGGGTAAAAACAGTTCGGTGATACAGTAAACAGTATTCTTGGTGTCCCGTACAACTGCGAAAAAACAGAAAGGATCCCGTACAATTTCGTTCCCGGCTTGGCGACGATCCTTTGGGCAACTTCCCGCTGTACCATGATAGTCAGGTCGTGGACAAACGACCGTTCTCGAAATATTTTAAACAGAATCGAACTTGTCAGGTGATATGGAATATTTCCTACGATACGAAGTTTGTGCCGATACTTTCGCCGCCATCCCGCCAGGTCCGCTTCCAGAAAATCCTGATGAACAATATCTGCAGACGAAGCAAAATTTTTCTCCAGTTCAGGTATCACCCGCCCGTCAACTTCTACCGCAATCACATGTTTTGCCCGATCCACTAGGTGTTTTGTCAGTGCACCCTTCCCGGGCCCAATCTCAACAATAAGATCTTCTTTCGAAAGTTGTAACTCGCGGATGATATTTCTGGCAATATTCTGATCGGTAAGGAAATTTTGTCCCAGCGACTGCTTCGGTTTTATACGCAGGGACGCAATGTGATCCATTGTTTATGGTTTTTTGAACAGTTTTTTCAACGCATCCTCTGCTTTTTTCTTCCCTTCATCAAGAAGCTGTTGTTTCTTTTGTCCAACAGCTTGCTTAGCCACTTCCTCCTGGGCTTTGGTGTTAAGCTTAACCGCAGGGTCGGAGGCCATGCCCGAAACAGAAAAATTAAGGCTATACCTCCCGTCCTTATCCTTAAAAAATTGCAGAAGCTCCGCCGCCACCCCTCCGAGTTTCAGCTGGCTTGACACCGAAGGTGGAAGTTTGACATTCAAATTGTAGTCCATTGAGCCATCGAGTCCCTGTGAACCGTTTGCAAGGAAATCTGTTGTACCTGAGCTGACCTTAAGATCCTTGATATTCAATCTTCCGTTGGAAATTGAGAAGGCGTTGGTCCAATTCTTAAAGTTCACGTCACGCAAGTCCACAAGGCTGGTAGCATCTGCGAGTTTTTGAGTCAACGGATAGCCGCTTAATTTTCCGCTGGAAATATTCACGACACCGTTACCGAGAAGTGATTGCGGGTTCAATCCAAGACTGTCGTTTAAATCTCCTTTGATAGTTGTAGTTGTGGAAAATTTACCGAAAAGATATTTGCCGATCGAGCTGAAGCTTGATAACATCTCATTCGATTCGACGTTTTTTATATCCAGGTTAAGGTCAAACGGGCTTTTTTTCGGGTCACGAAGGTCGAGTGTCCCTTTGCTCTGAATCATCCCGTCAAATGCATTAACGCTAAGATTTTTCAGGTTGACAACGCCATCAGAAAGGTTGACAACTCCTTTTGCATCAGTGAATGTAAATTTCTCTGTCTGTAATTTACTCACATTGATATTTGCATCGATATCTATTCCCGGGACTATTGCTCCGGTTGCTGTCGATGAAGCTTTTTTCTTCGGTCCGGTTTCCTTCGTTGCGGGCTTTTCCGACATAAGGTCTACCGTCCGCAGTTGCCTGGATGTCAACGTTACAGTAGCATTCGGTTTTCCGGAGGTTTTCGCCGCATCACTCATTACTAACCCGAGGTAATTTTTCAGAGTAAACGAAAGAATCATATCCGACTCACCGATATCCATCGCAAGTTGTTTCGACTCAATTGCTTGGTTGTTGAACTTCACTGTGCCGTTGAGATTCTTCAGTGGTTTTGATGAACCCGCAGTCTTTATAACGACATTCTGAAAATTGACCGTTCCAGCCGCTTTCAGTGTTTGAGGAGATTTTGGTTTCCCATCGACTGAAATATCTGCGCTCATCGTTCCGGCGAGCTCAGTGCCCTGTTCAAGCGGGTAGAAATCCTTCACTTCGTTGAGATTCATTTTGCCTGCAAATATCGCAGTCAGGTGAGGGTCGCCAAAATCGGCAACGTGCAGTTTACCGTTCAGTACGTTGTTTCCGATTGTCGCAGTGAGCTTCTCAATTCCGAAGTTGCCTCCGCTCGTGGCGCCGACATGAGCGGGCGGTTTTTCAAACGAACCCGAAAGGTTGATATTCGAGATCGATTTCGGAAGCGAGGCGTATTGCATGTTTCCGTTTGTTAAAGTAAACGTCCCTTCTATCCCGGGGCTCATCGTCTCGCTCGAAGGCCCTCTGACGGTCATTGAAAAGACAACATCCCCTGAACTCGAAAGCCCTTGCGCCTTTTTCAGCATCTCCGGAGGAATGATGGAAAGCAATTGTGTCATTTGAGCACCGGGAGAATTCACAACAAGATTCATCGCCAGCTCTGGTTCGGTGAAGTGGGAAATTGTCCCTGAAACACTCAGCGGCAAATCCCGGATTTTTACGGAACATGCATCGAATGAAAGCACGTCGCTGTCGGTATGGTAGGAAAGTCTTGCATCTGCGGTCACCGGCTGGCCGGCAAGATACCACATTTTCTGAGAGCCATAACTGAACGACTCAATCGACGACGTACCGTTGACAAAAATTGTGTTTTCTCCGGGACGTGCTTCAACATTTGCAGTTTGATGAATACCTTTAATGAGCATGTGCATATCAAATTTCTCATCGACCTGCTCAATCTCGCCGTCATTAATTTCAAGATTGGAAAGAAGCAGGGCGCCGGTGTTATTTTTTGATACCGTTACTTTCGTTTTGAGTTTCGCGCCCGGCGATTCGGTGGAGTAATTTTTTCTCCCATCCTTCGTCGTCTCAAGGTAGACAACCGGATGATTGACAATAACATAATCGATTTCCAGCTTGGACAAAAGCAGTTTGAGAACTTTCACCTTCAGTTTCAGATTATCGAGGGAAATAAACTGCTCCTGGTCAAAGGAAGAGCCAGTGGGATTGGAGATTTTCAAATTATCGATCTCGACAGCGAGGGTCGGAAACAGGGAAAGCGAAATATCACCGATGGAAACAGTCCGATGCGTTGTCTCCTCTATCTCCGGAATAATAAGTCCTTTGAGGCGCTCGCTTGTAAAATAAAGTTTTGCTCCAACCGCTGCGCAGACAATAAGCACCGCGGGGATGCCAAGGATGATAAGCCAGGTTCTTGCTTTTTTGCTGAGAGCCATGAGAAATTCCTGTAGTTACAAACATGCAACCAGGCCACTATGTTTCGGCTTGAAAAAGATAGCAAAATCAGCGAAGAATATCAACGGGGTATGAGTCCCAAATTTGACCTCCCGAAGGCTTTCTTGGCGCCAGCCCGATTAGATTTCAGAGGGTATACTCCTTTCCCATTTCTCTGTATTCTAATGACAATTATTTTCAAACATCACCACATTGATTCTATCTTCAAGTTCTCATTAATCATTTGAGATTTTTTGGAATGCAGGAGCATATTGTTGAAAAATTCATAATCTGACAAAGCAAGCTGCTTTTTCATTGAATTTCAGTAAAAAATCCACCCGTGGCATTGTTATCTTATTGACAATATGCTCCCGTTTCATTATATTCGATGCACGTAAATTTCGACGTTATCTTACACTGTTTGAAAGGAGTTTTTCATCATGTCGGATATTTCACTCGATGCATTAGGAATGGTCGAGACAAAGGGACTCGTCGGCTCCATTGAAGCTGCTGATGCAATGGTAAAGGCGGCAAAAGTGACGCTGATCGGCAAGGAGGTCATTGGCGGCGGCTACGTCACAGTGATGGTACGCGGCGATGTCGGCGCAGTCAAGGCGGCAACCGATGCCGGTGCGGCGGCGGCTCAGCGCGTCGGGGAACTGGTGTCCGTGCATGTCATTCCGCGTCCTCATGCTGACGTCGAAATGATTCTTCCAAAACGCTCTCAAGGAAAGTAACAGCCTCGTTCTGTCCCGTTCCGCTTGTCGTGAGTGGAACGGGACCAATTTTATTTATGCTGTACATCTTAGCATCAGGGTAACAAACATTTCATGCTTGACTACGCGTTGGGGTTAATAGAAACAAGGGGCCTGGTAGGCGCCATCGAAGCCGCGGACGCCGCCACGAAGGCTGCCGATGTCGAGCTTATCAGTAAAGAACGTGCCGACGCCGGACTGATGACCATAAAGTTGAAAGGCGATGTTGCCGCAATTCGCGCCGCCGTCGATGCCGGTTCAGCTGCTGCACAGCGTGTAGGAGAATTAGTCTCAGCGCATGTTATTCCCCGGCCTGATGACGAAACTGAAGTCCTTATTTATCCACCACCATGGCAAACGAAAGAAAAGCAGCTTCCCGCTGAACCTCGTTCGCAGGCTGACAGACCGAAGCGGGGCAGGCCACGTAAAACAGCCGTTGCCGATACTGCTATTACAACGGAGGATCCTGTTGAAACATCTTCTCCCTCAGTTGAGTCGACACAAATGGTGTTCAGTGAAGACGAAGCAACATACCGCCAGCAGCTCCGTGATATGACAGTCCATGAACTAAGGAGATATGCACGTAGTGTCGGCGGGTTGTCAATTTTTGGAAGAGAAATTTCACGTGCCAACAGAGACCAGCTCATAGAAGAGCTTGTGAAAGCGAGATTCCCTAAATAAGAATTAACCGGCTCGTTAAACTCCATCCATCATTCTCTGGATGGAGTTTTTTTGTTTTACACTATGGAAAACAAACGCTACCATATCATCATTGCCTCAATTCTTTTTGCCGTTCTTATGTGGGTCTCCGTGAACATGGGCTACGAATATACCGTCACACGACATATCCCGGTGGTCATCGAAAACCTGAAAGAAGGGAAAGCCCTCAGATTCCCGGTGCCGAAGTACGTCAGCGTGAGATTCAAGGGTCATGGATGGCTCATGGCGGGCCTGTACTTTCTTACCAATGTAACATATTACATTGATGTCTCATCTCTTAACAACGAGCAGTTTACTATCACAGCGCGCGACCTACCCGACCATGTAAAACTCCCTCTCCCGGTACAGCCGGTCGATGTAAAGCCGGATACCATCATGCTTGCTCTTGATGATTACATTGAAAAACGCGTGCCGATCAGCCCCCACCTGCTGCTGGATTTTCATGAAGGGTATGGTCAGATCGGTTCTGTAAAGGTTGTCCCCGAGAGCGTGATCATCGGAGGGGGAAGGGAAATCGTGACCCGCGTATCGCAATGGCAAACATCATTCCAGCGATATGACAACCTGCATACATCCATCGATGCCATGGTTTCACTCGAAGAGCCGACGAATTATTCTCTGGAAATATTTCATACCTCAACGAGACTGGTTGTTAATGTTCAGCCTTTCGCTGAGAAGATATTCACTGGAATAGTTCTGCGGGCAGTCGGAACTCCGGCAAATAGAGAGGTTATTTTTGTTCCTCCGAAAATTGACGTGACAGTCCGTGGAGGAATAGACCAATTAGCAAAGCTCTCAAATGGCGATTTCCAGAGCACGATAGATTACCAGCAGTTACTCCAGGACTCCTCCGGCATCACTGCCCCCATGGTTTCAGCTCCGCAGGAGGTAAAAGTAATTAATCGCAGGCCGGAACGATTTCAATTCTACATTCGAAAACGACTTTAATCCTTCGGCGAAACAGAGGCAAAACTTCGTGAGACTTTGCATCAACATTGACCATATCGCTACTCTTCGGAATGCCCGGGGTGGAAACCTCCCCGACCCGGTTTCCGCTGTACAGATTGTTGAAGCTGCAGGTGCGGACGGTATTGTTTGCCATCTCCGCGAAGATCGACGACACATACGCGACGGAGACGTCTGGTCCCTTCGGAAAATGATTTCAACAAAATTGGACCTTGAGATGGCAGCAACGCCTGAAATTATAAAAATTGCCCTGGAAATAAAACCTGACCTTGTCACACTTGTTCCTGAAAAACGGAAAGAACTCACGACGGAAGGAGGGTTAGATGTCGTGCGCTTATCGGCTTCGTTGAAGAGGACAATAGATCGATTTCATGAAAAAGGAATTCCCGTGAGTTTATTCATTGATCCTGACCGGAATCAGATAGAAACAGCTAAAGAAATTAATACAGATCTGATAGAAATTCATACAGGCGAGTACGCCGAGGCCGTTTCCTCTTCATCAAGAAACAAGCATTTTGGGCGTATTAAAAAAATGGCGGCGTACGGCAAAAATTGCGGGTTGGTTGTCAATGCAGGGCACGGTCTTGATTATGACAACATCCTACCGATTGCCGGCATTCGCGATATTGAAGAGGTGAGTATCGGACATGCAATCATTGCGCACGCTGTGTTCGTCGGACTCGAAAACGCTGTACGCGAAATGCTGCGGCTGGTAAAACCTGAAGTGAAGAAATAAATTTATTGTTCGAGTTTCCGGATTTCGTCCCGGAGCTTTGCGGCGCGTTCGTACTCTTCCCGCTCAATCGCCTCCTTCAATTGAGCAGTCAGGGTCTCAAGCTTTGATAGTTTTCCTTCTCCCTTTTTCGCAGGACCAAGATCGTTAGCTTCCTGCTCCTCATTTTCTGGAAGGAAGCCTGCTTCTTCCATCACTTTTTCGGAAACAAAAATCGGCGCTCCGTAGCGGACTGCAAGTGCAATGGCGTCGCTTGGACGCGCGTCGATTTCCTGGCTGTCAAGGTTCAACTTCGCATAGAATGTCCCGTCACGCAACTCGCTGATGGTAATTTCCCGCAGGTCGGTCCCCAACGAATCGATAATGTTCTTCATCAGGTCGTGCGTTAACGGGCGCGGAGGTTTTATTCCCTCCATCTCCAGTGCTATGGATTGTGCTTCAAACGCCCCGATAATAATCGGAAGCCGACGCGTACCGTTCACTTCCTTCAGGATCAGCGCGTAGGCACCGCCACTTGCCTGGCTCGTCGATAGACCTAAAATATCAACCTGAATTTTTTCCACTAAAGAATTATCTGTTAAGTGTTTTCTTCAATTCTTCTGTAAGGGCAGGGAGAATTTCGAATACATCTCCAACGACTCCATAATCTGCAATTTGAAAGATGGGTGCATCCTTATCTTTGTTGATAGCTACAATATACTTAGAAGATGACATTCCTGCAAGGTGTTGCACTGCACCGGAGATCCCGCAGGCAATGTACAATGTCGGCGAGACTGTTTTCCCTGTTTGGCCGACCTGCTCATCATGCGGGCGCCATCCTGCATCGACTACCGCGCGCGATGCGCCTACGGCGGCGCCGAGCACATCCGCAAGCTTTTCAACAAGCTGGAAATTCTCGGGTGCCTTCAGTCCTCTTCCTCCCGAAACAATCACGCTCGCTTCCGTGACGTCCGGCCTTCCTTCAGCAATCTTTACTGCTGTGGCTTTCGCTCCAAAATCAGCATCTGTGAGTTCGCACGATATTTGTTCGACGGAAGCCAAATTACCATTCGCCGGACTTGCAGTGAATACATTCGGCCTGAGTGTAAAAATTTTTGTCGCGGAAGTTACTTTCACATCCACAAAGGCTTTCCCAGCATACACCGGTCGCGAAGCGATTATTTCATTTCCCTCAATATTCAATGCTGTGCAATCGGCGGCAATTCCTGCCTCCAGTTTTGCAGCGACTCGTGGAGCGAGGTCTTTTCCCAGCTGGCTCGCGGGCAATAACAACACCGATGCGTCTTCCCGCTTAGCAACATCAGCAACGACCTTCGCGTAGGCAGTCGTTGAATAAAAATGCAACCTGGAATCCTGCGCGGTGAGGACTCTCGTCGCCCCGTACGCACCTAACTGCGGAATAATCAGTTCAACCCCATCGCCGATCACCAGTGTCACAAGCTCGGCACCAAGCTGGTCGGCAATGCGGCGCGCGGTCTGCGTTACTTCAAACGCAGATTTCTTAAATTTACCTTCACGCTGTTCAGCAAATGCAAGGAGTTTCATAATCAATTCAAGTTGAAAGAGCCGGAAGAAAAATTGTTAGATGACTTTTGCTTCTTCATGAAGCAGTCTGACGAGCTCCGGCACCGCACTGATGTCTGTGCCTACAATTCTGCCCGGTTGTTTTGCAGCGGGCTTTCGCATTCTGATTACTTCAACCATTGGTGGGAACGCGACTGCCGGACGCTCTTCTATCGGCTTCGTTTTTGCCGCCATGATGCCCTTCAGTGATGGATACCGCGGCTCGTTCAGTCCTTTTTGTGCACTAATTACAGCGGGGAGTTTTGTTTCCACGATTTCATGCCCCCCTTCAATTTCGCGCTCACAATGTACTTTTCCATCCTGAATATCGATCTTCACGACCACTGAAACCGAAGGCATACCAAGCATTTCTGCAACAAGTCCGGGCACCTGTTCATCATAATAATCAATCGACTGCTTTCCGAAAAAAATGCAGTCGGGGGATAATTTCTTTAATTCCTCCGACAACGCCTTTGCAACTGCATACGAGTCCCGTACGCTATCATCCTTCAATAAGATCGCCTTATCGACACCCATTGCCAATCCTTTTCGAATCGTCTCTTTATGAACGTCATTGCCCAGAGACATCACAATTGTCTCTCCTCCCAGCTTTTCCTTAAAGCGAAGAGCCGCCTCGATGGCAAATTCATCGTACGGGTTAAGCATAAAATTAACACCATTCCGGTCGATCGTCTTACTGTCGGAACCGACGTTTACTTTTGTCTCCGTGTCAGGAACGTGATTTATGCAAATGACAAATTTCATGTTCGATTTCTTGTATTGTTATTCAACAGGACGAGAGGTTACCACTTAGAGGAAATTTTTCAAAATCTTTCAGAAATATACCGACAAATAGGCTAAAACGCAAGAAACTCACTTGCAACTCAGATGGGATTTCGGTACATTTTTCGTCATCATCGCAACTTCCGAAGGAACAGAACGCATGCAGGCGACAACAAAATTCATGACCTTAGAACGATACATCAACGAGCAGGAGGAGATGTATCCGAATGCAACCGGTGAATTTTCGGGATTACTGCACGACCTGTCTCTTGCGGCGAAACTTGTCTGGCGCGAAGTCAGCAAAGCGGGTTTGGTTAATATCCTCGGCATCACCGACCGGATGAATGTCAGCGGCGATGTTGTAAAAAAATTGGACGAGTTTGCGGATGAAACCATCTACCGCGCGATGGACCACGGCGGTCATCTGTGCGTGATGGCTTCGGAAGAAAACGAAGATATTCTGCACATTCCCGACCAATATCACGCAGGCAGATATGTTCTATTATATGACCCCCTCGACGGCTCCTCAAATATCGACGCCAACATTACCATCGGCTCGATTTTCAGCGTGTACCGACGTATTTCTCCCGAAGGAAAAGGGACGTTAGAGGACTGCCTGCAACCAGGTTATAAACAGGTCGCAGCCGGATACATTATCTATGGCTCCAGCACGATGTTCGTTTATTCAACCGGCCATGGAGTTCATGGATTTACGCTTGATCCAAGCGTCGGAGAGTTTCTTCTTTCACACGAGAATATAAAGATTCCCAAAAAAGGAAAAATCTACAGCCTGAATGAGGGAAATTTCCGCAACTGGAATCCCAATATGCAGCGATATATTCAATACCTGAAAGAACAGGACAAGGCAACCAATCGACCCTATTCTCTCCGATATATCGGCACGATGGTAGGGGATAGTCATCGTACTCTATTATATGGAGGGATATTTGCGTACCCAGGAGACAGCAAAAACCCTCAGGGCAAACTACGATTGATGTACGAATGCAATCCCATGGCATTCATCATCGAGCAGGCGGGCGGGCGCTCAAGCGATGGCACAAAAAGCATTCTGAAGATTCAGCCTACGTCGCTTCACGAACACACTCCCGTATTCCTGGGAAGCGAAGAAGATATTGCGTTATGCGAGGAGTTCCTCACTGGGAAAAGATAACGCACTCCTAGCCGCCAGGGAGAAATACTTTTCCTCCGTTTAAATATGCATTAGAGGTTTACATGCAAGGCAGACAGTCGAAAATATCGACTGTCGACTTTTGTCCGGGTCCAACTTCAACAGTGTAGTCAATTGTTCGTGGTGAGGGGCCGGGCGCATCAATGCCAAATGCCCGAACGACATAGTTCCCGCTCGCAACTGAAAACTCGGCCATACCATTCGCGTCTGTAAGCTTCGTCTCGCCGGTTTGCAGCAATTGCACTTGTTTCCCTGCCAGAGCCTGGTTCTCCCAATGTACGTACGCAATTATTTGGCTTAACTGGGGCTGGGGTTGTGACGGATTCTCTTTGCACGAGGAGAGCAATAAGACGAATGTACAGAAAAAAATCTTTTTCATCGTACCTTCTCCCGCTGTGATACAGCGAAAAGTCTTGAAAAAGGAATTTGCACTCAAAGGAATAAAACAATTCCGCAATCGAATTGCAACTATGCACCAAAGGCAATTGTCACTACAGCACTTCATACTTCGCCGCGTGCCTGCCCCAGAGGCCGGCATTGTAAGTTCTTACTTCTTCAATATTTGAGAAAATCAGATGTCTGAGATGCCTGCTCCAATCGATTCGCTTACAATATTCATCGTAGGTCTCATTGCGCCAGTCGAAGTCTGACTGCCACACCACCTGCGGCGTTATATGCCTCCGGACTGCCTGCAGGATGACGCTCGTAATGTTTGTCTTTTTATATGACGGATCTTCCGTATTTACCAGACACGTTACGTTTCTTTTCCTGCACTCCTCGATGAGCTGTCCGATAACAAGATTATAGGAAGGTATCTCTTCTTGTGTGAGTAATGTGCGATAAGCACCTTCAAAATCAATAATCGGTCGGATTTGAAGTGTTCTGATATTGTACTGACCAAACACCTCGTAGAAATCTCGCAGCTCTGCTAGATTGTCAGCGTTGACCGTATAGTTGATTCTGAGGTGAGGATGTGGTGAGCTAAATTCTTTTTTTACCTGATCGATTAGGGTAAGAACCTCATGAAGCTTTTGATAAGAAGCTTTCGCCATGAACCGTTCGTAGGTTTCCTGATATACTCCATGGACTGATATAGTCAATTCATCCAGCTTATTCCTGGTTAATTGTTCAATATGGGCTTGTGTCAACAGCTGACCATTAGTTGTGAAACCTACGAACGGGATTTTGTACTTCTTGGTGAGGCTGACAAGCTCCGGAAAATTTCTGTACAGCGTTGGCTCTGTGCCGCAACCTATCACAAGCTGTAACGTTCGGAGAAAAAACAACTTCGCTATACGGTCAATTTCGCTCTCGGTAAATTGTCCTTTGATTTGTTTGACATGATCATCATTGCTGAAGTAGCACATCGTACAGCGAAGGTTGCAAGCCATGACGGGGTCGAAGCGAACGAAGAGATGACGAAGTTTGAGCCGATGGGCCACAAGCGCCGACGCAAATTTGATGCGATGACTGGTGACAAACTTGTTGAGCTTGATGAGTTTATAGATCTGGTCCAACGCTATTCAACGGATGGGACAACAAATTTACCAGCTGTACCGTATCGTATACGTCACAACTTTCTCCCCGTCCTTTGCAATTGTCACAGGGAAATTTAATGTCGACTGATCAACCTTCTTCCATTCGACATTGGCTTTCGTAATCTCCCATTGACTCCAGCGCCACGGGTGTTCGTATACCTGAACCTCCACGGTTTCAGTCTTATGATTGCGGATTTTTATCTGGATAGTTTCTTCAACAACATGGCCGTTGCCCAACGATTTGAAATCTGTCTGTGCCCGTTCGCCGACGATGTCGAACGCGTTCCCTAAGTACAATTTTATTTCTTCATCTTTCGGAGTATGGTCGATTTCATCTTCGCCGATGAATTGTTCCTTTCCATCATCATCCCGCTTGTACACCCGGACTTTCCCCTTCGGCAGGGGAATACCCAACCCCGATTTTTCATCATTCTTAAAAGTCACATACACGGCGACTTTCGGATTCGACTGCTCGCCAAAGCTTTCCTGATTTCTGTATGAGGCGTTGTTGTACCAGACCTGCCATTGATTCTCGAGGGCGTCGTAAACGAAGACTTTCTTCGACGCGACATTCTTGCCCGATGTCAATTCGATTTGTTTCGTCTCGTTGTCTTTGAGGTCGGTGTGACGTTTCAGGGAATAGAGTTTATATTCGAATAATTCGGTCTGCTGGAACTGCGGCGCGGCGGCTTCCGCCAGCATATCCTTCCTCATTGGAATCGCCCGGTTGAACTGCTCGCGAACGAGATTGACATCGCCGGCAACCAGTTTCAAGCCGGCGTCCTTAAAGGTCGTCCCGCAGTTATTTGTGAGCGTGACCCATCCGGTAAGGTCTAAATTTGAATCCCCCTTATTCAGGAGAGCCACATAATCACACGTCCAGGAAAGCTGTCCTGCAAGGTAACTGATTTCAGTTTTGTGTTCTCCCTCATGCGAATTCGAGACGAGCCAGTCGAGCTGGGGTTTCAAAATCAATCCTTCCGGTAAGCTCGGTAGGACGACTCTGCCGGAAGGATTCAGCTCGATTTTGCCGTTAATTTCCGCAATCATGCCGCCGCTGAAGGAATATGTCGGCGCCGATGTGCCGTGGGGCTGGGACTGGTAGCCGGTCGCGAGCAGTTTCCCTATGACGGTGTACTCTTTTTTTGTCTCTTCATTGAAACGGATAAATTCGATGTTCTGACCGAGATATTTCTCGAGCAGTTTCCCCTGATGGACAAGGTCGTACTGATAGTTTTGTTCCAGTACCCGTACGGCTGACGGGTCGGTGGTGCTGGAAAAATGCAAGGATGTCCCGTCGATCGTCGCTGGAATGTCGGGAATCACGACATGACTCATGCCACTCGGGAGCTTGATGCTTCGCTCTTCACGAATGAGCGAAAGGTTCTGATTGTAGATTGTCAAATCTACTGAGGTTCGCTCCCCCGCAGTAACGCTCGATTTTGATTGCGCGTGAAGAAAAGGTGCAATGCATACAATTGCGGCGCACATCGTGATGAATAGTTTTTGTTTCATTGGAATACCTTTCCGGGGTGTAATATTAATTTGTTAGTCGGGTTCTCGGTCGCCGACTTACCACTAACCGTCACCTTTCTCATATCTATTCGTCGATCCAGGGAAAATACATTCTCTCTTTTTTAACATGCAGGCCGAGAGATTCAAAAAACGAAACGAGATTGTTGACCATCAAGAGCGTGATGACGAATCGTTCGCCATCTTCAATCTCAATAACAGCATAATTATAAACCTCCCACAAAGCCCATCCTTTTGTCGCGCCGTTGTACAAATTTGTCATGAGTGAAACCTCGACCCTTTTGATTCTGTCAAAACCAAACGAATGCGTTGAATCTTTATATGAAACAGTCATCATCCGACCGACTCTATTCACTATGAGTTTGGCATCCTTATTGAGGTGAAAATATTGAGCGTGAATGACTGAGCAAGGGATCAAGTCAAACAGAGCATAGCCGACGACGAAAAAGGATATGACGAAGGGACCATCCTCAGGACCAAAATATCTTATGACCAATATACACACTACACCATAGACCAATGTACGGATTACTAGGTCTTTGATAATGAACATCTGGCTTTGGAGATTTATTTGATATGTTGTGTCCTCTGCATTAATCATTCAAGAAGAAGAAATTATTCAGGTTTAATCATTTTTTCTATGATAAGCATCTCTTAAAGGCTCCCTCTCTCAAAATGCAAGTCCGAAGGTTTTTTCAGCGTTACGTCTTATTCGACATCACCGGTACCGACCTCTCCTGTTCCTTATACTGCAACTGGTACAGCTTGAAATAGATTCCGCCCAGGGCAAGCAATTCCTGATGTGTCCCCATCTCGCGGATTTCGCCCTTGTGCATGACGATAATCTTGTTCGCACGTTGAATCGTCGATAGCCTGTGCGCGATGACGATAGATGTCCGCCCCTGCAGGAGCTTCCGGATTGCCTGTTGAATCAATAATTCAGTTTCGGTGTCGACACTGGAGGTCGCTTCATCAAGAATGAGGATTTTCGGATTGAATGCCAACGCCCGTGCGAATGAGATGAGCTGCTTCTGTCCTACCGATAACGTGGCGCCCCGTTCCTTAACCTCTTCATCGTACTGGTGCGGCATTGCTTCAATGAATCTATTCGCACCGACAACACGTGCCGCGGCCTTGATGCGGTCGAGCGAAATACGGTCGTCGCCAAGGTTGATGTTTGTCTTGATATCTCCGGAGAAAAGAAAAACATCCTGCAGAACAATCGCGATATTTTTTCTAAGCTCTTCTTTGTCGACCGACCGAATGTCGATGCCGTCAACGGAAATACTTCCCCGCTGATACTCATAAAACCGGCTGAGCAGGTTAATGATGCTCGTTTTGCCGGCGCCGGTGTGTCCGACGATGGCGACAGTTTCGCCTGCGTTTATCGTAAACGATACATCCTTCAGCACCCACTCTTCATCGATATACGCGAACGAAACATTTCGAAACTCGACATCTCCCCGAACATTTTCGAGTAAGCGAGGCGACTGCGGATTCGGAATCAGCGTTTTATCGTCGAGTAACTTAAACACGCGTTCGGAAGACGCCATCGCTGTCTGCATGATGTTATATTTTTCCGAGAGGTCGCGTATCGGTCGCCAGAACATTTCATTGAATTGAAGAAACGCCATAACCGTTCCCAGAGTAATGGACCCGCCAAGAGCTTCCTTCCCTGCCCACCAGATAATGAGCCCTACCGCGAGCGCACCGATCAGCTCAACGCCTGGATAGAAAAGGGCATAATATAGAATCGACCTGATATTCGCGTCACGATGTGCTCCATTGATATCGGAATACTGCTGAAAGGATTTCTTTTCACGGTTGAAAATCTGGTCGACAGTCATCCCGGTGATGTGTTCCTGCATGAACGTATTGATGCGCGCGAGCTGGATGCGGACATCGCGGTACGCTTCACGCGCCTTCTTGCGGAAGAGGAACGTGCCGTAAAATAACAACGGAAGCACGCTGAGCGAAATAAGCGCAAGCTGCCAGTTCATCGAGAACATGAAATACAGAATCCCCACAATGGTAAAGACATCGCTGAATACCATAACGACGCCGGAAGAAAACATTTCGTTTAAAACTTCAATATCATTCGTTACCCGCGTGATGAGGCGTCCGATGGGGTTCCGGTCGTAAAACCTGAGTCCAAGCTGCTGCAGATGCTTGAACAATTCCATCCGCAGGTCGAAGATAGTCCGCTGACCCACCCACTGTGTGAGATAAGCGTTCGCGTATTGCAGAAGTCCGCGAACGATCAACACACCCATAAAGCCAAGCGTTGTCATCAGCAGCCCGTTGCTGTCACGCTGGGCGATATTGACATCGACGGCATGCTTGGTGAACCACGGACGGATTGCTTCCATCGCAGAAACGAGCACGCTCATGATAATCCCCATCACCACGTACCACCGGTACGGTTTGAGATACTTGAGCAGCCGTTTCATCAGGCGGCTGTCGTATGCTTTGCCTAATATTTCTTCTTCGTTCATAAACTTGCGTGAATTTCAAAAGCGGAAACTGGTGATTGGTTAATTTTCCGCCTTTTGCATTGAATTTACCTACAATTGTTCCAGTTCCTCTTCCAGCAATTGTTTCTGATACAGTTCTGCGTAAATACCGCCTCTCGCAACCAATTCGTCATGCGTACCCTGCTCGGTGATACTGCCTCCATCAAGAACAATAATCAAATCCGCATCTTTAACGGTCGAGATACGATGACTGATGATGATACTCGTCCTTCCTTTCATCACATTTCTTAGCCGTTTCAGGATTTCTTCTTCTGTATATGTATCGACTGCAGAAAGGGCGTCATCAAGAATAAGGATTTTAGGATTGCGCACGACTGCGCGCGCAATGCTTGTCCGCTGTTTTTGTCCGCCGGAGAGCGTGATGCCCCGCTCACCAATCATTGTGTCGTATGCTTTCGGGAATTCGTCGACGTCTTTTGCAATCTGAGAAATTTCCGCCGCCTGCAGGACGTGCTCGAGTGTACCATTATCGACACCGTAGGAAATATTATCCGCAAGGGTGTCGGAAAAGAGAAACGTTTCCTGCGGAACATAACCGATACTCGAGCGGAGCGTTTCGAGCGGAATGTTTCTGATATCCACGCCATCGATCAGCAGCGTACCTCCAGTAACATCATACAACCTGGGAATGAGGTTTATCAACGTGGATTTTCCGGAACCCGTATAACCGACAACCGCGACGGTTGTTCCTGCAGGAATATGAAGATTGATATGTCCCAGTGTTGACGTCTGAGCGTTTTTATGGGTGAACATAACATTGCGGAATTCAATATCTCCGCGAAGTTCTTTCACCGACCAGTCCGTTTTTTCTGAATTATCAATTTCCGCTTTCGTATCGAGAATTTTCGCAAGGCGCCCCATCGACGCCGCGCCCTGCTGGATGATATTGGTCACCCAGCCGAAGGCAATCATCGGCCAGATCAGCATGATGAGATAACCGAAGAAGGCGGTGAGCGTTCCGATGGTAATAACGCCATTGATGACCTGCAACCCGCCATAATAGATCACAATAACGAGAGAAACTCCGACGAGGAGAAACATTAGCGGCCACATAATCGACTGGACGCGCGCGAGGATAAGATTTTTTTTGAGATATTCCCAGCTCAGCGAGTGGAACCCGTCAATTTCATACTGTTCCCGTACGTAGGCTTTGACAATTCGGATGCCGGAGAGATTTTCCTGCGCCCGCGTGGTCAATAATGAAAACTGCCGTTGCTTTTCCTCAAACCGTTTGTGAACCGCTTTCCCAAGCCAGTAGACCGCGTACGAAACAAATGGAAGAGGGATAAGCGACAGTAGTGTCAGTTTCCAGTCGCTCCAGAGCATCATTATCAGGACAAGCGTGAACGTCATGAGTGTGTCGGTCGGATACATGATGCCGGGACCGAGGACATTGCGCACCGCGCTGATGTCGTTTGTCGCGTGCGCCATAAGGTCGCCTGTCGGCGTGTTTTGGAAATACGAGAGTGAAAGCTTCTGGAGATGAGCAAGAAAATCGTTCCTCAAATCAAATTCGATGTGGCGCGAAACGACGATGATGGTTTGCCGTGTCAGGAACGTGAGGAATCCGGCCATGAGCGATAGACCGACGACAATCGCCGCGTACAGTATCAATCCTTGTTCATCGACCTGCTTCATCTCGATGCCGATTTTCAGTTTATCGATGGCGTTGCCGATGAGCTTCGGCTGGAGGACGGTAAACAGGTTGCTGCAAACAACGGTGAGTAGTCCCCAGAGCAAAGTTCTCTTATACTTTTTGAGATAGGGAACGAGACGAAGTAATGATTTCATAGCGGTTATTGAGCAATATGCTCAACCTTGAAACGGCTCACCTGTTCGCCACTAGCGGCGGAGTCTGTTCAAGGTCTGCACAAGACAAGATACGAAACTATAAGATTAAATTCTTGGAGGAGAGTGTCATTTAGCAGGACTTACCAGAAAACATCCTCCCTTTATTTGAAGGAAGAATGGAATAATAAGAAATGAACAAGTTATTAAATAACTCAGACATTTAAATTTCTATTGTATCACTTCAAACCCCGTATACTTATGCAGAACCTTCGGCACAACAACTTTCCCTTCGGGTGTTTGATAGTGTTCGAGAAGAGCCGCGACGACGCGCGGAAGTGCGAGCCCTGAGCCATTGAGCGTGTGCACAAATTCAGGTTTCCCACCTGCCGGGCGAAACCGGATGTTCATACGCCGCGCCTGGAAGGATTCAAAATTACTGACCGACGAAACTTCAAGCCATCGCTGTTGACCAACAGACCAGGCTTCCAAATCGTATTTCTTCGATTGCGTAAATCCCATGTCGCCGGTACACATCAATAATACACGATAACGTAAGCCGAGTTTCTGAAGAAGATGCTCGGCGTCGGCACGGAGGCTGTCGAGCTCGTTATA
>CAZAFL010000014.1:47753-76020 GCA_964484465.1 uncultured Chlorobiaceae bacterium
CTTTCGAAATCAATTATCCCGAGTTTTTCCACCAATTCCCAATGTGGTTTTGGTTTGAAATCGATTGTCGGAATTTCCCCCCATATTGCAATTTCCTGATTATCCGCCGATGTTTTTCCTTCAGGGACCGAAGGGTGAGGAACATTCGGAATCTGCAGTAATAATTTGTTCAGCGATTCTTCCACCTGGCGCAGATCATCATCAAATGTCTTAATCTGACTTTTTACTGTTTCCATTTCGGCAATCGATGCTGACGCGTCTTTTCCCGCTCGTTTCAGTTTTCCGATATCTTCGGAAACAACGTTGCGGCGGTTTTTCAGCACCTCGCCCTTTTGAACGAGTTCACGCCGCTGTGTATCGAGCTTCAGAACTTCTTCGATGTGGTCGGTGTCTCCTTTTTTTCGAATGCCTTCCTTTACAAGGTCGGGGTGCTCACGTATAAATTTGATATCAAGCATTGGCTTCAGAAAAGTTTTTCATGTGGTTATGCAACTGACTTTTAAAAATCGACATTCCTCGCTCAACCCCCGACGGCTTTACCCCCAATTCTGTTTCCGCTTTAAGCGTGATAAAACCGGACTTCAGAGGTCGTGCCGCGGGCTGCTTAAATACTGAGGTCTTCACAGGCTGAATAAGCTTTTCACTGAAATTGAATGTGCGCGCTACCGTCAGTGCAAAATCATAACGACTGATCAAATCCGCTCCTGCAACATGGTACACATCCGACCGTTCAAGGTCGATAATTTTGAGAATTGCATACGCAAGGTCATCCACGAGTGTGGGGTTGCCGACCTGGTCTTCCACAACGCGGATTGGTTTCCCTTCGCCGAGGTTTTTCATCACCCAGAGGGCAAAGTTGAGTTTCACTCCGTGACCGATGCCGTACAGCACCATTGTCCTGACAATCGTATGAGGGATTTCATTTGTCTTCAGGACATTTTCGCTTGCGAGTTTTGTTTTTCCATAATAGCTGATGGGATTAGGGCGGTCAAGCTCGCTATATGGTCCGTTTTTCCCATCGAAGACATAATCCGTCGAGATATGAATGACCCGCGCGCCGACAAGCTTCGCGGCAAGCGCAAGATATTCAACACTCTTCACGTTACTGCGCCAGGCGATTTCGCGATCAGTCTCACACTTATCGACGTCTGTCATCGCTGCGGCGTTGATAATCACCTCCGGCTCGAACTCATCGATGGTCGCGCGCACAGCCTGCCGGTCCGTCGTGTCGAGTTTACGATAGGTTATAACGTCTTCCGCAAACACCGAATGGTCGTGACGCGAAGTGAGCAATAGATTGTAACCGTTGGAATGAATCATCAGTTCGGCAAGTTTCTGACCCAGCAACCCGTTACTGCCGGTGATAAGGACGCGCTTCACTGAAAATTACCGTAAACTTTCTTCGAGAGCCGTTACGGCATCCGTTTTTTCATCCCTGTATTTTACAATAATCGGAGAATATACCGAAAGTTTGTGTTCTTTGGCGAATGGCTGTTCGATATGGCGATTCCCGGGAATGACCACAGCTCCGGAAGGAATTATCAACGGTTCGGAAGCGGTTTTCCGGTAGATCTTGTTGTGGACAAGGTCATACACGGGGGTCGAGCCGGTGAGAATCACACCGGCGCCAAGGACCGCACGTTGCTGAACCGTCGTCCCTTCATAAATGCCGCAATTTCCTCCGACAAGGACGTCGTCCTCTATAATAACAGGAAGAGAGCCGATCGGCTCCAGTACCCCGCCGATTTGTGCCCCGGCGCTGATGTGGACATGTGTACCGATTTGTGCGCACGAACCGACGAGCGCATGCGAATCAATCATTGTTTGCTCACCGACATACGCACCGATGTTCACATACGAAGGCGGCATCATCACGACTCCGCGTCCGATATAGACGCCGTCACGAACCGCGCTGCCGCCCGCAACAATTCTCACATTGTCCTCAAGTGAAAATTCCCTGAGCGACATTGTCTCCTTATCGAAGAACTGAAAACCAGGATCAACTGAAACATCCTTCAGATGTCCAAGACGGAATGCGAGCAGGATTCCTTTCTTCACCCACGTATTGACATGCCATGAAGTTCCATTGCTTTCGGCGGCGCGAACATTTCCCTTATTGAGAGAATCTTTCAGTTCGTTTATCGCACTGAGGGCTTCACCCCGGTTAATTTTTTCGACGGGGGAATCAAACAATTGTTCGATTGTCTTCTGGAGGCTCATATCAGCGAACCAGTCTTAAACCCTTCAAGATTTTTTTAAGTGCCGGGCGATGCTTCTTACTCATCGGCACCATCGGGAGGCGGTAGATCTCCTCAATCATTCCCATCATCGCAAGCGCAGCTTTGACGGGAATAGGATTTGATTCGATAAAATTGAAATTCATCAGCGGAAGCAACTCATTATGCAGTTTTGTGGCTTGAGCAAATTTTCCCTCCAGTCCGAGGCGTATCATTTTGGAAAATTGCCGTGGAACCTGGTTTGAAACAACTGAAACGACGCCATCGGCTCCAAGCGCTACGAGTGGAAGAGTGATTGCATCATCTCCAGACCAGACGCCGAATCTTTTCGGACGGAGGCGGAGGATCTCCATAATTTGGATAAAGTTTCCGGAAGCCTCCTTAATACCAACAACATTCGGCAGCTCATTTGCAATTCGAAGCGTCGTTTGAGCTTCGATGTTACTTGCTGTTCTTCCCGGCACATTGTAGACAATAATCGGTGCGTCGACGGCATTCGCGATTGCCGCATAATGAAGGAAAAATCCTTCCTGGGTCGGCTTATTATAGTAGGGCGCAACCGAGAGGATTCCGTCTGCGCCTGAAGCAAGAACATATTTTGCAAGAGCTATCGCCTTCATTGTCGAATTACTGCCGGCACCGGCAATGACTTTCACCCGCCCGGCAGCCTGGTCAGCTACGATTTCAACAACGCGTGCCTGTTCGTCATCAGTAAGAGTTACACTTTCGCCTGTCGTACCGGTCGGTAAAATCGCTTCGACCCCTCCATCAATTTGAAAATCAACCAGCGTTCTCAGCGCATTTTCGTCAATCGCCCCCCCGGCGGTAAACGGTGTAACGAGAGCAGTTCCTGTTCCCCGAAAGAGCATATTCTTTTTCATCGTCATAGTGTATTTAAAACATCCTTCATTGTATAAATTCCATTTTTCCCGTTCAGCCATTCCGCCGCAATGAGTGCGCCGAGTGCAAACCCCGACCGGTTTTTTGCGGTGTGGATTAATTCAATACTGTCTGCTTCAGAATCGAATAATATCCTATGCGTTCCCACAACCTCTCCGATACGTGTAGAAGTAATATGCAGTTGTTCCGGTTTGATTTGAGACGATGCACTTTCATGGAATACTTCCTTTTTACGGCGAACCTGTTGTAAGATGACCTGTCCGAGGGAGAGTGCGGTACCGCTCGGGCTGTCGGCTTTGCGGCGATGATGTGTCTCACTGATAGCGACATCGTAGGAGTCAAATTTATCAAAAATTCTTGCCGCCGACTGAAGGAGCTGTGAGAAGATATTCATCCCGAGCGAAAAGTTCGGGGAATACAGCAAGCCGATGTTTGTTTCCTTTACAATAGTTGAGACCTCGTCTAATTTATCATACCAGCCGGTTGTGCCGACAACGATATTTTTCCCACATCCGGCAATAAGCCTGAGATTATGAACGACTGCGGCAGGAGTTGAAAAATCTATACACACATCAACTTCTTTCAGAGCCTGCGCCGTTATCCCCATTCCTCTCAGGTTATTTTCAACAGTGAAAATTTGCTTGACCGGTACATCGCGTCGTTTGGCGAGGGCCTCGACCTCTTTCCCCATCTTACCGTGGCCGATTAATGCAATGTTCATGATGTGTGCTCTGATAATGACTGCTTTTCGAGCCGGAATATCGCCAGGTCATCAATAGTCGTCGATCCTACTATACGTGTCTTACCAGCAGCAACATTGTTGGCAAACTCTGCCGATCGAAGAATGGTGGCGGAATCTCCTGGTTCTTGTTCTCCTTTCAAGAACCGGGCACAGTACGAGGCGGCAAAAACGTCACCGCAGCCAGTCGGGTCAACTGCACCAGGGGTGGTTATGCCCGGAACATCGAACCGCCGAACATGTTTGTGCTCGCCGATATAAGCGGTACACCCGCGGTCCCCCCGCGTCACGATCAATGCTCTGGTATTCAATGCCAATGTGTGGTTTGCAAGAGTTTGTTCATCGAGATGTTCCGGAGAAAGTACTGCCGCTTCTTCTTCATTCATCTGTACCGCATGAAGCATGAACAACCACCGCCGCCAATTTTCAACCGGGCGATGATAGCGTGTGTAGTCACTCTTGATACCGAGTGTTAAACTGTGCACATCCATGTAGACCGGAATATGCCGTTCCCTGACTTCCATGCGAAGTTCATCGAGAGTTTCGAGTAAAATATCCTGCCCGGAGATCATGTTTACGAGAACCATATCCGTTGTAAGAAACGGTCGAATTCTTTTCCAGGGAGTCGGTTCGGCAATATGCCTGGAACACTCGATCCGGTTATATGAATTCTTGTACAGAAGCCGGACTTCATTTGTCGGACCGTTAAATTTATAAATGCCTGAAACGTCCACGTTCCGATACGCGCTGAAACGTTCCATGAGGGCATCGTAATCTCCCTTTCCCACACCGAAGACAGGATAAACAGTATCAGTCTGTTCGAGCAGGTTTGCCAGCGTTACGATGGAAAAGAAAATGCCGCCATAGCTCTTGACCTCTTCCCCCGCGGGAGGGTGAATAACATCAAGACAAACATGTCCGATAACGGTTATCTTCATACGCTGTAATGGATGATTGAATTACAAAGTACACACGCACGTTCATTACACCTTGGCGGTAAAAGGAAAATCTCCGGCTTCACAGAATCGCCAAAGACCCTGGCAAGCAAATTTATTTTCATACAATGCCTGACCGATGATAACTGAATCAACCCCAAGCGGCTCCATTTCCTGCAGTTTGAGTAGTTCCTCAAGGTTTGTCACACCACCCGAGACAGTCACGCGCATGCCGGTGTTCTCTGCGAGAGACTTGGCGTGGCTAAACAGGACGGTGCCGTCTGTATTCTCCTCCAATAATAAATCACCGTAAATTATCCGTTTGAATCCTCGTTGTTTCGCAAGCAGACCTGAGGCGATTATAGATGTTTCAGGATCGCCAGCCCCTATTCCGACTGCAATCTTTGATGGACCGAAACTATCCAAAAGATATTTCGCTTCCTGCTGGTCTTCTATCAATGCAGTTGAAACGATAACCCGATAAACGCCGCAGTCAAAAGCGTTCCTGACTTCCTCGACTGTATCGATTCCTCCACCCAATTCAATTGGAATGTCAACAGCCGCCACCATTTTTGTCACAGCTTCAACATTGATGAGTCGCCGGTTTTTTATCCCATCTCTATCCGTTACGTGCAAAGTTTTTGCATTTTCTTTTCTCCAAAGGATCGCCATTTCAACAGGGTCACGCGTAGCATATCCGCTATCGAGGTCGCGAACCGTTTGAGAACAATTGCCGCCGGAAATATCGAGTGCAGGAATAATTAAGAGCATAAAATTTTTCAATCCGTTTAATAAAATGCACAAAATTTCCCTCAAATTCAAGGTGAAGATCCGTGTGAGTCCAAACCTCCCGCAGGTTCAGAACCTGCGGGAGGTTTAACCGGGGAGTTTTCTTTCTCTCACATATTTTGTATCTTTCTCTTCCAATTTTTTCTATAATAATATGATGAAGAGATTTTTTTTGATTACCGTTTTGTCCCTTTCCTTTGCCGGTTTCCGATATGTACATTCGGAAGAGCCGAAGTTAGTCGTACTTGTCTCACTCGACCAGTTCCCGTACGAATATCTTACCCGATTTGAACCTTATTTTTCAAAAAATGGATTTCAATTTCTTCTCCGGAATGGCGCGAATTTCACTAATGCGCAGTATGAGCACGCCTATACGAAAACAGCACCTTCACATGCGGCATTGATAACGGGCGTTTACGGGCATATCAACGGCATTACAGCTAATAAATGGTACGACCGGACGAGAAAAAAGGAAGTGAATTCCGTCGACGATGATTCGGTGAAGCTTCTTGGAATTAACGGAGAGGGATGTTCACCTCGAAACCTTGAGGTATATACCGTCGGTGATATGCTCCGAAGAAAAACGCACCTCCGATCAAAAGTCATCGGCATTTCAAACAAAGACCGCAGCGCAATCCTCATGGCAGGCAAGCTCGGGACTGCATTCTGGTTTGTCGATTCCATCGTGACGACCTCAACCTACTACATGC
The DNA here is from genome assembly GCA_964484465.1 of uncultured Chlorobiaceae bacterium. Classification (GTDB taxonomy): domain Bacteria; phylum Bacteroidota; class Ignavibacteria; order UBA10030; family SZUA-254; genus CAZAFL01. The sequence continues at coordinate 54,064 of CAZAFL010000014.1, forward strand.
CGGATGCTCCTTCCTGGCTGAAAATGTTTAATACATCCGGAGCTTTTCAGAGATACTTTGGAAAACAGTGGACGGAAACAGATCCGAAAACAGCGTCGATAGTCTGTAATGATGATGATACATCCTATAAGGCAAGTTCTTTGGGACTTGGAAAAACATTTCCCCATCCTCTTGTAGGGAAGAATCCACGCGCGATCACACCTTCGTTTTACCAGGCTATTGAGCATACCCCATTTGCAACAACACTTCTCCTTGAAGTCTGCAGGAAGGCTGTTATCGAAGAATCTCTCGGCGTTCGCGGAACAACAGACATGCTGTGCGTTGGCGTGTCAGCAATCGATGAAATCGGACATTCTTACGGACCGCAAAGCCGCGAGGTGTTTGATGACGCGGTTCGTACCGACAGGATGCTGGGAGAATTTTTTCATTTCCTCGATAAGCGGCTGGGCCTTCGCCATTGTGTCATTATACTTACTAGCGACCATGGCATTGCACCGGTGCCGGAGTATCAGAAAAAGAAACACCCCGGGGTCGAAGCAGGAAGGGTGAGTTCAAGCCAGGTTTTAAAGCTTTCGGAACAAGCCCTCGAGAGCGTCTTTGGGAAACCACCCGCGGAAAAAAAATGGGTAGCGCAGGTACTTGAGACCGACATCTATCTGGACGCCGGTGTTCTCAACGAGAAGAATATTTCCCTCAATCAGGCGATCCAGGTGGTGAAAGATTCTATTTCGAGTCAACCGTTTGTTGCGGCTGCATACACACAGAAAGATTTCGAACACATAGATTCATCCGATCATAGTGGCATGCGGCTTGGAAAAACATTCTATCCCCAACGGATGGGAGATATTATGCTCATCCTGAAACCTTATTTTATCGTATCTTCGGATTCGACGGGGACAAATCATGGACAGCCGTACGAATATGATTCTCATGTCCCGCTTATATTCTATGGAAAGGAATTTATCAGTGGTGTTTACCGGGAACGTGTCAGCCCGATTGACCTCGCTCCTACGCTTGCGGAAATCCTGAAAACACCACCCCTCCCATTTTGTGAAGGACATGTTCTCCGTGAAGCGGTAAAAGAATAACCCGGGATTGTTAGAGAAAAGAAGGTCTGCAGGATTGAATCGTTACGCCATACCGAACCGCTTCCGGCGGTTCCTGATGTAATCTACAAAAATGAACTCTCCCAGATTTTGCAGGGTCGAGTAATACGCGCGGCCATGGTTCGCTTTTGTCAACTCTTCGACAAAGTTAATCAGGTACGGGTCCCGCGCAACCATGAACGTGCTGATGGTAATCTTCTCCCGCCGGCAGGCTACCGCTTCGTCGAGTGTTTTATTGACGATGCGCGGGTCGAGTCCGAACGAGTTTTTGTACAGCCGGCCGTTATCATCAAATACCGCGGATGGCTTGCCATCCGTCACCATGAATATCTGTTTGTTGACGTTTCTCCTCTTCCGCAAAAGATTTCTTGCAAGCTGCAAGCCAGCTCGGGTGTTCGTATGAAAAGGTCCAACAGTAAGAAACGGAAGTTCATTCAGACTCACGAGCTTTGCATCGTCCCCAAATACAACCAGAGCAAGATAGTCTTTAGGAAATTTCTGCATAATCAATTCTGCAAGGGCGAGCGCGACCTGTTTCGCCGGTGTGATCCTGTCCTCGCCGTAGAGCACCATGCTGTGACTGATATCGAGCATGACGATAGTGGCGCACGATGTCATGTGTTCAGTTTCATACACCTCGAGGTCTTCTTCCTTCAGTGTAAACTCATCGATACCACCGCGTTTAAATGCATTGGTTAAGGTGGAGGTAAGGTCGATATTTGTCGGTGCATCTCCAATCGCCCATTTTTTTGTTTCGCTGAGGCGGTCAACACCCGTCCCCGTTTGAGGCGTTTCGTGGGAACCGATTCCCCCTTTGCGGAGAGAGGTAAAAATCTCCCGTAAGGCGTCCTGCCGGATTCGCTGAATCCCTCTTGTGGTAACGACTAATCCGTCCTTCACATCCTCAATGACTCCCATCTCCCTCAGCTTGTCTATGAGGTCATCCATTGAAAGATTTTCATCGAAGATGCCGTATTCTTGTGCGAGCTGCCTGAGCCATTCGATCGCCTCTTCAACATCGCCGCTTGTTTGAATGAGGAGATAACTGAAGAGGGAAGCCAGGTTTTCCAGCTTCTGCTCATCACTCATCGAACCGGGAACCCATTTAGTATAACGAACGCGCACAGGAGACCAACATCAATTATTCAATATGCTCTTCACAGCGGGGCCCATCAATATTCTTCTTCACCTTTTCCCCTTCCGGCAAAAATACTTCCGACGAGGTCTTTATACGAGGTGACATGGTCGATTTCGTCTTTAGCAATTTTTGAGAATTGATGCAGACCGTCGAGGGTGAACTCCATCGCCGATGCAAGCTCATACGTATTGTCACCGGAGAGCTTCATGTGTTTTTTTGTAACTTCCTGGAGCCCTTTTACTTTTGAAAGCTCCTGCAGGTATTCTCCGACAGGTATATCGTCAGCGATTTCAATTTTATTGCCTGCCTCGAACCACCCGGTAACTTTTCCATATTCGGCATCCTCAGGCGCCTGACGCTGCTCACCTGCGTGAAGCCTTGTTGATTTTCGCTGCAGGGGATCGGGGAAATACCGTTTGAAAATTTCCCGCACTGCTTTCCCGATAAGCGCCTTCCCGACTTTGATCGATCCCTCCTGTTCTCCTTCGAATACCAGCTCGATTTTCCCGGTCATTCCTGTGAGAACGTGAGGAAGGTCGCAGATCCGGGGAACGACACAGCGGTCATGCGTCAGGATTGCACGCCGTTCTGCATTACTGACAAGGTTTTCCATCGCTGCAATCGTGAGACGTGCGCTGACGCCGGACTTCTGGTCGACAAATTCGCTCTTCCGCGCTTCGAATGCGATCTGCTCTACTATTTCTTTGAAATATTGCGGGATAATTATTTCTCTCCCGTCGCGCGACACCCACGCTTCCTGCTCTGTAATCGCTATAGCATCTTCGAGCGAGCGCGGATAATGTGTAAGTATCTGCGAATCGATACGATCTTTGAGCGGCGTAATAATATTTCCGCGGTTCGTATAATCTTCCGGGTTCGCAGTGAACACGATCATGATATCCAGCGGGATGCGGATATTGAACCCCCTGATTTGAATATCTTTTTCTTCCATGATATTGAATAACCCAACCTGTATCCTCGGCTGCAAATCGGGTAATTCATTGATTGCAAAAATACCGCGGTTCGAGCGGGGGATAATTCCAAAATGAATCGCTCCCTCATGCGAATAATGTAGCCGCTGGGCCGCCGCCTTGATCGGGTCGATGTCGCCGATCAGGTCGGCGATAGTAACATCAGGAGTTGCAAGCTTTTCACCGAGGCGCGCATCGCGTTCCAGCCAATCAATCTGAACACTTTCGCCACACTCACTCACCATATCGACACACCGTTTGCAGACAGGGTCAAAAGGGTTATCGTTAATCTCACACCCCTTGATGATGGGAATATATTCATCAAGCAGAAACGGTAATTGACGGACGAGCCTGGATTTCGCCTGCCCTCTCAATCCCAGCAGCATGATGTCGTGTCTTGCAAGAACAGCATTGATGATAGCGGGGAAAACCGTTTTCTCATAACCGATGATGCCTGGAAAGAGAGGTTCATTGTTATTGATTTTTTTGATGAGATTATCCCGCAGTTCATCCTTAACAGAACGGACCCTGTAACCGGACCTTCGAAGTTCACCGATAGTAGATGGAAGATGTTTCATTTTACTTAAAAAGTTTGGGAATGAGATTGCACTCTTCTCGACATTCCTTCCATGATAATCATAACACAAAGATGTACAATATTGTTTCTAAAACCTTATTTCAATGTAGAGCCTTTTCAGGAAAAATGCAACGGCGAGAACGTGTTGCCCATCAGATACCAATTCATTATATTCAGCAGAGAAAATATGAACGAGAAATTCGCGAACAGGAACCGCCATCGGGGAACTATGATGCAGAGAATTCTTCTCCTGTTATTTTTACCCGGACCATTGTTAATCGCCCAAGGCTCTGCAGGCTCCGACTCGCGCATCGAACCCCGCTATTTGATCGACCTTCCGACCGCAGGCATGTTGACACAACGAAATTTCGCCCTCGATTTGGATTTTTACCAGGAGGGCGGTCTGCTCATTTCAACCTCGGTCGGAGTACTTGACCGTCTCTTACTCGGTGTTTCGTACGGGGGAACACACCTTCTCGGGGATGCTAAACCTGAGTGGAATACAACGCCGGGTGTCTCTATAAAAATTCGTGTCCTCGATGAGTCGATCGTCATTCCCGCACTCGCCATCGGATTTGACTCTCAGGGAAAGGAAACCTACATCGATGCATTAAGCCGGTATACGATTAAATCTCTTGGGGTGTATGGTGTCGTCAGCAAGAATTATCAGGCAATGGGCTTTTTGAGTTTTCATGGCGGGGTCAATTATAGTTTCGAGCGCGCGGACGGCGATACCGACCCCAATATTTTTGGAGGGATTGAAAAAACGCTAGGACCGAATATTTCCGTATTGGCAGAGTATAACCTCGCATGGAATGACAGTAACCGGGATGCACTCGGCCAGGGCAGAGGTTATCTTAACCTCGGCGTCAGAGGTTCACTCGGGGGAGGCTTCACCATTGGTTTTAATATCAAAGACCTCATCAAGAACCAAAACCGGGAAACCGTAGGAAATAGAACTTTAAAATGTGAGTTTGTTCGTCCCCTTTAATGTACTGAAAACTCAACGGTTTGGGGCATACCGTCTACTACAAAACACAGTTACCTCTTTTCCCTTTTCGGCATATCCTCTAAAACGCTTGGAATTAGCTCATTTTATAGATAAATTATATGAGTGAACTGAATTTTTTTGGCATTGAAATTGTTAAAATGAATGAAGGAATTAAAATCATTGCAGAGGCCTCTATGAAAACAAGACTTTCCATTCTTCTTCTACTTTTAAGTACAGGACTATTGGTATTCATCTTTTCGGGTTGTTATACGCAACTGGGAATGACAAAGAACGAACAAACTGTTCGTAATGATGAATACACGAACGATACTCTCTCGAATGATTCCAACTATTATGGAGAAAACGAATACAACCATCGGTACTCGGAACCGTATAACGATTACTATTACGGCGGTTATCCGAACAATCATATGGGGTTTTCCTATTACTATCCTTCAACATTCTGGCCTTCATACGCTTTCAATGTTGCATATTCTGACCCGTGGATGTATGGCAGTTACTCTTACTATGACCCGTGGTGGTGCGGCACTCCTTATGTGAATTACCCATCATACGGATATTATCCTTCGAACGGCTACTACCCGTACGGATACTACGGACACGGTTACGGCTATACCGTTGTTCCGGCGCGACATGTCAGGAGAACGTTTGGATCAACCCGCGGGGGAAGAGCTTCGACAGACGTCAATACGAATTACAGCTCCCCGAATTCGACCCGAAGCGGTGATGTATCCTCAGGCGGTATTCTCACCGGTGCACCCTCCGGCGGTTCTACCAGCAGCAACCCGACTTCAATAAATAATAATGGGAATTCCGGTGCAATGCAGCGAGGGGGAACATCAAACACCGCAACACGGACCAACGTTAATCCAACAAGAACCAACCGTGGTTCAAACGCACGAGTAGTTCGCAGACGGGTAGGGGCAGGCCGGGATACACGATACCAGGCTAAACCGAATGAAAGCACTCCGACAACTCCGCCATCCCAACAAAATAGAACCAACACCAAGGAAAATCATGGCTTCGGTGGTCCCCGTGGCGGTGCAACTCGCACTTCACCATCGTTTGTTCCCGGCACACGGCAATCAGGCGGGAATGCGCAGCCGTCAAACGACGGAAACCGGGGCGGCAGCTCCCACGGTGAGCGCCGTCCATAACTTCAATTCAACAGGGGCATATCTCTCTATGAAAAAAACGTTTTTCTTGTTAATATTTTTCTCGCTGGTTTGGCTCGCGTTTACTCATCAGGCAATTGCTCAGGATTATACTGAAGCGCTCCGTTACTCTGCTCCCGGACTGGGCGTCGGAGCGAGAGCCCTCGGTTTGGGCACAGCATATACCGGTGTTGCCAATGACTTTTCAGCGGCGTTCTGGAACCCTGCCGGCCTGGGTCAAATTCAGCTTAACGAAGTAACTGTCGGTCTATCGAATATTTCGTACAACAATACGAGCTCATTCTTCAACAACAGCCAGTCTCTTACAAACAGCTCGACAAGCTTAAACAGCATCGGCCTCGTGTATCCTTTCCCTACAATGAGAGGTAGTTTGGTATTCGCGGTCGGATACGGCAGGCAGGCAGATTATACCACGGCTCTGTCATATAAAGGCTTCAACCCGCAGAGCAGCATTATTCAATATTGGGCGCCGAACGGACAGAAACTTACACCCGATATCACCATCGCCGAATACCTTCAGCTTGCGTTTGCAGATACATTTACACATAAATTTGTCAGTCCGATTAATGGAAATCTGACACAGGCAGGACGCGCGTTAGAGGGAGGGGGACAAAATTATGTAACACTTTCCGGAGCCATTGAAGCATCGAGAAATTTCTTTATCGGAGCAACGCTGAATTTTATTACGGGATCGTATTCATATGTCAACCGCTACCTGGAAGAGGACCTTACAAATCAGTATACCGCAAATACGTTTGTTCCCTATAATAACGGACAGGATACCGGCTATTTTGATTTGAAATATTTGACCCTCGACCAGACATTAGAAACCGACATCAGTGGATTTTCTGCGAAGCTCGGAATACTTTACAAGTGGGGTTCAGGAAGCAGGTTGGGAATTACAGTCAAAACCCCGTCATGGATTACAGTCAGAGAAACATTCTCACAAAATGCTACGAGTAATTTTGACAACGGCGACCAGATCACGTATTCTTCAAGCAGTGGATATCCTGATAAAAATGAATACGACGTCCATACACCGTACAGCTTCTCTGCCGGAATTTCACACACCATAGGCGACCTCATGGTTGCAGGTGACGTGGAGTATACTGACTGGACACAAATGGAGTTCAGCAATGCCGACGCCTCCCTGATGAGTTACAATACGGATATTAAAGAGCTCTTTCAACCGACCGCAAATGTCCGACTCGGGGCAGAATACAGCTTTGGCGACGAGGGTTTGAAACTGCGGGGCGGCTTTGCATATCTGCCATCCCCTTATAATGGAGACCCTTCTTCATTTGCACAGAAGTACGCAACAGCCGGCATCGGGTTTATTGTGGATAATGCAATTGCAATCGACCTCGGCTATGCCTACGGATTCTGGGATCAGTATCATCAGGTATACCCCGGTGTCTATACATCGACTGAGAATGTTCACACACATAATATCATGTCAACCGTCTCATACCGGTTCTGAATTTTTTGCATCGTATCTCTCAAAGATGTATATTATCCCGCCCTGAAGTTCTCGGCGGGATTTTTTTCGCCTGTTCTATCTCTCTCGCCGACATCTTTCTTATCTGCAAAATTTCTTAAAAGGCGTTGAGTGTCGAATCTCGCTAAAGCTCTGATCGGCATCGGATGTGCGTTTCTCGTTATCTGTATTTCTGCTTTTTTCTTCTTCCGCCATCTCATCACAAAATCTTTTCCTACAACCTCCGGGACACTGGAAGTAAATGGCATTCATACATTCGTTGATATATTCCGCGACGAATATGGAGTACCTCATATTTCCGCACAGGACGAACACGATTTAATGTTCACAGTCGGCTACGTTCACGCTCAGGACCGTTTGTGGCAGATGGACCTCATGCGGCGCGCGGGAGACGGGAGGCTTTCCGAAGTACTGGGCAAGGCAACTCTCGACTTTGATATGCTTTTTCGGACAATCGGTTTGAACCGCATTGCCGACAGTATCACTGAACATTTACATCCTGAATCGAAACAGGCACTCCAGGACTATGCTGATGGGGTCAATGCGTTTATAACAACTCATAAAGGAGCACTCCCGGCCGAATTTGATATGCTCAACTACGAGCCTGAGCCATGGAAGATTCGCCACAGCATTCTTATCGCCCGACTCATTGCCTGGGAGTTAAACCTTGCATGGTGGACTGATCTTACATATGGCGAAATCGCCACAAGGGTCTCGACGGAAAAGTTCAAAGAAATTCTTCCATTATTCCCGGATTCTATTCCTACGACCCTTCCATCATCGGTTCGGAAAAAAAACTTTAGTAGCATCCGGCCATTTAAGCAAGTAAACACTTTGTACCGAGACTTTTTCGGGTTGGGTAGCCTGGAAGCAGGAAGCAACGCCTGGGCCGTCGATTCATCGAAATCGCTAAGCGGCAAACCGATTCTTGCAAACGACCCTCATCTTGCCATGCCATGCCCTTCCCGATGGTACGAAGTACACATGACGGCACCGGGGTGGAACACTGCCGGCGTCTCTCTTCCCGGCACTCCCGTCATCATCATCGGACACAATGAACACCTCGCATGGGGGCTTACGAACGCGATGATCGATGACGCGGATTTTTTTGTTGAGGATGCCGATACGACGCATCCAAATCACTATATCTTCCGGCGCTCATCTCTTCCGATGGAGATGCATGAAGAAAAAATATATATCGGAACCTCCGACAGCCTCGCGTTGACTGTTCGATCCACCCTCCATGGTCCGATCATCAATGATGTGCATCCGTCGCATCTTCACAGGGATTCGCTGCAGCACATACCGCCCATCGCGATGCGATGGACGGGACTCGATATAAGTGATGAAGTTTACGCGCTCTATCTCATGAACAAAGCTACGTCTGCGGTAGAATTCGAACGCGGAATTAAGGAATTTGCTGTGCCGGCTCAGGCTGTCGTCTATGCAGACGTAAAGGGTAATATCGGATACTGGACGGCTGGTCATGTCCCAATCCGCGGAAAACAGAATGCCTTGCTTCCGTTGCAGGGCTCAACAGGCGAAGCAGATTGGAAGGGTTTTGTCCCGTTCGAGCATCTTCCAAAAGTTTGGAATCCACCGGGCGGTTTTATTGCGTGCGCCAATCAAAAGATCGCTGATGATTCCTACCCATACTATCTTTCCACACTGTGGGAACCGCCCTCACGAATCCAGCGCATCCGGCAACTGCTCCAGTCGGCAGAAAAATTTAGCTCTGAGGATTTTGAACAATTCCAGCAGGACGTTTTCTCGAACGAAGCACGAGAAACATCAAAGTACCTGCTCAGGTCACTCGATTCCGTTTCTGTTCACGACGCAGAAATGGACGCTGCCCGCAACTATCTGAAGAATTGGGATTTTCGGTTTACGAAAGGAGACATCGCAACGACAATTTACAATGCGTTCTTCGTGAAATTGATTCATAACATATATGAAGATGAGCTGGGTCCGGAACTTTTTCGCGATTTTGTATATTTTGGTGCAATTCCGTATCGTGTAACAAGTCAGTTGCTGGCTTCAGATCATTCATCCTGGTTCGATGATGTCGCAACAGACCATGTTGAAACAAAAAATGAAATTCTCCGGAAAAGCCTTAAAGACGCGCTTGACGAATTACATGGACAATTCGGACCTGAAATGAAAACCTGGCGATGGGGGGACGTGCATTCCGTGACCTTCAATCATCCGTTCGGCAAACGAAAACCGCTGGACAAAGTGTTTAATCTGGGGCCATTTTCCGTTGCAGGAGGGGGGACGACCGTTAACAAAAGTGAATACAAATTTACTTCGCCGTACACGACATCGGTGGGTGCTTCGATGCGGTTCGTCATCGACTTGAAAAACCCGCTGGTTTCCTATTCCGTTATTACCTCCGGAGAATCCGGTCAACCGTTGCACAAGCATTATGATGACCAAACACCCCTTTGGCTCAACGGAGCGTATCATTCCGTTACAATGGATTGGGATGAGATCAGAAGCCAGAAACAGGATCACCTGCGACTGCAACCCGCACCGCGGCAATAATAATACCTGAGCAGGAGCATCTTTCGAAACCCCAGCGAATGTTTTCAAACAGATTTCTCTCGAAACTTAGAACGAGCGCATCGGTCGTGGTTTTTACGGGCGCGGGAATTTCGGCAGAGAGCGGCGTTCCTACATTCCGCGGTAATGACGGCATCTGGAAAAAATTCAAGCCAGAAGAACTTGCCAACTTTGACGCCTTTATCCACAACCCAGAGAGGGTGTGGGAATGGTATAAGCATCGCAAGCATATCATTGCAGCCGTGCAACCCAATGCCGGGCACTATGCAATTGCACAGATGCAACACCACCATCGAACATTCTGTGTAATAACACAAAACATCGATAACCTTCACCGGCGGGCAGGAAGTACAATCGTTCATGAGCTTCACGGTAATATCGGGCGAAATTATTGCATCGATTGCGGAACATTCTATACTGATGAAGAAATCTCCGTACAAGAACGATCGCCCGCATGTACAGCCTGTAACGGTCTTATTCGTCCGGATGTTGTTTGGTTCGGTGAACAGCTTCCAACCGACGCATGGGATGCAAGCTTGGCTGCTGCCACTTCCGCAGAACTTTTCTTCTCGATTGGAACATCTGCAGAAGTCTACCCGGCAGCGTCGCTTCCAACGATTGCACAGAAAAACGGTGCGTACCTGGTAGAAATAAATATCGAGCCTACCGGGCTCAGCCACCGGGCAGATGAAATGCTGCCAGGAAAATCGGGCGAGATTTTGCCCCGCTTGCTTGAAGAATGTTTTCATACAACAGTCCGTCAATAATTACTTCTATGCCTCATTCAAAACGTGTTTTTGCCAGAACCAAAATAGTTTGTACCCTCGGACCCGCCTGCTACTCTTCTCATACCATTTCTGCGATGATACACGCGGGGATGGATGTTGCCCGCATCAATTTTTCCCACGGAACGACCACAGAACACCGCAGGATGCTGAAACTCCTCCATCGGTCGGCAAGATCGGCCGGAGAGCCGGTAAGCCTTATCCTTGATTTACAAGGACCGAAAATTCGCATCGGCAAATTAACAACCCCCACTATTGAACTCCGGCCGCAGGGGATCATTACGATAACGACGAAAGAGCTCGATGGAAACGAAAACATTATCTCGACGACATACCGCCACCTGCCAAAAGATGTGAAGAAAGGAAATACAATACTCCTCGACGACGGCAAGATTGAATTAAGAGTATCGGGGGTTAAAGGAAATAATGTCCTCTGCAGAATCGTTACCGGAGGCACTCTGAGCGCCCACAAAGGAATGAATTTGCCTGGGGTTTCAGTATCCGCTCCCTCGTTGTCGGAAAAAGATAAAGAGGACATGATGTTTGCGTTCAAGCATGATGTCGATTATGTCGCCCTTTCATTCGTTCGGCGTGCTCACGACATTGCTCTGCTTCGCGATTTCATTATCGAGAACGGACCGAAAGGGAGAAAAATCCCCATCATCGCGAAAATAGAAAAAGTAGAAGCGATTGCAAACATCGATGCAATTTTAGCGGAAACGGATGCGGTCATGGTCGCGCGCGGGGACCTCGGAGTAGAATTGCCGACGGAGGATGTTCCGCTCCTGCAAAAAATGATCGTTAGAAAATGCAACGAACTCGGTAAACCGGTGATCATCGCAACTCAAATGCTTGAATCGATGATGAACAATCCCCGACCGACACGCGCAGAAACGAGCGATGTTGCAAATGCCGTGCTCGACGGCGCAGACGCAGTGATGCTAAGCGGAGAAACATCGGTGGGAAAATATCCGGTCGAAACCGTAAAGATGATGGACAAAATCATTCTCAAGACTGAAGAGCAGGCCAGCCGGTATGAAACGTTCGACCCCGATTGGATCCCCTCAACGCACGAGTACGACCCTATCACCCGCTCAGCCTGTTTGCTCGCCGATTATGTTCATGCTTCCGCCATTGTTGCACTAACACATTCGGGCTCGACTGCCGGCCATGTTGCTAAATTCCGGCCACCCGCAAGAATCATTGCAGTGACCGACCGAGAAAAGATCATGCGCCGTCTCAATCTTATCTGGGGCATTCGCGGCTTAATCGTGGGAAACTTGAAGAAGGACACCGACGCGACATTTAAACTAATCCAGGAGCGCCTTCTTCGGGATGGATATGTTACGCCTGGTGAAACAATTGTCTTTCTTGCCGGAATCCCGCTGTTCGAGGGGCATCCGACAAATACTATCAAAGTGGATAAAGTATGAGATGCTTAACGGGACGGGGTCGCATCGGAAGACAATATGTTGAACAATTTTGTTGCAACAAGATTATTCCCTTCTTCCGATATGTGACAATAATCCGAGTAGACTGTTTCCTGCAATTTGTTAAAAATCGAACAGAAATTGAAACAGCGGGGTATGTTTGACGAATCAATCCTTGTATATGTATCAAGAAAGAGTTCTTTTAACTTTTCATCCTTACTGATCTTATCAGAATGTTTTTCTTCGTCAGTGATATGAGCTTTGGTAAATATGACCGGCTGAAGGACACAGACGAAAGAGAAGTTGTAGACCTTAGCGAGGTTTTCTATCAAACGAACGGTTGCAGCATAATGTTCAGCGATTGCTTTTGAGAGATCATGTAGCTCCTCTTCTCCGTAAATTTTTGCAGTCCATACAGGAGGCGGCTCTCCGATAACAAGAGACAGCAACTTTGTCAATCCTTTGTAGATCATGGAATAATTCTCAAGGCCCTCTTTCGCGATCAAGCCGATATGCTTCAGCGGTGATTGCTTTTTCCACACAAACGCCTTCCGTAGTTCGTAATCCAGTGCATTGACATCGGGGTGACCGGTGTTATATGAGGAGATAATGTCATTTACACCTTCATAAAAAACGACCCGGTTGGGAACATGCCCCGCCTGCAGAAGCAATACAAGGCGAACAGCATTTTGCATGAACGAATATCCGCGTTCGCCATAATTGAAAACAATATACCGTTGAGCCTGTCGATTTAATAAATTAGACAACACAGAAGGGATCGTGCCCTCATCACGGACATACGCTCCCCATACAGCTGAACCGCCAAATACGAAGACTGTTTCTGCAGAATCATTATACCTGATGGTAGGGTTGTACGTCAACCGAACCCCTTCGGAATCGACATGAGTAAAGTCTCCGGCGAACTGTTTCGTTCTCCATCCTAAATACTGATCGTATTCCGTCTGCAAGTGTTCGTATTCCCTCAGCAGTGGAACGGCCCATTTCTTATCCCTGTACATTGACATCGAAGCACGGCTGCTGATTTCTCCATGGTAAATAAACATGATGAGACGTAGACCAAGCTCAACCGAACAGATGATAATTCCGACCATCACAATTGAAAAAAGAACTGCCTTCGTGTCAATCACTCTCCTCTTGACGAACAAAATGATGGCGGCGATGATAATCGATACCTGAACGAGGATGACAAACAGGAAGAAAGGGGGAGAATGTATTTTTCCGTTTGGAGAAAATACATATCCAAGCAGGTACGGATTACACGCCATGCCGGCAAGAATAAGCAGAAAGCTTATTCTTTTGAACCGCCGCTCCCCGTTCATTCCTGCTGCCCTTTTCGCAGTGACGCATCATTATTATTCGCAAATCTCATCACCGCTTCACAGAGCTCTGTGGGTTTTTCAAGGGGGACAGAATGTGCGCATTCCGGGAAAACTTCCAACTGTGAGCCTGTGAGCAAGCGATGAAATGCATAAGCAAATTTGAGAGGAATCGCACGGTCGTGTTTCCCCCAGATAATAAGAGAGGGGGTTTGAAGTTCGAGTAATCTTTTTGAAAACATTCTATCTCTCGCACAAATATTTCTCAACATGTTGAGCCATGCATCGCGATGCCCTGTCAGGCGCAACTGTTCGAAGAATTTTTCGCAAAGGCCGGCAGGGCGCTGCCGAATATCATAAAATGACAAACTGCTCAAGAAGCAAATGACACGCCGGCTCTGCATGACCGTGAACTTCAGCAGACCCGCTAAAATGTTCCATATCGGAAACCTTGCTATCAGGAAAGCTTGCGGCGATAACCCCGTACTTGAAATAAGGACAATTTTTTTAACTCTCTCCGGGTAACGATATGCAAAGTTTACGGCAATTTGTCCCCCGTACGAAACACATATCCAAATCGCGGTTTGGATTCCTTCAATATCAAGAAAACATCGTAAGAAATTTACGTAATCTTCGGTAGAATATCTTTTTGATGGGGACCAGGATAAACCGTATCCCGGCAAATCTATGATAACGACTTCAAAATATCTTGACAGTGGAGTTTCGACGCGTTGCCACATGAGCGGCCCACCCAATCCGTGAAGAAGGATAAGAGTCTTCCCTTTACCCGCTCGACGGACATGAGTGCGAATACCTTCAACAACCGTAAAGTGACCGTTCGATGTTACTTCTTCATCCATTCAGCAAACATTTTTTTCACCGTTGACTGCGGGAATGCGGACCGATCGTACATGCCGGCATCCTGTCGTTGGCGCAATGCTTCATACAACGAGACTGCGCAAGCGACTGACACATTCAGGCTTTGAATCATCCCCATCATCGGTATTTGGAAATTCCTGTCAGCAAGTTTGACTGCTTCGTCCGACACACCACGGTGTTCATTACCAAACACAAATGCGATGTTCCGGGTCAAATCAAGGTCATACAAAGATTCTGAAGTTTTCCCCAGATGTGTTGCACAAACCATGAAACCTTCACCGTGCAACGCGCTGAAACACTGCGGAATTGATTTGAATTGTCGGCGTGCAATCCACTTGTTTGCGCTTGCCGAGCTTTTGCGTCCGAGCTTCGGGAACTTCTCAGTGACATACACCAATTGAACTTCCGCTATCCCCACTGCATCAGCAGAACGCAGCATCGCACTGACATTGTGTGGGTCGTGGATATCTTCCATGACAATCGTCAGCGAAGGTTGTCTGTGTTTAAGCACAGTGAGGAATTTCTTCTTTCGTTCTTCTGTCATGAATCGGGCGGCTTGTTGAGCCAATGGGTCTTTTCCGCTTCCTGAGCTGGAGATAGACCCGGTACGACTTCTTGAATCTCCTTTTGCTTTATCTGAAGAACTCCGATGGCAATGATGACCATAGCTGCTCCAAAGATTTGCAGAGGAGAGAGCAATTCATCAAGGAAGAAAAAAGCGGTCACGATGGCGACGATAGGTTCAAATGTCGCCGTGATAATCGCGCGCGACGCAGTGAGATAACGAACGCCAGAGAAATATAATGAATGCGGTATCAGGATGGAAATTATTGCAAACCCAAGAAACATTTCCCATGTGCCCGCAGAATAATGGGAAGCAATGATTGTCGTCGGGGGGTTAAAGAACAGCCAAAAAATAGAAGCGAAAATAAATGCATAGCAAAGAGTCGTCCAGACACTGTAAGTACGAAAAATATGTCGCAGCATGATGTTGGTAAAGGCCCAGCAAAATGCAGAGGCGAATCCCGTTATCATGGCGATACGGCTAATATTCTCAAACGACAACTTCTCACCTCCAACCGCGAGAAAACATCCTCCGAGTGAAATGATTCCTGCAAGAATTTTGGAAAGCGACAACTCCTCCTCACGGGTGACCGCAGCATAAGCAAGGACGAGGACCGGTGCAAGATATTGCAGAAGAATTGCCGTGGCAACATTCGTTTCTTTGATAGTAAAATAATAGGTAAAATTCGATCCGGCACCTCCGATAATGCCAAGGAGGGCAAATCGGTAGAGGTCCTTTATTTCTACGCGAAGAAGATCCCTTTTGAATATCAGAAAGAATATCACGAGCAAGATGCACGATAATGTCATTCTCATCTGAACCAGAACGAGTGCATCCACTTGACGCGTAAAGATATATTTTGCCACAGTAGCGGAGCCACCCCAGAATACTGTTGCTCCGAGTATCAACATGTACCCTTTCAACGATTTCATTCTGAGGGAGACGGGCCGGCAGGAGGCGGTAAGTCTTCTCGTAATTTGCGCCGGTAAAATTCACTCATCTCATCATTGCCGGCGATCTCATACATTCTCACCAGGCGCTCGTACAGCGCACCGGGCTGCTTAACGTGATTGACTCCTTTTTTTAGAAATTCGATGAGGATGAGAACGGGAGGAATGTTGAGGTCTGACTCGTAACAGTCTGCAGCCTGAAGGTAAGGAGAAATTGCTTCCCGTTTCACGGAAGCGGCTTTTTTGTAATATTCAACCGCGAGGTCATAATTATCTATCATCGAATGGGTGACTTCAAAAATATTTGCAAGCCACATGTATGTATCGAATGCCAGAGGAGGAAACTCCTTTGCAAGTTTTTCTCCAAACAAGCATCTTTCGTCTGGGGTCAGTGTCGGGTTCCAAAATAACAACCGGTAAAGCTCAATGTCATTCAGCCTTTGCTCCACGCATTGTTCAAATGCATCAAAGATCTCGTTGAATTCTTTCGATAATTCAAAACGTTTACGTATTTCATCAACAGAGATTTTTGACATGAGTACGTCTGTGTGCCGTTGTTATCGCCTCCCACAATAATTCTTCCTTGCAGTTCCCCACAGGTCAGGAAAAAAATCAGCTATGCGTGACTATATCGGCATGAAAATCTTGAATTATCGAAAAAATAACAAAGGTGAGAGTGAAAAGCAAGGGGTATTTCTCTCTTGAAGGGCGGGTCTTAATACTTCATGCCTTGAGGACAAATGCTTGCAACACGTTGCTATTAGCCGCTTTACCAGCGGAATGGATATTATTTTCCTGAGAATGAGTTTGACTCTCCAATAAAATATATGTATTTTCCCGTCAAAAAAAGGAGCTATCATGGACGAACACCAACCTGTAGTCGCATCTCTTTCTGTTTCTTCATTTATGACTCGGGCGGTAAATGTCTTTGCATCCCCTTCTGAGCTATACACCGAAGTTGCTGCAGCACCGCCTCAAACATCTTCGTGGCTATTACCATTTCTTGCGGGTCTTGCTTTAGCTCTGATTTTCACTTTTTCACTCTATAGTAATATGTCTCTCCGTGAGCAGATCTATGATATGCAGACCCAGGGGATGCAAAAAGCGGTGGAGCAGGGAAAAATGACCCAGGAACAATTCGATCAGATGAAGGACCGGATGGAATCAAGCGGACCGCTCATGTTCATGTTGATTGGAGGAGGAAGCGCAGTTGTTATTATTACAATCATTTTCTTTCTTGTCCCTCTCGTATTGTGGCTTGCGACAAAATTTGGTTTGAAATCGGCTCTTACCTACAATAAGATGCTTGAAATTTTCGGGCTTTCGTCTCTTATCGGGTTCCTTGGTAGCATTGTTGCTCTTATCATGATGAACCTTCTCAATTCGATGCACGGTACGCCGAGCGGCGCATTGCTTGTTATGAATTCATACGACCGAACCAATTTCGTGCACAACCTCCTCTCATCTATAAATGTATTTACGATCTGGCAACTTGGCATCATTGGTATCGGAATTGCGAAAGTTTCTAACAAATCCAGTGGAACTGCGATCGGGATTGTGTTTGCTCTCTGGCTGGTTTGGGTTATTGCGGCTTCTGCGTTAGGCTGGGTACGATAATCCTTTTATGACGGTAAGGCAAAAAATTTCTCCCATTCAAAGGGCTTTCCCAATGTAAGGAGAGAGTAAGCCAGACGCCGCTCTCTCCCGTCTATTTCCTTCAGTCCGACAAATGTGTGCAGATCACCAAGGTCGACAAGCGTCGGCGTTGTCCCAGTATGTGTATCCACCTGATAGGATATCCCAAGGTCGACAAGGCTTGTCAAAGGAGGACTGTACTCGATGAGAACGTTACGGATGATAAGATCGTATGCCTTCTTTCCGTTGAAAGGAAGAGATTCATACGTTTGAACCTGAGACTCCTTGTACTCCCCCGAGGCAATTGCATAAAGAGATGTGAGCATGGCGATACAATTCAATTTACGGATTAAATTTTTCTCGGGGTCATTGATTGTGTGTCCCGATTCAATGAGAACCGTGCTCGTTCCCCATTTTTGCATGTTATCTCCGAACGCCCGGGGTTCAAAGCTATCGTCATAGCGCGTAATGCTATTCCGGGCAAACATGCCAATGATGCTTGCACATGTTGCCGCTAACTGTTTTGCTTTCCCCCGAACATTATTTTCTGATTTCGCAGAATCGTACGCCGGTGCTAATAGTGCAATCGCAGCGAGTTCTCTCGACGTTCCGACAGTGCTAAGTTCCTGGTCATGTAAATTAAACCCGAACTCCGGCTTAATCTCCTGCTGCAATTGTTTTAGAATTCGTGCTTCCGGCGTTCGAAGAGCGAGCGCGTCCCGGTTCATATCGATTTGTTGTGCTGTACGCCTTTGAAAACGGGCAGCTCCGTCAGGATTCAGCATCGGAAGAAAATGTAACGTGAGGGCGGAAAGAATGGTAAGCGCGGGATCCTTTTCATCGAGCGAGGAAAGGCTTTGCAACGTATCTGCAATCGCCATGGTCGCCGTAGATTCGTCACCGTGCATTTGAGACCAAAGAAGAACGTGGACGCTGCCCGTTCCAGCAGAAATCAATCTAATGGGCCTTCCTTCAAATGAATTGCTTGCCGGTCGTACTTCAAGTCGCCCGCGGGAATTCTTTATAATACCATCTATTATTTTATGATACTCTTCAGGTGAAAAGCGTCTTGTGTGAAATTGCTTGACGTTAAACGATGCATAACGCTGAAGAAGCTGAAGGGCGTATGTTTGTGTAGTAGAGAGCGCCATAGGCATTAAGCGAAAATAATATAGCAAAAACCGGGATTGATGCAATGTATTTTACATAAACAGTCGGAAAACCGCTAATGGGAAAGCGCTTGGGCAACAAGTGGCATTATTAACGTTGAAGTACATTACCCCGACTTTTTTCTAAAAAAAATGAAACTGTTGATGTGAAATGAAAGGTTTCAATCTCTTTTTCTTTAGACGATAGGTAGGGCATCGGCAGCGTAAGTCCAGGCAATCCTTAAAGGAATTTATTTCGTATTCTGTGTATATGCTTTACGAATAATAACAAACGATCCGCAAATACCTACGAGTTCATTGACTACCACAAATGAAATGATTGTATGAGGTTAGGGTTTTTGTTTCTCGTCGAATTTAGGCTCTAAAGGTCTTGACAACATTTAGAAAAAAAGCTATATTTTGGTACTAAAGCTCTAAGACAAATAACCAATCCACCAATAATTAATTTTAGAGGAGATTTTTTTATGAGATATCTTTATTCTCTTTTGTGTCTTTTTCTCCTTGCTTCTACTCTGTTTGGTCAACGTAAAGGGGACAACTTAGTTGTTCCATATAAAGGAGACCTGCCGAACGAGGCAACGGTGATGAGCAAGACCAGAAATTTTAACGTTAATCTTCTGAAAACTTCTGCCATTACCTGGAAATTGATTGATTCGGCGAGTAACATCCTGACTTCCGGTGAAGGAGAATGTCGTCCTCTCGCCTATGATCCGGGGATGAACGTTCTTCTATACACACACAGAGGCGACGCAGCATCATACTCGGCGGATGCAGGAAGTGGTGGACTCTGGGGAAATGTTTCTACAGATGGTGGCACTGTATGGAGACGATATAGCAATGCATATAACGCAGCTGATAATACATACTCTCAGCCATACGGTCGTTATCCTGCAGGAAATATTTTTAATCCATTAGCTGCAAACGACACCTCTACAGCAAAAGCTATGATCGGTGGTCCTGCTCTTATCGATCAGGGGACGACAGTCCAATTTGCCGATAATTTCTTTGGCGCTAACTCACTTACCCAGGCAGGCCCGTTTGACGATTTACCCTACGGTCAACGAATACAACATTCTGACCCACAACGCGTCTGGTACGTTTCCCGACCGCCAGCACTCTGGGGATCAAAGCATAGCATGTTTTGGGCACCGCCGGTCACAAAGGACGGAAATACGTGGAGGGGATTGGCTATCATAAAGTCAACAAACAATCTCAGCACAGTTCCTCCGACCACTCTTCCTGCTCAGACAGACAGCACTCATACTTTTGGAATCAGGACAGTGCTTGACGGCGATGCAATTACTATTGGAGGCGGTGTTGAAAAAATGGCGACCGGGATACTCGGTTTTGTGGTACGTCAATTCAACTCAAACTCAGATTCTATTATTGCAACTCCGGGAACAATAGCAATTACATATTCTACTGATGACGGCGTAAACTGGAGTTCGTACGACACGGTAAACTGGAACTCCGTTCAGGGGCTGGGTCAGTATCGCACGTTGTCCTACTTCAGAAGCGACGCTGCGTTCATCAGTGGCGGCCTGGTTCTGGACTCCCTTGGTTATCCGCACGTAGTTTGCCCGCTTGAAGACACATTAACGGGTGCAAGCTCAGTTATTGCAGAAGTGTATAAAGATGCTGGCGGATGGAAGGGCAAAATCGTCGGCTCGTACAACAAGAGTACAAAATACACATGGGGTGATCCCAACGTTTCCGGTGCAAGCGTGAACCAGCAAGGACCCGCTCCGCATATCTCCCGGAACGCTAACGGTAGTGTTTTTGTTTGCCGTTTCTCAAGTACTGACAACGGAAACCTGAATACGGATATTTTCCTCTCTGTGAGAAAACTCACTGCAAACGCATGGAAGGCTCCTGTCAATGTGACTCAAACTCCAAGCGTTAATGAAGTGTTTAGTCATTCTGCGCAAAAACTTCGCGCCGACGGTGGGAATCTTTACACGGTCTTCCTCGCACTCGGTATCCCGTCAGATGTAAATAACTACATAAGTCATACCTGGCTATACGAAGGTGAATACCAGATTGATGCTACACCGGCACAAAAGGACCTTTCGACAGAGGGAATTAATTCTCCCGCTAACAACTACTATATAACCACAGATAGTACAATCAGTGTATTACAAGGCTCTGTGGTAAATGTGGGCGAGCAGGCTTACAGTACCTCGTTCCAGGTACGATACCGAATTCTGGACAGCAATGGAACGCAGGTCTTTTCCAATACTCAGACGATTGCAAGTCTGGGAATCGGGAAGGATACACTAATCACATTCCCGGGCAGCTTCCATCCGTCCACTAATGGAGATTACACAATCAGGTTAAGAGTCATAACTTCGCCGCAAGATGAGGCGACATCGAATGACTCAACCGCTATTACTATCCATGTCGTAAGCCCGAGCTCGTTTGTCACTTCAATCAACATCGATAAATTTCCGTTGACCTATACGGAAATTCCAAACACGGATAACGGGCCACGAGGTGATGACAGCACAAATCAAGTGCCTCTGCCATTTAGTTTTAACTATAATGGACATAACTACGATACCGTTTTGATCAGCACGAACGGCTTCGTCCAGCTCGGTGACACAGGAACGAAGTATAAAGTGAATATGGGTGAGGGTCATAGCGCAGGTCAGCAGGCTGCTGTCCATGATAATGCTACATATATCATAGGCACCGCCGGAAATCATTTCCTGGCACCCTGGCAGGATGATATGAATACAAGCGGAGCTTCTGACGCAAACGCAGATTCCGGTCATATCTCATACACTACGTTGGGAAGCACACCAAATCGTGTGTTTGTGGTTCAGTGGAAGAATATGGCTTCGACGTTCGACAACCAGAACAGTTGCGCACGTCTGAACTTTCAACTCCGGCTATACGAGACTTCCAATGTTATTGATTTCATTTATGGACCTGTTGTAGCTGGTACATTCATTAACACTCAGGGCGACATAGGAGCCTCTATCGGCTTGAAAGATGAAATCGGCGGTCCGTACCACTACATTGATGCGTACAAGGGCTGGTACGGCAACGCTCAATACCTGAAAACTGACCTCAATCCGAACACCAACTGGCCAGGAGCGAATAAATGTTACCGCTTCTACAAGAACACGGCAGTCAAAGTGGCGCTCACCCCGCGGTGGAATCTTG
>CAZAFL010000015.1:0-69191 GCA_964484465.1 uncultured Chlorobiaceae bacterium
AACTCTCGGAATAACGCTTTATTGCGTGATTACTTCTTTTCTGTTAGTAGTGGCCGAGGTTTACCGTTGTCTATAATCTGTTGTAAAATATTATCTAAGGGGCTTTTTATGTTGGATAATAATTTACCGCTGACGTGCGTGTATATCTCAGTGGTCTTGACACTTTGATGACCTAACAGCTCCTGAATATATCTGATATCCGTTCCATGCTCAAGCAAATGTGTGGCAAAAGAATGCCTCAACGTGTGCATGGAAACGGGCTTTCCGATGTTTGCGGTTTTTCTCGCACGCTCAAAGACCGCCTGAATACTCCGTATCGATAAGTGGTTTTCACGCATGTCACTTGGAAAGAGCCAACCAGAAGATCCTAAACCATACGATTTCCAATAATGATGCAATAATTCCAGTATCGATGAGGGGAATAAAGTGTATCGGTCCTTTTTCCCTTTTGCTCCGCGAATATGGATGAGATGCCTCTGGACATCAACGTCTTCTATCCTGAGGTTTACTAATTCGCTTACACGCAATCCGCCGGCATACGCAAGCATAAGCATTGTTTTGTGTTTAATATTGCTCACTGCATTTAGTAATTCTATCACTTCCTTGTCGTTGAGGACATCAGGAAGCCTTTTCTCTTTCTGCGGACGAGGTAATTGATTAATAACAAAAGGCCGTTGATACAATTCAACATAAAGAAATCGTAACGCGTTGAAGGTCTGATTCACCGTTGCAGCAGCGAGCCCCTTCGATTCGAGAAGATACAAAAGATAACTGCGGATTTCCGTTTCGGTAAGTTCACGCGGATGACAGGGATAAAAATATTCCGCAAATGAACGTAAACTGCTCAGGTATGCTTTGATTGTTTTATGACTGTAATTCCTGAGCCGCAGCTCGCGGCGGACAGTCTCAAACAATGATTGATTATGTTTGCCTTCGATCAAGTGGACTTCTCCCCGCTAATGAATATTTCCCCAAATTCATCAGTGAAAGAATGTACGAAATCCTTAAAAGCCTGTCAATAGTTTTTTCAAAAAAAAGAAAATTTTTGTCGCGGGGGGCTGTGGTCACAATTGAATTCCAGCCGGTTCGGGACAAGAGAATAATCATACCGCCTTCCAAACACTCCAGCATATCCAGATCCATCCTGCAAGAAAAGAAATTCCTCCAACGGGAGTAATCGCTCCGAGCCATCGTATGCCGCTCAGACTGAGTGCGTATAGACTTCCAGAGAAGAGAATGGTCCCGATGATAAAAAACCATCCGGCAAAAACCACGTTAGTCGTAGGAAATTGTTGTATTGCCCATGCGACAATAAACAAGGCGATAGCATGATAGAAATGATAACGTACGCCAACCTCAAAGATGTTGAACATTTCTGGCGTCAATTTCTGTTTGAGAATGTGGCCGGCAAAAGCGCCGAGGGTAACTGCGAGACACGCAGAAAGAGATGCAATGGTGAAAAATATTTTTGTCATGCAATGTAGAGAGTTTCGAAATGATTTATCATGCAGTGGAATAACGGGGTTTTGAATTAATACGTCGATTTTGGTTTTTTTCCCCGTTCGATACTTGCAATCGTATGTACTCCACCGCGGATTGAATAATCTGCAATTACTTCCATCCATTTCGGTTTACAGCAGTTGAACAAGTCGATCAGGATACGATTCACCACGTGCTCCTGATACATTCCAACATGACGGAATGAAAGCAGATAATATTTGAACGAGCGCAATTCAATGATGAGCTTGTCGGGAATGTAATTCACTTTAATCGTTGCGAAATCCGGCAGACCTGAAAAGGGACACACAGCGGTAAATTCGTCAGTGTCAATATTGATGAGGGCATTCTTGCCAGGATATTCATAAGGAAAAGTCTCAAGAACATCAACGTCGATCTCCTGTCTGTTCCCGATGTCGTATCTTCTGTCTAATCCTTTAAGTTGTTTCTTCTTCATTCTTACATCCTACTATAGTGCAAGGATACTTTTACAAATTCTGCCTAATTGTACCGAAAAAAGCGATTCAAGTCAATTTACCCAAAATCACATAATTGGTTGACATTCGGCGTGTATTTCGATATATTCACCCAGTTTATTCATTAAAAGGATGAAAATTGGCGCAAGACGAAAGTAAACGTGCTGAAGAATTGAAGCGCAGAATCGACCAGCTGAAGCGCAAGGCTATTGAAGAAGAGACGCAGCGCATTGAACAGGAGGTCGAACTCCGCGGAAAAGAGATTGCAGCGCCACGCCTGGAAAAAGAAAGAGCTATTCATCAGCAGAATTTGAAAACGGCGGAATCAGAACGCCAGGGTGCTGAAGAATCCCTCAAGCAGCGACAGGATGAAATTGTTAAGAAGATTGTTGATGAGAGAAGAAGAAAAGAGGAAATCCGCAGACGTGAACTTGAAGAAAAACGACGGAAAGAAGAAGAAGAGCGAAAACGCCGTGAAGAAACGGAGCGGAAACGGAGAGAAGAAGAAGCACGGATAAAGGCGGAAGCAGAGCGTCAACGACTTGAACAAGAAGCAAAACAGCGAGAGGAAGAGCAGCGGCGCAGGGCAGAAGAGGAAATCCGCAGGCGGGAAGAAGAACGGAAGGTCAAGAATGAGGAGGAACGAAGGCGCCTTGAAGAAGAAATACGCCAGAAAGAAGAAGAGCGGCGCAAGCTCACAGAAGAAAAAGAACATCGAATTATCTCGTTGATTGCAAGTGCGCGGGTATTCTTTGAAAACAAAGAATATGAAAATGCCGCGGTGGAAATCGCAAAAGCTCTGGTGAATGACCCAAATCATCCTGAAGCACTCGAGCTGGAAGAGAAAATTCGTGAGGCTCAGGGGAAAACCATAAAAGAAGTCGTTGTCGAAGAAGTCGTGAAGAAGCGGGAGGTCGTTCCGCCGAAGACGCGCGAAGATGTTCCGGTAAAAAGAAAGACTGTTTCAGTTCCACTTGTCATCGCTGGAATTGTTGTCATCATCGGTGTCGTAGCCGTTCTCTTCCTTCAAGTAAAAAAACGGGTGTTCGAAAAACCTCCAACATTTGCAGTTATACCCTGGAAAAGCGCAACAGATAATAGTCAGGAAAGTGTTCTGGGATTTTCTCTTGCAGAAGAGGTGACTGAACAATTCCAACATATGCCTAAGGCGAACGTTATGGGCTTTTCATCGGCTTATGGACTCGTCGCCAGCCCTGATAATTCGGAAAAAGCTATCTTCAGACTGGGGTATGAATATGTACTTGAAGGAGCATTAACCGAAACAAACGACGGTTTAACAGTTGAACTCAGGCTGGTCGATTCACTGAAAAACGTGACATGGACACACCGGTTTGAACAAAAGAAGGACCGCATTGCAGAACTCCCCGGAGAAATTTCCCGACAACTCGCGCAAATGTTGACAATTCCGCTTCGAGCGGATTCCGTCAAACCAACTGACCAACACATTGTTACGAATGGGGACGCTTATATTACATACCTCATGGGTCTGGAAAAACTGTATTATCTCACGAACAGAAGCACAAAAGAAGCGCTCGATTTGTTTAATCAATCCATCGGTCAGGATCATCAATTTTCCGATGCTCTTGCTGCCGCAGCGAACGTTCAAATGACGAGAATCGAAAAAGGGTGGGACGCCGAAGATAAAACACTTCTCCAGGCAAAACAATGGGCGGATCAGGCGTTTACAGTACAGCCGGCATCGGGAGCAGCGCATCTGGCATCCGGAAGAGTTATGGCGCGTCAGAGAGAATTCACGGGTGCGCTCAAGGCATTCGACCTTGCGGCAGAAAATCTTCCGAACAGCGGAGAGATTTATCTTAACAAAGCGCGGGTATTTATAATACTCGGGAAATACACTGAAGCTATTGACGCGTTGCACCACGCATCGGATCTGAACCCGCGTGATCCTGAAATCCTATCCACATTTGCGCTTGCACATCAGTTAAACGGGTCTGTCGAGGAAGGGTTCTGGTACCACATTACTGTGTTGTATTTCGTCCCTGATTCAACCGAATATCTTGCCGGACCCTTTGCGAACGCAATCCTTTTTGACCCAGGTATATCGCTTTGGCAGAGCAGTCGCGTGGCTGACGCTTGCAAGCGGCGGTTTGAGGCAAACCCGAATGACTATATCAGCATGTACCGGTTAGCAAGGATGCTGCAAGTGAACGGTGATTTTACCGGCGCAGTTCCGGTGTTTAACGACCTCGAGAAGCTGCTTCGCAACCTGCTCCAGGAACAGCCGAAAAATACCGACATCATGATGTATCTTGCGCTCACGCTGACGCGAATGGGAAAATATCCCGAGGCGACGGTGCTTGCAACTAAAGCGCTGGAAGTAGGAGGCAACAATGTTGCCGTAAAGTATAAAATTGCACAGATAAATTCGGTTCAGATGTACTCGCAGAAGAAAAAAGAGATCGACCCGAAGAAGAAAGAGGATGCACTGAAAGCACTTCATGATGCAGTCGAAACGAATTTCGATATCGGGGAAATTACCGACGCTGATTTTTATAACCTGAGCAGTCAACCGGAATTCCATACGGCAATTATACGATGATGTTCGATGAAAAATCCTCCTCTTAAGCCCGACCCTCAGCGGAAGAAACAGGTCAGCGAATTATTGAAGAACGCCGACCGCCTGCTTCATACCGGCGACTATACGGAGGCTCTGCAGGAAGTGGAGAAAAGTCTGGAAATCGACCCGGGGAATTTCTATGCACTTGCCTATAAGGAGCGAATACAAAATGCGCAGACAGAGGCTTCCAAAACTTCCAAACCGGAAGTAACGAACAAACCTTCCGCGAAAGCTGCCGAACAGCCTGTAGTGAAAGACAAAGAAGAGGAGAAAAAAACAAGCGAACAACTCAGGCGTGAAGAGGAAGCGAAACTCCGCGAGGGTGAACGCCAGCGGCTTCAGGAAGAGGTCCGGAAAAAATATCTGGGGGATCAGAAGAAAGCGGAAGAGGAGGCAAAAAAACGAGCGGAAGAAGACCGTCAGCGGGCTGAAGAAGAACTCCGCCGCAGAGCACGCGAGTTGGAGGATTTACGCAAGCGCGAAGAGGAGCAGAGGTTAAAAGCAGAAGAAGTCCGGCAAAAACTCGAGGGGGAAACGCGCCGCAGGTTGGAGGAGGAGAACCGTCAACGAACGGAGGAAGAAACAAAGAGAAGGGCAGAAGAGGCAAAACGCGAAGAAGAAGCTTCCCGTAAGAGGGCAGAAGAAGAAGCACAACGAAGGGCAGAAGAAGCGAAACGCGAGCAGGAAGCCGCACGCAGGAGGGCTGAAGAGGAAGCCCGGCAGAAGCAGGAAGAGGAAGCTCGCAAGCGCGCCGAGGAAGAGGCGAGAAAACGGGCAGAGGAAGAGGAGCGGAAGAGGAGAGAAGCAGAAGAGCAGAGGAAACGGATTGAAGCTGAGGAACGGCGGAAAGCTGAAGAGCTTGCGCGGCAAAAACTCGAAGAAGAACTGCAAAAGCGGCTTGAAGAAGAGAAAATTCGCAAGCAGGAAGAGGAGACAATCAGAAAAGCTGAAGAGGAGGCACGCAGAGAAGTGCGGGCCCGAAAAATCCAGGAGTTTGTTGCACATGCGAAACAGTGTATTGTCCAGCGTTCTTTTGATGAAGCGATTATTGATGTGATGAAAATATTCGTCATCGACCCGGAAAATGTGGAAGGGCGCTCGCTCGAACAGGTAATTCAGCAAAACCAGAAAGAGCAATGGAGAGTTGAAGTTGAAAACGCAAAAAAAATCCCTCATCAGAAATATGCCGATACATACAGGTACGTTCTCAGACAAGCGTGGGCAGAAGGGACGCCTGCGCCGGAAGGCGAGGTTCTTTTACGGGACTTCAGAACGTCATTAAGAATTTCTGAGGACGAACACCGCCAGCTCGAACCGCAAGCTAAACTGGATGCTTATGCCGATGCGGTACGAGAAGGTTGGCGCGAGGGCAAACTCTCGCATGAAGCAATGGAACGCCTTGAACTCTTGCGAAAGGAGTTGCATATTTCCGCCGACCAGCATCTGTCCATCGAACAAAAGATACGAAAAGAAATAGGTGTGTAAGTATTCCTCAACTCTGAGGATATTCAGATGGCCAGTTCTCAATGAGGACCGGCTTTTTTTATTGTAATGTTGGAGACGGTATCGTTGGGACGGCGGAAAATTTGAAGGCCGATTTGCCGTTTTGAGAATGTGCTTCAAGGTGCTGGAGTGCAAGGTCCATAGCTTCAATCAACGGAGAGAGTGGCAGTCCACAGTCGAGGTTTTCATACTGGCGGAATTTTTCGATGGATTTGCAGAAGAGATATTTTGCACTCTCGTATTTCGATAGTTTCAAAAAACTATATGCTGACGCCATCTGCACAAATGCCTGCGTAAAGGTTTTTGCGTCGTCCTCTTCTGCACGCCATAGTTCTTCCCACGCCTCATGGGCTTCCCAGTAATATTGTTTATTAAAAAGTTTGACGGCTTCACAAAATTGTTCGGACTTTACGATATCGCGCAACGTCACGAGCATATCGGGGTTCGAAGGTTTGTGGAATTGCAGTTTTGGAATTAATTGCAGGTTAAACTGGTGTTCTTTTCGCTTTTCCAGACGTTTGATCTCTTTTTTTCCTTCTTCAATAAAATGCAGTAAAGGAGTTACTCTCAACCCTAAGTATTCTGGCCGGAACACCTCAAGTTTTCCGAAAGCCTTTTCGAAATTGTTCATGGCGCCCCGGAGGTTCGGTTTTACCGTTACCTGGTGGTATGCCGCCGCGAGCTGTATGATTCCCTGAAAGAAGAGCCTCTCGTCCTCGTCATGTTGGCGCCAGACGAGCTCCCATGCTTCATGAGCGTGCCAGAACTGACCGTTGTTGAAAAGTGTAATTCCATGATGGAATTCCTCCCAATCTTCGGAGGACATTTCAATTTCTTTCAACTCTGCGCGGTTGATTTCTTCAGGTTTCTTTTTTTGCGGACGAGTTGTCTTCATGGCGTCAACATACATAAATGAGCTTGCAATTCAAAGAATACAAACGGTGCCAGAGTGTTACTGCATGAATCAACATTTCGATAAACTCCAGTAACCGGGAATTCGGGTTTTGCACTTCGGACAAGTGTCGCCATTGAGAGAGTTTCTGATAATTGTATACCCCCTCCGTTCGATGAGAACCGTCCTGCAATTCGGGCAGTATGTGTTTTCATAGTTGCCAACATGGCCGGGCAAATTTCCGGCATACACATAATGCAAACCCGCAGAGGTTCCGATTTCGGCTGCTCGAAGCAATGTCATCACCGGTGTGTTATCTGTGTCCATCATCTTATAATCAGAATGGAATGCTGTCACATGCCATGGGATATCGGGAGAAACAGAAGCGATAAAATCAGCAATGTCCTTGATTTCTTCTCTGGCATCATTGAAGCCTGGAACCAGAAGGGTGACGATTTCCAGCCAGAATTTCTTTTCGTAAAGAGATTTAATCGTGTCGAGGACATTTTGCAGAACGCCGCCGAGCTTCCTGTACTGTTTGTCGTTAAATCCTTTAAGGTCGACTTTGTACAAGTCGACCCACGGGCGGATATACTCAAGCACTTCCGGCGTTCCGTTTCCATTCGAGACATACGATGTCACAAGGCCATACCGTTTTGCAATTTTAAATACCTCGACTGCCCACTCGCTCGTAATAAGAGGCTCGTTGTAAGTGCTCGTGACAATGGTTGCTTTGCGGTCCATTGCGAGAAAAACGAAATCTTCAGGAGATAAAAACTCAGGCGGTGCGATTGCATTCGGGTCGCGGATTGCCTGAGAGGTAACCCAATTCTGGCAATATCCGCAATGATAGTCGCAGCCGAGCATCCCGAAACTCATCGCGAGACTTCCGGGGAGCACGTGGAAGAAGGGCTTTTTCTCCACGGGGTCGAGCTGAACACCGCCAAAATAACCGGATGGTACAAAAAGCTTTCCACCCCGGTTAAATCGAACACGACAAATACCATCTTTTCCTTCTCCAATAATGCAACGATGGCCGCAGGCGAAACACTCGAGTCTTCCATTCCCCGCATCGCGATACAGCACGCCCTCCTTCGTGTGTTGCATCAATAATTCTTTTAGCGTCAACTCCTGCGTAACGGGCATTGTTGTTTTCAATCTTCTATTATATTATTAAACACTTTTGCCGGGAATTTGTTTCTGCAGAATGTTGCAATGAGTGGAAATTCATATCAATTTTGAGATAGTTGTTTCCAGGGGATGGTTTTCCGGCTCACTCATTTTTCCTGCAGACATTATCTTTGCGAGAAATGCGTTGTTCCAATCGAATAAGGCAAACAGTACACAGACGAACGCAAGAACCGAAAACAAGAACACGCAGGTTGACAGAATATTCGTTAAGGGTCCAGCGGTCAAGAGAATTGTGTGCATGTGTCCTCCATGGATGTAAATAATATCCATCAAAAGCTAAAGAGTTTATTGTCCAATGTCAAGTATTGAGATACGTTGGACAGGCTCATAGCTTATTGTGAAGCTAACTTTCGAAGAAGCTTTAAATTCATTTTATCCTCTTGTAAGTCCTCACCTTTTGGTGTTTCAAGTATTTTAGGAATATGTGTTAATCGTTCATCCTGCATCAAACACCGGAAGCCCGTTGTTCC
Organism: uncultured Chlorobiaceae bacterium; assembly: GCA_964484465.1. Taxonomy (GTDB): domain Bacteria; phylum Bacteroidota; class Ignavibacteria; order UBA10030; family SZUA-254; genus CAZAFL01. The sequence continues at coordinate 8,629 of CAZAFL010000015.1, forward strand.
GATCTCCCCTTTGCCGATGTGTTCGTGGCGGTCTACCCGCGAGCCGAGAGGTTTCTTTGAATCGTTTGTGTGAATTGCCACCAGATTCTTCAAGCCGATGACGTTATCAAATTCTCTCATCGTCGATTCATATCCCGCCTCGGTGCTGATATCATATCCGGCTGCGAAAATATGGCATGTATCGATGCACACTGCCATCCGTTTCCGGTCATCGACTCCATCGATGATTTTCCTGAGATGTTCAAAACGGTAACCGACAGCGGTTCCCTGACCTGCTGTTGTTTCGAGAACACTCAGAACTCTGAAGCTACACGTTTGCTCATGCGCCCGGTTCAGCGATTCGATAATTTTTCTGATGCCCTCGTCTTCTCCCGCCCCCATGTGTGCCCCGGGATGAAAGTTGAGGTAGGGGATACCGAGAGCTTCACAGCGTTTCAGCTCGTCGACAAATGCTTCTCTCGATTTTTTGAGGATTGTATTATCGGTTGCAGACAGATTAATCAGGTAACAATCGTGAGCGACAACCGGAGCGATTGTTGATTTCGAGGCTGTAGTTTTGTAGCTTGCGATGTCTTCATCAGTGAGTGGCTTTGCGCGCCACTGCGTATTGTTTTTTGTGAAGACCTGTAACGTACGGCACCCGGCAATTGTTGCACGCTCAAACGCGGTATGAATTCCTCCTGCAATTGACTCGTGAGCGCCGATGAGAGGTTCAAAATGTTTTTGTTGATTCTTGTTCATCGTTGATTTCAATATAGCAAGTTTACTGCGGCGAACAAAACATGAAAATATTGGAACGACTATTCAAAAAGAAAAAAAAGCTCATTGTCGGCCTGATGTCGGGTACTTCAGCTGACGGGATTGACGCTGTGCTCGTTGAGGTGTCCGGTTCGGGTGAGAGAACAAAATTCCGGCAACTTGCTTTTGAAACGTTTCCTTATCCGAAAGGATACAAACAGTGTCTCATGAAGAATTCGGACCCGGCAACCGCCCGGCTCGATGAGATCACTCGCCTGAATATGTTTGTTGCCGGCATGTTTTCCGATGCGGTGAAACGAATTGTGCGCAAAGGAGGCAAGAAATTAAGCGCAATCGACTTGATCGGGTCTCATGGTCAGACCATCCATCACCTTTCGGAAAGAAAAAAGTTTTTTGGCAGAAATGTCAGGGCATCTCTCCAGATCGGGGATCCATCTGCAATTGCAAAATTAACCGGAATAATCACCATCGGTAATTTTCGTGCGGGTGATATAGCCGTCGGGGGAGCTGGTGCGCCACTGGTACCGTATTTCGATTATCTGATGCTGCGTTCTCTCCGAAGGAATCGTGCGCTTCTTAACATCGGGGGTATTGCGAATCTTACCATCCTTCCTAAAAAATCCTCACTGGACGACGTCCTGGCGTTTGATACCGGTCCCGGCAATATGCTAACGGACGCTCTTATGATGGAACTTTACAACACTCCTTTTGATGATGACGGAAGGACTGCTTTACACGGAAACATCATCCCCGAATTACTTCGCTCGCTTATGGCACATCCGTATATTCACCGAAGGCCGCCCAAATCGACGGGGAGGGAAATGTTTGGAGAGTCATTGCTCAAGACGATACTAAAAGAATGGAGGAGGAAAAGAAAACAGGATCTGGTTACGACGGTGACGGAATTTACTGCGTTGAGCATTTATTATAACTATCTCCGGTTTATCAGTAAGCGCACGAAGATTGACGAGTTGCTCGTCAGCGGAGGAGGAGTCCACAATCGGTATATTATGGAAGCCTTAAAAAGATATTTTGCCGGCGTAAAGGTAAGGTCGCTTCAGATTGCAGGCGTTTCGCCCGACGCTAAGGAGGCAATTTGTTTCGCCGTTCTCGCAAACGAGGCAATTTCCGCAAGGCCTGCCAACGTCCCCCAGGTAACAGGCGCTCAAAGGCGAACTATCCTTGGAGTCATCGGCTTACCGTGAAATATAGTTTCTGCAGCGCGCCTTATTCCATGACGACACACCCTGCATTCTAATTCTCTCTGGTAAAGAGAAAATATAAGAACACTGCACTCGTTCCCAGCTGGATAATCCTGTAAACGCTGAAGTGACGAGTCTTCAAATAATTCCATATCAATGCGCACAGCCAAATCGCGATGATAAAACCCGCACATATCGGGATGGCTGCGGCGAGTCCGAAATTGTCTCCGAGCAAGGACCGGAGGTTAAGTTCCGGGTTAACGGCGGAACCATAAAGAACAACCAAATGCAGACAATACACGAATAATGACTCTTTCCCGAATACGGTAAGAGTGTGTGTCGGTATTGTTATCAATTTTGACAGAAACCAGGACGCAGTAGTTAATAAACACAGACATCCGATTCTCACAAAGAAATAGTTCGGACTGGTGAGCCAATAGTTGTCCATCGGATAAATCCGGAGCGGAATTATATCAAGTACTATTCCCGCGATTATGAAAACGGCCCCAAGGACCAACAGCTTGCGCATAAATTGTGGAATACTATTCTGTTCATACGCATTTAGAAATTCCCACGAGACGAGCACGCCGGCAAAGAGGAAACCGGCGAACGGGAAGAGGGGAAACGGAGAGCCGTGAGCGCTGTTCATCAATTGTGTAATTACTATGGGAGTTGTATGAAGAAAATCGATATCCCATACGAGCGGTGTCAGGAAACAGATGAGTAATGTGGAAGTAAGGACCAGCCCGTAGAATCGTGTTTCAGTTTTGAAAAAGAATACAAGAAAGTGAAGGCTGAGTAAACCGATGCCTATGCACGTAAGAACATCACACTGGAACAATTGCAGGTAATCGTTTATCGTTCCCTCGATGATAATTTTTTTGATAGAAAAAAATGGAAGATGAAGCGCCAGTCCGAGCAGAATCACAAACGACAGTCTTCGAACTCTCCTTTCCAGAGGAGGTCCCCAATGATGATATTCGATCCAGCGCTGGCGTGTCGAAACAATAAAGGTAAGTCCTGAACCAAAAAGGAATGCAGGAGCACTCAGCCCGTGGAAAAATTCATGGATTTGAAAGAACGATGTTTGCTGAAGCCGGGGAGCGAGGAACGTCCGGACAACATGCCCTTCCAGCATCAGGAGGATAACACCGCTTCGGTACAAGTCGATGAACAGCAAACGTCGATGAATTGCCGGTGAGAGCTGCTGAAGCGCGGTGTCAGCTTCCCCCATTGTAATTTCGCTTATGCTCCCAGGACACAATTGATGGCAACTGTGTTCACGATATCGTTGACACTACAACCCCGGGAGAGGTCGAAGGCAGGCTTCTTCAATCCCTGGACAATCGGACCGATTGCTTCAGCATTACCAAGTCGTTGCGCTAATTTATATCCGATGTTGCCGGCGTTAAGGTCGGGGAAAATCAAGACATTGGCATTTCCTTCAACAGAGCTTCCCGGCGCTTTTGACCGGGAGACTTCCGGAACAATTGCGGCGTCGAGCTGTAATTCTCCATCGACGATAAGTTCCGGAGTTTTTTTTCTGACGATCGCGGTAGCCTGCTGAACTTTATCTATAAATGGATGGCTGGCACTCCCCTTGGTGGAAAATGAAAGCATTGCAACCTTCGGTTCCTCTGCTGTAAGTTTATAATGGTTCTCTGCGGTAGTGATTGCAATGTCGGCAAGCTGGTCGACAGTCGGGTCGGGAACTACGGCACAGTCTGCAAATGAAAATACTTTGTAGGGAAATACCATCAGGAAGAAGCTGGAAACGACGTTGATTCCTTCCTTCAAACCGATGACCTGAATTCCCGCTCGCAAGACATCTCCTGTAGTCGATAATGAGCCGGCAACACTCCCATCGGCCATGGATTCACGCACCATCATAGCGCCGAAGTGGAGGGGGTGCTTCATGGTCTCCTGTGCCTGCGAAAATTCGACGCCTTTTGATTTACGGATGTTGAAAAAAATGTGGGAGAAGTCGCTCAGCTTGTCTGATTTCTCCGGATCGATAATTCGTATGCCGGTCAGGTTAACATTGTTCGATTTCGCCTCGGAAAGAATTTGTGCTTCATTTCCAATAAGAAGGATTGAAGCAAATCCCTCATCGGTTATAATGCGTGCGGCCTTCAATGTGCGCGGGTCAGTAGCATCCGGCAGAACGACCGTGCGTCTCGATTGTTTTGCCTTCGCTTTAATCGAGGATACAGCCTGTGATGGAACCATCATTACTTCCTGTGGTCCTGGTCCAGGCGGTCGATTTCAACCTGCATTGCGACAATGCGGCGGCGGAGATATTCGATGTATTCATCCCGGGGTCTTCCGTTAAATTCGGGCAGATAGGGTTGAAGGTTTATTCCATTTTTCATGATTGTCTCGAGGATGTATGAATGCGATTTTGCCAGCTCGATGTATGAGCGTTCCAACTGGTCATATTTCTCTTTGTAATAGATCAGAGGCTCGTTCGCCTGGCGTATATCCTGAAATGCAATCACGAGTACGGAAATGATAAGGAGAGAAAAGAAAAGGTACATCCAGACATTAGGCTGCATTGCGGTCTCCGGAAAAGTTGTTTTCATTATTCAGTTGAGCAGAAAATAAATGTCAATTCAAAAATTTCGTGTGAAAAGTTCGCTTTTTTCCTACCAAAAAGCAAATATGATGCTGATATCAGTATGCTAAACCGGACGGGCGCATTTTTTTATCGAGAGCTCTGCCGAGGTGAATAATAAGTCCCGGCAAAGAGTGTATATCTTTAATCGATGTTCTAAAATTTACGATACATGCCCGCAGAACAAATGTCTTATTGATGACGGCATTCGATAGAAATGCTTCCCCTTCGTTCTGCATACGCAGGAGCAATTTCTCGTTGAGGTCGTTGAGATAGGATTCAACGCGTCGGTTCCCGGGCGACAGCCCCTTTGGTACGAATCGGAGTGTCGTTATACTCAGGTCGTTGGTGAATACCTGAAGTTCGGGATAAGTTTTCGAGATAGTAAATAATTCCTTTGCAAGTGCGATATCATCTGAGATCATTTGGCGATAACCTACGCGTCCGACCTGCCGCAGTGCGAGCCATACTTTCAGTGCCCGGAAGCCTCGGGAATTCTGAGGACCATATTCGAAATAATTCAGCGGCGTTTCGTCTTCGCTTTCATGAAATCGATAATACGATACGTGATAACTGAATGTATCACGAAGGGCATTCCTGTTTCTCACTAACGCGCATCCGACCTCAAGCGGCGCATACAACCACTTGTGTGGGTCTACGGCAACAGAATCTGCAAGAGACAATCCTTTCAGATCGGATGGAGCATCAGGTAATACAGCGGCTAATCCTCCATAGGCGCCATCGACATGAAACCACAATTTATGTTCACGGCAAATTGTTGCCAGCTCAGGAAGCGGATCAATCGCTCCGGTGCTCACCGAGCCGGCAGTTCCTATCACAATAAATGGAAAATCTCCTTTTTTCTTATCCTCCCGAATTTTTCTTTGAAGCGCAGTCGTGTCGATTCTCAGGCGGCGGTCTGTCGGAATCCATCTGATCGCATCCGTGCCTAACCCGAACATATCGGCAGCTTTATTGATCCATGTGTGCGTTTCGGAAGAAGTGTACACACGTAAGGGCCTGCCTTTCCTGTTTGCAATTCCTCCAGATCGAATATCCCAGCTGGCTTTTGCTTTTCGCGCGGCAAGAAAGCAGACAAAATTTGCCATGTTACCGCCACTCACTAAGATTCCCCCGCAATTTTTTGGATAGCTGATCATTTCAGCAATCCAGCCTATTGTTTGAGCTTCAATTTCAGTTGCAACGGGAGCAAGTGTAAACGAACCCACATTGGGATTAATTGAAGCCGCGAGTAAATCGCCGAGTGCTCCGATAGGTGCGGCAGATGAGGTAATGTATCCAAAAAAATTTCTGTGTCCATTAAACAGGGAGTGGTTGATAAGCAAGTCGGCTGTCTGTCTCAAGAGAATATCAGGCTTCATTCCCCTCTCCGGCAACGATGTTGACCGAAGCAACTTCCGGATAGTTTTTGGGGATTCTCCTCTGGTCAAGGGGAGAGAATGAAGTTCGGAAAGGAAATCGGAAACCCGATCAACCATACCATACCCCAATTTGCGAAATTCTTTCGGGTCTATTTCAAGAGGTGTCCGTCGGTCAGTATTTTTTTTCATAATATCCCCAAAGCAGAAAATTTCAGGATTAATATATGAAATTCCAGTTGTCCCTTCAATTTTAATAAAAGTATTTGTTCTGCCGTATTGTCAAACTTGTAATATTGTATTAATCTATGAAATGGCTACAATTTTCATTAAACTTGGTTAATTTATTTTGATATCTTGACTATCTGTCATATTTTTGCTATCTTACTGCACGAATCTGGCGTGATCATTTCAATTATTCGGGCCTATCATCTCCTGCGACCCGCAGCGGTACGTGACAGGGAATTTTCGATTCAATATGGAACGGAAAAAACGAGTATACATCGAGACGTATGGTTGTCAGATGAATGTTGCTGACTCCGAAGTCGTTCTGGGTATTTTGACACGGGAGGGATATGAAATCACAAATTCAATGTCCGATGCGGATGTTGTTTTCGTGAACACCTGTAGTATTCGTGACAACGCCGAACAACGAATATACGGAAGGCTGGGAGAATTTAAACGGTTGAAACAAGAAAAGCCGAAAGTTGTTGTCGGTGTCCTTGGATGTATGGCGGAACGACTGCGTTCTAAATTTGCGGGAGAAAAATCCCACGGCGTCGGACATATTGTAGATGTTATCGTCGGGCCTGATGAGTATCGCAAGGTGCCGCAGCTGCTTAACAATGCATGGCACGGCGAAAAAGGGATTGCAGTTCAGCTCTCACGCGTTGAAACATATGATGACATTGTTCCGCTCCGCACCGACGGCATCAGCGCCTGGATTTCAGTCATGAGAGGGTGCGACAAGTTCTGCACCTTCTGTGTTGTTCCGTTTACACGCGGACGTGAACGCAGCAGGTCGTTATCGACAGTCGTGGATGAAGTCGAAGAACTCAGCTTGCGTGGGTTTAAAGAAGTAACACTTCTCGGACAGAATGTTAATTCGTATGTAGAAGAACATTATGACTTTGCGGATTTGCTCGCCGCTGTAGCATCAGTCGACCGGTCGATGAGAATACGATTTACAACTTCTCACCCGCAGGATATGTCGGATAAGCTTATTGAGACGATTGCCTCCCATTCCAATATTTGCAAGTATGTCCATCTTCCTGTCCAGTCGGGATCCGACAGAATATTACAGCTTATGAACCGAACGTACGACAGTGCGCACTATTTGAAATTAGTGACGAAAATCAGAATGAGGATACCGGAGGTTTCTCTTTCCACCGATATTATCAGCGGATTCCCGACTGAGACGGTGGAAGACCATCGGCGAACCATGGAATTGGTCATGGAAGTAGGTTATGATGGTGCTTTTACATTCAAGTATTCTCCGCGCGAGAATACACCCGCCTATTTGATGAACGACGATGTGTCGGATGAAATTAAATCCCACCGCATCAGCGAAATTATTGAACTGCAGCAGCAGATTTCCTATCAAAAAAATCAACAGCTTTTGCATAAGACGCTGGAAGTACTCATCGAAGGAGTGAGCAAAAAATCTGCAGAGCAATGGCACGGGAAAACGGATGGTAATAAAGTGGTGGTGTTTTCGAAAGGAGAATTCAAGCGCGGCGATTATGTTCGCGTTCACATCGATCGGGTAAATTCTGCAACGTTATTCGGGACCATATTGCAAAACGAAGGCTCATCTGCCGGAGGGCGGGTTCTTTCAGCCGAGGTTGCTGCTTGAATCGCGAATTATTCCGGAGAAAAATTTTTTTATGTCGTATGCAGGTTATTGTTCTCGTCATCGTTACAAATTGTTTTCTCCTGTTTGGACAAACTGGCGATGATGAGATAAAGGATTATATCGGTAAAGTGAATAAAGGACAAAGGGAAGAGGTCAGACAGGAATTGCCAAGGCTCGTCGCGAAATATCAGAGCAATCCGAACGTTTTATACCTCCAGGGAAGGCTGAGCTCGGATGGCGTGGAAGCGGTGAAATTCTATCAATCAGTGGTCGATAATTTTCCGAAAAGCGAATGGGCCGATGAAGCGCTTTACCGTATCTATCAATATTATTATGCGATGGGACTCTATAGAGCTGCAGAACTGAAAATGCAGCAGTTACAGAAGGATTATCCGCACTCCGCGTATGCTCACACAGCGTCTGGAATCAAACTTCCCGAGAAGGATGAAATTGCTGTCAATCTTCCCTCAAAGGAACCTACGACAGTCACTGCGCCGGAAACTTCTGTGGTACAGCCCGGAACAGCCGTTGTGAGTTCAAAGCCCGTCGCAACAAAACCAGCCGGCAGTTCGGGACAGTATACGCTGCAGGTAGGAGCTTTTTCGAGTGCGGCAAACGCAGAGAAGCAAAAGAATTTTTTTGAAGAACAGGGATATGCGGTTGAAATTACGAATAAAGTCCGCAATGGACGCAGTCTCTATTTAGTGTGGGTGGGAAATTATCAGACTGCGGACCAGGCAAAGCTCACGGGCAGGCAGGTCAGGACAAAATACAAAATCGACTCTATCGTGGTTGAGAGATATTAATGGACCGGGAAGAATTCCAAAAAAAATACGGCATTATTGGTTCATCGGTTGAGATCAGTGAAATAATTGACGTTATCCAGCAGGTAGCACCGACCGACATCACAGTATTGATTACCGGCGAAAGCGGGACAGGGAAAGAAGTGATAGCGAAAACAATTCACCAGTCGAGCAGGCGTGCACAAAAGCCTATGATTTCTGTAAACGCGGGAGCTATCCCGGAAGGAATCATCGAAAGTGAATTGTTCGGACACGAAAAGGGCGCGTTCACCGGTGCAAATGAAACCCGTAAAGGTTATTTTGAGCTTGCAGACGGCGGCACAATTTTTTTGGATGAAATTGGAGAGCTTCCGGTTGCAACACAGGTGAAGTTTCTCCGTGTGCTGGAGAATGGTGAATACATGCGGGTCGGTTCAGCTGTGCCGAGGAAAGTAGATGTGCGGGTCATCGCCGCGACGAACAAAGACCTTGAGTCGGAAGTCCGGCGTAACAATTTTCGGGATGATTTGTTTTTCCGGCTTCGCTCAATTAATATTCGCGTCCCGGCGCTGCGGGAACGCCGCGGCGATATTCCGCTGTTTGTCGCCGAGTTTGTAAAACAGGTGTGTGAAAAAAACAATATCACCTTTGCCGGTTTCTCGGATGATGCTATGATGTTATTGGAACAGTATCACTGGCCCGGAAACGTTCGCGAGTTGCGAAACGTCATTGAGAGTATGATTGTCGTCGAGCGTGGAAAACGCATCGACCGGAACGGCGTTAAAAAATATCTGAGGGAATTTCATGAAAATGGTGATGGCCGCAATCTCCCGGTCTCGACCCACAAGACGCCAGAACAGGCAGAGCGTGAACTGATTTACCGAGCGCTGCTCGAGATGAAAAACGACATCATGCAAATTAAAGATATTTTGCGTCAGCAGCCTAACACCCCCGGTCCAGTCCCGGTCGGCTCACATTATGTCGAAGCGGACATCGACACGATCGACCATGAGAAGAATGAGCGATTTGTGCCCCTGGATGAAATGGAAAAGAGAATGATTATCGGGGCTCTGGAACGCTTCGAGGGTAATCGTCGCCTGGCATCGAAAGCGCTGAATATCAGTGAAAGGACGTTGTATCGTAAGATTAAAGAATTCGGACTTGAGTAGCTTTGGGGTAATCAAGGTTGTCGGCGCTTTCCTTATCGTCTCAATGCTGCCGGGATGTTCCGGATGTCCGTATTCTTTTACCGGGTCTTCGGTTCCAAAACATTTGAAAACGATTGCAATCCCTCTGTTCGACGACCAGAGCGGATTTGGCGAACCGGCATTGCGCGAAAAATTCACCAACAGGCTTATCAACCGTTTTGTGCAGGATAATAGTCTTGAAGTTGCAGATAAATCGCATGCCGACTCGATGCTGGAGGGGACGATTGCAGCTGTCCGCGATGAGCCGCTGGTCATCACAAAAGGAGAATCGGTGACGAAGCGTCGTGTTACTATTTCGGTCAAAGCGACCTTTCAGGATTTGAAGTTGAAGAAAAAGGTATGGGAGAAGGAACTTTCCAACACAGGTGATTACGATATCAGTGGCGGAGCCGTGCAACGCCAGGTTGGTATCGACGCCGCAGTTGAGAAATTGACGGAAGACCTTCTGATAGAAACAGTTTCAGGCTGGTGAGAAACACTTTATTCACTTTATAAAGGTAGCATAAAACTTCAATGCAAGATTATATCATCGGAACGTATTTTGTCTCGCTGACGATTCTCTTCCTGTTCGGTTCGAGTGGCTTCATCATGATCTTTTACTACATGAAGCACCGGAACAACGAGACAGAAAAGGCAGGAGAGCTTCAGGAATTCCCCATCGTAACAGTTCAGTTGCCTCTGTACAATGAGTTCTATGTGATAGAACGACTTATCGATGCGGCATGCAAATTTGATTACCCGAAGGAGAAAATGGAAATTCAAATCCTTGACGACTCAACTGACGAAACGGTTGATGTGGTTGCGTCACGAGTTCAATATTACCAGGGGCAGGGATTCGATATTAAGCATGTCCGGCGGACGTCGCGCGCTGGGTATAAATCGGGGGCGCTCAAGGAAGGGCTGGCGTCGGCACGCGGCGAGTTTATTGCGGTGTTTGATGCTGACTTTGTCCCCAAACCTGATTTTTTGAAACAGACGCTGCCGTATTTCTGTCTGGATGAAAAGATCGGCCTGGTGCAGACCCGTTGGGAACATCTCAACAGTGATTATTCTTTCTTGACTCGTGTTCAAGCCATGGCGCTCGACGGGCACTTTGTTATCGAGCAGAATGTACGGAATAAAGCAGGGTTCTTCATTAACTTCAACGGAACCGGAGGTGTCTGGCGAAAGAAGTGTATCTATGACGCCGGAAACTGGGAATCCGATACGCTAACCGAAGACCTCGACCTCAGCTACCGTGCCCAGCTTCGGGGATGGAAGTTCAAGTTCCTGAACGATGTGACATCTCCGGCAGAGCTGCCGTCGGAAATCAACGCGCTCAAATCCCAGCAATTCCGTTGGACGAAAGGTGCGATTGAAACGGCGCGAAAAATTCTCCCCCGCGTGTGGAAAGCTAATTTACCCCTCGAGAAAAAAATCCATGCGACGTTTCATCTGACAAGCAATATCGTGTTTCCATTTATCCTTCTCGCGGGAATTCTCAATGTGCCCCTGATATTCATTAAACATCAGGGAGGGTATGAAGCATATTTTGCGATCATGTCTGTTTTTGTGTTTGCGTTCATCGGGTCGTTTTTATTTTATCTCTATTCCCAAAAAGACGTCTACGTCGATTGGCAAAAAAGAATGCTCCTCTTTCCATTGTTCATGGCAGGAAGCATGGGGTTTGCTGTCAATAATACAAAAGCAGTGCTGGAGGGGCTCTTCAAGAAAGAATCGGAATTTGTGCGCACTCCCAAGTATAATGTCGTGATGAAACAGGACTCATGGCTGAACAAGAAGTATGTTCCGATGAAATTTGATTTTACCGTGATCATTGAAATCCTGCTGTCACTGTATTGTCTGTTTGGTGTCGCCGCCTCTATTTACTACCTTGAAATCGCGGCAGTGCCGTTCCAGCTTTTGTTTTCTGTGGGATTCGGGATTGTTGCTGCAATGTCAGTAAAACATGCATGGGCGGCGCGCAAATTACTTCTTGCACAACGGCTTGCATCCTCGGCGGGCGAACATACGTTAGCAACGCAGTAGGACAGGTTTTTATGGATATTCAGCAGCTGGAAGAAAAACTTTCTCGACGTCCGCATTCTCCTCTTTTTCCACGGATAGCAAACGCGTATCTCTCAGCGGGCAGGGTTGAAGAAGCGTGTGCTCTTGCGGGCAGAGGTGCATCATACACTTCATATGCGAGCGTTTACCTCATTCAGGCGAAGTGCCTCGCAGCAAAGGAGGATTACGTCACAGCGCTGGTTCGCCTTCATGATGCCATGTCGATTGTACCCGATTCGACGTATCTTCAGAAACTCAGTGCCGAGTGGAAGGCAAAAGCTGTGCAACAAACAGTGTCGGGAAGCAATACTGTTGCGACAGTTGAGGAGAAACATCAGTCGTCTCCTGGTAGCAATTTTATTGATCTTCCTGAAGTTGTGAACGAAAGAAGTCAGCGGGTTCTTGGTGTTGCGCTGGAAAAGGAAGAAGTTCGGTCCGGTTTGCCCGAAGCATCTGTCGCACAAAAAATACCGAAGGAGATATCAACCGAAATTACCTATATCCCTCCTCCTGTTCGGCAGCCGGTAAAAGTATCGGCTGCAGTAAGTGAAATTTCTCCATTGACTCCGGTTCGGCTTTCTTCTGTTATAGAGGAAGGCAGAATTGTCAGCCGGACCCTTGCGGAAATTTATGCTACCCAGGGGCAGTTTGAAGAGGCAATTGTTACGTACAAATTACTCGAACGAAAATATCCGGAACGAAATCAGGAGTTCGACCTCCGGATCAAGGAATTGGAACAAAAGTTGAGGTCGAAGGTGATGTAAGGTGTTAAAACAGAGTAGTTAATGAAAAGTCCCGCACACGAGCGGGACTTTTTGTTGTAACACAAAGAATGGTCTCGTTACTTCAGAGAGGTAACATATTTTGAGAGGCTCGATTTCTTGTTTGCCGCATTGTTGCCGTGAATGATCCCCTTGGCGGCAAGCTGGTCGAGTAGTTTGACAGCTCTTCGAAGCTCTGCATTTGCCTTGTCCTTATCCTTTGAATTCCGAACACGCTTTACTGCAGTTTTCATTTTTGAAATATATGCCCTGTTCCTTTCGCGGTGCTTCAATGCGCGACGAGCCTGTCGTTCAGCTGATAAATGCTGTGCCATATCGATGAAAATCCTTTAAGAAGTGGTGAAAACTGACTTGATAATATACGAATAATCTTTTACATGAGCAACTTCCTCCCGCCCGTAACTTCAATCAAAAAACTGTATAGCTCAGTCCTAACGAAATTGCTTCTTTGATCTGTGTGCGCGGGGAGATGTGTTTTTCGTTTATGACCTGCACATTCAAAATTGCTGTCACGTATTTATTCACCTTGGCTGTAAGTGTAGTCGTATTTCGAACAATTACTTCGTCGAGATGCTTGAACGGGTCGAATAGCTCCAGCTGTGACGAAAGAAGCAGGTTTTCATCCATCGACCAGTCGACGTTTGTCACAGATTCAAGTCCTCCGTTTACGGATACTTTTTCTACATCGATTGTCGCCGGGTCGTCAGCATATTGGTTAAAACGGTTCGTGACAATTTCACGCAGCGCGATGCCCAGCCTGGTCTTGACTTCCTTAGAAGGTTGAATCCCTGCTCCAGCGCTTTGAGTGAGGTACGCAGGGTCAAAAAACTGCGACACTTGCGTGCCGTTTCCTGATGCGTCGTAGACAAACCCTTTTGCAAACTGTGTTTTCACAGTGGCGGCGACATAAGGGTTTACATAACTGTTAAGTTTGATTGTTAGGACAGAAGAAAGGTCTATAATATCATCCGTCTTTCTCAGTCCCTGGCTTCCCAGTCGAGCCTGCCCGAACGCCAATTTGTAAATGTTTGTCAAGTTAGTCTGTTCCAGGTCGTTGGCTGATTTACCATCGGCAGAAAAAGTATAAGCAAGCGCATTATCACCTCCCTGCGCCCAATCGGTGTAAGCAACCTGAGTAAGCGTTAGCCCGGCAACGAGGCTGTGTTTCCAGCCAAATTCAGGCGGAGGAGCAGCGGGCTGGGTTTTTTCCTGGGCCTGAACAGCAAGAGTCAGGAAGCAGAAAAAAAAGAGAGGTATTGTTTTCATGTTGTTCCTTTCGAACACCAAAAATGTGACACAGGCGATCCGGCAGAAATGTCCGTCGTTATCGTCAGGTGATGTTTGGTTTGAAATTGGCTTGGTAGAATAAATGAAATGGATTGATTGCTAAAGTAACTTTTTTCAAATAAAAAGTCAAAGAAGGTTGGATGGAAATAATTTGCTTTTAAGAATTCTCTCATGTATATTTTTTTGGTACCGTTAGGGGTGTCCTGAAGAAAAATACAGGACTGAGATAATACCCTGAGAACCTGATCTGGATGATGCCAGCGTAGGGAAACGGAGGGTTTCTTTAACGCCGTTTTTCTGATTTAATGGATCAGGGAAACGGCGTTGTATTTTTTAGAAGGATCAAATCCAATGAGAACATATTGGTTGTTGCCTGCAATCGTGTTTGGAATGATGCCCGTAGTTGCTCAGCAACAGGACGGTAGCGATACCCTGTATAATTTGCCACCGGTTCTCGTGACAGCCGCGCAGGCAAAGGAACGGGAAACACCTGTTACGTTTTCCAGCCTCAATCAAAAGGAACTCCAGCGTCGGTATACGCTTCAGGATGCACCAGTCATTCTTTCCGAGCTGCCATCAATAACATTCTATTCAGAAAATGGGAATGGTATCGGATACAGTTATATCAACCTGCGAGGGTTTGACCAGCGGCGTCTGTCGATTATGGTCAACGGAGTGCCGCAGAATGACCCTGAGGACCACCAGGTCTATTGGATCGATATGCCGGACCTTTTTGCCTATACGCAGAATATTCAGGTCCAACGTGGTGCCGGTAATTCAATGTACGGTCCTCCAGCCGTGGGAGGGTCGATCAATATCGTAACGACTCCTGTAAATCTTAAGCCGCAAGTTATTGCTTCTTCTGGTTTCGGGTTTCAGCAGTTTGGTGCGGACAATACTACCGTGCTCAATACGCGAAAATATTCTCTCGCATTTTCATCCGGCTTTATCGAAAGCAGGTATGAAATTTATGGACATTTGTCGAAAATTATGAGCGATGGCTACCGCCTGAGCTCATGGACAGACCTCGGCAGCTACTTCTTCGGCGTTGAAAGATTTGATGAAGGGATGACAACGAGGGTGCATGTGTACGGCGGGCCAGTACACGATGCGCTCTCTTACGTCGGATTGCCAAAATACTATAATAACGACCTTACATTGCGCCGGTCGAACTACAGTTACTGGGAATTTGATTCCACTGGAACACATGTAGGTTATGCAACCGTTCAAAAACTGCAAACCGTTGAAGAGTTTTCACAACCACATTATGAACTCATTCATGACTGGAAGCTTTCTTCCCAACTTTCATTGCATAACACGGCATTTTACATTCAGGGGGAAGGTTACTACGACTATGACGGAGACTGGGTCTGGTCGGATCCGGTCGCCACATCATGGTTTCATAGCATTGTAGGGTATGATTCCACATTCGGCAGCGTAAAATTTCCTTCCCTGCTTCTCAGGGGATTTGTCGGGAACAAACAATGGGGCTGGTTGCCGCGGCTTACGTGGCATCATCCGCAGGGTGAGTTCACGTTCGGAGGGGAGCTTCGCTTCCATCGTTCGGTTCATTGGGGTTCGATTCCTTTTGCATCGGAGTATCCATCATCGGCATATAATCCTGATTTTCATTTTTATGAGTATAACGGTGAAAAGGATATGGGCTCGCTGTACGGCAACGAGGTGTTTCACCTTGACGATGCCACTACATTATTAGCCGACCTTCAGGTCGCATATGACCGTTACGGTATCCACAATGAAAAATTTCTGCATAACGATTTCGATGTTTCATATGTGTTTGTTAACCCACGCATCGGTGTCAATAAGAACCTTTCTTCCCAATGGAATGCGTATGCTTCTCTTGCATATACCTCGCGAGAGCCGCGGTTGACAAACTTATACGAAGGAGAAAGCGCCTGGGATGGTGCGACACCACAGTTTGAGTCGGTCTCATCTGGCGGGGGAAGCCAGATATATCTGTATGACAAACCGCTCGTTCATCCGGAACATCTCCTCGACACAGAACTGGGTGGCAAATACATATTCGAACGAGGTTCAGTTTCAGGCAATGTTTACCTGATGGAGTTTCATGATGAACTGGTCAAAAGCGGCAAGATCGATATTTTCGGTGCATCTGTTCTGATCAATGCCGAGCATACCCGTCATGCAGGTCTGGAATGTGAAGGTTCATTCCGATTGACGGATGACGTAGAAATCAGCGGAAATGCAACGTTGTCGTGGAACCGAATTATCAGCGATAAATTTTTTGATGTTCAGGATTCCGTATACCGGTCACTCGAGGGAAATCCGGTGGCCGGGTTTCCGGACGTGCTTGCAAATGTCCGGCTGACTTATGGTTTGAATGCCTGGTCGGTATCAGGCCTCGTAAAATATGTCGGACCATTTCACACGGATAATTTAGACGACACCCGGAATATCGTCGATGCGTTTACCGTATTCGACCTCGACGCTTCATGGCAGATTCCGCAATTCGTACCATCTGCTACACTCCGTCTGACAGGTAAAGTGACAAATCTCTTCAATAGACTCTATCTTGCAAGCGGCGAGGGGAGTGCGTTTTTCCCTGCCGCTGAACGGAACTATTACATCGGTATAACCACGATATTTTAGATAATGATTGCCTTGCTGATTGCTAACGGTGATGTTCCTTCTCAGCGGCTGGTGAAACGACTTGCTTCCTCTGCAGATATTATTGTGTGCGCGGATGGGGGAGCGAACGCTGCATGCAGGATGAACATCGCACCGGATATTATCCTTGGTGATATTGACTCGGTATCGCGGGCGACGAGAAAATTTTTCAAGCAGATCCCTCTCATGGTAATTGAAAGCCAGGAAAGCACCGACCTTGAGAAAGCAATCTTGTTTTGTATCCGAAAGAAATGTACATCCGTATCGATCGTCGGTGCAGTCGGGAGCCGAATCGACCATACAACAGGCAGTTTAGGATGCTTCAAGAGATTTAAGGATAGAATCGAAATAAAATTGTACGACCGGGAGGGTATAGCTATGCTCATCCGTGATTCGGTACGCATAAAAGCAACCCGTGGTGAGACAATCTCATTGATCCCGCTTGAACGGTGTACGGGTGTAACTACCAGAAATCTTTATTATCCTTTACGGGATGCAGTGCTTGAGCTCGGTGTGCGTGAGGGAATCAGTAATGTCGCTATTGGGAGATATGTCAGTATCAGTTACAAAAAAGGAACATTGCTTTTGTACCGGTTTCATTCGAAATCCTAACGGTTCGATGCGTAGCATATCACAACAGGCGCCTCTGGCGAAATGATTCATCTTGCAATTTCCGACATGATTGTCGTCGGAATGTACTTTCTGGCGGTTGTGTATGTTGGATACCGCTCGGCAAGAAAGACATCCGTAGCCGAAGAGGATTTTCTCCTCGCCGGTCGTTCACTTACGCTCCCTGTTTTTGTGATGACGCTTGTGTCGACATGGTATGGCGGCATACTCGGAGTTGGTGAGTTTTCCTACCGGTACGGTATTTCAAATTGGGTTGTTCAGGGAATTCCATATTATATTTTTGCGGGGGTTTTTGCTTTTGTGCTCGCAAAGAAAATCCGCGCAACAAATTTATTTTCCATTCCCGATAAGCTGGAGTCGGCGTATGACAGGAAAACCGCCCTCCTTGGCTCGGTGCTCACGTTTGTGCTGATGACTCCCGCGCCATACATCCTCATGCTCAGCGTGTTTATCCAAATGCTGTTTGGATGGAATTTGCTTGTAAGTCTTCTTGTTACGACGGTTGTTGCGGTGTCATACTTATACTTTGGCGGGTTTCGGTCAGACGTTGAAACGGATATCCTTGAATTTTTCCTGATGTTCCTCGGGTTTGCAGTCATCCTTCCGTTTTGTCTCCACAGGTACGGGGGGCTCCTCTTTCTGCAATCGAATCTTCCTCCACTCCATTTAACCTGGCATGGGGGAAATTCAATTCAGTACATTCTTGTGTGGTTTTTTATCGCACTCTGGACGCTCGTCGACCCTGCATTTCACCAGAGATGTTATGCTGCGAAAAGCGGGGAGGTGGCACAGAAGGGAATTTTGTATTCAATTATTTTCTGGTTCCTGTTTGATTTTATGACGGCGACAGCCGGACTGTACGCGCGTGCCGCTCTTCCTCATTTGACAGAGCCTATGATGGCGTACCCAATGCTTGCCGAGACTATTCTCCCTCCGGTTGCAAAGGGACTATTTTATGTGGGGATGTTGGCGACGATTATGTCGACGCTGAATACACTTGCATTCGTGTCCGCTCAAACATTGGGAAGGGATATCGTGCTGAGGTTCCGACTGAAATCCGGTGAGATTCTCGGTACCGCGTTGAACGATGAGCAGTCGACGGTTGTAACCCGTTACACCAGGGTGGGCTTCATATGTTCGTTTTGTATTTCGATTGTCATCGCACTTGGTATTCCGAGTGTTGTGACAATGTGGTATACACTAGGAACGGTTATCATTCCGGGATTGCTTGTTCCGCTTATGGCAAGTTACTTCGAACCGATGAGGATTACCTCGGGTTTTGCTTTTTCAGCGATGCTGTTTGGTTGGGTGACTTCTTTGACATGGTGGATTGAAGGAACTGTCCAAGGCGCAACAACGGGCTACCCTCTCGGTATTGAGCCGATGTATCCGGGGTTGTTCGTAAGTGTGGCGTTATGGGTGGTTGGTAAGCTCTACTACTGGAGATCGATACCAACTCAATTAAGAGTTCCGGAGTAATCGGTTGCAGTGAATGGATTATTCCGGAGTAAATGAGGTTTTCGTATCACCCTTTATTTTTTTCAAAGTATTTTTTCAGCGGGGTCCAATAATAATCGACCCATCCCCGTTTGTAATTTTCCGCCTGGATTGCCGGTACATTCACCTGCTTTAATGAAATTTCAGTACCCCTTTTTTTCGGCGTAAAGGTGAATTCCAGTATTGAAGCCTTATAACCCCTCGGCCATTCAGTGGTTTTCCATTCCTGAATGATTTTGCGTCCATTTTCCAGCTTCACGTTTTTTCCGAGAATGTATCCGTCCCACGCTGTGAATTTCCCGCCGACCCGGCGGTCGCAAGTCGCTTTCGCGCCGGTAAACGTAGAATGTTTGTGCTCGTCGAGAAAGGCATCGTATATTTCAACCGGTCTGGCAGGAATGAGAATTTTCTGTTTGATGGTTTTTGTTCGGATTTCAGTCGCCTTATGAACCATCGATGCTTTTCGCGCGATCGGGGCAGATTTCATTTTTCTAACCGTCATAACTCTACTCCTTTCGAATTATGGGAAAATAAAATCCGTTGTACTGGTTTGCAATACGATAGTGAATTATTATACAAACATCAATGATGAATTCGAATCAAATTAAATATTTTTGATCTTGTCGCATTATTCTTCCAATGTAGAAATATCACCCTCGGACAATCCCTGCGCCCTTGCTTTCAGCACACGGCGCATGATTTTGCCCGAGCGGGTTTTTGGGAGCTTATCGACGAAAGTTACCCGTTCCGGTTTTGCAATCGGTCCGATATGCTTCGCGACATGCTGACGCAATTCTTCTGCAAGCTGATCGGATGGTTTGGCGTCTGCTTTGAGGATACAATACACGTGAATTGCCGAACCTTTGATTTCATGCGGCAGACCGATTGCAGCGGCTTCGGCGACTGCTGGATGTGCGACAAGTGCACTCTCAATCTCAGCAGTTCCTAACCGGTAGCCCGAAACCTTGATGACGTCATCAACCCTGCCAATGATCCAGAAATATCCGTCTTTGTCACGCTTTGCCGAATCACCTGTCAAATATTTGCCCGGATATTTACTCCAGTATTGATTTACATATCTATCCGGGTCATTATAGATGGTACGAAACATTCCGGGCCAGGGGCGCTTGAGGACCAGGTTCCCTTCCTCACCGTCCGGCACGGAGTCACCGTTTTCATCCAGTATCTCCGCCTCTTGTCCAAAGAAGGGGCGTGTACCGGAACCGGGTTTCAGAGGAACAACCGGTGTTGGAGTAATCATAAACATTCCCGTTTCGGTTTGCCACCATGTGTCCATGATGGGGCACCGCTCCTTGCCGATGACACGATAATACCACTTCCATGCTTCGGGGTTGATGGGTTCCCCGACAGACCCGAGCAAACGGAGGGTGGATAGGTCATGGCGATTGGGCCATGATTCTCCAAAACGCATGAGCCCGCGAATGGCGGTTGGTGCTGTATAGAATACGTTGATTCCATATTTTTCAATCAGAAACCACCATCGGTCAGGATATGGATAGGTCGGCGCTCCTTCGTATATAAAGGATGTCGTCCCGAGTAATAACGGTCCGTATACGATATACGAATGCCCGGTTACCCAGCCGGGGTCAGCTGCACACCACCATCGGTCCTGATCGGTTAAATCGAAGACATATTTTAGTGTTGAATAGACCCCCACCATATACCCGCCGTGAGTATGAACAATCGCTTTTGGTTTACCGGTTGTTCCCGAAGTATAAAGGATGTAGAGAGGGTCTTCTGCATCGAGCACTTCTGTCGCACAAACCCCATTTGCGATCGGAAGTTTAATGAGGTCGTGATACCAGTAATCCCTCGAAGGTTCCATCCGGACAGGCTGTGAAGTCCGTTGAATGATAATAACAGTTTCGACCGATGGGCAGCGTTTTAATGCTTCGTCGACTGTTTTTTTTAATTCAACAATTTTTCCGTTCATCCAGCCCCCATCGGCAGTAATCACCAACCGGGATTGTGAATCCTCGATTCGTCCCTGAAGGGCGTCAGTGCTGAAGCCACCATACACCACCGAGTGAATTGCACCAATCTTTGCACACGATAACATTGCTATGACGATTTCCGGGATGCGGGGCATATAGATGGTTACCCGGTCTCCCTTTCGGATACCCATAGCTCTTAGTACGTTTGCGAACTGACATACTTCCCGGTTGAGGGCAAAGTAGGAATATGTGCGGACGTCGCCCTGTTCGCCTACCCAGATAAGAGCGAGTTTATTCTTGCGGTATGTTTTTTGGTGTCGGTCTAATGCGTTCTGGACAATATTTGTTTGGGCGCCGACAAACCATTTGAAAAATGGTTTCTTGCTTTCATCCAGAACACGTTCCCAGGGGCGATACCACTCGAGTTCCTCAGCTTCCTGTTCCCAGAATCGTTCAAGATCCTTCGACGCCGAACCGGCAAGCTCGTCCCAGTTCTTCAGCCGAGCCTGGGCGCTCACCGTTTTCGAAGGGTAAAAAACTTCCCCTTCAAGAGCACGCTTTTTCGTCATCGCATTTTATTATGGAGTGAAACTCAGCGAAGAGTAAGGTCAAAATCGACAGTGACGTTTCCGTTCGCGGGAACAGTGACTTCTTTCGTTATTTCGTAAGGTTCCTCGAAGAAATATTTTTTTACTTTACCGTTCTCAATCTCTTTATCTGCAACTGATACACCTTCGTGCCACATTTTTACCGTATAATTTCCGGGCGGGATGTTATCCATCGAAAATTTTCCATCCGCATCCGTAATCGAAAAATAAGGGTGTTCGACGACCATGATATATGCGCTCATCCATGGATGACCCGCGTCGCATGTTGCTGTCATCAGCCCGGGGGTATTCAATTGATTCTGCTTGACAGTTGTCCTCTGACCCTTGATCGGTTGTGCGATGTTGAACATGCTGCGCGATGTGGTTGCCGCGCTATAAGCATGGACGTTGTGAAGAATAGGGTCGTTGTTTACAATTTCAAGATTTTGTTTGAATGGAAGAATAGTAATATGTGGACTATACTCGCAATGCTGCTGGTTGATACATAATAACTGGTTGCTGAGACTGAATTTTTTCCCTTCTGCGATGTGTTCCAAGCAAACAATACTGTTTTTCACGCCGTTAAGTTTGCTTACAATTAGTCGGGGAGAATTTTTCTCCTTGCCGCAATATTTTGGATCTTTCGTTGTTTGCATGCTGGCAATTTTCGGGCATTCTCCCTTTAGGCGAACAGTACCGCAAATAGTCCCGCCATTCCGTACGTCGATTTCTTTGTAGGTTGATTGCGCTACAAGGTTCTCAAAAGAGAATCCTAGCAAAACCAAAAAAAATATCCACCCGGATGACGATCTCTCAAACATGATGACAATATTCCTGCCTCTATAGAAAAACAACTTGTTATTTTGGTTTTGTCATCGTCGGAACACGTTCACCGGTGGGAGATATCGGATCCGGCACTGCATTTTCAATCGGGGGCAGTGATTTGAGATACGCAAACATTGCTTTCAGATCCTCATCGGTTGCTTGTCGGGTATTCCACCACGGCATTGGTGGTAGGAGGTCCCTGCCTTCTCCCATATCCTTACCTGTGCGGATAGCTTTGATGAAGACGTCTTCAGTCCAGCTTCCAATTCCCGTTGCGGTGTCCGGAGTAAGATTGCGCGTAAAGCTTGTTCCCCAAGGACCAGACCATGCTGTGAAGTCATTTGAACCAACAGCTCCCCAGCCTTGAGGGCCGATGAGGCCTTTGGGGACTTCAGGAAGTTGTTGATTTGCCGGATGACCGGAGAGTAATCTGGTGGTATCCTCTATTGGTCCCTTTGGAGTAAAGATTTTTGGCGAGTGGCAGTCGCCACACTGACCGAGCGTGACAAGGTATTTGCCTCGAGCGACCTGACTCATCTTCGATTTTGCATTTACTTTCTTGGTCTGAGGAGGGGATGGGCGGAACCAGGCTAAGCTTATTATTCCCGTTGTCAGCGCGACAAGAACGAACAAATACATTCGCATATATTACTCCTTGATAAGTTAGATAGGTGAATAGTGCAGTGGGAAATAATCCCGAGTTATAAACTCGTTCAATATAAATTGTTCAATTGTTATTGTCAATACCGAGGAGGAAAAAAGGGTGGGTGAAATTACTAATCCTGGAGCTTGTCAAACATTTCTTTCCGGATTAGAAGCAAAATGGCGGTTTGGGGAACAATCAGGTATTTTCTTGATTCAAATTCGATTTCAATCGATTGATCCCGCAGGAAAAGGGCGTAGTCTCCCTCTTCTGCCTGCAGAGGAATGTATTTTACAGGGTCTTTTGGGGTGGTCGTCCAAGGTTCCTGGTCGATGAAACTTGGATTGGGAACAGGATATCCCGGTCCGACCCTTACGATATAACCGCTTTGGACTTTTTCTTTTTCCTTCACACTCGGTGGCTGGTACAGGCCTGCTCTGTGCGGTCCTTGTCGGAATCCGGCAGGATGAGCACCTTATCGCCGACCACAAGGATATTTTTTTTACCGTCGATATTCACTGCTCTATGCCAGTAAATTTCCCAAAAAATGTTTTTCGATTTCTGAAACGAAATTTTGACACCAAAAGATAGCCATTTTATTGACGCATTTCAAGTTCTGTGAAGTCTGGGTAACTGCCCATTTTTGCTGAATGCACGCTTCGACTTCGGGGATTCATTCGCTTATGAGGTGAGTGCAATCGAGCTGTTACTTACGGCAAGAGGGACTTGGAAATCCCGTTAAAAACTTTTAATTTTGAATTAATTATCATTCTTAAACAATTTCCTATATTGAGGGTCAAATCTAGGGCTCACCAATGCGCATTTTAGTAATTGAAGATGAGAAAAAAGTTGCCCAGTTCCTGAAGCAGGGATTGGAAGAGGAACGTTATGTCGTGGACGTTGCCTACGACGGTGAGAAGGGTGAGCTCATCGCCTCGACGGAGGAGTACGATTTAATTATTCTCGATATTCTTATTCCCAAGAAAAACGGAGTAACAGTGCTGAAGGAGCTCCGCTCGAAACGGATACAGACTCCCATCCTGATGCTCACTGCAAAAAGCTCGACTGAAGATAAAGTGGAAGGATTGGACAGCGGAGCCGACGACTATCTAACCAAACCCTTTGCGTTTGCGGAATTACTCGCGCGAGTCCGGTTGTTGCTTCGTCGGGGAGCAGCTGAAAAATCGACCGTTATCAAGATTGCCGACCTGCAGCTCGACCTTGTCACACACAAAGCGACACGCGGGGAAAAACTCATTGAACTGACCGCAAAAGAATACGCACTTCTTGAATATTTTATGCGGAATAAGAACCGTGTGCTGACACGAACAACGATTTCAGAACATATCTGGAACTACAACTTCGACACGGGGACGAATGTTATCGATGTATACATCAATCATCTCCGCAGTAAAGTAGACGATGGGTTCGATAAGAAACTCCTTCACACTGTCAGAGGTGTTGGATATGTTATGAGGGATGAGTGAGATGCTCGGGGTACTCAAATCGATCCGGACGAAACTAACGCTCTGGTATGCGTTCATTCTTCTGAGTACCCTTGTTGCATTCGGCGTTATTGCATACGCGTATTCCATCGAACGGCTATCGGAAAACCTTGACCGCTCTCTCCGGAATGAAGTAAAGTGGGTGAAGAGTTTTCTGGAACCGAAAGCAAGCAAAGTGAAACCGAGTAAAAAATTCACGCCGAAAAAACCCGCGCCCGTCGAGCCTGCCCCTGAGGAGATACAAGCGTCCGAGGATGATACCGAGCTGAATGACGCCGATGATGAAATTTGGAATCAGATATATGAACACGCTTTATTGAATCCGAAGAAAACTCTCATTGATGTGACCGACAAGAAGGGGTCAATTATTTTTCGGTCATATAGCGTAGGGGGAGAGAGCCTGATGGTTGCAAATGTCCCTCTGGATACACTCAAGATCTTTACAGTCCCGAACGGGAAAGGCAACGACTTGCGCGTCGCAGCCACGGCGACAAAGAACCTCCACATCTATGTCGCCTATCCGCTTGCTGAGCTGGGCGACGTTCTCGATAACTTGTTTTCAATTTTTCTTGTTCTCATTCCTATTGCTCTCGCCGTCTCGGTGGGCGGAGGGTGGTTCCTTGCCAATAAGTCTTTGAAGCCTGTCGACCAGGTGACCCAGACTGCCCGTCAGATTACCGCGAATAATTTGGACCGCCATATTCCGCGAAGGGAGGTTGATGACGAGATCGGCCGCCTCATCTCGACGTTCAACGACATGATTGTCCGGCTACGGGATTCGTTCGAGCAGATCAAACAATTCTCTACCGATGCTTCGCATGAACTTCGGACGCCACTGACGATTATGCGCGGAGAAGTCGAGCTTGCGCTACGCAGTCCGAAAGAGGGGGAAGAATACCGGCGTGTTCTCGCGAGCAATCTGGAAGAAATCCTACGCCTTTCATCTATTATTGAAAATCTTCTCACATTGTCTCGCGGCGATGCCGACCCTCATCATTTGAAGTTAGAAGAAATTCATTTGAATGAAATCCTTTCCGAATTATACCAGGATGGTGAATTCCTGGGGTCAAAGAAGGAGGTCTCGATAGAGCTCGGGTGTAATGATCATGTTTCCATCATGGGAGACCAGTTGCGGCTGCGCCAATTATTCCTGAACCTGCTCGACAACGCGATAAAGTACACGCCCGAACATGGAAGAGTATGGTTGTCGCTGGAGCGACAAAATGGTAGCGCAAAGGTGACTGTCAGGGATAACGGCATCGGTATTTCGAAGGATGATCAGTCGAAGATTTTTGACCGGTTTTACCGGGTCGACAAGGCACGGTCCAGGGAGCTCGGAGGCAACGGCCTCGGGCTTTCCATAGCCAAGTGGATTGCCGAACTCCACCGGGGGCATATTGAAGTAGAAAGTGAAGTTGGAAAAGGGAGCACGTTCACTGTTTATTTGCCAATCTAATATTTCTAACCATTCAGTTAAAAAATCTTAATTTCGGTTTAAGCATCCCTTAATCCTCACTTCGTATATTAGAATAGATACTGCAAACAGTATAACTCAATCTATCATAATTATTCAAAGGAGAAAACAATGAAGAAATCACTTTTGTCGCTTGCGATTGTTCTTGCGACGACATGTGTGCTCACCATCGCGGCTGTTGCAGGTACGCGTACAGCATCACCCGCAGGGACACCCACGTTGGTGAAACAGGAAGGTTCAACGATGGCAAAGCAGGATACGACAGCAGCTCCGGCAGTCAAGCCGGAAGCAGCAACGGAAAAGAAAGAGGTTACTCCTGCAAAAAGTATGAACCCCAAGAGCACAAAGAAAAGTTCAAAGCATGCAAAACATGCAATGAAATCGAAGAAAGCCCCGAAGAAGGCTGATGATGCAATGAAGCCGGAGGGAAAGTAGATTCTTTTCTGAATCGCAACAACACTCAGGCATCCCGGGAAACCGGGATGCCTTTTTTATCTCATTGACTGTCTAAATATCTGCACCAAGGGAGAAGTAATATTTGGGTGAGGAGAATTCTTTCAGGTTAAACGACCATGCGACATCCATTTTCAGGAGGAAACCGAGGAAGATCATTCTCACTCCATAACCCGTACCGGTAAGAAGGTCTTTCATATACACGTTTCCGTCCTGATCCCTATCAATTCCTTTAAAGTCGGTCCTGTGCGTCCACGCACCGCCCATGTCAAGAAACAACACCCCGTTGAGACTCTGGAAGAATACCGGCAGTGGTCCTGCGGCAAAATATCCGAAAAATGGAAAACGAAATTCTGCATTCATTAAACCGTACTTTGTTCCTATTCTTGCGTTATAATTATACCCTCGTAATGGTATGCCGGAAGTAAGGAACACAAAGTCTTCGGCACTGTCGATAGGGATGCGATTGTTTTCAAATTGCCGGTTGACCCAATTGTCAACCCCTCCGACAACGAATCGCTGCGGGTTTTCACCGAAACTGCCGCCTCCGGCAAAGCGAAGCGCAAAAGTATAATTCCGCCACAGTTTAAAATATGTCCGATAATCTCCGGTAATAGTATAAAAACCTAATGCATCTCCTCCGATTTTAGGGCTTGCAGAAAGAGTTATGTTATACCGGTCTCCGTTGACGGGAGCAATAAGTCCCCACAGACTCGTGTCGTGAATATAACTCAGAGACGGCACAATGAGGCTGCGCCTCTGGACCGGAAGAAATGCCGAGTCCAGATTTTCCCGGCTGATATTGAACCATGAAAGGCTGAACTCATACCTGTTGAATTTATTCAATGGCAGTGAAGCAAGACCGGTGATGCCGTAATTACGGAACCGGTACTCCACCCCACCGGGTGTTCCATTATCGACAAGCAGAAAACGAGCCTGATGGAATGCCTGGATGCCGTAATCAATGCGCCTGGGGAGATAAAGGTAAGCGATTGCGTAATCACTATTCTTCAGGTCGAACTGCAGGTTCGTGAGAAGGTAAATCTGATGATTACCAAGCATATCGCTGAATGCCATCACGGTCGAGCCCTGAACACCCCAGTAGGTGTTGTATCCCGCATTCCCGTAAATAATGTCAGGTGAAAAATTCAACTTGTATTTGTTGACTTTATAATTTCCTTTTTCATCCAGGTTGTTTCTGACGGCGACAAGTTTTGTTGAGTCGTTTTTTTTCTCTTCGCGGCCGGAAAACGCATCGTTAAACACATAATTACGGAGATCGATTTTCACGTCATTTCCATAGAGATTCGTTGAATCCTGCTCATCTTTCTTAATCACAATATCTTCAGAGGCATTCACGCTGTCCTTTGAGGGCGCAACAGGTTCCACGGGCTTATGCTTCGCAAGCTGACGTTTGATGTATTCAGTTGGTTCTAGTTCTGTCGTTTTCAGATTTCGTTCGAGAGGAGTTCTCATGAGGAAGAGATCGAATCCCGCATTAGTGAGGGATGAGAACGCCAGTTTGTTGCCGTCCTGCGAGAGGGAGAGCTGATAGACGCCGTTCAATGAATTCGTTAACGGTCGTACCGTTCCGCTGTCTAAATTCTTGACATAAATATTGTTGATTCCGTTCATATCGGAAATGAAAAGAAGCTGTTTGCCGTCCGGTGCCGGTGTTGGCGACGTTTCGTTACTATTCGGCAAATCGGTAATGCGCGTAATACGGCGTGAGGCAACATCCACACAATAAAGGTCAAGCTGGTGATAATCATACGTCTGAATTTTGAATCCGCCTGGTATCAATGCGGGGTCAATGTTACTTGTTCGGTCTGACGAAAAGTAAATCTTTTTCCCGTCCGGCGACCATGCGGGGTCTGCATCACTGAAAATGTCGTTTGTAAGATTTGTGAGTTGTTTGGTATCAAGGTCATACGTGTAAATATCCGACCGTTCCTTCTTGTTTCCCACGAATGCAAGAACTCCCTCGTGGTGGACTGAGTCGTGCATGACAGGATACCAATCGATTGAAAAAATTCCGTCGAACCCGAATTCGAATTTCTGTTCTTTGCCTGAATTAACATCAATGACAATAATGGCATCCTGGTCACCGCTTTTTGCCGCAAGGGCGAGGCGCTTGCCATCGGGGGACCACGCCATTCCGGGCGTCAGCAAGTGTAGTTCTTCGAAGTCCGCTGTCCGCTGTCCGTTGACGAGTTTCTTTTGAATTGACCCGTCGAGCGCATTCATAATAAAGACATCGAAATAATCGTCGCGGTTTGAGATAAATGCGATTCTGTCACCCTGGGGCGAGATCGACGGGCTGGTGTTGTAAAAGCTACCGTCCTTTGTATGGTCTGTGAGTTTATGAGCATAATCTGCGGGGTCTTCCCGTTTCGCAATATCAGGCCAGTACAAGACTTTTTGTTCTTTCTGCCATCTCTCCGAAAGTTCTTCAATACTCAATCCTATCGCAGTGCGAAATCCCTGCTCGACGCTGTGTGTTCCTTTGATACGTGTGAGGATCTCGGCGATTTTCTGATCGCCGTACTTCGTTGCGATGTAATTCCAGACGGATTGTCCGCCGCGGTAGGCGTAGTATCCTTCAAGAAATTCGATGGGGGGAAGGTATTCGTGGATGGTTGCATCGCGTAAAAACATATCGGAATTCGTTTCCCATTTCAGGGCTTCGTATTCAGCCAAACCTTCGTTAAACCAGAGCGGCAGCTGCAGTGTAATATTGTTGGAGATAATTGATTGAATTGATCCTCCGTAAAACATATCGTTGATCACCGCATGGACGAGCTCATGGTGGATCACATGCCGGAATTTACTATAATCCCCTTCAAAGGGAAGGATGACTCTGTTCTTAAATAATTCCGTTACCCCGCCGATTCCTTCTTCGAGATAAGAATTAACGACATTAGTCTGCTGAAAGTCATTATGAGAATTATAAACGATAATGGCAACACGGTTGGTTATTTGATAACGGAACGACCTGCTGATTTCAGTGTATGAGGATTCGGCAATGTCCGCAGCAAAATCTGCCAGATACTCTCCGCCTTGGGAAAAATAAACGTCAAAATGATTCGACTGAATGAAGTACCATTCAAAGTCAGTGTATTGGACTTTGTTTTTTCCGAACGTTGTTTCCTGTGCGAATCCTGTTCCGGAAATAATGAGGAGAGTTGCCACTAGGGCAGTACACAGTTTCATTCTTTCAGCTCCATAAGTTGTCGACTGGATGAAGGGTTGCGATTGCAAAAGCATTCGGCTTACAAGCTACAACAACGCTTGTGACCGTTAAGTGCCTTTTTTGGATGAAAAAAGCCTTTCAGATATAGACGATTCGGTCTGAAATTAGTTTAATTTACCGAACTTCCTGCAACATCGATATTTCCCCCGGTTGCGGGAGAAAGCGCCTCGTTCATCGAGCCAGTGCGGTAACCCTGCAAATCGAGAGTAACATATGTGAAACCCAATTGTTTCAGGTGGCTCACAATTCTTTCCCTCAATTCATCGTCGAGCAGGCGATGGAGCTCTTCTTTCCCTACTTCGATGCGAGCAGTTTTATCATCATGATGGCGGACGCGGAAAGAGCGGAATCCCAGATCGCGGAAGAGTGTTTCAGCGGTATCGATTTTCATAAGCGCCTCTTTAGTAATGCCGAATCCATATGGAAAACGGGATGAGAGACAGGCAAACGAACCCTTATTCCAGGTTGGTAAACCCAGGTGTTTGGAAATTTCTCTGACTTCGTTCTTGTTTAAGCCTGCTTCGAGGAGCGGCGAACGGACATTCTGTTCCTGTTTTGCCCTCATCCCCGGCCGAAAATCCCCGAGGTCATCTGTTATCGTCCCGTCAGCTACCCATGCAATGTTTCGTTCTTTAGCAATCCCGTGAAGTTTCGAGAACAATTCCGTCTTGCAGAAATAACATCGGTCTGAAGGGTTTTCACGGAATTTAAGATTGTCGGTCTCTTCGGTTCGGATTTCCTCAAAACGAGCGCCGATCAATTGTGCGATGTGGAGCGCATCTTCATATTCACGGGTAGGATATGTTTCGGATTTTCCAATAACCGCGAGGGCGTCATCACCGAGCACATCGGTTGCGACTTTCAGGAGAAGGGTGCTGTCGACGCCGCCCGAATAGCCGATGATAAGAGTTCCAAGGTTCCGGATAATGGTCCGGAGGTGAAAATATTTTGATTCGAGCTCAGGGGTCATAACAACAGAGGGCAAAACAGAAATCCGTGCCCTCCCTGAATGTAGTAAAAGGATATTACTTTTCCAACAGCGCGGTAAATTCCCTGATGGATCGGACGCCGGGAAATTCTTTTTCGAACATTTTTTTCTTTTCCGGGTCAAGCTGGAAAGATGTTTTGAGTGATTCCAGCGCGTCGAATGTCTTGCGCATGAGGAACAATACTTTCGCGCGGCAATAATATGGGTCGGCCCACTTGGATTGAAGCTCAATACATTTGTTGAAGGCTTTCAGCGATTCCTTGAAATAGCCATACTCGAGAAGCGTTTCTCCAAGGTCATACCACGCTTCGACATTAGCCGGGTCAAAACGGACAACCATCTTATAACTGATGAGAGCTTCACGCCACTTGCCGAGATTGTAGGCGGCGTCTGCTTTTGCGTACCACAGTTCGGGATAATTCTTGCAAAGGGCGAGCGCCTTATTGTAGTCGTTGTATGCTTTCTGATGCTGCGATTGACAGTCGTAGCAGCTTCCTCTTCCAAAGAAAGATTCATAATGTTTCGGGTCGTATTTTACTGCCTGAGTGAAACATTTGATTGCTTCTTTGTACATGCCGAGTTCTTCATATGCGTTTCCCATGTTGTGCCATGAAGGAACGTCTTTTTGGTCGAAACGAAGTGTCTGTTTATAGCATTCGATCGCGTCATGAAGTCGACCCATATTCGCGAGTGCGTTTCCTTTGTTGTACCACGCCGCGGAGAAATCTTCCTTGATGGCAAGAGCCATTTCATAACTCTCAACAGATTTGCCGTGTTGTCCCAGACGGTTGAATGCTATTCCCCTGTTGTACCAGGCATTGTGGTTGAAGGGGTCGAGCTCGATATGTTTGTCGTAGCACTGGATCGCATCTTCAATTTTATTCAGACAGTCGTAACAATACCCCATTTCATACCACGCGTCTCTATGATTGGGGTTTCCGCCGGTGATAAATTGAAATATTTTAATCGAATCTTCGAAGCGGTCCATTTTTTCGTACGTGATCGCTTTGCTGAAAAGTGCTTCCTCATTGCCGGAATCGATCTCCAGCACACGGTCGAAGTGCGCGAGGGCTTCGTCATATCTTCCCAGATAATCGAGTGTTATTCCACAGCTGGTAATAAGCTCTGAATCGACTGGGTTGAGGTTGAGGGCTTTGAGAAAACAGTCTAATGCTTCCTCATGCCGCTGAAGGTTGTTGAGGATGACTCCTTTTCGTTGCCACATCTCAGCACTGAATGGGACATATTCCAGTAATACATCGATGAAATGAAGTGCCTCGCGGTATTTTTCATTCTCGAAATAGTAATTTACAATTTCTTCGAGCACCTCAATATTTGTGGAACTGCCGCTGCTGTTCTTGAGACGATCTCTTAGCTGCTTGATTTCGTCTTCAAGATTCTCTTTCTGCTCCCCTTCTTCCTGCGGCTCGTTGGTTGTATTGTCAAAATCGAATATATCCATCTTCTCCTCGTAACTTATTGGCGTTACATCCTCTCAATACATAAAGTAATATAAATAAATTTTGAAGGTGAAGTCAAGGATATTTGTAATTGAGGTTATGAATTCTTTGTTTTTTGATGAGAAATGAAGTATATTTAAAGATTTGACGCTGAGATGATAGGTGAAAACGTTGAAAATATCCGCCAGCGCATTGCCCGAGCATGTGAACATGCAGGGAGAAAACCCGAAGAAATAACATTAGTGGCCGTGACAAAGACGTTTTCCGCAGAATTCGTGCGTGGAGCGGTTCAGGCCGGGATTCTCGACATTGGTGAAAATTTTGTCCAGGAATTACGCGATAAACGAGCAGAGCTTCATGATGAGGGAATTCGATGGCATTTCATAGGCCATTTGCAGACCAACAAAGTAAAGTACATCGCCGATTGGGTTTTTCTCGTCCATTCGGTCGATTCACTGGCATTGGGGAAAGAGATTTCGAAAAGGGCGGAACAAGCCCGCCGTACGATCGATATATTGCTTGAAGTGAATACAACTGGTGAACAAAGTAAATTTGGACTCCGGCCGGATGCAGTAATAGCATCGGTGAAAGGTTTGTCGGGCTTACCGAACATTAACGTCGCAGGCCTCATGACGATAGGTCCGTTCTTACCCGACCCGGAAGGGTCAAGGCCCGCGTTTCGATTGCTGCGCGAGTTGCGTGACGCCGCCGTCAAACAAGGTTTTCACCTTCCTCACTTATCGATGGGCATGACGAACGATTTCGAGGTGGCTATCGGAGAGGGCGCGACACTGATACGGGTGGGAACAGCAATATTCGGCAAGCGGTCAAAACAACACTAAATTAATTAGTATTGAAAGGATACCTGGATGCGTATATCGCCTCACGAAATTAGCGGTAAACAGTTCAAAAAAACTCTTCGCGGATATGACCCGATGGAAGTTAGCCGGTTTCTCGAGATGCTCGCTCTCCAGTTCGAGGAGTTGCAGAAAGAGAATGCCGGCTGCTCGCAGAAAATTGTAGAGCTGGAAACCCAGCTGAAAGATTTCCGGACCGTCGAGCGAGCCATGCAGGATACATTTCTCCAGGCGCAGGAAACCACCGGCAAGGCAATCGAGGTTTCGCGCAAGGAGGCTCAGCTCATTATCCAGGAAGCGGAGCTGAAGGCATCTCAGATTCTCGACAAGGCGCGCAACGATTTGATACTGCTGAAAGAACAGATTACAATCCTCAAGGCGAAAAAAGACTCCATCGGTTCGCGGTTGAAGATGTTGTTGAACTCGGAACTTGAATTGATTAAAACACTTGAAGTGGATGAAGAATTGCAGGAAGAGTATCCTGTTGAGCGAAGAGATGAAGTCACAGAACGGAGGAGAGAAATAGAGGAAATTCTGAAAAGTCTGGAACAGCATGCATGATGGACCTCCGGGAACAGATTAACGAAGCAGTTGCTTACATTCGCAAGCATACGAAAGTACGCCCGGACATCGGCATTATTCTTGGTACCGGTCTGGGAGGATTAGTCAAGGAAATCAGGAAGGAGATCGTCCTCGACTATGATGAAATCCCGCATTTCCCCGTGTCGACCGTTGAATCGCATCACGGTAAACTGATTTTCGGAACACTTGGTGGTAAGAAAATTGTCGCCATGCAGGGGAGGTTCCATTATTACGAGGGGTACACGATGCAGCAGGTGACATTTCCCGTTCGCGTCATGTCTCGTAAAGCCGGTCTTGGAGTGAAGACGCTGTTGATCTCAAATGCGGCAGGTGGGATGAATCCGCAGTTTAAACGCGGCGACCTGATGGTCATCACCGACCACATCAATCTGCAAGGGGATAATCCTCTTATCGGACCAAATGATGAAGAACTTGGCCCGCGTTTTCCCGATATGTCGGAGCCGTATCATCACGATTTGATTGCGCTCGCCGAACAGGTTGCTGCCGACCTCAAGATCAAACTTCAGCAAGGTGTTTTTGTCGCTGTCCAGGGACCGAATCTCGAGACACGGGCGGAATACCGCTTTCTCCGCAACATCGGGGCGGATGCAGTCGGGATGTCTACTGTTCCCGAAAGCATTGTTGCCAACCACATGGGGATGAAGGTATTCGGCATGTCGATTATCACTGATGAGTGCTTTCCCGACACTCTTCAACCTGTGGACGTCAAGGAGATTATTGCGGTGGCGAACAAAGCCGAGCCGAAGCTGACGAAGATTATGAAAGACATAGTGAGAAGGTTGTAATAATTAACACATGATGTCTTCCTTCGGTAAGCTGCTATTGGTGTTTGGTTGTGTCATCGCGGGTATCGGGATGTTGCTGATGTTCTCCGACAAGATTCCCTTTCTCGGGAAATTACCCGGTGACATCAATATTAAGAAGGATAATTTTCAGGTTTATATTCCGATTACGACAAGCATCATTATCAGTATTGTTTTGAGTTTAGTAATGTGGCTGATTTCGTTTTTGAGCAAAAAATGATGACAAAATTGATCTGTATTATATTGATGTTGGCAGTTGGCTCTGTCATGGATATCCAATCGCAGGAAAAAATGAAAGGTATTACAGTTACAGGAGTTGGAGTCGTTTCCGCGTTGCCTAATCGTGCAGAATTGCATATTCAGGCGACATCTCTCAAAGAAAAAGCAAAGGATGCTCTTGAGGAAAACAATAAACTGGTCAGAAATATTATCGAAGTTTTTCACGCGGAAGGGATACCGGACACCGCAATGTCGACTTCCGGATTTGGAGTCTCACCTCAAGATAGAGATAATGATCGAAAAGTACCCTGGAATCACTATTATAGTGTCACAATGTTGATAAATATAA
The DNA here is from genome assembly GCA_964484465.1 of uncultured Chlorobiaceae bacterium. Lineage (GTDB taxonomy): Bacteria > Bacteroidota > Ignavibacteria > UBA10030 > SZUA-254 > CAZAFL01. The sequence goes on from CAZAFL010000015.1 coordinate 43,293, forward strand.
AATTGAGCGATATTACGAAAGTAGGAATTTTCATTGACAAGGCAATTCTGGCAGGCGCCGCGACTATTAGCGATCCAGTATTCTTGTTTTCAAATGAAGACAGCCTCCGCGCAGTGGCATATGATCTTGCTGTCAAGGATGCAAACTCAAAGGCTCAAAAACTTGCTGAATCTTTTGGGGTCACGCTTGGAAAGCCGATGCAGATTACAGTTGATATGTATGATGTGCAACCAAGAAAATACTATTACCAGCCGTCATTCCCATCCTATATGTCCACCACAAATTCCATACGCACGTATATCTTGCCCTACTACGTTAACAAACAAGTAAAGGTAGATGTAACGTACGAAATCTTAGGTTCAAACAAGTAATAAATGTTCAAAGAGCTCACAGATAAAGTAAACTATTCCCAGCTTGAACTCGAAATCCTGAAGTTCTGGAAAGAGCAAAAGATTTTCGAGAAGAGCGTTTCCTCGCGCGAGGGAAAGCCAGGCTTTACGTTCTATGAAGGTCCGCCGACAGCAAACGGGCGCCCCGGTATTCACCACGTTATGAGCCGTGCCCTCAAAGATCTGGTGTGCCGTTATAAAACGATGCGGGGGTATCAGGTGCACCGTAAAGCGGGATGGGATACGCATGGTTTACCTGTCGAAATTGAAGTCGAGAAAGCTCTCGGTTTCAAACACAAAGATGATATTGTGAAATACGGCATCGCGAAGTTCAATGAAGAATGTAAAAAGTCGGTCTGGAAATATAAATCCGATTGGGAAAACCTCACCGAACGGATGGGTTACTGGGTTGACATGAATCATCCGTACATCACCTTCGAGAATAATTACATCGAATCGGTCTGGTGGGCATTACAACAGTATTTCGATAAAGGGTTTATCTATAAAGGATACAAGATTCAGCCTTATTGCCCGCGATGTGAAACCCCTCTTTCTTCACATGAAGTTTCGCTTGGGTATGAAGATGTTAAGGACCCGAGTGTGTATGTGAAGATGAAAATCAAAGGTGAAGAGAATACATACTTCCTGGTTTGGACAACGACCCCATGGACGCTCATCTCCAATGTTGCGCTCGCAGTGCATCCCGATGTTGACTATGTGAAAGTTGAACAAAAGGGAGAAAAACTAATTCTGGCAGAATCCCGGGTTCATGTCCTTGACGGTGAGTATTCTGTTACCGAAAAATATAAGGGCTCCAAGCTTGTTGGAAAAGAATATGAACGGTTGTTCAATTACCATCAGGCAATAGAAAAGGGCTGGCATGTGGTTGAGGCTGATTTCGTCACGACCGAAGATGGCTCCGGTATCGTTCACATGGCTCCGGCCTACGGGGAAGACGATTATCAAACTGCAAGAAAATATAATCTTCCGACAATTCACCCTGTGAATAAAAGCGGTGAGTTCGGTCCGGAAGTAACAGACTTTGCCGGAATGTTCGTGAAAGATGCCGATCCTGAAATCATCAAAAATCTTAAAGAGCGTCACCTTCTCTATAAAAAAGAAACTATCACGCACAGTTATCCTCACTGCTGGCGCTGTAAAACACCTCTGCTGTATTATGCGCGTGAGTCGTGGTATATCGCAACGACAAAATATGCACACCGGATGGTGGAGTTAAACAAGACCATCAACTGGTATCCTCCGGAAGTCGGTGAGGGGAGGTTCGGCAACTGGCTCGAGGAGAATAAGGACTGGTCCCTTTCACGCGACCGCTTTTGGGGAACGCCGCTGCCAATCTGGGTCTGCGAGAAATGTGGCAAACAAAAGTGTGTGGGAAGTGTTGCAGAACTGAAGGAAGGAAAAGGATTACAGGAACCGATTGATTTACACAAGCCATTCGTCGATGCCGTAACATTTGCGTGTACCTGCGGTGGATCGATGAAACGCACTCCCGAACTTATCGATGTCTGGTTCGATTCAGGCGCGATGCAGTTTGCGCAGTGGCATTATCCTTTCGAACACAAGGACATCTTTACATCAAGACACCCTGCAGACTATATCTGTGAGGGAATCGACCAAACACGCGGATGGTTTTATTCTCTCCATTCAATAAGCACATTCTTGTTTGACAGACCGGCATTTAAGAATCTCATCGTCAATGAGCTCATTCTCGATAAAGAGGGACAGAAGATGTCGAAGTCGAGAGGGAACACTGTCGACCCGTTCAAAATTATCGAGAAGTACGGTGCCGACACAACCCGATGGTATCTTGTCGCAACAAGTCCGCCATGGCGCCCGACATTGTTTGATGAAGAAGGTCTTGGTGAAGTTCAGAGGAAATTTCTCGGCACGTTATTGAACACGTACGCGTTTTTCACGCTCTATGCAAACATCGATGGGTTTACATATTCAGGAACAATCGTCCCCTTGCATGAGCGTCCGGAAATTGACCGCTGGGTCATTTCTGTCCTGCATTCACTCGTGTGCAAATATGAAAAAGCGATGGAGGAATATGATGTCACCAAAGCGGCACGTGCTGTGAGCGACTTCACGATAGATCAATTATCTAATTGGTATGTTAGAAGGAACAGACGGCGGTTTTGGTCAAAAACGCAGCTTATTGAAAAGAATGACCAGAGCAACGACAAGGCATCAGCATACCAGACCTTATGTGAGTGTCTGACGACAATTGCAAAACTCATGGCTCCCTTTGCGCCGTTTTTGGCGGAAGAACTTTTTCGTAACCTCAATACAGTGACAAAAAAGGATACCGTGGATTCTGTTCATCTTGCCATGATTCCTGAAGTCGATGAGCGGGCTATTGACACAGACCTCGAGGAGCGGATGGAGAAAGCGCAGCGTATTGTTTCCCTTGTCCGCGCAATTCGAAATAAATCCAACATCAAAGTGCGCCAGCCGTTGAAACGCGTTATTGTTCCGATTGCGAATGAACGTGACCGCAAGGCAGTTTCGCTGGTGGAGCAAATTATCCTCGACGAGATTAACGTGAAAAAGATTGAATATGTCGATGATGATGCGGAAATCGTTCGCAAGACTGCGAAGCCGAATTTCAAAACACTCGGTCCGAAGTTCGGAAAGTCGGTCCAGGCAATCGCGGGAGCGATCAGAAATTTTGGTCCGAAAGAGATTAAAGAAGTAGAGACAGCGGGCAAGCTGAACGTGCCCCTCAACGGAAGCGAGGCAACGGTCACAAAAGAGGATGTGGAAATCCTCCATGAAGATATCAAAGGATGGATTGTGGAAACTGACAACGAATTGACGGTAGCGCTCGACACGGAGTTAACACCGGAGCTTGTCAACGAAGGGTTTGCGCGTGAGTTTGTCAACCGCGTGCAGAACATGCGGAAGGACGCCGGTTTTGACGTCACAGACCGGATTAAGATCTCGTTCAAGAGTTCCGATAGACTTGTATCAGCATTACAGCTGCAGCATCAATATGTTAAGAATGAAACGCTCGCCGTTGACCTCGATGCCGCAGGAAACCGGGGGGAATATTCAGCGAGTGTGGATATCAATGGTGAGACTTGCGAGATTTCCGTCGAGCGAGTTTCAGCTTCAGGGAAAAATTAATAGAGGAACGGATTCACAAAGGTTTATTGTTCAATTCAAAAGGAGAAGGAAGGAATGGCTAAATCAAAAAAAGTGTCGGCTACTGCAGCAAAAACGCTTGCACTTATGAAAGCAAAGGCGGCAATCCGGAAAAAGAAGACTTCCCGCCCAAAGCCTCCGGTATCGATGAGAGTGAAGATGGCAAAGCCCGAAGTTTCGAAAGCTCCAATTCGCAAAAATGGCTACGGGAGACAGGAGCTTGAATATTTTAAGAGTATTATTCTGGAAAAAAAGAAGGAAATTCTGGAAGAGCTTGAAACCCTTCGCGACAGTATGATGGATAACCAGACAGGAGAATACGCGAGCGAAAATTCCACATACTCAACGCACATGGAGCAGGGTACTGACGCGATGGAACGGGAGAAAACGTTTCTGTTCGCTTCCCGAGAAGGCAAATTCCTGAATCACCTCGAGGATGCTCTGGTACGCATTGAGAAAGGGACATATGGGCGCTGTTCGGAATGTGGTAAGCTGATTGAAAAAGAACGACTCGAAGCCGTACCTCATGCTCAACAGTGTCTGCAGTGCAAACTGCGCCGCGGAAAATAAGCGCACCTTACTGAAAAAACCCGTGCGTATCTTAAATCTTAGTCTGTTTGTTGTCCTCGCTGACCAGGTGACAAAGTTCATGGTCAAAGGAATCAGCATTCCCGTCCTGGGCATTTCTCTGTCCGGGTTACAGTTGGGAAGCAGCCGTCCGATCATCGGAAATTTTCTCCGGATCACGTATATTGAAAACCCGGGGATGGCGTTCGGTATCGATATCGGCGGAAAGCTGTTCTTTTCTATCTTTTCCATATTTGCAAGTGCCGGCATCCTGTTGTATCTCTACAAGGCGCGACATGAAAACCTTGCCTTTCGAATCTCTCTTGCGATGATTCTCGGCGGCGCCATTGGAAATCTCATCGACCGCGTATGTTATGGAGTGTTGTTTGATGAAGCTCCCCTGTTCTATGGCAAAGTTGTCGATTTTCTCGATGTCGATTTTTTCAATCTCAATATTTTCGGGTATCATCTCACGCGCTGGCCCGTGTTTAACATTGCGGATGCTTCTGTGACCTGCGGTGTCTTGCTGATGCTGTTTGTCCACAGAAGGTCGAAAAAGGAAGAAACATTACTGTCGGAATCGGCCAGCCTGAATGATCCATCTCAAAATGCAGGTACAACTATGATTCCTGCATCGATTGTCCCTCAAGATCAGACATCCTCAAATCCTGATACACAACATCCCAAACCGTAAGGACAATAGGTCTGCAAGTGGTAATGCCTGATGACGTCGTCGTTTGACATCGTTGTCCCGCCGGGAAAAGTCCGTGAACGGCTCGATCTGTTTCTTACCCGTCATGTCCAGAATGCTACCAGGTCGAAGGTCCAGCAGGCAATCGAGAACGGGCTTGTTCTCGTTGACGGGAACTCCGTAAAATCAAGTTACAAGATTTCGCCTGGCGAGGTTATCCATATAACAATGCCGAAACCTCCCGCGCCAGACGTTGCCGCGGAGAATATTCCCTTAAACATTTTGTATGAAGACCAGTATCTTCTCGTCGTGAATAAACCGGCTGGAATGGTTACTCACCCCGCATATTCAAATTATTCAGGCACGCTTGTGAATGCACTGTTGTACCATTGTAACAATCTTTCAACTGTTAACGACACAACGCGCCCCGGGATTGTGCACCGACTCGATAAAGACACCTCCGGATTAATGGTCATTGCGAAGGACGATGTCACTCATGCACACCTCGCGAAACAATTTTCACAGCGGACGATTCGCCGGGAATACTGGGCAATTGTATGGGGAAGGTTTGAGGGGAAGAATAAAAAATCCGGCGTTATCGAGGCGGCGCTGGGGCGGAGTAAATCCGATCGCAAAAAAATTGCTGTGAGCGATACAGGCAAGGCTGCGGTTACTGAGTACAACGTGCTCGAAGAATTCGACTACCTCTCTCTCGTGCGGTTGAAACTCCGTACCGGACGCACACATCAGATCAGAGTTCACCTTCACCACATAGGACATCCTGTCTTTGGTGACCCTACCTACGGCGGCCGGCGTATCGCATGGGGGAGTTCAGAGAAAAAGAAAAAAGAAGAAATTCATAATTTACTCAAAGTGATGAACCGCCAGGCTCTTCATGCAAAGACCATCGGGTTTATCCATCCGTCGACAAAACAACTTCTGGAATTTGATTCGGAGTTGCCCGCAGATATGAAGCTCATCCTGCAGCTGCTCAAAAAACAATGAGGCAGAAAATTTTCTCATTCCGGGAGGTTCCGTTACGAGCGTTTGGGTTTTCTCGTAGATTATTTGTGGAGCCATGCGACATAGCCGCATGTTTCAATCATATCATGCTTTTTCAAACTGAACCACTGCCTTCTTGACAATGAATGATCTGCCGAGTATATTCGCAGTACCAATGCCGACGAACGGCTATGATGAAGAGTTTTTTTCATGTGAACGGCGCAGTGTTGTATGCAGATTGATGAAAATCCTCAGGGCGGTACCGAAACAATTTTACTGATCGAGGATGAAGAAGTGTTGAGGGAGCTTGTGGGAAACATTTTTCTCTCGAAAGGGTATAATGTTCTTCCTGCCGCGGACGGAGAGGAAGCAATGGATATTTATCGGCGAACCGGGAGGGAGATTGCTGTTGTTTTTTCCGACATGGGGCTTCCGAAACTCAAAGGAGAAGAAGTATTCGAACAGCTTCACGTTATCGACCCGCAGGTAAAAGTCATTTTAACGAGCGGTTTTGTCGACCCGAATCTCAAGCAGGAGTTGTTGAAAGCGGGTGTCAAAGGGGTTATTCAAAAACCGTTCAATCCGATTGAAGTTCTGCAGTTAATTCGCGATGTCATCGATGGAAAAACTCCGATGTGAGGGACTGAACAGACGCGGATTGATTTTGTCTGAAAAGCACGTCATCGTTTGTACACCCACCCATCCACGTACCTTGTTCGCGGTATAAAATATGTCAGCTCGCGCTCACCTACCATCGGGTACGCGAGAGTGTCAAATGTAACCTCGATTTTTTCTTCCACACTATCTTTCCCGACAACGTCAAATTTCAGCGGGACAGTGATCGGCGACTCCGGGAACGAATACCAATCGATAATATTGTTCGTTGTAAGGGTTCTGTATTTCCATGGGGTGGAGAAGTTCAACGGTTCTTTCTTACCGGACGAGTATGTTGCGGAAACCGTGTATGGTCTTATTGTTGTGCGGAGTGCAAGTTTGACTTCAAAATGCGTGGTATCTCCCGATGCTTTTCTGCTCTCCATCCTCTGAACAGTTAGCCAGGTTGTATCAGGCGGAGTGTGAGGCGTTATCCTGGCAGTGGTCGACCTGTCAGTGAAAATCGTATCGACCTGTGCGTGCTTAAGCCTGACACCGGATAGATATTCGCTGCTGACAAGATTGATGTCGATTGTATGCTTCGATAGATCAACATTTTCAATCATTCGTACGTTGCGGTACCACAAGTGGTCATACGACGGGATTGTGACAAGGTACGCGCAGAGAACTGCAAAGACTGCACATGATCCGATAATGACTGATCGTGATTTCAGGATCCGGACAACGGTGTACAACGGAGTAGAATCTTTCACCACCGCGGCAATTGCATATGAGAATGGAAGAAGATAAATGCTGAATACGATAACATAAAGTCCGTTAACAATAACAGCCCCGCCGCCGGCTGGAGTTGCTTCAGTGAATGCCCGGAGGAGCAGACCGACCCATTCAGAGAACACCAGGCGAATCATCCATATGGGGGAGAGTATGATAAAGACCAATTTCAAGAATGGATTTCGGATAAGAATTGCAAGGCTGATAAGAAATAGCGCCACCGCAGGTTCAACCATCAGTTTTGTACTTATCAACCCTAAACAAATCAGGAATATGAGAAGCATAATAACCGAACGCTTATAATAAATGTATGGACATCGGGAGAGCGTGAGCTTCCCGGCGACCTTCACGACGATGGAGGTGCCGATAAGCATGGCAACGAATGCAAGCAGGTAATACCACTCGATGTTCGCAAACCATGGAAATCGAATTCCCTTCAATACGGCGATGATATCAGAAGAGAGCCATCCGCATGCGACGATGACCATTGTAAGAGGAATCATTTTGATTCCCGACCAGCGGATGCGGTTGGTTGCGTCGGGAGGTTCACGGCGACTGCGCACGGAGAAGAATCCTGCGATTGCGAGTACAATGGCGATACCGACAAAGACCCAGACTCCCCCAAAGGGAATGATGATGGGGGTTGAGCCGAGCAGGTAAAGCCAGTATCGTTCTGTTGTCCGATTCGGTGTGCCTGTGTCAAATCGCTCGGTGAGTTTAAGAAGGAGATCACCGGACCGCTTTAATCCGTGTGGATCAAAATTCTCGAAATTGTCCCGCGGTGTGTGGATAGGCTTATTGATGTCTGTTGAAAAATCAATTGCAGGAATTCCCTTTTCGAGAAATGATTCATGGTCGGAGCCTGCGCCTTGCGACATCGCGTAGTTGATTGAAAACCAGTGTGTGGGATACCCCATGTGTTCGTAACCAAGATTGTGAAATTCCTCCATTGCGGCACGGACAAGCCATGCTGGCGCACTCTTTCCATGCACGTCAGGATCCAGCTCGATGATTCCTAACCCGTTTGCCATATCGACCTGCAGCATCAACGCGACACTGTCGAGTTGGTCAAAGTGATTCGCAAAATATTTAGAACCCTCAAGTCCCTGTTCTTCACCACCCCAGCAGCAAAAGACGATAGTCGACTGCATCTCTCTTTTTCCGAGAACCCGCGCCAACTCCATCACCGTAGCCGCACCCGAACCGTCGTCGTCGGCGCCCGGAACTTCGGGGCCCGCAGAATCGATATGTCCGCCAAGGAGGATGATCCGCTTTGTCGCGCCGCGCTTGATGCCGACGGCTATACCGCTGGTTGTGTTGGCACGTGTCGAGTATTCCATCTTCATGATGAAGGTGGAATCACATCCGTATTCTTTGAACTTCTCCACCGCGAACTGCAGTGCGCGATGCTCGGCGGCAGAGCCCATCGGCCTTGGCCCTATTTCAACGCTCAATACTTTCACCAGGTGAGTTGCATTGTCGAGTGAAAATTCTGTTTGAGCGTTAAGGGACTGAAATGTCAACATCGTGATGATGTATGCGATAACGGTCCTCATGAAAGGTGCTCTCCGAAAAAAGTAATCAGTTTTTTTTCATACTTCTCGCCGGCAACATCCCAGGTATCGTTGTGTGAAGCATTCTCGATGGGAAAAAGCTCCTTTGGCTCATGGGCTTCATCATACAACATCAGTGAGTATTTGTAGCCGATGAGGCCGTCATTTTTTCCATAAATAAACAGGAGAGGGATGGAGACTGCAGCTACGGCGGCCAGCGGTGAGACGTCATTTGCCTTGAATGACGCCATCCGCTCCGACCGTTTTATCACGATATTCCGAAGATAATGAAACGGGAGTTTGATGATGCGTCTCTGATAGTCGTCGAAAATGGTCCGAAGAGTCGCAAATGAATTTTCGGAGACAACAGCCGCGATGCGCCGGTCGATAGCGGCTGCTTGCAGCGCGATCGCACCTCCCATCGATGTTCCGAATAATCCGATGCGCCCGAGCTCGATGTCATTGCGCGATTGGAGATAATCGATGATGCTGATAAGGTCGTATTTTTCAAAAAATCCGTATGTACAGAATTTACCCTCGCTGTTCCCGTGACGGCGGGAATCATACAGAAAAACGTGGAAGTGATGCTCATGCAGCAATTTCGCAAGGCGTATGCCGTCGATTTTACAATCCGCAACGCCGTGGAGGTAAATGACTGTTCCATTTGCAGGTGGAGCGGCTTTGATTAGCCAGCAGCTCAATGCTGTTTTGTCTTTGGTGATAACCGTGATCTCTTCCTGGGGCAGATGGACCTCGTCGGGTGAAATGGGTTGACCGAGAGCCCAGTAAAATTCTGCCGTCCTTCGGCGTGGCTGCAACAGCATTGTCGGTCCCGCGATAAGAAGAATGATGGTAATGCTTGCAAGAAATACAACGAACGCGGCAATGAGCGCCGCAAGAAACGTCATGGTTAATTATGGAAGTGATGGAAGCGTATAAGAATTCCGCCAAACGCACCGTAATATAGGAAGGGTGCGGATTGAAAGCAACCTCATTCAGTTGAGCTCATTTTCCGTATGTTTTTTTTCTCTTCATCATTCTTCGTATATTCAACCGCAAGATGAGATTACCGAAATCAATTGCCATTGTTCACGACTGGCTTGTCGGAATGCGGGGCGGCGAAAAGGTCCTCGAAGTGTTGTGCGAACTGTTTCCTGACGCCTCGCTCCTGACACTTGTTCACCGGAACGGAAATCTTTCGCCGACGATTGAACGAATGAATATTCAGACGTCGTTTATTCAGCACATACCGTTCGGTAAAAGTCATTATCAATTTTTTCTTCCGTTGTTTCCTCTTGCCGTGAAACAGTTTAATCTTCAATCTGCCGACTTGGTGATTTCTGTCAGTCATGCCGTGGCAAAAGGAGTAAAGGTTCGGGAAGACGCTTTGCACATCTGCTATTGTCATACGCCGATGCGCTATATTTGGGATCAATACGACGATTATTTCGGAAAAGGACAGTCCTCGATTCTCAGGCGGACCGCGATGAATCTTTCTCTGAATTATTTACGGCGATGGGATGTCGACACTGCAAAACGGGTTCATCATTTTATTGCAAATTCGCGAAACGTGCAGGAACGAATTCAACGAATATATAATAGAGAATCGACCGTCATCTACCCTCCGGTTGATATAGAACGGTTTTCATTATCAAAAAAAGACGAAGGGTATTATTTGATTGTTTCCGCACTGGTTCCATATAAACGGATCGACCTTGCCGTTGAGGTGTTCAACCGGCTCGGTAAAAAATTGATAATCATCGGTACCGGTCCCGAACGAAAGCGTTTACAATCTATGGCACGCAGAAATATTGAGTTTCTCGGTTGGGTGGAGGGGAATCATATTGCTGCATACTATGCCGGTAGCAAAGCGTTGATTTTTCCCGGTGAGGAAGATTTTGGGATTGTGCCGCTTGAGGCAATGGCATGTGGGAAGCCGGTGATCGCCTTCAAAAAAGGCGGAGCATTGGAGACCGTGATCGATGGAACAACAGGTATTTTTTTTCAGGAACAAAAGAGCGGGAGCCTTGAAGAGGCGATAAAAACTTTCAGCCGGTCGACGTTTGACGGAACTACTATCCGGAATCATACGCGGCAATTTGACCGACATCTCTTCGGCGAACGGTTGATGGAGTATATTCAACAAGCATGGACTCAGCATGAGACCGCTGGCAGGACGCATTAGAATACATCAATGAACTTTCCTCGAACTTGTTTTTCCCTCCGAAAATCTCTACTTTTCAAACGTTGAATATATTTTTTGACCACTTTTGACTTCAATACATATTCATAGAGTTATCCTCCGTATTGCTGCTGTTCAGGTAATTATTCTGTTCATTCCTTTTGTGTTATTTCCTCAAAACAAACTCATTATCAGGCCGACAGAAGCGCGTCCGGAAATAAAAGGGATGTCGATAGAGCATCCGCTAATGACGGGTAGACCGAAAGTCGGACTTGTGTTAAGCGGAGGAGGAGCACGGGGAATAGCCCAAATTGGAGTTATCCGCGTACTTGAACAGCAGCACATCCCGATCGATGTCATTGTTGGCAACAGCCTCGGCAGCGTTATCGGAGGATTATACGCATCCGGTTATTCGACAACGCAATTGGAAAATATTGTGTCACAAACGAACTGGACCGACCTGCTTTCTTTTTCCGAAGAAACAAAACGGACTGAACTCTTCGTGGGTCAGCGGGAGTACCAGCAGGAGGGGTTTCTCGAGCTCCGTTTCGACGGGTTACAACCCATCATCCCCTCCGCTATTTCCGGTGGACAAAGGTTGTCGAATTATTTTTCTTATCTCACATTGCAGGCCCTGTATCATCCCAATCCAAGCTTCGACGATTTGAAGATTCCGTTTCGGGCGGTTGCGACAGACTTGCTTTCGGGGAAGCGTATTATTCTCGACCACGGATCCCTTTCGGAAGCAATGAGGGCAAGCATTGCAGTTCCGTTGCTGTATGCTCCGCTTGAAACAGATTCAACCTCGTTAGTGGATGGCGGTCTTGTTTCCAATATCCCTGTCGACGTTGCTAAGTCGCTTGGCTGCGATATCGTGATCGTTGTAAATTCTACAAGTCCCATGAGAAATGCCGGCCAGCTCAATGCGCCGTGGGAGATTGCCGACCAGATCATGACGATTATGATGCAGGTGCCAAATAAAACACAATTGAATATGGCGGATGTCGTTATCACGCCAAAGGCGGGGGACAGAGTTGCCTCTGACTTCACCGGTATTGATAGTCTGATTCGTGCCGGCGAAGAGGCTGCCGAGCATGATATACAACGTGTTGCCGATGTAGTCTATCGCCGTATGAAGGACACCTCGGGAGTTTCATCGATGTCATTTCATCAACCGATAATACGATTTACAGGGGATTCGCTTCCCCAGGCATACAAGCAGGAGATTCTTGAAGATGCGAAAAGCGACTCGTTATCGATCGACCTCGTCCGGTCACAGTTGAACAGGATCAACAGAAGCGGCAGTTATAGAGAGGTCGATGCTGAGATTACAGAACAACATAGCCCGGCAGAAATTGAGTATCACGCGGAGTTGAATCCTCTTATCGCTGAAATTCATTTTTCCGGTAACCGCCTTCTTCCGGATGATGTGATTGCCAAAGAAATGAATCCGTTGAAAGGGAAAGTTCTTGACTATAATGAAGTTCAGAAATCGCTCGAAAACGTGCTCCAGCGCTATCGTGATAAAGGATATTCTCTGGCACGAATTGAATCAGCCCACGTTGACCCGGACCAAAGTTTAAACTTTACGATCAACGAAGGCAGGATCAAGGAAATTCATTACCAGGGAAACAAACGAACAAAGGATTATATCATCCGGAGGGAATTCCCAATGGATGAGGGAGATGTGTTCGATGTTAATAAGGCTGCGCTCGGGATGGTGAACATCAAGAGCACGGGATTATTTACTTATGTACTGCTTGACATTGGATATCGCAACAATCAGCCTGTGGTTATTCTCAAGGTAAATGAAAAGAGCTCAGAACTCCTTCGCCTTGGGCTCCACGCTGACAATGAACGTAATCTTGTCACGACTGTCGATATCCGTGATGATAATTTTCGTGGGGCGTGGGAAAATCTTGCTCTGGTAATGAAATACGGATACCGTGACCGCGCGGTCCGGACAGAATATACGGTGAACAGGATTTTTAACACATATCTTACTGCAAATACAAAATTCTATTTTAATTCGCGGGATGTCCTTACGTACAAGGACGACCCGTCACTCGGAGCCGACCACTGGGATAGGCTCGAGAATGGGAAATTCAGAGAAAATAAATACGGATGGTCGCTTTCTTTTGGGAGTCATTTTGAGCGCCTCGGTGACGTAAGCGCTGAGTTGCGGGTTGAGAATCATAATATTATAGCTCTTTCCGGTCAGGGTTACACTCCTGAACGGTACAGGTTTGTAGGATTAAATGTCCGGACTGTCGTCGATACAAAAAACAAATTTTCTTTCCCCACAGAGGGATTATACCTGGAACTTTCGTACGAATCGGCAATGAAAGGACTTGGCAGCCAGGTTGGGTTCGGGAAAATCGGAGTGGATTACGAATCGTACTGGACATTCCTTCCCCGTCATACAATTCACCCGAAAGTAATTTTTGGGTTTGCCGATGCAACGCTTCCGATTGCTGAACAATATAGTTTAGGGGGATTCGATTCATTCTATGGATTGCGCGAAGATGACAGCAGAGGGAGACAACTCTTTCTCGTTAATTTGGAATATCGGTTCTGGTTTCCTTTTAAATTAGTATTTGAAACGTATATTAAAGCACGATACGACCTGGGTACCATTTCGGACCTTCCGCAGGAATTAAAGTTCAACAATTTTCGTCACGCGGTCGGAGGCGCAGTATCTCTCGATACCCCGCTGGGAGAGGCTTCATTCGGGATGGGGAAAAGTTTTTATTTCCGGCAGGAGCTTCCTACATCTCCTGTCAGTGTCGGTCCGTTGTTGTTCTATTTTTCGTTCGGTTATCATCTCTGATTTCACTCCGAGGGGGGAAACTTTTCGTGATATTGTATTTCCATATCCGAATTTGTATCTTTTTATTGCATGCCTGTCGGTTACACTATTCTTGAACATCCTGCAGACCTCGGCATAGAAGCATTTGGAACCACGTTGGCAGAGGCCTTCGAGCAGGCGGCCCGTGGAATGATGTCTGTGATTGTAGAACTTCCCTCGGTCGAGTGTTTGGATTCTCAGAATGTCAAATTGGAAGCAATCGATATTGAACAGTTGCTGGTCCGTTGGCTCGAAGAAGTGCTTTATCGGTACGACGGCGAGAAATTTGTTGCAGTAAAATTTAAGGTCCATTCGATATCCCAAGTCCGGTTGAGTGCAGATATTTTTGGAGAAAGTTTAACAGCAGGAAAACATCGCACAAAGCTTGATATCAAAGCAGTGACATACCATCAACTGATTGTTCGCGAAGATGGCAAGGGTGGTTATGTAAGAATCTTTCTGGATATATAAAACTCCTGACTTCCTCACTCGTATGTTCAAGAAACTTGACCGATACCGTTACATCATCCCCAGATCGTATAAAGAAGGGATGAGGGTTGAGGGACTCGTCTATGCAAACGACCGCCTTATTCAGCAGATCGAGCAAGACCAGACAAAAGATCAGGTTGCAAATGTTGCAACGCTCCCCGGTCTCGTCGGTCGGTCTCTTGCCATGCCGGATGCGCACCAAGGGTATGGTTTCTGCATCGGAGGGGTTGCAGCATCCGACCTTCACGACGGTGTTGTCTCTGCAGGAGGAGTCGGTTTTGATATTAATTGCGGAGTTCGGCTGCTGTCGTCCCCGTTTGAAACAAAAGATATTTGTGACAAACTCGAACCACTTCTTCTCCAACTCTTTCGTGACATCCCCTGCGGCACCGGGAAAAAAGGAATGCTTAACATTTCGATGCAGGAACTCAATAACGTTCTTGTGGAAGGAGCTCAATGGGCAGTTCGACAGAGATATGGAAACGAACAAGACATTCCCCGGATCGAGGAATACGGGAAGCTTTCTAATGCAAATCCGTCGTTTGTCAGTTCACGTGCAAAACAACGTGGCTATCAGCAACTGGGAACCCTTGGTTCAGGAAATCATTTTCTCGAAATACAACGCGTTGACGAAGTGTTTGATGACGTGATTGCAGAGAAATTTGGATTGCACATCAATCAGGTCGTCGTATTGATGCACAGCGGTTCACGCGGACTCGGGCATCAGGTCTGCACAGACTACCTTGACATCATGCAAAGCGGGATGAGGAAATACAAGATATCGGTAGTCGACCGTCAGCTTGCCTGCGTACCTGTACAATCTGAAGAAGGTCAGCAGTATCTCAAGGCAATGGCAGCAGCGGCAAATTTTGCATTTGCCAACCGTCAAATGATCACGCATTGGGTTCGTGAAGCGTTTCGACGTATTCTCCATAGCGATAAGCTTAATATTGTGTATGATGTTTGTCATAACATCGCAAAACAGGAGGAACACGAGGTCAATGACGTTCGTAAACCCGTCCTGGTGCACAGGAAAGGTGCGACGCGAGCATTTCCAAAAGGACATCCGGATTTACCCGATGAATTTCGGGAGACTGGTCAGCCTGTTTTAATCCCCGGCAGTATGGGAACATGCTCGTATGTTCTTGTAGGAACAGAGCAAACGATGAAGGAGACGTTTGGATCTTCCTGCCATGGTGCAGGACGCGCCAAGAGCAGGACACAAGCCAGGAAAGAAACCTCAGCCGAGGAGCTCCTTCAGGATCTCAAGCTTAAAGGGATTCTTGTCAGAGGTGAAACACATGCCGGACTTACTGAAGAAAAACCGGACGCGTATAAAGATGTTTCCCAGGTCGTAGAAGTTATGCAGGGCGCGGGTTTGGCAAGAATTATTGCGAAGCTTGTTCCTTTGGCTGTCATGAAAGGGTAAAAAAAATTCGATGTTATTAACCGAGAACCAACAACGAGCCCTTGATTTTCGACACCATCTTTCCGTGACGGCAAATGCAGGTGCGGGAAAGACGATGGTTCTTGTTCAACGGTTCCTTGAAATCCTTCTGAGGACTGATACCCGCGTTGATGAGGTTGTCGCAATCACTTTTACGGATAAAGCTGCCGGTGAATTAAAGAAAAAAATTGCCGAGCTTATTGACAAACGAATGCTCTCTCCTGAATCCAGTGCCACATTGCATCGGCTGGAATATATAAGGGATCAGCTGACGTCGGCGAATATCTGTACAATCCATGCATTTTGTGCGATCCTGCTGCGACAATATCCTGTGGAAGCGAATATCGATGCCGCATTTACCGTCCTTGAAGGAGTCGACCAGCAGATTCTTGAACAGGAAGCAATCCGCGAAACGTTTGAATCATTATTGCGGGACAATAATGATTCACGGGAGCGTGAAGAGGTTCTTGATGTTGTCCGTATTGTAGGGCAATGGAATTTACTGAGAACGTTTGAATTCCTTCTTCGAAAACGGGAACAGCTGGACCGGCTAACCCGGAAGGGGGGATTATTGTCGGAAGAATATACTTCTTCTGAAATACTCGAGCGCTGGAATTCCATGATGATTTCGTCTGTTGTTCACCAGATTGATGGAAAGAATTGGAAAGAACAACTTGAGGGTATTCTCCCCAGAGCAAAAGGAAAGAATGCACAAGAGGTTGCCGGAGTGTTGCGGCAATGGGGGGAGACATTTTCCCCGGAGCAAAAGATTGAGGTATATGCCCGAATAGCGCAGCTTATATTCACGAAGGATGGTACGCTTCGAAAAGATTTCACAGGCCCCAAGGCGCTGCCCGAATCTTCTAACGTGGAAGCGAACCTTATCCAACTTCATCATTCGGTACGTGAAGTGATTGATAATCTTTTAACGCCCGACGGTCATCGTTCAAATGAAATACTTCTTCGCACGACACAGATCATTTTTCGGATATTCAAAAAAATACTTGACACCTACGAGGCCAAGAAACAGGAAAACGGTCAGCTCGATTTTGAAGATTTGCAGCTAAGGGTCCGCTCACTGTTGCAACAGGAAGACATTCGTCGAAGCCTTGCGGAGAAATACAAGTTCATTATGGTCGACGAGTATCAGGATACGAATCGCCTTCAATACGAAATTGTCCGCGACCTTGTCATGGATTTCCGGGCGGGTAATTTATTCATCGTCGGGGACCCGAAACAATCGATTTATGGATTTCGGAATGCAGAAGTTGAAGTGTTCGAAGCAACAAAAAAAGATATCGAACGTTCGGTCACGGCTCCCGAGCGAAATGGCTCAGTCACCCTCCCGGAGAGTTTTCGTCCTCTCATAAATATTGTTGCGTTTGTGAACAGGGTATTCTCATCTCTTATGAATGAAGGGTCACCGAAGAACGGGTTTCAGTATGAGGCACTGGTGAGGGGAAGAGGAGACGCCGCTCCCGGGAAAGTAGAACTTATGCTCATTCGGGATGAAGTTCATGAGAAAACCGATGAAACTGATACGGTGCAGCCTGACGAAACGGTTGTTCACGAATGCGAGATGATTGCTCAACGCATTGTCGATTTCAAGCTTTCATCGTATGAAATATTCGACCCGCAGGACGGGAAACGCGTACCGTTTCAATTCAACCATGCGGCTATTCTCCTCAGAAATCGTAAACATCTGACAGCAATTGAGAAAGCTCTTGTGAAATTTCATATCCCGTATGTTCTGTCCGGAGGGATAGGGTTTTATCAAACACAGGAAATTCTTGACTTCCTTAATTATTTTAAATTCTTATCGAACCCCGATGATGACGTTGCCCTTGTCGGAGTGTTGCGCTCACCTTTTTTTGCGATCTCTGATGCGGAATTATTTCAAATTTCGTTGAGCGGAATCGAGGAATCATTCTGGGCAAAGGCGCAACGCCGAGCACAAGGGACAGACGCGACGGAATTCTTGCAGAGAGCCGTGAAAATTTTATATGGTGATGTAGATGTCGCACGAAGATTACCGGTACCGTTCCTTGTTCAAAGGCTTTTCCGCAACACCGGCTGGCACGGAACCGTACTCGGAGCAACAAGCGGTGAACAACATGTTGCCAATATCGATAAGCTGCTTCGCCTTTCACGAGAATTTGCATCGCGCAGTTACACGACATTGTTTGATTTCGTTGAGCGGCTGAAGACGTTGGTTGAAGAGGAACAGCGTGAAGGACAGGCTTCACTTGAAACCGCCACTCAGCGTGTACAGGTCATGACCATCCACGCAGCGAAAGGGCTTGAATTTCCGGTTGTCTTCCTTCCATTTTCCCATCGGAAGTTTCGCTATGATAGTTCTCCTTACCTTGATTCCGAATTGGGAATAGGTTATAAAGTGAGGGATTCGCTGGACCTTAATAAAGAGCTGGACCCCCCGTTCTACCTCTACCTGCGGCGTGCAAGCAGGCAACGGATAGAAGAAGAGGAGAAGAGGATTTTTTACGTGGGATGTACGCGGGCCCGGGACGCACTTATCATTTCAGGAAAAATGAAATCAGGAGCTGAATACCCTTCACATTTGAAATGGGTGCTCGACAGCTTCAAGGCGAAAATTCCGCGCGATTCCGGGGAAGTTGTTTTTCCGGAATCCCCGGTACGTATTTTAGTACCCCCGGATGGCACGCAATTGGTCAGGGAAATTTCCCATAAACTCAATATTTCGGTTTCTTTTTGGGATAACAAGAAGATGATGGAACATCGGTCGTGGATTTCACCGGAAGACCCGCCCCTTACAAGAGAGATCCACATCAGTCCCCTGCAAAGCCAGACAAAAGGTGATTTTTTTTCTGCAACACAAATAAGGACGTATCTTGAGTGCCCGAGTAAGTATTTCTTAAAGTATCGCCTTGGATTGCCGGAAGATAACAGACGCGTTTTTGATGTAGATGAGGAAGAAGATGCAGATGACAGACTGATTGGGGAGTTGGAGGGTTCGCTTACGCACACCGCATTACAGATGATTGAGACTAATGAATTCGACGAACAGAATTTTCGGGAACGGATACAAGCACTAATCAACGTTCATGTATTAGGTACGGAAGATGAACGGAACAAGATGGTCGAAACTGTTTTCAGTAATACAATGCGATTTGTGGAATCTGCATTTGGCAAAAAAGTACTGGCGGCTGAGGAAGCAAAGAGCGAATATTCCATCAATACTTTGTTCGATGATGATTTTCTGACCGGCACTATTGACAGGCTTTACAAAAATGAAACGGGAATCTGGTCAATCGTGGATTATAAAACCGACCACATCGGCACAAACGAGATTGAGTCAAAGTCAATCACGTATAAACCGCAATTGATGTTTTATGCATTTCTCGTGAGAAAACATTTCCAGCAATCCCATATCCCGGCATCACTCGTTTTTTTACGTCATGCTGACCACCCTGTGCAGTATGATGTTCGGGAGCATGATATTGATAAGTTCGAAAAAGAATTGCGGGAGACCATAAAGAGAATAAAATCCGGCGATTTCTCCCGTAGAGAGGCACTTTGTAAAAATTGCACTTATAAAAGAAATGAGGGGTGTGTGATTGCTCCCTAAGGATCATAACTCCTTTTTTTTATTATTTTTTGGCATGTGCCTTAATTCAACAGTTTTAGGGTGTTGATAACCCACATTAATTCCTCGAATTTTATCAGATTTTAGCACTTTTCTTATTTGATAACTTGTTGACAACTACTCAACGTAATATCAGCGATTAATTGCTTTACCTAAAGCATTTCTTAAAAAATATCTTGCATCTTATTTAAAAATTGTTTAACCTTCAAACGTTTGCTGAATTTGGCATATCCTCGAAGGTCAAACAGCAAAGGTCGCTTTCCAACTAATAGCTTAAGGATTGACAATGAATTCTTCGCAGAAATACGAAGAAATACTCGAAGGTATTTCCGGTGGTTTTTTCGCGTTGGATACATCATATCGGTTTACGTACTGGAATCGGGCAGCTGAGGAAGGGACTGGTTTAAAGAGGGACGAGGTTCTTGGAAAAAATGTATTCGATATTTTCCCCAATGCGCGTGATGCTGAGCTCGGTGAAAAATATCGCATCGCTATGGAGAAGAAGGCGTTTCAGAGTTTTGAAACACGTTATAGAGACGAGCGATTTGAGGCATGGTACGATATCCGTATTTATCCGACAGATAGCGGACTTTCAGTTTTTTTCCAGGATATCACCGAACAAAAGCGACAGCATCGTCAAAAAGAGATGTTGATGGAAGTGTCTCATGTCATTAATATCGCTCAGCACCTTGACGAGTTGTGTTTGAATGCCGGCGAACGTATCGCCGAGTTCATGGAAATTCCTGCTAGATTTGTTTGCATTTATAGATATGACCAGCGTTCTTCATTACTTCACCTGATGGCGCCATCCCTAGTCGATGTTCGTGTAAATCCTGAAGTCGAACATCAAATTGTTCATGAGAACGGAACCACCATTGCAGTCCAGACCGCGATCGGGAAGAAAGTTGTTGTTTCCGATGAGCTTGCCCGGAGTTCCATCGCGGCATATTTCCTGAATGAAACGGAAAATCAAAAATTGAGAACACTAATTTCACTTCCGTTGATTGTACAGAACGAGCTTCAGGGAGTTCTGGAAGTTCTTTCACCGAAAGTCGACCAGTATGTTGAAGAAGACCTCAAAATGCTCTCGATTATTTCCAATGAACTTGCCATCGGCATGAGCCGAAAGCGGTTAATGGATGAAATTACCGTCAAAAATATTGAGCTGGAGAACGAAAAGAAGAAAACAGACGATGCAAACGATACACTGAAGCGTTTCCTTGCCACCTTCAGCCATGAGCTCCGTGCTCCGCTTAATGCCATAGTCGGATTTTCGGAGATCTTATCCTCAGAACTTAAGTCGCTTCCTCCCGACAAAGTGCGGGACTTCATGAAGAATATCAATGTCAGCGGCAGACATTTGCAGGGGCTTATTAACGATATTCTCGATCTATCTAAGATTGAAGCCGGAAAGATGGAATTACATGTTGAAGCGTATCCTGTTAACCATTTTACAGAAAACCTTCAACGCGTTATGGAAGCTGCAATCCGGGAAAAAGACATCAAATTAATGTTCCATGTCGCTCCTGAAGTCGACCAGATTGTCGTCGACCAGACGCGGTTCAAACAAATTCTGGTAAATCTTGTATCAAATGCCATAAAGTACAGCAATAAAAATGGGAAAGTAACTGTTTCAATCCGTAGGGTAATTAACGAAATTGAAGTGGAAGTAAAGGACGAGGGAATTGGTATCAAGCCGGAAGATATGTCCAAGTTGTTTCTTGCCTTCCAGCAGGGGAAGAATGCTCATGTAGCAAAGGAAGGAACAGGGCTCGGTCTTGTCATCACAAAGCGGCTGGTTGAGCTCCATGGAGGGAGGATGTCGGTTGTAAGTGAGTGGGGAAAAGGGAGCACGTTTACTTTCCATATTCCAATGGTCCTCGCAGGAGAAGTGGTTGAATCCGCCGACCAGCTCCTGAGAATAGTCGCTGAACAGCCTGTTATCATGCCGAACGGTGAAAAACCATTAGTGCTTATTATTGAAGATAATCTCCAGGCAAGTCAGCTTATCCAAATGTACCTGCAGGAAGCAGGCTACCGGACCGAAGTTGCGCGTGACGGCGCGGAAGGGCTGGAAAAAGCAAAACACCTCAAACCGAATATCATTACGCTCGACATGATCATGCCGGTTAAAGATGGATGGCAGGTGCTAAAAGAGCTTAAGCGTCACCCTATTTGCAAGGATATCCCCATTATCATCATTTCGATAACAGATGAGAAAAAGCTTGGGTTCAGCATGGGAGCAGTTGATTATTTTGTCAAGCCTGTGAACCGCGAAGAGCTTTTGAACGCATTGCAAAAAGTGCAGGTTCACACTTCTAAACGAAGAAGTCATCCTAAAGTCCTGATTATTGACGACGATAAAACTGCAGCTGAACTGATACAGGTGATTCTGGAAGCAGAGGGGTATGATGTCGTAAAAACTATGAATGGAAGGGATGGGGTCCGACTTGCTGCTTCTGAAACCCCGGATTTGATCATTCTCGACCTCATCATGCCGGAAATATCGGGGTTCAATGTGGCGTATCAATTGAAACAGCAGGCAAAGACGCGCAATACCCCCATCATCATATTGACTTCAATGGATGTGGATGAAAGTACAAAGGAGCAGATGCAGGGATTTATTTCAACGATCATGAGCAAATCCCGGTTCACAAAGAAAGACCTGCTCCGGGAAATCAGTACCATCGAAAAAATGCGTTGACGCGCAGGTAAGACTCCTATCCTCTTTTGAGCGTGTGCAATACATCTGCTGAACAGGAATCCTCCCAGCACACAGTAAGTTTCAAGATAGTAGCTCTCCTCAACACTGATATCGTTGACCTTCCGGTAAATCCTACTTTATCAGCAACATCTTTCTTGTTTGTTGGAATTGACTTGTCTGTAATCTGTAGAAGTAAACTCCGCTCGACAGATTCGTCCCGTCGAATGCAACGTCATAAGTTTGTGCCTGGAGAAAATTGTCGTAAATTATTGCAACTTTCTGACCCAGCAAATTGTAAACGATCAGCGAGACATTCGAAGAAACCGGTAAATCGAACAATATGCGCGTTGAATTGTTGAACGGGTTCGGATAATTCTGCCTGAGGGAGAATGTCGGAGGAGTTGTATGTTCCTGAAGAGCACCTTGCCGGTAAAAGATTTCACTGTGTGATCCGACTTGTTCCGACCAGACTAGGTGTATCCGGCTGCCTGCAAGCTGGATAGAGGGCGCGGCGGCATTCGTGCTTGCACTTGGAAGGTCGATCGGACAAAATGACGCCGCATACGTATTGCTGTGACGAAACCGGATTCCGCCGGTCCCGCCGAAATCGTTATCCCAGACAATTGACACGAACTCGCCGCTGGAAGAAATATCCGAAAATACCGCTCCTCCTCCGGTTGAGATAACTGTCTCAGGCAGCCAGACTACCACCCCTTCATTTTCATCGTACTTGCTTCGCCTTGCCACAATTGAGCCAGTATCGTTCCATATTGCGATGAGGTCGTTTTGGTCCGTGCTCGTGATTCTTGGCAGTGTCGACGGAAACGGGTCTTCTCGGGATAAAAGGTCGGAACTTACCCAGTTTACACCAAGGTCGTTACTGTAATAATATTCCACCTCAGGGTGTGCGATAGAGCCGACACTCCCGACGCCATGTAGCTGAATAGGGTTCGCTGAAATATCCGAGAGTGCAGGCATGCTCGGTGCCGCGATGTGCCATGTTTCTCCATTGTCATCGCTTCGCAGGAGACCATGCAGGTTATTGCTTTGGTTAAGATAATGGATATACACATGAGCGCCTTCGCCCGCTGCGATTAAGGGTCTGGAAAATCCGAGAAGAAATCGGGAAGGTTCCCATGTCGTTCCTGCATCAGTGCTTCTGATGAGCGCTGTGCCGTAAAACGTATCGACGCTTGCCAGGAAAACGACGTTCACATAATTCCCTTTACAAGCCATAAACACTCCATTGGGTGACGTACTGTCAAATGGAACAAGCCGCGCTTGAGGAGAAAATGTCAGTCCGCCGTCGTAACTGTGACTGTACTGAACGCCCCCGTTTGGGTCTGCCCCGGCGTCATCTATGTTTAACCAGACAAGATGCACCGTGTCCCCGCTGACAGCTATTTGCGGGACGTTGGATGGGAGAGAGTCAAAAGAAATGCGAATTGAGGGATTCCATGTGATAGCGCAATCGTTCGATTGGGCGTTTGCGCTATGAAATATACCAAGGAAAAAAAGTAGTACTACACCTCTCCCTATTTCCTGACGTAAGTTCATAATAGAGATTTTACACACCCCTTGCTATTCGCAAAAAAAGAGAGACGATAGCCATAAAAAGTATAATCAGAAAAAAGGAGTTTCGCAACTCAGAAAACCTCCCGCAGGTTCCAAACCTGCGGGAGGTTTTACCTACATTTGCTTTTCGTCTCGATTATTGTAAAATTACCACATCACGTTATTCATTTCTCGGGGGAATTCCTCAGGCAGGAGGATTTCATGGGCAAGTGTTTCTGTTTATCGCTCCTTATCATAAGTAATCTTTCCTTTTCTCAAATTCCTGATAAAGGAAATCGTAAGCTCTTTGGCAAGCAGTTGAGCATCCGCGATTCGAAAACCTCAACAGAGCAATTCCATGGTATTCACCAAGGCTTTAACATGAAAGTTTGGATGGGAAACTTGAGTGCGATGGGTTTGGATTATTCAGGCATATACCCGTTACCCGATACTATCGGCCTTGAATATCCTGCAGGCAGTGGGATTGAACACCTGTATGGGGCGGCACCCTGGCTCGGGGCGATTGTCGATACGGGGACACAGGGTACTCCCCATCTCATCAAAGTTGTTTCACGCGGCTATAATCAAAGTGGTCCGGTCTTTCAATTGTATGGTAACCCGGATGGAAGTGATTCGTTTTATGTCACTGGAATTGATAATCCGAATGGCCATAACATTAAAGGCTTTGACGACGATGGGGATGGTAAACTCGATGAAGATGAACTTAACGGTATAGATGATGATGGGGATGGGTTGATTGATGAGGATTACGGGGCAACGTCAAATAGCGATGAGTATGTTTCGTACGCCGACTACTACAATAACCCTTACCCAATTGCATTGGGATTGAAAGTATGGCAGAAATCGTACGCGTGGAAAGCAGGGACTTCAGCGGACGCAATCATATTTCTCGACTATCTTTTCATCAATACAAATCAATCAATGGCGTGGAAGGATGTCTATGTCGGCATGTTTGCCGATCCGGATGTCGGACCCACTTCCGTACCCGGATATTATTGGCATAATTATTCGGCGTATGATTTTCCCTCGCATACCGCATATGCTGATAATCCCGTAGATAGCCCACATGCAACTTTTGGGGTAAGTTTGATTCAGACACCCAAAGCGATTGACAGTTTGCGGAATGCATTTCACTGGCTTTCATTTGTTCCACAAGCAATATACAATGTATTTCATTATGATTGGATGTCATCCGGTCAAATTGATACAAGCGAGTTCCCATCGTTGACTGACACGAGATTTATATTCAGCAGTGGTCCATTTCAAGTTGCTGCGGGAGAAACTTTGCATGTCGTGTACGCTCTTGTTTCAGGTGTAAATGTCCCGGATATGTTGAACAATTCCCGCCGTGCTGAACGTATTTACGAAACAGGTGGATTTCTTATGCCTGTCGCTCATGCGTATGATGGTGGAGATGGAAGCTCAGTAAAAATCTCGTGGAATCCCGTTGAACGTTCTCCGTACGGTGCAGTTTCATTTTATCGCGTTTATTATGGCATCAGTCCGGGAGTTCATACTGACTCTGTTGCTGTTGATTCCCTCTCGATTTCATTTAATGGTTTGACAAAAGGACAACAGTATTATTTTTCTGTGGCGGCGGAGGACGCTAAAGGATATCACAGTGCGCTGTCGGATGAAATGAAGATTGTGCCTCTTATCGTTCCTCGTCCCCCCGATAGCGTATCTGTACACGGAGGGCAACGAAGCGTACAACTTTCCTGGAGCCCTAATATCGAGCTTGATCTTGCCGGGTATAATGTCTATCGTTTTTCATCACTGGACACAACATTATTAAAATTGAATTCATCTTTGTTAGTATTCTCCTCATTTACGGATACTGCGGTGTGGGGAGACAGGATGTATTCATATAAAATTACTGCAGTCGACCATGACGGGCACGAGAGCGACGTGTCTGTCCAAGTTAGTGCCCGATTAATCCCTCCGGGAAAGCCGAGGTATGTCCTTCTTGGCCCGGGAAAAAACTTCCTCCGTCTCACATGGAATCCTAATACCGATCCGGATATCAAGGGATATAATGTATTCCGCAGTACCGACAGTGTAACCGGATTTCTTCCGATAAATAAAGCACTGTTGGTAAATCCCGGATTCATCGATACGACCGTCGGCAAGGGGATTCAATATTATTACATAATTCAAGCGATTGATTCGACTGACGCGGTCAGCGATTATGCTGCGATTGCAGGTCATATTGTTGAGAGGAAGCAGGGCATTCGGATTGGGGTATGTAATTTGGGAATTAGGACAACCACTCG
>CAZAFL010000016.1:0-69120 GCA_964484465.1 uncultured Chlorobiaceae bacterium
ACATCACGTTCTTCTGCATTCAGCGGACGTGAAGAAACGATGATCGTGATACTGTCGTTAAAAAGCCGGGTAATTGCCTCGCGCGCCGTTGCCGTCTGGAGAGTAACGTGCACCTCAGGATAGAGCTCTTCAAACTCTTTTTCTTCTTCCTTTATAAGTGGTAAAACAGACTCGGAGACGACGATGGTAACTGACCCTTTGGTTGGGGTTTCGTGCCTCTCCCCCTGGCAGCCAACACCAATGAGAAGAACGACCAGCCAGGCGACCACCGTGTGCCACAATCTATTCTTCTCTTCTTTCATTGCGCTGTTTTCCCCATAATGTCGCTGCCCTATATACACCATATAAAACCAAAACTATGCCAAGAATGACGCGATAATTATTAGGAATATAGCGGGGAAACCCTATTCCCAGAATAATGACAATTCCAGAAATTAGGACAATGGCTGCGGTACTGTATCCAAAAACCCGGACAATATCCTGTGCCTGCATTCGACACCCTCAAAAGTCAGAGAAAGAAAAAGGATACGCCCCGTTATTTGTTCAGCTTAAAATGGAACGGGACTGAAACCCATACTGCCACCGGGCCGTTATTCATCACCGCCGGCGTGAAAACAAACTGGTACGCGGCTTTGATTGCCGGGTCGTCGAATATTTCCGCATCGCTCTTGAGCTTTACGACCTTCTTCGGCTTTCCCTCTTTATCGACCCAAATCTTAACCCAGACAGTTCCTTCAATCCCTGCTTTCTTTGCAATTTCAGGGTATTCAGGCTGAACGACTTTCACTTCCACAGGTCCTTTTTCGTAGGGTACAAAATCCGGCGGAGCTTCGTCCTCAATCTTAATATCCTGCTGGATTTGAGCAGTACCGGTTCCCGTACCTGTTCCAATCGAGGGGGCCTGTACCTGGGAGAGTTCCTGCTGGGTTGCGATTGTCTGTTCCGGACTTACTTCTGCATCCGGCACCGGCACAGGAACACCAACCGTTGGTTTTGCTACCGGAACGGTTACCTGCACCTGAGGCGCAGCTTCAGCGTTTGTAATCGAAGGAGGGGGACCGAGTTCGCTATACTTCATAATGCGAACAGACATTGTCGGTTCCTGTTCTGCCGAAAGAACACCGATGAGATAATATGTTCCGATCACTAGGAAGTGTAGACCGATTGCAAGCGAAAGCGCCCATGTGGCATATTTCTGATACATTCCACGCAGTTCACGCATACCGTAAGATGTTGTTAATTCAGCTGTTTTCGCTGTCATGTTGTCTTCTCCTTTTACTTAAGAGACCTTGGCAAGGACTTGCTTGTCTGCATCCACCATCGGAGCAATGCTAAAGCGAGTCACATTTGCCAAATTCAATTCATCCATAATATCGACGATCATGTGATATTTCCCCTTGCGGTCGACTTTGATAAGGGTGATAAGCTTCGGGTTTTGCTGATTCTGCTGTATCATCAACGGACGGAGCTGTTTGTACTCGACCTTTTGAGGATTATTATCAGCAATATTCCAATATATTGAACCATCCTCCTTCACACGAAGCGTTAACAGGTTACTCTGCGCGACTTCAACCTTTGTGTCCTGCGGTGGTAAGTTGATTTCCATCGTTTGCGGACGGTTCATGCTCGTCGTCAACATAAAAAATGTCAGTAGAAGAAATGCCACGTCCACCATCGGGGTCATATCAAGGCGCACCCCGAGGCGCCGCATTTTTCTATGTTTCTTCTTTTTCTTATCGTGCCCGCGTGGGGCTGCACCGGAATCCATTCCAGCCATAGTAATACTCCTTTAGTCCTTTTTAAGATCCGTCACGAGATTGAATCGTGTGATCTGTGTTTTCTGCAGAATATCCATCACGTCTTCCGTCAGGCCGTATTCAGCCTGCGCATCCCCCTTAACCACTGTCCGGAGTTTCGGGTCAGCAATACGCGCCTGGATGAGCATGTTCGGAAGCTCTTTGGTCGTCACTTCAACGCCTGCGCGCAATCTGTTTTCTTCTCCAAAGACTCTGCCTGTCAATCGCGGAGAGTCAAACCCCAGGAAAAGCCTGTTGTCCTTGCTGAGAGTAATCGTCATGACATGTGACTCAGGCAGCTTGAACGCCGAATGCGACGAAGGGAGTGTAATCTGCACCTCTTCGGGTGGGCGAAATTGGGTTGTGAGCATGAAGAATGTCAGCAGAAGAAATGCGACATCGACCATGGGCGTCATATCCATCCTGACACCAACCCTCGCTGTTTTAAACTTAGGCATTGGGATTGTCCTTTCTTACTTTCCCCTGGTCATTAATGTCTGAACGACGTCATAGCTTGCTTCGTCGATCATATAGGTGAAGTTATCTACTTTATTGACGTAAAAGTTGTAAGCAACAATTCCGACGATTGCCGCAAATAAACCAAGCGCTGTGTTAATAAGGGCTTCGGAAATACCGATGGAGAGCTGAATAGCATCAGGCGAGCCGCCGGCAACCGCAAGAGCGCGGAATGACCTGATCATACCGATAACCGTTCCGAGCAGACCGAACATTGTTGCAATAGATGCGATAGTCGACATCGCTATGAGGTTTTTTTCCAGGATCGGCATTTCCAGTGCTGTTGCTTCTTCGATAGCACGCTGGACTTCCGCCATCTGCTTTTCGGCTTCCGCCTTGTTGGATTGCGAATAAGCCTGGTATCGCTCCAATCCGGCTTTGATAATATTTGCCAGCGAGCCGCGCTGCTGGTCGCAGACAGTGATCGCTGCACCGATATCACCTGACGACAAATTCCGCTGAACATTTTTCAGGAAGGTTGCCAGTGCACCGCGTCCCTGGGCTTTACGCAATGAAAAGAATCGTTCGACGACAAATGTCACCACCATGATCGACAAGGTTATCAGGATCGGTACAATCATACCGCCTGTATATACCTGACCCATGAGGTTGGTCGGCTTTTCACGATTGGCGCCATCCGAAAAATTGTCGGGGTTTCCCAGGACAAACATAAAAATAATGATCGATGCCGCCAACGCGCCAACGACCAGCACTACTACAAATGTCGATTGTTTCATTACTAGTTACTCCTCTGAATAATTAAACATTGATTGGGGTATTATGATTTCATTTTAACAAAACTGTCGATTGCATCGTCTACATTGTCGTAAATATCAAAAATATCAACAAGTTTGGTGACGATGAGAACATTCTGAACGGTATTGCTTAATCCGGCGAGTCTCGCTTCACCCCCTGCTTTCTTGTAATTCGTGTGAGCTGAGATAAGTGCTCCGATGCCGGAACTGTTCATGTAATTTACTTTCTGCATATTTACGACAAGCGATTTATTTCCCTGCTCAAGAAAATCAGCTACAGCGGCACGGAATAAATCGGTATCCTCATCACCGACTAATGAGCCTTTAACTTCGATGATCGCAATTTTTCCGTTGAATTCTGTCCTCGTTTTTATTGCCATGAGTTTCCTTATTGAACCTGAAAAAGAACGGGGTGGTGGATTGAGCGAATTATTATATATGCTCTTCTTCCATATATTTACAATTTAAATGCCAAATATTTACATTTCGAAAAAAATAAAGACTCGAAATTAATCCAAAATCATAAATTTGGAATTGACCAAGAGTGAAAGAGCAGTCGAATAATTGCAAATTGCAAGATGGGACGGGCAACAATGAATGGAAAATTGTTAATTTGTTGATTTATTTGAAGTTAGATTGGATTGAAAAATGCAAGAAGTGCTGAGCTAAAGTCCATACTTCTTTCTTTTTCGCCAGAGGGTTGCCGGGTCGATTTCCAGCATACGTGAGGCTTCATCGAGGTCTTTTGCCACCCGCAGTACGCGACCGATGTGCATGCGTTCGGCCTCCTCGAGAGAGACAAGCCCTGTGAGATTCTGGTCGACCTGCTGCAATTCCGAAGGAAGATGTGCAGTTTCAATGATACCATTCTTTGCGAGCAGAACCGCCCGTTCGAGCACATTTTCCAGTTCACGAATGTTTCCCGGCCATCGATAGACGGTGAGTATTTTCTGAGCCTCGGGAGAGATTTTAAAATCGGTTTCCGGCGAATACTTTTTAAGGAAATGATACATCAGAAGAAGAATATCTTCCGTTCGTTCTCGGAGCGGCGGGAGACTGATCCGGACGGCATTCAAACGATAGTAAAGATCTTCCCTGAAGCTTTTTTCTTTCAACGAATCAGAAAGCTTTCTGTTCGTGGCGGCAATAATTCTTACATCAACTTTCCGTGTGATGTTTTCACCGAGCCGTTCAAATTCCCGGTCCTGAAGAAACCGTAACAATTTTACCTGTGTCGATTGAGGTATTTCTCCGATTTCATCGAGAAATATAGTGCCGCCGTCCGCAGTTTCGAAACGTCCCTGGCGTTCTTTAAACGCGCCGGTGAATGCACCTTTGACGTGACCGAACAATTCGCTCTCAAGAAGATTTTCCGGAAGGGCAGCACAATTTATTTTGATGAAGGGATGCGGGCGACGAGTACTGTTATCATGAATGAAATGAGCAACAAGTTCTTTTCCCGTGCCGCTTTCTCCTTCGACGAGAACAGTGAGCGAACTGTCTGCAACCTGCTGCGCAAGCTCGAGCTGTTGCCGCATTACCGGGTTGCGCGTGACAATAGTCGAACCCCCCGGCTGGTGCTCCATCCGGTTGCGAAGTGAGCGGACCTCCTCTTTGAGGGCATGGTGTTCAAAAACTTTCTCCGCAAAGAGCTGTAGCTCTTTGAGGTCGAACGGTTTCTGCAGAAAATCGAACGCACCGTTCTTGATCGCATCGACTGCACTATCAATCGAGCCATGGGCAGTAATAATCACCGGAGTCGTTTCGGGAGACCGTTGACGGATTTCTTTCAACACCTGCATACCGTCGATCGGCTGCATCATGAGGTCGATGAACGAAATCGCATAGTTCTTCTCACAAAGATGTTCCAATCCATCGAGAGGGTTACCGAACCCATCGACCGTGAAACCAATGGCTTCCAATCCCATGGTCACGGTTTTCAGAATGTTCGGCTCATCATCGATAACCAGGATCGCGCCGCGTTTGTTCATACCGGCTGTGCCTGCATCGAAGGTAATCGAAATGAGAATGTGGAGCCTTTATTCACGTCACTTACCACCCAGATTTTACCACCATAGAGTTCGACGATTTCTTTTGCGATTGCCAGTCCCAACCCTACACTCCCTGGTGTATTATCGGAGCTTTGTTTCACCTGGACAAATTTGTCGAAAATTTTATCGATATGTTCCGGTGGGATACCTCGTCCGGTATCCTTAACCTGTACAAGGATATTGTTTCCCTGAGATATTGCAGATACTTCCACTTTGCCTCCTGCATTCGTGTACCGGAGAGCGTTATTCACCAGGTTTGAGATGACCCATGAAAATTGTTGCTCGTTTCCCACCAGCGGCGGCAGATGCGGGTCAATAGAGATTGCCAGTTCAACTCCTTTCTCCTTGAACGGAAGTAGCAGAGGTTCGACCGCAGAATGGAGAACCTTGTCGATTCTGACAACCTCTTCCCTCGTATCGATTTTGCCCGATTCGAGTTTTGACAATTGGAGAAGTTCCCGCACAAGCTTTGTGAGCCTCTCGCAATCCTGCTTGGAGGAATTTAACAGATCGCGCTGTGCTTCCGTCAGCGGACCGAGCAACCCCTGGCGCATAAGGTCGACGCCCATGTTGATTGAGGTAAGCGGCGTACGGAACTCATGCGAAACCGCCGCCATAAAATCAGATTTCATTTTGTCGAGTTCTTTAAACTGTGTGACATCCTGAAGGATCAGTACGAGACCGCCGCGGCCCCCATGAGGCGACGGGATTTCACTGATCCGCGGACGGAAATAGATCTGCCTCCCGTGATGCTGGAACAGCAGATAAGGCTGGCTTCGCTCCATCGCTTCCGCAGGAGACTTCAGAATATTGATCAGGCGTTCATCGCGAATACTCTGCTCAATTTTTTTCCCGAGGACGTCCTGTTCCCGAATCTGAAGTAATTCCTCCGCCGAACGATTGATAAGCTGAATATGCAGACCCGAATCACAAACAATAATAGCGTCACCGATGCTCTCAACGATCGTTTCAGATTTTTGCTTTTCGGAAAGAATATTTTCGATATTCAATTCCTCATATTTCCGAAGTCGCTCTGTCATTTTATTGAACTCCCGGCTCAACTCACCCACCTCGTCGCTCGTATGCACGTCAATTTTTAAATCGAGCTGCCCGCGCCCTATCTGGTGAACGGTTTCAGTCAATCGTTCTGCGGGCTCGATGATTCTTTTCGTAAATTGAATGATCGTGAGAACACTCAGGCCGAACGCCAGCAGCGATGCAGTAAGAACAGCGATGACTGCTTCATCAGAAACGGTTTTTGCCTGTTTGCCGACAACCTGCATTTCCTTCTGATTCAGTTCGATGAGCCAGAAACAATGATCCGTCAGCCGTTGTGAGAATGTCCTCACCGTATTACCGTAAAAGGCCCTTGCACCCTTAAAGTCGTGATTGTCGGCAAGCGTCGTCAGAGAATCAGTAACAAGAATGTACCCGTTGTACGTCGACCGGATGTCCTCGAAAATAGGTCCGGCATCGGGAAGCGTGTGCATTTCATTCGCACGATGGTACCACTGGAAGAATTCATTTTTCGCCTCAGAAATCTTTGTTTTCCCGCCTGACAAGTCCTTATCGAGAATCAGGGAGATGCCCGATTCATAATGCTCAATGGCGGAAGCCATATTTTCAACCGCCATGATATTGGGATAATTTTCACTCAGGATGGAATTCAACGCCTGCGAAAGGTGGCCAAAATTGTAAATCGCCCAGACAGTTGCCGCGACATTAATGATAACGAGGACGATATAGCCGAACCCTATCTTAAAGCGTAAACTGTGGAAAAATGGTATGCGCATGGGATGCATATAATATATCCAGAATAGCGGGCAAATTCAAGGATGGGTTTGAAGAGGTACAGCCGGAGGAACAGCTTACAAGGAAGGCTATTGCGGAATGAGATCTTTCAGACGTTCTTCGATTTGCTCAATGTCTATCGGTTTACGCAAAATCCCGAATACTCCGACTTTCCGGGCTTCCTGCAAAACCCTGGAATCCTGAAAACCAGTGATAAACAAAAAGGGGATTGAGGATGTTTCTGGCGTGGCTTTAATTTTCTTGAACATATCGAACCCGCTCAGTCGTGGCATCACAATATCTGAAATTATAACATCTGGACTGAACGTGGCAAGCTTGGTTAACCCTTCTTCTCCGTCATGGGCAACTTCGACTTCGTAGCCATCCATTGTAAGAAGGTCTCGTAATAGCTCGGCAAACCCTGCCTCATCATCTACCAGTAGAATTTTTCTGGGCTTTTTATCCTTCATTCTTCGCTTGATTAGTTACCAAAGGAGAAGTGGTGCGGTAAAATATATAAAAACACCTTCCAAGAAGCAAATTGGGCAAAATTTACTACTTTGTAATTTATTTAATAACGACCATTTTCTTAAAAGAAGAAAACACTTTTTTGTCGCCACCAGCATCACTATTTTTTGCGAATCCCTGAAAACTATAAATATAAACACCCGAAGAAACTTTGGAGGCGTCGAATTGGACTTCATGCATGCCCGGCGGTTGGGTCTCTTTCACGAGCGCTTTCACAAGCTTGCCATCAAGAGAATAAACATTAAGAGTAACGAACGATGAATTCTCGAGCCGGTAAGAAATAGTAGTAGCAGGATTGAATGGATTAGGATAATTTTGATACAGGTAAACGCTCGTCGGTAAGTCCTTTTCGGAAACATCAGACGATGGAACAATTCTCACAATAAAGTCAGGTCCAAAGTTGTACTGGTCTCCCGTCGGATCCCCATTAAGATTCACGCTATTCGCGACCGAAAAGATTGTGTCTACTCCGGTGTTTACCGGCGCCTGGTACTGAAATTTCCACCGCACGGTATCATTCTGAAAATGCTTTGGCGAGACATGGGTAAGTTCACCATCCATAAGGTACGAAGTCGTATCTCCGGGAGCGAGAATGCCTTTATCTGCGGCGACATTATACCCTCCTGCCACAGCCGGTCCGCCTTTCATCAGAATATAGTACGTGTTAGTGGTTCCCGCCTGGACACTATCGGAACCGCTAATCCAGACCTGGACAGAGTCCGTTGGCGCCATGACTCCATGGCAGAGACACCCTGCACCGCTGTTTTTTCTCGTCATGCCAACGATGCCGTCAGAATGGAGTACTTCAAACCCGACAAAGGCAACATAACAGGTTGCAAGAATGAGGACTATTTTCGAACGGTCAGACATTTGATTGATTGATTTATTAATTATCAATATTGAAACTATTCACCATCAACAATCAAGCCATACTCTACCATGCCGTACCCGAACGGAGCACAGCAACCACAAAGTATCCAAGCAAAAGAGCCAAAACAATAATCAGTCTAAGTTGTGTTTCTTTACTCATATAAAGAGTAATGTTATTTCTTCCCTTCCGGCATTGCAAATTTGCTATCGTCAATTGCGGTGTTTTGTTCGACGGCAGTAATTTTCCTCGTGATATTTGCCCGCTGGTCGATACCGGAAATTTTCATCGCAAAAGGAATCTTCACTCCGTCAACAATCCTGTAATCTTCATAATCGGTTTGATTGGGGATATCACCGATCGGCGTCCCATTCACGATGACCCTGCGAAGCAGCAATCCGCTTGTCGTATCGATACAATACCGCTCACGTGACGCTTCGTTCATGAGACTCAGAATATATGATGGCCTGCCGTTCACCGTATCGACGCCACGGACCCTGACGTTCGCGATATGTTCGCTCAAGCGCTGTACCGGGAAGAGAGGTGCGTCGCGAAGCATCAGCGCCTTCTCTGCTTCCGTCGCTGGATGGACGCCTTCTCTTCCGGTCGCCCAGCCGTTCGTCCCGTCGAATCCCCTGCTCATCCCTCCGAATTTTCCGAAAGTCATCGACGCCATATATTTTCCCGGGGCTTTCTGATACATCTCGATCGGGTTTTCCCTTCCTTGTCCGCCGGCGTCTATTCCCTTGGTGATGCGTGATTTGATGTTGGCAATCGCGGAGGATCCACCTAATGCGTTTTCATATTTCGTAATCACTGCTTCAGAAGTTGGAAGCTTTGCCTCCTCTTCCCGTTCTTCCTCACGGTTTTCAGTATGAGGCGGATTAATCGGAATCATTGACACCGGGTCGGTCGAGCCATGATGACAGGTAAAACAGGTGACCTCATGCCTGCCGTTGAAATATTTTTCGTTCATGTCCATCACCATCTGTATCATCTTCCGTGCAGTCCCTTTCTGGCGTTTGTCGTCGAGCTCAAACCTCAGGGCTGAAGAATCCGCGACGTGGCAATGGATGCATTCAACATTCAGCGACGCAGCCATCAGGTTCATGACGGGAATTAATTGTGAGGCCGGAAGTCCTTTCAGCACCTGAATGTTTTTCTTCACCTGCTCTACTGTGGGTTCCTTCTGGGCCATTTCACCGGGACCACCCTGAGTCTTTTTTCCTTGGAATCTGAAATTCATCAGTAACAGAGCTGCGGTAACGACAGATGCTGCAATCAAGCAATGAACGAAGAATGCTTTACTCATGAACACTACTCTCCTTTATTCTTGTTGGTGTTATTGATGCGACAATTTTATCCTGGATGAAGCGGCAATATTCAGGATTCCTTCTTCATCGTTAAAGAAGGAATCCTGAAATACTCAATGCGGCTCCGTATTCAATTAATTTGGATTACCGTCAACACATTGGGTCGACGACCAGCCCGCACAACGTGCAACGCAGGAGTTGAGATACCTGCATTTTTGCTTGCCACAGAGGACGGGAGCATAGGCAGTACCGCATCCGCATCCTGAGCCCGACGGACAACCGCCGCCGCTGTTTCCATTTCCAGCAACAGCTACGTCAGACTGTAAAAGAATCGCGCCTGCAACGAGAATGACCAGCGCAATCATGAGGACAACCGCCTGAAAATGTTTCATGTTATTCTCCTTCTGATAGTGAAGTGAGCAGTTAGTTAATTGAACCCGCCGGGGATTTTAGAGAATTTTGAATTTCCTGTACCGTGTTCATCGAAAGTTCTCCCAACCAAACATGTTCGACGACACCATCACCACTGATAAGAATAGTCTGAGGGACTCCCGATATTTTATACTCTGACTCAAAATGTTTATCGGCGTCAACCACAAGGTCAAACTGGGTGACGGAAGCATTGCGGTACTTCCTGGTTTCATCTGTCCCGTCAATTGAAACGCCGAGGATACGGCAATTATTTTCCATATTTTCCTGTGCAATGTGATTCCAGTACGGAAGATCATGTTCACAATGAGAGCAGCTTGTCGACATCACAAACAGAAGCCATCGTTTCGGTAATCCTGAAAACTCAAGTTTGCTGACCGTCCCGTCAATGCTTGTGAAACTGCAGGCACCCACATGATCACCAGCTTTCAACGTTTGAGCGTAGGGGTCAATACGGTTGCTAAGCATCTCCCGCAATTCCCGATTTTGTTTAATAAGTAATATAACTTCTATCACCAGCCCTAGAATAACAACAACCGTCGCTACTCTGAACCAATCGGTTTTCAGCAATCTCTTATACATCGGGGGAGTAAGGTCCTTCTGATCCTGGGAATCATCGAAAACAAGATTATGACGTTTAAATTACGACTTATTTGAACGTAATCCAAATGATTTTAGTAGCAAAACAAGAAACTGACAGCTGGTCAGCACCGTTCAGACGAGCTATGATTTAAAATGGGGATTCTCAATTACTCCAAAGAGATTTCCAAAAGGATCTTTCACGACGCCGAGTTTTATTCCACCTCCAACATCCTCAACAGGCCTATAGGATTTTGCACCGAGTTTCAGCAGCCGTTTGAATGACTGTTCGGCATTTTTGACTCCCCAGTACGCGTCAACTCCACCGACATTCTTCGACCGTTTGTGATTATCGGGATGCAATCCAAATTCATATCCCCCCACGTTAAATCCCACATAATATTGCGGCATATCAAAATACGGCTTCAAACCGAGAACTTTGATATACCATGCTTTCGCTTTTTTAACATTGCGGACGAAGTACACCACAGTGCGTAAGCCATGAAACGACTCTGTCTTCTTTTTCATACCATGAGTCCTTCACATTGGTGAATGAGGAATTTGTTCAGTTGTTATTCGATAACTGACGGTAATCTTCGGGCGTATCAACATTTATCATAATCCCACCGTCCTGCACTTCAACTTCAGCGATTTCGTTCTCGTGCGAGCGGACTACAAATCGTGCGCCTACTTCCGGTGGAGCATTGAGCAAGTCATCAAATAGTCTTGAGGAGAACATTACGGGATGACCTCTTTTTTTTTCAAATGTGGGAATAACAATCGGGTTGTTCCCTTCATTGAATTTCATTATTAACGTTTTGATTGTCACCGGCAATACGCCCGGATGGTCAACGGGGTGTATAAGTACTCCTTCGGGAAGAGTTGACTGCATCGCCTCAATCCCTGTGATAATGGAAGAAAGCTGTCCATGTTCAAAATTTTTATTGATGATGATATCGACATTGACATGTTCGAGGTGTTTTCCAACTTCTACGGAATGTGCGCCGGTGACAACAATAATCTTATCGAGGCCTGCACGCCGGTGCGTATTAATTATGTGACGGACAAACGTCGTATCACGTATTTTTAGCAGCGCTTTGGGCGATCCCATCCTTCCCGAAGCGCCTGCCGCAAGGATAATAGAAGTTATCATGACTTGCCATCAAGTGAAATGCCTTGCGCGGAACAACATGCGCTCAGTTATTTCAAATTCCGTACTGGAAATGAACCAAACACATCAGCCGTTCAGTGTTCAAGAACCCATGATAACAATGCCATCCGGATGTAAATGCCGTTCTGCGTCTGGCGGAAATACGCAGCGCGGGGGTCGGTGTCGACTTCCGCAGCGATCTCGCCCGACCGCGGTAAGGGATGCATAACAATGGCATGCTGCGGGAGGTGGCGCATCGCACTCTCATCGAAATAATATTGCCGGATGGTTTGTGAATACTCAACGTCGCTCCCCTGAAATCGTTCCCGTTCGATACGGGTGACATAGACGACATCGATTTCAGGAAGAAATTTCTTCAGGTCGGATTCGCAGGTATACCAGACATCGTGATCGTCCAGGTAATCGATCATATCTTCATTCATTTGAAGCGAAGGAGGGGCGACAAAATATATTTTTACCCGTTCGAATTTTCCGAGAAGGTACGAAAGGGAGCGAACCGTCCTGCCGTCGACAAGATTCCCCACCATGGCGATCTTCAAACCGTCGAGCTTATTGACACCCTTGTAAATCGTATACAGGTCGAGCAATGCCTGCGTCGGGTGTTGTCCCCCCTTTCCATCACCTGCATTGATGACAGGAGAGGAAGATACCGACGCCGCTCTCTTGGCTCCGCCGACTTCCATGTGCCTCAGCACAATAACGTCGGCATAATCATCGACGACGCGGATGGTATCTTCAAGCGTCTCACCAAGCGAAGCGGAAGAAAAATCCGCCGCATGTTCGGTTGACAGCACTTTTCCTCCCAGCCGGTGCATTGCCGATTCAAACGAAAATCTCGTCCTCGTCGAAGGTTCATAAAACAACGACGCCATAATTTTGTTATCATAATCCTGCGTCCCGCCGCGCCGTACAATACGCTCCATTTCAGCAGCGCGGTCGAACAGTTCCATAATCATCGGAAGGGTAAACTGCTGGGATTCGAGTATGTGAGAAAGCTTCATTTCTGTACTCCGGAATTAACGAACAATGTGAGTTCCTCCTGCCCCACATACAGCATCTACAAGATGTTCGGGATTTGTGATAATCACTTCTTCACCGCCATGAGAGAGAAAATCTACCGATGCTTCTATTTTCGGACCCATACTTCCCGCCGGAAATTGCCCTTCCTGCAAATAGCGAAGAGCTTCACTCACCTTCATACGATCCAAAGAAGTTTGATTCTGTTTTTTGTAGTTCATATAGACACGGTCAGTGTCGGTGGAGATGACAAATTTTTGCATGTGAAGAGCTTTTGCAAGCAGCGCCGATGCCCGGTCTTTATCGATTACCGCTTCGATACCGCGGTAATGACCATTTTCCTGTATAACGGGAATGCCTCCCCCGCCGACGGCAATGACAATCATTCCATGATGAAGACATTTATCTATTGCATCCAGTTCAACAATTTCATGCGGTACGGGCGATGGAACAACGCGACGGTATCCCCGCGCGGCGTCTTCGACGATTTGCCATCCCTGGTCCTGTTTCCGGCGTTCTGCTGTCTCTTTGGAATAGAAGGGGCCAACGGGTTTCGTGGGGTTTGCAAAGGCAGGGTCGTTTTTATCAACAACGACCTGAGTCAGAATGGTAATGACAGGATTTTTTTTTCCTTTTTCACGAAGAGCCGAACGCAATGCATTCTGAAGAATGTATCCCATTTCGCCCTGGGTAGATGCATCGCAACTATCCAGTGGAAGCGGATAGACCTGAGCCGACGCCAGTTCCGAACGAATCAGTTGCGCTCCAACCTGAGGTCCGTTACCGTGTGTAATTACGACCTGAAATCCTCTTGAGATCAATTCGGCAATATATGAGCAGGTCACCGCGGCATTCTGCATTTGCTCAGCCACCGTTCCGCTTTGCCCTGCGCGGATGAGTGAGTTTCCGCCGATTGCGATGAGGATTGAAGAAATCATGAGTGAAGAGTTTCTACGTGAAGGTCAGCTATGAGATCACTCATCACATCCGATTTATTCCGAAGAGGCATGCGTTCCCCCCGTCGCACACGGATAAGCTGTGCGACGATACTGATACCAATTTCTTCCGGAGTGACAGCTCCGATTTCGATGCCCATCGGAGCATGTACACGCAGTAACGCATTGGGAGACACACCACGCTCTGCCAGATGTTTATACGTCGTTAAAATTTTTCGCTTACTGCCAATCATACCGATATACCTGGCAGGAGTCTTGAGGGCATACTCAAGAATTTCTTCATCATATTTATGCCCTCGTGTAACAATAACAATATATGTCGATTGCTTGATATCCAATATGCCAAACGCATCGGTAAAATCAACCGCAAGCGTTTGTACGGCTTCGGGAAACCGCTGGGGGTTAGCGTATTTTTCACGGTCGTCAACAATGCTCACCTGAAACCCGGCAAGGGCAGCTGCACGGGAGACAAATTTCGAGACATGCCCTCCACCAAAAATGATCAAACCCGGGCTACCGGAAATCGGTTCAAGCAATAATTCACCTCGGGCAATTTTTACACGCTGAGTTTCATGACGATGATAAACTTTTTGAAGAGCATCCAGTACATCCGGCGTCGGATGTGAGGCAAGAGATTGAAGTCCTTGAATATCGATGATGAACGCAGCATCAGAACCTGATTCTTTCTTATCGGGAGACCGGACGAGAAATTTTCCTCTGACCTGCCCGTTAGTATTGAGAAGCGTCGCTAGTATCGAATCTTCTCCCTCTGATCGCCTCGATGTTAACTCCTTGAACAGTGGAACCATTTCGCCCGTCAACGGTTCAATGAGCACATCCAGACTCCCACCGCACATCAAGCCATGCTCGATGTCGTCTTCATTGAGATGAAACGTAAGGATCTCCGCCCTGTTCAGCTCATGGAGACGACGCGCATGCAAGAGCACATCTCCTTCCATGCAACCGCCCCCAACTGTACCTAATGAAACAATCCCGTCATGTTTAATGAGCATCTTAGACAACGCGGAAGCAGGTGTCGAGCCCGTCGTTGAGATGATTGTCGCGAGCATAACACGTTCTTCTGTTTCGAGGGCGAGGAGTATTTCCCTGAAGATCTCCATAGTGATTCACTTGAGATAATTGAAATTCTAAATCAATTATCTCAATAGTTTTAAGTCAATTACATCGTTAATGCCATCA
Organism: uncultured Chlorobiaceae bacterium; assembly: GCA_964484465.1. Taxonomy (GTDB): domain Bacteria; phylum Bacteroidota; class Ignavibacteria; order UBA10030; family SZUA-254; genus CAZAFL01. The sequence continues at coordinate 14,971 of CAZAFL010000016.1, forward strand.
CGGATTTACACGTATGCAACCGATTTTCTGCTTCGGGAAAGACGCGCGACTGTTTTCCATCAATGACCGCATCCACGACTTCGTACCCGCGGTCGGCCGGCAAGCAGTGCATGTATATTGCATTCTTGTGAGCCAGTTTCATTTTTTCTTCATCACAAATCCAATATCTGTATTTTTTCGATATCTCAAGAGCTTCCTGCGGGCGATGGAAAAGTGATTCGATTCCCCACGATTTGGGGTAAACGATATCAGCATCCTTAAATGCGTCATCCATATTATCCACGACATCAAATTTGGTCCCGTTCTCTTTCGCGGCTTTCTTTGCGTAGTCCATTTCACTTTTCATCAGGGTATATTCCGGAGGATGAGCAAGGACAACATCAAGACCGAACCGAGGCATCAATGTAATGAGCCCCTGCGGAACCGACATCGGTTTTGCGTAACTCGGCGCATATGCCCAGGAAACTGCAATTTTTAATCCCCGAAGATTTTTCCCAAATTCTTCCCGAATCGTCATCAAATCGGCGAGCGTTTGAAACGGATGGTCAATGTCACACTGCATATTTAATACCGGGACATTTGCGTGTTCCGCAACTTCGCGCATATACTTGTTGCCTTCCCCCGGGACAAGGTCATGGCGGATTGCAATCGCATGGCCGTAACTTGAGAGAATAATACCCATATCTTTCGGCGATTCACCGTGGGCAACCTGTGAAGTTTCCGCCGCGATGAAGTGAGCATGCGCGCCAAGCTGTGTCGCGCCTGCCTCGAACGAATTCCGTGTTCGTGTTGATTTGTCAAAGAAAAAAAGAAATACCGTCTTGTCGGGCAAATACCTGTGCGCGGACCCTTTCTTGAATAACTTCTTCAAATCGCCCGCAGTTTTGAGTGCCAAGTCGATTTCTTTCACCGACCAGTTTTTCGTTTCGATGTAGTCTTTTCCCCGAACGACATTCGGGAGCTTCTGCAATTTCGCCATTACGATCCTTTATGAATAAGAATGATTAGTTGAGATTATGTTCCAATATCTTCATTCCATAGAGTAGGGTGAGCGTCGATAAAATCTTTCATTAATTTAACGCATTCGTCCATATCGAGATTGACAACTTCAACGCCATGTTCACGCATAAATGCTTCTGCGCCCCTAAACGTCCGGCATTCACCCACAATCACCTTAGGGATGTTAAACTGCACGACAGCGCCGGCACACAGATAACAAGGCATCAACGTCGAGTAGAGAAGTGTCTCTTTGTAGCTGCCGATTCTTCCGGCGTTTATCAGGCAATCAATCTCCGCGTGCTTCATTGGGTTTGATTCCTGCACACGACGATTGTATCCACGACCGATAATGGTTCCTTTCCGCACCAGAACGGATCCGATCGGAATTCCTCCCTCTGACAACCCCTTGTTTGCTTCCGCAATGGCAGCTTGCATGAACGTGTCCATTCGCTGCGTATCAATGGTCAAGCGGAAATTGCCCTATTTGTTGTTGAGATACGTCTTCGGAAAAGCTGCGTACCACGCGCTTGCTTTCACGAGATGATCGACAGGGATTTGCTCTGTCGCCATGTGCGCGTAGACTTCGTTGCCAGGGCCGAATCCGATACAGGGAATATTATGCATCCCCATCACCGCGACGCCATTCGTGCTGAAAACCCACCGGCTTAGCTGCGGTCGTTGTCCGAATAATCCTTCATACGTCTTGACGCCTGTATGAAGGACTGGATGATTTTCAGGCAATAACCATGTGGGGTAATATTTTTTCGTCGGATAGGTTAACCCTTTCCAGCTCGGAACGGCATAATCGAGAACAACAACTTCTCCTTCCGCTTTTTTTACGCTGGAAAGTTCTTGAATTTCATGTACTGCCGATTCTAAAGTGTCCGTTGCAGCCAGCCTGCGGTCGAGATGGATTGTCGATGAATCCGCCACTGCGCAGAGTGAAGGAGATGTCGACCGGATTTCCGCAATCGTCACCGTCCCCTTTCCCAGGAACGGCTCGCCAGTCAAACGTTCATTCAACCGTTCAATATCTTGAACGATGGGCGCCATTTTGTAGACTGCATTCACACCGCGTTCTGGCGCCGAACCATGGCATGAAACTCCTCGTGTTCTCACTTCTATTTCCATTCTACCCCGATGTCCGCGGTATACAGCCAGGTTTGTCGGCTCGGTAATCACGACTACTTCCGGCCTGATCTTATCTTCGTTTATAATGTATTGCCAGCACAGTCCGTCACAATCTTCTTCCTGGACACTGCCGACAATATACAGTGTGTAGTCATCCTCCAATCCGAGCTCCTTTATGATTTTGCCGCCGTACACAATCGAAGCAAGAGCGCCTTTCATGTCGCATGCGCCGCGGCCGTAGATGATCCCGTCCTTCTGTGCACCCTTGAACGGATCGATCGTCCAGTTTGCAGGGTTGCCGACATCAACAGTGTCGACATGCGCATCCATTGCGATGATATGCTTTCCTGTTCCGATGCGGCCGAGAATATTTCCCATGGGGTCAATTTTGACCTCATCAAATTTGCATTTTTCCATTTCATCTTTGATCCGATGAATGACCTGCTCCTCCTGAGAGCTCATCGATTTTATTGCGATAATGTCACGAAGGAACTGCGAAACCTGCTTTTCGTTGTTCTGTGCTGTCTTGAGAATCTGATCGAACATAGCTGGGTTACGTTTATCTATGATTGATGATTATTGTTATACAACTTCCGTCAATAGCTCTCCTCTTGGCTGAGGGATGACGACTTTATTGACAAGTAATCCCTTGTCTGCTACTATTGCCGCACCGGCATCGACGGCAGATTGGACTGCCGCAACTTCGCCGGTTAACGTAAGAAATGCTTTTCCGCCGAGCGCCATAGCAAGCCGGATTTCAATTAGCTGCACACGCGCCGCTTTAACAGCGGCATCTGCAGCTTCGATCAATGAAGCGACAGAAAACGATTCCACAATTCCCAGGGCTTCCAGAAGGTCGACTTTACTGGTTCCTCCGATCGCAGGGAACACAGCAGAGTGTACATTCGGGATAACAAACGTGTCAATTACTGACCCTCTCGCAGCAATGCTTCCCGCTTCAACGCTCGAGGTTACAGCGGCGACTTCCCCTGCAACGAGCACCATATACTTGCCTGAACAGATTGTTCTTGAAAGAATAATTTCCACTTCGGCTGCCTTCAACATCGCATCCGCAGCCTGGAAACCCGCGGCAATACTGGTCAGCTCGATAAGACCAATTGAATTTCGTTCCATAGTCACTCCATGAGTAGAAGTACTGGTTAATATTTCGACTACGTTCTTTCGATGTCTATTGCTTGCCCGATGCCCCTCACGATACCGTCAATACTCGCGTGAATTCTGGCCCCGAGTTTTCCCTCGGGAACTTCGCCAATGCACTGCCCTTTACGAACAGTGTCGCCGACACTGACCGTGGGTTGGGCAGGGGAGCCGATGTGTTGCGATAACGATATGCTCACACGAGAAGGTGAAGGTTTCTTATCGCTGAATTCGGAATGATGGTCATATTCCGTTACTCCGAGTCGCTTGACCAGTTGTTTCAGTGGTGTCCGCCTTCCTTCATACATCGCATGGGGTTCCACTTCCATTTTGCCCGACCATTTAATGCCCTGCTCCTTCAAGTCACGTTTCCCCTTATCGCAGGCTTCCTTTGGAAAAAGACTTTCGGGGCACGCGTACAGCGTACAGAGCCCGCAGGCGCAGCAGAGCTGTGCATACTGGTTCCAAACGTTCTCACCAGTTGAAGTAAACCCGAGGCTCCTCATGACTTTATGCGGCTGGACATCGTAACCGAGAAGGTAGCGAGGGCATAATTCGGTGCAATACGTACATTGATCACACGCCGATTTTCCGATCCTGTGCATTGCCTTTTCCGGCTGTTGCTTTCGTTGAATAAGGGCGTGATCTGCGGGAAGTACCACGAACCCTGCTGTTGTTTTCGTAATCGGAAGGTCGAGATTAAATTCGAGTTTGCCCATCATGATTCCACCGACGAAGAGAGCGAACTCTCTTGCCGTAGAACCCCCGGCGAAGGCAATTGCATCCTTATAACTCATTCCAATCTGGGCGATAAACGAAACAGGATGTTTCACTGCGCCCGCGACAGTGACAAATTTTTCTGTCACGGGTTCGCCTTCGGCGGCACGGGAAATATTATAGAGTGTTTCGACATTGTTGACAACAACACCGACATCGAGTGGAATGCCCTGCGGCGGCATCAATCGTTTTGTCGCTTCATAGACGAGAATGTACTCGTCACCGGAAGGATAAAAATCACCCAGCAAATGCAATTTGATATTATTGAAATTATTGGTATGAAGTATCTTCGAAATGGTTTCGATTGCATTCGTATTCTTCGCCTTGATACCGATAATTCCGGATTTCGCTCCGGTAGATTCCATCAGGAACTTCAAGCCTTCAACAACTCTCTCCGGGTGGTGAACCATCAGCTCAAGGTCTTTATGGATCAACGGCTCACATTCCGCCCCGTTGGCGATGACGGTATCAACCCTGGACGAGGCCTTTACATGGGCGGGGAATCCTGCCCCGCCCGCTCCGACAACACCTGCTTCCAGTATTTTGTCCTGGAGTGCCAAAGTTTTACCGACAGGTCATCTTGTTCAGTTTTGAATTTTGGAATTGAAATCGTCGATCAGTTCGTCAAACTCTTTCACTTCACCCTCGAACATCTGCTTCCAAAATTCCGAATCCCACTGGGCATTAAGTTCTTCTGAAGTTTTTCCCTGTTGTTCAACCCAAGTAAAATACTTGAGATGATGAATTGATTTCCTCTCATAATATGTCAACTCTTTGAAATAATCGATACTCTGATGAGCGAGTGGTCCGGCATGGTCTTTTGCAGCCTCAGTAGGAGAATACTTCCCTCGTTCAGAATGAAGTTCCAGTAATCGTGAACGGTAGAGGTCCGCCGAATCGGTAAAAATAGTAAAAATGACATCCCGCTCATTCATCTCGAAATATTTTGCAGTTTTGATTGCAGCAAGAAGATTGCAGATGCTCGATATGCCAAGTACTGAAAGTGTATCTTTCATCGCGTTTTTTACTCCGATGCTCTTCAAATATGATGTCCCCTCTGCCTCGTTGAAAAGACGCAGTACCCGCATGCAATCTTCATCATCGATGGCGGCAACAGCATCGGTATTAAGAACATTATGAACCCACGGCACGTGTTTATCACCGATTCCCTCGATGCGGTGCGCACCGAACCCATTTATCAGTAATGACGGACATTGAAGAGCTTCCGTAGCAACTACTTTGAGATGAGGAAATTTGTTTTTGAGATAATCTCCTGCGGCAATCGTGCCGGCTGACCCTGTAGCAGAGATGTACGCGGAAGCATTGAGATTTTTCCCGAGGGAGCGATACACTTCTTCAATCGCAGGTCCGGTAACATTATAATGCCAAATCGGGTTGCCGAACTCTTCAAATTGATTGAAGATAACATTGCGGGGATTTTTTTTCAGCTCCCAGCATTTATCGTAAATCTCCTTGACATTTGATTCTGTGCCCGGAGTTGCAATAACTTCAGCACCAATTTCTTTTAACCAGGTGAATCGCTCCTTCGACATTCCCTCGGGGAGGATAGCCACTGCTGTGCAGTCCAATAGAGCGCAGTCGAATGCGCCGCCGCGACAGAAATTTCCCGTCGAGGGCCACACGGCTCTATGTTTTTCAGGGTCAAATTCACCGCTCACCAGCCGCGGCACAAGGCAGCCAAAGGCAGCACCGACTTTATGTGCGCCCGTAGGAAAATACTTTCCTACTAGACCGATAATTCTGGCATTTACTCCTGTTATTTCTTTCGGAATTTCAAGATAGTTCACTTTCCCGAATGATCCATCATCAGGATTATTTTTCCACGTAATACGAAAGAGGTTCAATGGATTTATATCCCACAATCCGACCTTTGTCAGTTTCTTCTTGATGGATGATGGAATTGTCTCGGGATTTCTCATTTGAGAAAAGGTAGGGATAACGATACCGTGCTTCGCACAGCGCTGAGCAGTCTTTTTTATAACAGCCGGAGAAAGTTTTCGGACAATTTTGGACATGCAATGCTTCAGATTAATTTTATGACACATTAAACGAAAATACTACAGATGATCACTGACCGAACACCTTTGTTATGTCGGTTCATCAGGATCATCAACAGTCTATTTGCCAAGTATAGCTTTTGCGGCAGGTGAATCCTTCATCGGCAACGAGTAGCGACGGACACCGTCGTACTTATACAAGGCAGCCGCCACAGCGCCAGCAGTCGGAACAAGGCCGATTTCGCCAACACCCTTTGCTCCGAACGGCCCTTCCGACTCATGTTCTTCGATGAGGATAATTTCAGTCTCCGGCATGTCTTTTGCCCGAAGAAGTCCCAACGACCGCAACTTGAACGATTCCGGGACACCATCGACTAAATTCAAATCTTCAGTGAGCGCATACCCGAGCCCCATGTGGACAGAACCTTCCAGCTGACCTTCGAGGAGTTTCTTGTTGATAACTCTGCCGACGTCGTGAGCAGCAACAAATTTCTTCAAGCGGCCGCTTTCATCCAGAATACAAACCTGCGTTGCGAACCCGAATGTCATGTGTGTTACGGGTTTGTTCGTTTTGGCATCGAGTGCCGTTGTATAATCGATAACGACTTCACCGAGATATTTTTTCCCCCTGAGATCATTGAGTGTTTTACCCGCATCTAAATCCTTCTTCATCTGCTCCGCTGCTTTTATTACCGCCCGACCGCCGAGGACAGTCGCCCTCGACGCGGTCGTCATCCCGCAGGGGGTAGGTTGTGTGGTATCGATGTCGACTCGAACTTTTCTCGGGTCGATTCCCGTGACATCGCTGAAAAACTGGATCATCACAGTGCAAAATCCCTGGCCCATTTCGGTAAAACCGGTATTAATCGTGATTGTTTCATCCTCATGAATCGTGACAATTGCCTGACCGTACTCCGGCATTCCGTTTCCGATGCCCACGTTTTTAATTCCACATGCAACGCCGGCAAATTTCGATGAATAATACAGGTCTTTGACTGCCAACAACGTTTTCCTGATACCAACCGCCCGTTCAAATACCTGTCCGGTACAAAACGTGTCACCTACATCCACAACGTTTCTCCACCGCATCTCCCAGCCGTCGATGCCGACTTTCTCGGCGAGGATATCCATCATGCCTTCGATAGCAAATGCTGCCTGGTTAGCACCGAACCCACGCATTGCTCCACACGGCAGGTTATTTGTATATACCGCAAGTGCTTCAACATCTGAATTCACAATATTATACGGTCCGCACGCATGCCCCGCAGCACGCTCAAGTACCTTTGTCCCCACCGAAGCGTATGCTCCTTTATCTCCGATCATTCGAGCTCGGACGGCGGTCAGCCTGCCATCTTTATCACACCCAACAGTGTACACCATCTTAATTGGATGACGCTTCGGATGGAGGCGAATACTTTCATCTCTGATGAGCGTGGCTTTCACAGGCTGTTTCGTCAAAGTGGCCATGAGTGCGACTTGCGCTTGAATGCTCAAGTCTTCTTTGCCACCGAAAGCTCCTCCATTGGAAATCAATGTTACCTTCACCTTCTCTTCCGGCAAGCCCAGAAATGACGCAATTTGTTTTCTGTCGTCGAACACTCCCTGTCCCTGGCTCAACACCTCGACAGTCCCATTATTGCGGAATGCGATTGCGCTTTCAGGTTCAAGGTACGCGTGTTCGATCATCTGTGTGGAAAATGTACGCGTTTCGACAAACGCGGATTCTTTCAAGGCTTTATCGACATCCCCTCGTTTTATGAGAGACCGTGAGAGGAGGTTCTCGTGATGTCCGTGGACCTGAGGAGCTGAAGGCTTTAGCGCTTCCTCGGGGTCAAAGACTCCCGGAAGGTCTTCAAATGTGAGTTTAATGAGTTGCACTGCTTTTCGAGCAACACGAACATTTTCTGCAACAACGCCGGCAAGAATATCACCGATACAATGCGTGACTTCTCCCTCGGCAATAAACAGCGGCCAGTCTTTATAGATGAGACCCTGATTTCGTTCGCCGGGAACATCCCTGGCAGTAACAATCCGAATAACACCGGGAGTACGCTCCGCCTCAGTTGAATCAATCTTAATAATCTTTATGCGGGGATGAGGTGAAAAAAGGAAGGCAGCATGCAGCATGTCCGGCATGGTGATATCGTCGATGTACGGACGCTCACCCATGGCAAATTTTTCACCGTCCATGCGAGGCAAGCTTGAGCCAATTTTTCCCGAATAATCGGGTTCGGGCAGCGGCGTTCCCTGCAACGCTTTTGCTGCAAGGTCAATAGCATCGACGATTTTTACATAACCGGTACAACGACAGATATTATTATTCAACGAACGGGCAATTTCATCACGGGAGGGGGTTGGGTTTTTATCGATAAGGTTTTTTGCGCGTGTGACTATGCCCGGAATGCAAAAACCACATTGTAAGCCCGCCGAAAGTGTAAACGATTTTGCAAAAATGTTCCGTTCATGTTCGCTTAGTCCTTCAAGAGTTATGACATTTTTGCCGGCAACATTTTTTGCAGGTACTGCACATGACGAAAGAGCTTTGTCCCCCACTATGACTGTGCAACATCCACATGAACCCTGCGGGGCGCAGCCGTTCTTCGGTGAAATCAACCCTGCCTGCTCGCGGAGAACATCCATCAACGAAATTTCTGCGTCGATGTCTGCCGAAAACGGCTGACCGTTGAGCGTAAACTCAACCGTTTGCGATTGCAGCGTAGCCTTTTTGTTCAATACGTCATGCATTGTTCAAAATTCAATTGCGTCGATGTTTACAAAATGAACCCGGTTCGAATTGAGCATCCCTTTCATTAGCGTAGCCATCGCGTGGTAATACGCCATATCCACCTTCACGCTTGAACCATTGTCCCGTGCTCTTGCCCCGAGAATTCTCGACATATTCCAGTCGATTGTCACCACGGCGTCAATCGTTGCAAACGTGGCTGACGTTCTCTGCTCATCGAGCGACAATTCATATTCTTTATCCCTGAAGCGTCCCTGGAGCGCGACATTCTTTTTATTTCCCGTAAATACAAAACCGCTCAACGAATTCCATTTTTTAAACATCTCGGTAGAACCAAAAAATCTCGGCTTCTCGATATACGGCCCGCCGTCTTCAGGACAAAAAACATCACAGTTGCCACATTCATTACATGCATCCGCGAACGTAGCGATTTGGTGAATTTCCCTGATCTTGAATAGTCCGCCTTCAACTTCGCGCCACGTATTTTCTTTAATTTCGACATTTTTATATTGAATTTCAACAGGTTCAACCTCAAAATAGAAGTTTGCATCATTCGGGCAAACCGGGATGCATTTGTCACAATTAATGCAATCCCATAAATGTAAATGACTTCCAATTTTTTTCGGGATTTTTTGATTACTTTCGAAATGATAACGATGATGTTCGACAGTTTTCTTCAATACTTCGGCAGTGTTTTGCATTACTACCGAGTTAACGTCATTGGATGCGGCGCTTGATTTCAGATAGTTATGTTGAAATTCTTTTATTGTCACAGCGCCAGCCGCTTTCATCTTTTGTTCGAGGTTCACGAGATACTGTGGAAGCCTGCCGTAGCCGCCTGGCCGCAAAAGATCTGTGCAAGTAGTAACCGGAACAAGCCCCACCGCTACACAATCCGCAAAGTTGTTTGCATCGACCCCAGCAGAAAATGAAATGGGAAAATCTGCTCCGAACGCTTTTCTCCATTCATCAACGAGCGCAAGATGCAGAACATGCAAAGGTTGACCGGAAAGATACTGAATTTTATCTTTAAGAAATTTCCCCTTATTAATAACTTCAAGAGTATTGCCAAATTTTACGCCGACCGTTTTTCCCGCCTTTGCGGCAACAGATTGTAACCTTCGGACAACCCCGACTGCATCCTGGAACATGATGTTCACCTTGTAGATGTTTTCATTCACCTCAATGTCCCGGTATCCAAGTTTTTCATGAAGAAGAAATTCGACACGCTCCCTTCCCAGCATCGGAGGATTCATCTTTATAATGACATGAAAATCCATTTCGGAGAGAAGAAACTCGCAAATCCTTTCAATCTCGTTTGCCGGCGTGCCGTGGAATGTGGAGAGGGTGATGCTGTTCCCAATTTCCGACTTGAAATTATTGTTACGATAAGATGAAAACTCTGAAGGGATTTGTTTTCGGTATTCCTCTATCAATCCTGAAGCGTTCTTCATAGCGCTCAGCCACTGACGAATTTGCGAACTCTGAATCCCCGCAAGGTCATAACCGACACTTATGTCAAAGATCGTGTCAAGGTTGTTGTGTTCAGCGAACAACCATCCCTTAAGAATTTCGATGACCACGCTTGCCTTGACATATTCTTTCAGCGATTCATCGAGAAGAAGTTCCTGCGACCATTCGGTATTGTAGCCGATGGTCGCCATATCGATACATGGCCTTGTCAGTTTTAACCTGTCGTTAATCTGGACGGTTTTCAGTTCGAGGATTCGAGAACCGGCCAACCAGGAAAGGACGATATTCTGCGTAAGTTGTGTCTGAGGTCCGGCAGCGGGACCGACTGGATTCGCGGCGGAGTTTCCGCAAAATGTCACCGACATATCCACTACGTTGCTCGGTCGATAAAATTTTCTTGACGGAAGGTCGAAAATCGAGTTGTTCTTCTTGTACTCATAATAAATACGCCTGAGAAGATTGGGGAAGGATATTGGAACAAGCTCAGCCATGTGTTAGCGATTTATTCTTCAGTGCGCTAAATGTCGTTCTCTCAAATTTTTTTATTTAAATACACAAATTGTGATTTCAAAATATCCTCGTTACACTTTTCTCATCCTCTCCCACAACCTCGTTGCCACTTTTCCCGCTTTCTCATTAACCTTTGCCACATCGAGACCAACGACTTCCCTGTTTTTCACTACCCACTTCCCGTGAACCATCACCGACTCAACCATGGAGGAATTCATTCCAAACAAAACATGTCCGGAAAGATTTTGTTTTGTGATTGGCGTTGGAGGAGCATAATTCACTACGATAAGGTCGGCAACAGAATTTTTCGCCAATGTTCCAAATTGTTTCCCAAAAATTTCCGAAACCAGCCGCTGGCCGCCGTTAAGGACTTGTGTGATATCAACGTTTTCAGAAAACCCTGAATCGCGTCGCTTGAAGTAACCGAATTTCGCCTCTTCAATCATGTCCGCAGGAAATCCATCCGTGCCGAGCGCGGCCCTTTCACCGAAAAGATGAAGTGGTGCATACCCTACACGGTTGTTCATGTTTGAACGGGGATTATGAACCATCCAGCATTTCCCTTCATACACAGGTATAAAATTCTTTTTCGAAAGATGGACACAATGCGCGAGAATAGACTGCTTGCGTAATATGCCGTGTTCCCCGAGGCGTTGTGTGACGCTACACTGGTAATTTTCCTCAACGTCAATGATATCGCACTTATCTTCAGCAACATGGATATGAACGCCGGTGTTATACTTTGATGCAAGTTGCCCGCAGAGGCGCAATGAATCATTACTCAACGTGAAGGAGGCATGCACACCAACCAATCCGCGAAAGTGAGAGCTTTTTTTATTCGCGCGGATAAATCGTTCATTTTCTCGCAAACCCCGATCCCGTTCCTTCATTCCTCCACGGTCGGTCACTTCATAACAGAGCACTCCGCGCAATCCAACTTCGTTTATGGCTTGTTTGATAATATCCAGCGACCCTTTGATGGCTCGAGGAGACGAGTGATGGTCGACAAGTGTAGTCGTACCATATGTTACAGCATCAATTGCTCCCATGAGCGCACTGTAATAAATGGCCTCATCATCGAGCGCGCGGTCGAGTCTCCACCATATCTTCTGAAGAATTTCCAGAAAATTTTGCGGCTGTTCTTCCGGCATCGGCATTCCGCGTGAAAGGCTTGAATACAAATGTGTGTGTGCGCAGACAAATCCGGGCATTATTAACTTGCCCTTCAAATCATAAACCTCCTCATTGCGTTTTTGAACAAGGTTTTTTTTCCGATCGCCGATCTTGCCGTCGTCTACACGGATGTCCGCCGATTCAATAGATAGAGGAGAAAGGGTCAGGATTGAAGCGTTCCGCAGTAACAGGCTCAAGAAATTACACTCCCGCGAGCGAAGGCACGGCAAGAGTTTCCACCAGCGCCTCGAGGTTCGGTTCGATATTGAACGCGCTGCCGGCAGCTTCTTTAGCCGATTGAATATCTTTTAATCCATTACCGGTAATAACAACAAGTACGGATTCATTCGACTTGATAATATTTTGTGTGACGGCCCGGCGCAATCCGGCGACGCCGGCAATCCCCGCAGGCTCTCCAAACACACCGCCGAGCCTCGCGGTGATACGCATTGCATCGAGTATCTCGCCATCGGAGACTGCAAGCATTTCTCCATGAGATAATCTCACCTGATGCATTGCGCGACGCCAGTTGCGCGGGGTGCCGACCGCAATACTGTCCGCAATCGTATTTGTCTCAGATGAAACCAAATCTTTTCCGGAGTTGAACGCATCGACCATCGGTCGTGCACCCTCAGCCTGGACCCCAAGCAATCGGGGAACACAGTCGATGAACCCAAGCCGCTTCATCTCCTGCAGCCCTTTGCCAATGCCTCCGATTGTGCAACCGTCTCCTACCGAAACAACAACCCAATCCGGAAGGTTGTTTGCACACTGCTCGGCAATTTCCAGCCCTGCAGTTTTCTTTCCTTCAACAAGAAATGGGTTGGTACCGCTGTTACGGTTATACCATCCGAATCGCTCACATGCCTGACGGCATAGGTCAAAGGCGTTTTCGTATGTTCCTTGTACCCTCAATACCGTCGCTCCGAAGATAAGGAGTTGCGTTACTTTCGGCTCAGGCGCTCTCGCCGGTACAAAGATATAACTCTTGAGCCCGGTTGCGGCAGACAATCCCGCAAGTGACGACGCGGCATTTCCGGTTGATGCACAAGCCACAATGTTGAACCCAAACTCCATCGCCTTTAAAACACCAACAGAACTCGCTCGATCTTTAAACGAATTTGTTGGATTGCGGCTGTCGTCTTTCAGGAAAAGTTTTCGAACACCGACAATGCGAGCAAGCCGGGGCACATCGTACACCGGGGTCCATCCAACCTGTAGATGTGGTGCATGGAGGTCGGGAGAAATTGGGATAAGTTCCCTGTAACGCCAATGATCGTAGGGACGGTGTGAAATCTCATTCTTAAGATGCAGAGCCAGCCCGTCATAATCATATTGAACATCCAGAATACCTTCCAGACCGCATTTCGGGCAGGTAAAAACATTTCCGTATTCATACGATGTACCGCACACAACACACTTCAGTCCGGTAACATATTTTGGTGGAGAGAATTTCATATCAGGAATTGAATTTATTGACCGACAAGTTCTGGCACTTTTTTCTGTGCGATGCTCTTTTTGAGGGCTTCAATCGACAATAGAATCACTTCATTTGTCGCGGGCAATGAGAACTCCGGTTCAAACTCATAATTACCGACCGCAGAGATCGCGTCCTTAATTGCTAGCCAGCATGAAAGTGCAAGCATGAACGGCGGTTCGGCAACGGCTTTACTCTGGCGAATAGTGTTGGGGTTCGGTACACCCTGAAGTAACTCGGTTCGAAAATCTTTTGGGATATCCTGCACAGACGGAATCTTGTACGTATCCGGTGAATGCGTCAGCAAATTTCCTTTGTCATCCCATTTAATCTCTTCGGTCGTACACCATCCAACTCCCTGGATATATCCTCCTTCAACCTGCCCGATATCGATGCGCGGATTAAGTGAATCGCCGACATCGTGGAGAATATCAGTTCTTAAAATTGTATGGCGGCCTGTCAGGACATCGAGCAACACTTCTGTAACCGCCATACCGAACGCAAAATAGTGGAACGGTTTGCCGAAACCTTTCTCTTTATCCCATCCAACATCGGGTGTTTTGTAAAAACCGGTTGCGCTAAGCTGAATCTGATGGAGGTGTAGCAACGGAATTGCATCGGCAAATGCGATTTTCCTTTCCGGATGTATTGAATCAAATATAACATCATCCTTAAAGACTATGGATGTCCCGACCGATGGAGGATTGGAATATTTTTCGGTAAAGATTTTGGCAACCCCTTCCCCCATTCTTGATTTCAGAATATCGACCGCATTCTTCACCGCCATACCGTTCAGGTCGGCGCCCGCGGATGCTGCAGTCGCGGATGTATTCGGAACTTTCGAAGTGTTTGTTGCATTCACTTTCACCCGATTAAGGTTCACGCCGAATTCCGCGGCAGCCACCTGTTGCATTTTTGTGTGCAGCCCCTGCCCCATTTCCGTCCCTCCGTGATTGACAAGGATCGTTCCATCCTTGTACACCAGAACCAGTGCTCCTGCCTGATTGAGAAAGGAGGTCGTGAAGGAAATGCCGAATTTCACAGGCGTTAACGCAAGACCTTTTTTGTAGAATTCATTCGTCGAATTGAATTCGTCAATTTCCTTTCTTCGGTCGGAATAACCGGATGTCTTCATGAGCTGGTTATACATCATGAAGAGCCTGTTATTCTCGACCTCTTCGCCATAATGTGTGATGTTATTCGATTCCTGACCGTAAAAATTCAAACGGCGAATATCGGTGGCGTCTTTTCCGCTGGTTGCTGACAAACATCGCGCGACCCTATCGATCACCTGTTCGATGACAGCCATCCCTTGCGGACCGCCAAATCCTCTGAACGCGGTATTCGACGGAAGGTTTGTCTTATACACTTTTCCAACAACCCTTAGGTTCGGAATAAAATATGCGTTATCAATATGAAGCATTGCCCGCTGCAATATCGCGAAGGAAAGATCCGTAGCGCACCCTCCATCACTGTTCAATTCCACGTCAAGCGCCAGAAGCTTTCCTTCATCATCAAATCCTGCCTGATATTTTGAAAGGAAGCGATGACGTTTTCCTGTCATGATCTGGTCGTCGTCGCGGAACAGTCGGATTTTCACGGGACGTTTTGTCGCCCGGGTGAGTAATGCGGTCCAGCACGCAGTGTGATTTGCCTGCGTCTCCTTCCCTCCGAATGCTCCGCCCATTCGTCTCACTTCAACGACAACCTCATGTTTACCGATACCGAGAAGTTCTGCAATCAGCGCCTGCGTTTCCGACGGGTGCTGCGTTGAGCTGTAGACGTTCATCTCTTTCCCTTCACCGGGTATGCAAAGACAAACGTGAGTTTCGAGGTACCAGTGTTCCTGCGCACCGGTCCGCAATTCGCCGCTGATGACATGAGGTGATGATTTCAACGCCTCTTCCACGGTTCCCCGTTCGATTTTCGCCGGCGGACCTAATAGAGTGTTTTTTTCGATAGCTCTTTCGAGTGTGAGAACCGGGTCGAGTAACTGGAACTCAATTTTAATGCGTTTTTCTGCCTCCAGGCATTGCTCCTCAGTTTCAGCAGCGATCAAAAACATTGCCTGACCGATACATATCACTTCATTTTCGGCGAGACACAATTCATCTTTGACAACGGGACCCATCTGATTGTGTCCGGGGATATCTTTATAACACAACACGGCATGAACGCCGGGGACCTTTTTAGCTTCACTCAAATCGAAAGAAGTAATCTTCGCGTGCGCGTGCGGGCTGTAAACAACTTTTCCAGTAAGGAGCTGCTCATTGACGAGTATATCGTCGACATACACAGCTCTGCCTGAAACATGCAAGCGGGCAGATTCGTGAGATATGTTATTCATGATAATTTCATTTAACTAATTCTTATCTAAAATTCCAAACAATCGAAATTGTATGTACTTTTTTTTGACCTCCCCTTAACCCCCTCCTTAAAAAAAGAGGGGAAATGTGTGGCAATGGTTTCTTCTTTGATTTTTAAGATACTCTAAATCATAACAATTCAGTTTATATTCCAGTCGTGTTCTTTTGCTCGCCTTCCCTAGGAGTCTTGCAAATAGTTTTGCATCTTTTCGATGTTGTGTTGTTCCTTATTTCGTCGTCTCCGACCAAAACTTCATCAGTAAATTTTTTGCCGCGACTTTTCGCATCTCCGCTCCTGCACGGGCATCAGAAATCGGTGTGAAATCACTATCAATCAACGGCATTGCTTCCTCGATAACCGATCGTTCCCACATCTTGCCAATCAAAAACTGCTCTGCTGATGAAGCACGCCTCGTTCGCTCAGCCATCCCTCCATACGCGAGCATAATGTCTTTTACTGCTGAACCACCATTCAACTCTAACCTGAACCCGGCAGAGACGGTAGAGATATCCAGGTCTTTTCGTTTCGAAACTTTATACGATTTTACTTTCACACCATTTACCAGTTTTGGAATAATAACGGCAACGATGAGCTCGTCAGGACTTCTCACCGTCTTTCGGTAACCGACCACATAATCATTTAACGGAACCTCTCTTGAACCATTGCTGTTTTGAAGGACAACCTTCGCATTGTATGCCATCAACACCGGCAAGGTATCGCCGATTGGTGAGGCAGTTCCGAGATTACCTCCCAATGTTGCAAGGTTTCGGATTTGTTGGGAACCGAAAACCATCAACATATCATGCAACGCGGGAAAATGAGATCGAGCCTTTAGCATGATTTCGGATAAGGAGGCTCCTGCACCAATTTTCACCGACCCACTGTCTTCAGAAATTTTCTTGAGGTCGTCAACACCCGAAAGGTCAATGATATGTTCAAGAATTTCATGTTTCTTTGTCACCTTCAACGCTATATCTGTCGCACCACAAATAATTACGGCATCAGGATTTTTTTGTAGAAGCGCCAGAGCTTCTTTTGCGCTTTCCGGTCGAACGTACTGCTGTGTATGAGTCTGCAAGTGTTTCGATTCTCCTGGAATCGATTTGAGAAGTTCAATTATTCTACCCTCATCCTTCGAAAACGAATCTACCGACTGATGAGTGCAGGACGTTGCCGCCGCCTCGACGATCGGGCGATAGCCAGTACAACGGCACAAATTTCCCGTAAGGGCATCATCGATCTGATCTCGGGAAGGGTGATGGGAATTCTTGTAGAGAGAAAACAGGGACATGATAAATCCCGGCGTGCAGTACCCGCATTGACTCCCGTCAGTTTCCACCATTGCTTCCTGTACCGGATGAAGTGCAGTTTCACCGGAAGCTAAATTCTCCACTGTTATCAGCTGCTTACCTTGAAGCATCGGAAGAAATACGAGGCAGGAATCCATACTTTTGTAATGAAGCTTCGAGTCAGGACCGAGTTCACCCAATACAACCGTACAGGCTCCGCAATCTCCTTCCGCACAACCTTCCTTCACTCCTTTATGCGTCGGCAAACTGCGAAGGTAGTTTAACACTGTTGTCGTCGGGGAAACAGCGCCGGAACGGCTGAAATCAATCGTCCTGATTTCACCATCCAATATAAATGAAATCCCTGATTGCATCTATAGTTATTTTTTCTCGATTATCACAGTTCGACAAAAATTCTACTCAAATCTAACCAAACAGTGGGCAAACATCAAATAACTCAATACTCAACCTGCGGAAGATTTGATTTGAGCAACTCTCCATTCAGAGCTTTTATCTCTTTATTCTTCAGCGAGTCAATGAAACCAAAAACATCTTCGAGCGCCTGCGTTTCATCCTTAACCGACCGGACGGCCTGAGGAGTCGGTGGTGTATCAGAATTCTGAAAAAGGGTCATTAAATAGACAAGTTTTGTTTGAAGACCAGTAAGGTTTTCAAGCTGTCGGGGAGTACCTTCAACCGTAAAGTACATGGCATCGATATCCCGTGCTTCATCTCCGCCTTCAATAAATACCAATTTTTTCTGAATACTTATTATGGAATCCCTTAACGCGCCATTTTGAACTTTATCCGCCAGGATTTTAACCTGTTTTTTTAATTGATGGATTTGCTCGATGGACGGGTGAATTTTTTCCAACCCATTATAGCAAACCATCGACATATTGAATTGCTGTTGAAGTCCTTCGGCTGACAGTTTGACCCGCGGATCCATTTTGACTGTTATTGATTGTGAGGAGTTTGTACCGTCAACAGTCAATTTCAAGGTATAATTACCGGGCAACAACCATGGACCGGGTGGGATGCTCGCAGTGTTGCGGTATACCGCAGAGATAGGATATGAACGGGGAATACCTTCCGGCGGTGCATAGTGTAAATCCCAGACAAAGCGCCGCATCCCTGATTTGGCCGACAACATCTGCGAAGGGCGAATCCAGTATGTCGGGAGGCTTAACTCCTTTTCATGTACATCTTCCGGTTTATCCGAACTTGAAAACCGACGGACAAGGTTATTGGCGTTATCAAAAATCTCAAGAGAAACTTCTCCGGCATCTTTTTGCAGGTAATAATTGATGATTGCACCGTCAGGCGGGTTTTGACCCGACGGTTCCTCCGGTGGAAGAGGTGTGTCGGTATTATTATTCCATCGAACCCTGTATGCTGTCTGGGGCTTGAACAGGAAAGCCTTAGTTTGTTTTACGTTCTCATCGATCTGCCGCAACGGTGTAATATCACCCAAAATCCAGAATGACCGTCCGTGTGTCCCGACGACGATATCGTCATCGTGAATAACAAGGTCACGTATGGACGTTGCCGGCATGTTTAACCGGAGCGATTGCCAATCATCGCCATCATTAAACGATACGTATACCGCTCGCTCTGTTCCCGCAAAGAGCAAGCCCTTTCTCACCGGATCTTCCCTCACAACGTTGACAGGACCGATTTCCGGCATTCCATTAATTATCTCGCTCCAGCTTTTTCCCCCATCGTGTGTTCGATAGATATGCGGGTGCATATCATCGAGCCGAATTCTGTTCACTGCGACGTATGCAGTTTTTGCGTCAAAGCGTCCGGCGTCAATTTGCGCAATTTTACTCCATGAAGTAATGCCCTTCGGCGTGACATTCTCCCAATGTTTCCCTTCATCAATCGTGATATGCACAAGCCCGTCATCGGTACCAGCCCAAATAACATTTCCATCGACATAGGATGGTGACACGGCGTAAATCACTCCGCGGCGAGCCATGTGCGACATTTCTTCCGAACGAAAAATTCCGATGTTCTCAGGAATTTCCGGTTTCTCGCGGGAGAGGTCAGGACTGATGATATCCCATGTATTTCCTTCGTTAGTCGTTTTGAATAACACATTGGATGCAAAGTAGAGAGTATGAGGGTCCGTCCGGGAGAAGAGAACAGGCATCGTTCGCAGGAAACGATATTTTCCAGACCGGATCGCTTCGGGCGCAATATTCTGGACCTGCCCTGTCGAGCGGTCGAATCTGGTAATCCTTCCACCATAAATGATATTTGGATTTAGCGGGTCTGGTGCGACATACGCATATTCATCAACTCCCATCGGGTGCCAATCACGAAATGTAATCTCGCCATCATTGCCGCGGCTTGCAATTCCGACAGAACCGCTTTCCTGCTGACCGCTATACACATAGTATGGGAATTGATTATCTGTGATGACGTGATACAATTGTGCGGTTGGTTGATTGTACCAAGAGCTCCACGTTTGCCCCCCGTTTACTGTAATAACGGCGCCCTGGTCGCTTGCCAGTAAAATGATATCCGGATTATCAGGGTTTATCCAGAAGGTGTGATAGTCATCCCCGCCGGGGGCTCCTTTGAAAGCAGTAAATGTATTTCCGCCATCGGTAGAACGGTACGAGCAGGTATTCGCAATGTAGACGATATCCTTGTTCTTAGGGTCAACTTTTATCTCTGCGAAATCGCTTCCTCTTCCCCACAAGCGCGGCTGATCATTAATGCGCTGCCAGGTTTCGCCTGCATCATCCGACCTGTAAACTCCGCCGAGGGTTGTAGCATCAACCATTGCATACATTCGCTGAGGACTGTTCGGCGCAATCCCGATTCCTATCCGACCTAACCCCTGGTCTGCTGTCGGCAACCCCTTTGAAAGTTGCCTCCACGTATCGCCGCCGTCGTTCGATACATATAGTCCGCTCGTTTTACCCTGCCACGAGCCGTTCTCCCACGGTCCTTGTCTCGATGACCATAAATCTGCATAGATTGTTTTTGAATTTGTCGGGTCAAATGCGAGAGCTATTGCTCCCGTATTCACATCCTTATACAAAATTTTTTCCCACGTTTCTCCGCCGTCTTTCGAACGAAAGACTCCACGTTCTTCGTTCGCACCATACGGATGTCCCAAAACAGCAACGTACAATCGACGGGCGTCATGAGGATCAACAATAATCGCCCCAATTTGCTGCGCATCTGAAAGACCGAGATGTCGCCACGTTGTACCTCCGTCAGTTGACTTAAACATTCCGTCGCCAGTGGAGAGGTCAGGTCGCTGGAGCCCTTCCCCGCTTCCGACATAAATAATATTTGGATCGGAGAGTGCCACTGCAAGCGCACCGACCGAGCCGGTAGGCTGGTTATCAAACACCGGAATCCAGGTACGGCCATAGTCATTCGTTTTCCAGACTCCGCCGTTATTTACACCAATATAGAAGACGTTGGGTTGTCCGGGAACACCTGTTGCACCGACAGTTCTGCCTCCGCGATAGGGTCCGATCATCCGCCACTTCATCTCCTGGTAGAATGATGGATTATATTGTCCGGAAGCCATCGCGGATAATTCGAAAATTATCGAAGTTAAGATGAACATGGATCGAAAGAGAGGCATGGCAAATTCCACTGATATGCTAGTTTTCATTTAATGTAAAGAGGTGAAAAGAAAATACGAAAGCATCTCGCGATAGTCAAACCATCGTATCCAAAAATATATACGAATCTATGGATTGCCCTCGTAAGACAAAAATCCTTTAATTTACAGCAATTTTTAAGCCGTTTAATTTGACATTCGTTTTCATCATTTTTATATTTTGTGCCATGAAAATCACCTTCAATAATTCCTACCATCATTCCAATCATTGTTCATCCTTTTTGTCGTGAGATATGAATTCATATCTGCGTCTTCATTGAAATGGCAGTGCCATGCTTTGCGCATTGTAGCCTATCCGTTTCAACACAATATATGTACAAATTTTTCCAGGTATTGTGAGAATGTTATTTGAATAATGAAAGGGTCGTAACATGGGTTCGGAGAAATTTCTTCTCATCATTGTCACTGTCATTTTCATCGGGATAGCAATTGCTGTTGGGTATTTCCTTTTCGGTGCAAACGCCGTTGCGTCAAATAAAGATGGACTCGTCGGCGGTATCAATAATTTGGGATTGAATGCAATGTCGTACCGGATTCGGGGACGGCAAATGGGCGGGGGTGAAGGATCGTATGCCGGCTATAACATCCCGCAAAAATTTTTAAAAACTGATGATGGGACGTTTGTGGCAGAAGTTCACCCTCAATCGATTACCTTCACCGGTACATCAAAACAGGGATATGGAACAATTCAGGCAATACTCGACAGCAGTGGCGTTTTGCACAGTTTTTCATATACCGGTGAATTTCAATAGTATGCGATAGACGGAATTGACGTTTTCCTCTTAACGGTTGACGGCCTTCCGGGACATTTCCGAATAACATGACCTGAATAGCTGTACCTTGCTGTTACACGCCATAACACTTGCATTTCTCACTGTTATATCTTTGCCCCTCCTCAAATGTATCAATGTATTTAACCTTGGCATTATTGCTACGTAAGAGGTTTAAGAATAGTTTAAGGATATTTCTAAACTAGCATGAAAGATAATTGAATATGTTGAAGAAACTCTTGTGGTTTCACAAATGCATAAACTACTACTTTTATCGATGGCAAGTATTCGTGGGTAGTCCCATCCCCGAAGAGGGCGCTGTTTTTATGTCTGCAGCGTGGATATGTATTAATATTTTCAACTTAAACTTGGTCGTAAAACTCTTTTGGAATATTTATTTTATTCCAAACAAGCCAAGCCGGCTTGCAATCGTCCTGATTCTCCTTGCCATATTGGGATTAAACTATTTTGTCACAAAGGCAGGAAATAAGTTTGAGGAGATCAAAAAAGAATTTGCTATTCAAGACTTGCGTAAGATAAAACGCGAGAAAACACTGACTCTTGTGTACTTCCTTTTGTCGCCAGCGGTTTTTTTCCTGTTAGCTACACTAGCGCATAACTCGGTTCCTTGATTTTACAATTAATTGTACGTTAATTAGGTACATTCGTCGTGTGAGTGATATCAAATCACAACTTGAATA
Source organism: uncultured Chlorobiaceae bacterium (assembly GCA_964484465.1). GTDB lineage: Bacteria > Bacteroidota > Ignavibacteria > UBA10030 > SZUA-254 > CAZAFL01. Next base: position 37,209 of record CAZAFL010000016.1, read on the forward strand.
CCCCTGAATGAAAAGCAGCGCTAATAATTTCCCCACTGAAGTTGGAGTTATACTCTTCCGATCCATTCTCCTGATTATTACAACGGGATGGTGTTTTCATGTTCACGCTCAACAGGTTACACTTGAATCATCGACGATGCATGACCAAAATATTTTCGATATCTACGCCAATACACCCGACCAAATTACGCAATTCCAAATCGATGCATCAAAGGACTGGGATCTTGATGCCACGACCCTCAGTTTATCATACAACGGGTCGGCTTTACTATTTAACGACCTCCCTTCCAGAAACTACCACGTCCATGTTCTCTCGTTAAATTCTGCCTTTCAGTTTTATAACGATGAAGCAGATGAACCGCAAGAACATGATCAGGATTCCTCCGATGTTGATAAAGATTCTTCAGACGTCAACCAGGATTCATCCGTAACCCCAATAAAACAAATTCAGAGTACACCGGTGGTTCCGCCCGTTCATGTTGACAGCCTCGACCGTTTTTTATATGTTGCAATTCTCGGGGCGGGGCAATTTGATAAACAAGACTTTCAACTCTACGATAATTCCAAAGTTGAAGGGATATTAACGTACCGTTATCCTCTGGGTACACTAATGAGTCTTCGGCCTTCATACGGATTGTCGTACCATTACTATCCGAGCCTTCCCGGACTAATTAATGTTGAAAATATTTTTTCAGGCGCTGTTACATCGACGGGTCCTGAACGCATGTGGGTTGATTTCTATGCACACTATGGCATTAAAAGCTATACAACTTCTACCACCTATACATATACGGTTGGACCTCCTGTATTAGCCGGTCATGGCAAGCCGGGAGCGGGAGGGGGTGGAAAAAGGAAGAAGACGTATGTTCTGAACACACCATCGGTGCGTCAATTCCTGGTATCCTTGAACATCGAGCGACAATTACTTCCTGATACGCGCCTTGCAGGGCAATATCTGTATTTTGCCACCCCTTCCTCCGAAGCACGCATTTTGCCGCAGCAGATAAGTAACGCGATTGAGCAACAGGGCTCCATCGGGGAGTTCACCTCGGAAAACGAGATCTTCGACGATCATTATGCATACTCCGGCAACGCATTCATACTGCAGGTACAACAGGCTCTCCCGTTTTCCTTCACCCTCACCGTCAAAGGAGTGTACCAGAAAAAAACGTACACCCTTCCCGCAATGGACCTTGCCGATTCAGTTGTCATTGCGTCCAACAGACTCGATGAACGATTTGAAAACGAAATCAGCCTGACGACATCAATTCAGCTTTCAGAGGGCAAGATTCTCAAACCCAAGGCCATTTTCCATTATATCAGGAATAAATCGAATGCACCGTATTACGACTTCGATAAGAATAGTTTTTTAGTAGGAGTTGATTTTAGTTTCTAATCAACTTCTAACTCAGGAATAGTCTTTTCTTATATTTCGCAGTGTTTCGGAAGACAGCGGTTCAACGTCAAACCGGATGGTTTTTTCCCACGTATGTCTCTCCTTCTTGATAATATCAAGGTACACCGCTTTTCCGACAATATAAATCCAGAACTGACAGTAGGTAAAATACATAAGGAATGTCAGGACAATATTTGACATATTGTCCTCCCTGTCGTACGATAATGCAAGGAGAATTTCAAGCATAAATAAAAAGAGCGCGAGAATCCAGACTGCAGTGTAAGGCCCCGGCAGCGTGATAATAACAACATTAAATATTCCCAGAAGAAAAAGGATATCCGAACTGACGATGGCGATGAGAAAAATATAGTATAACGACAGGAGGTACAACAACTCAAATGCAAGAAATTTATTCTTGAATGCCGGTATTTCTTTCAGGAATTTCGTCCCGACATAATTATTTCCCCGCACCCATCGAGTCCGCTGTTTTATCCACACTTTCCATGATTCTGGTTCCTGTTCATATGTCACCGCATAAGGGATATATTTGATCCTGAAGCCTTCCATGTAAATCCGAATGCTGAGCTCAGAATCTTCTGTAATTGCCCTGTCATCCCATCCACCGAGTTTCAGCAACAAGCTTCGTCGGACAACGAAATTTGTGCCGGGGAGCGTTGCGACTTTGAACATCTTCCATCGTCCAGCCTGAAGCATCGACTGGAAGCTCAATGTTTCAATATTGATGAACCTCGTCAGGAAATTCCGTGATTTGTTGACCGTTCGGAATTTTCCCAGAACCGCACCGAGAGAGGTATCGAGGAGAAGCTGCGCAACAAGGTATTTGAGCGATGAAGGTTCGGGGGTATTATCCGCATCATAGATCGCAATGATTTCCGATTCGGTTTGCTGAAGCCCGAGATTCAGCGCTCTCGATTTCCCTTTTCCTGACTCGTTCCCGGGAACAACATACAGTTTTACCCTCGGGTCCCGACGTGCAAAGCTCTCGATAATGGAACGTGTTGCATCGGTTGAACCATCATCGATAATGATCATGTCGAGATGATGTGAAGGGTAATCCAGATTCAGCATCGACTGAAGCGTCCGCGCCATCACCTTCTCTTCATTCCGGGCGGGGATAAGAATTGTCACATTGGGAAAATCAAACTGTTGTTCATCGACGGCCGCCTGTTCTTTTCGTGATGCCCGGTAGTGAAAAAATCCGGCGAGGGTAAGTATAAGCTGATAGGCAATCATAAACCATATCAGAATTACGGCGAGAAGAAAAAAAATCCCGAGTCCAATGTCGACCAGCGAGTGTTCCGGCATTTAGCGCTTCTTTACCTGGTAGCGTGAAACCCTGACAACGGTATAAAACGTGAGAAGCGCTGTGCCTGATATCATTCCGAAACCGACAATGACCCATGAAGACCAGAAACTTGTTAAATCGACACCATACGAAACCGTCGTCTCAAGAACAACATTGACCGTGTGCTCGCCATGAGGCAGCATAATGGAAAAACGACGGTATCCCTTAGCGACCGGAGTACCTACCTCACCGCCATCGACAAAGACGGTGTACGGATTATGACTAAATGTTGCGATGCAACGTGTGGCACTATTGTAGGAAAAGGTTATACTCCGGTTACCGTTGATAAGGCTCGTGAGTTTTCCTGAAATTGTTAATAATTGACCGCCAGAGGGCGGAGTAAACGGTATAGCAGATTGCTTGTCAAGAAAAATCGAATAACGTCCCGCCGGCAATAAAAATTTTCCATCCTCCGACCTCAATCTCTCTCCGTTGGACGTCCGTAACGACGAATACTCCTTTGACAGATCAAGGATGACATGAAACGGTGAATTAAATTCCCATTGGCCCGCATCTCTTTGCAACGTAGCCCTGGCAGATGCCGCATATGGTATAAGACGTAAATCCTGGGGACGCACGCTCGACTCAGAGTAAATTGCAAACCGGTCGGTTCCTAAAGCTGCGGACCGGATCATCTGAAAACTCTCGATCCCTGATTGGACCAATGTCGGAAATGGGGTCGGGATATTTTCATTCCGGAATTGCAAAATATTCAGATCAACCATCAACGGAAGTTTATCATTTGTCAACGACCGGTACCGTGTCGCTAATTGTTCATATCGCTGGGGGTCTTTCGACCATTCGGATTGCGGATCTTCAACCTGTAAATTGAAAGCATACTTACTGTTTAAATCAACAATCCGACGAATGTCGACTCCATAATTAGTCCGTAATTCGGGGTTGCCGATATTGTCCATTACAGTAATTATTATGTCGAGAAACGGCTTTTTCATTTTCACATTGTTCAGCATGTTCAAGAATTCTTCGTGGAATGAAACCAGCGATTCCACCCGGTAGTTTTCAAACAACTTCCACGCCGCCGGATTTCGTTTCCAAAACATAGAAGATGTTGAATCGAGTAAGGCTGCGGGGTCGAAACCATTTTTAGTTTTGAACTGGTTCCGTGCAGATACATGCATCGGCGTAAGGAGTTTCGGGTCGTGCGGTCCATTTCCAGAATCAAAATAGAGCTCTGCAAGGTTGACGCCATCCCAATCGTATGCCTCCAGAAATTCCCGATACGTATCCTTTACTTTTGTTAAACAAGCTGGTTCAGTCAATGCCACAGGGTATCGCCATGAGGGTCGTACTGATTCTCCCTTGTAGTTGACCTCCTGCCATTCAGGATGTTCCTTCCAAAACTTTTGAGAAACCTGCGGCGGCTCGAGCCAGGCGTACACGCTGATGCCATTTGCATGGCAGAGGGATATCAGACGGGCATAATCATACGTCCACGTGGGGTACTGATGCCAGCTCGCCGCGTGAATGACGCGAACACCTTCGGCAACCCAGTGCTTGACTAAATCTTCAACACTGATATTATGGCGGTAGCCCGGGTCGAAATACAATTCGAGGTTTTCACGTCGGAGAACAGGCTTCAACCTAAAATACTTCGTCACGTAGTCGATGAGGAACGGAAATCTGCTGTATCCTTCATGGGTAAGAGGGTCAAATCTTACCCCGAGAAATAAAAACTTCCCGCTTCCAAATTGCCTCCCGATGACAACGGGCGCGTCGGTCCTGGCGTCGATACAGAAAATCTCATCGTCTTTCCGGACCTCAAACCGGGGCATGATTTCTGAAAATGATAATAAGAGCGGGTCTTCCGGAAAAAGGCGGTCTCTCATTCGCTCGACTTTGAGAAATGACTCGGCATATTTTATCCCGAGTTCTTCCGCAACTCCATTCTTTCCGTCCGTAATAAGATTCCCTCCGCTTTCAACAAACTGGACGATACGGTCATAATCCCGGTCGGCAAGAATGTCGACTGTCGGATATGGAACCACCAGTAAATTATAGCCGGATAATTTGTCCAGATCTTCAACGGCAAGCGAATCGGTCTGGATATTCAGCGACCGAAATGCGGAAAGAAAACTTTCCTGATCATTCGCTGTACTTCCCGTCAGATGACGATTCCAGAGAACCGCAACCCGGGCTTCATCAAACGACTCTTCGCGCGGAAATAAATCATTCCAAAATCTCTTTACGTTATACTGAATGTTCTCAGCAAATGTCGGTTCCATTTCACGATATTCGGAAGGTTCAGCAAGGTATATTTCCCCGGGAGGGACCTCAATGCTTTTCCGGAAAGCTCCGTGAACCCGGGACTCTGAAATAATCCTGTGGTCGACTTCACCATTTGGCCGCAACCACGTTTCCCGCAAGTATTGATCTTCAAGTGAGACCGAATATGTCACCGAACCGGTCGCGATCACCCTGTCCTTTAACGTGACTGTGCAATTTTCATTTTTGACATCCATAAACGTGTATCCCAGGTCGAGAATACCGTCGACATACTCCTCAATATACTTGACATCAATAAAAGGATGAATAAATGCCGAGGCAAAACCGTCACGGACAGCTAATTGCGTTTGAGCTCCTTTCAGTAATTGTTGAACTGCGTCTTCTTCAACCTTGGGATCATCATCGAGAGGGATGTACCCCAAATTTTCAGGAATGATTCGCTGTCCGTAGAGGTCATGATCAATGATGAAAGGAAAATATTGACTGTAGTTAATATCTTCGATGACCATTCGCTGCTCCATAACAGTGGAGAAGAAGGTTCCGAACGTCTTATAATCAAGTTCCGAAGCGGTGTAATGAGGAGTTTCCCAGACGAGCGGGTAAATATTGTTCTTCCAGCATTCCTCCAATCCCATTTCTAACTTCTTTTCGACATACTCCTTTGAATCGGTTTTGATTACTCCCCCGATACTTTCATCCCAGAATTCATAATCAGTAGCGGTGACACCGCGATACTGATGGGTAACACCATGCATGACGATTGTTGCGCCTCTTGACACCATATAGTGAATCGCATCGACGAAATCCGGCTTGTCGGAAAGGCTCAGCCTTAGTCCCGCTTCGGGGTCCACAAAAAACGGTATAATGCCGACCAGGAACGGAACGTGCCTTTTGTACATTGCATCGGCTATTCGTCGAAGCGAGGCGGGGTCTTCGAACACATCCACGTCCTCAATTCGTAGCAGTGCACGATGAATTTCTTCATGCTGTTCTCCCAGAAGATCATGAAGCATGTCTGCAAAGAATACATAACGGTCAGTTTCGGTCGCAGATGCAAATGGCGAATCACCGATATAGATGAAATTTCCACTGCGAACAATGTACGGAGCTTCGCGGTGCGTTCCCGTTGAGAACGCAGACGCCAACACTTCGACCTGTTCGCTGTGAATGATATTGATAATGTTAAGATTTTCTTCCCCTTTGGTAAACTGTCGTTTCCCCGCTTTGACAATGTCAAAAATTGAGGATGTATCAAGCAACGAGAAAGTAAACCCTAATCTGGTCGCAAGGTCGAATTTTCTGGAAAATGCGTCAAAGCCTGTGTTCATCCAGACAAGCGTCTTGGAAGTATTGTACGCATCTTTGAGAAATCTTACCGGTGGGTCATACTTTTTACTGTAACCGATGAAAAAAGTAAAGTCGAATTTTTCAATATCGCCCGGAGAATATGCTTCGACACCTTTGATTTCATAGTGAACATTGAAATGACCGAGAAGCATCGCCATTTCCCTCGCATCGCCGCGTGCATAATTACTCGGGATGTCATATCCTTCAAAAAGAATAAGAACGTTTTTTGGATTGGGGGCTTTGCCGGACGACTGTGAGGGTATGAGAAGAAAAGTGAAACATATAAAAAAGAGGGTCACCGACTCGCTCGTTCTGATGAACTCCCTAATTTGCTTCATAGTAACGTATATTACCTTTTCTTTAATAAAAAAATAGCGTTTTACCCATTAATAATCAACTATCCGGTAAACAACTATTGCGCATAATCACCAAACATACTATATTTATGTGGAACACGCCCTTTTTTCCATTTTCATAGATCTTCCAAAAAATTCTTTATGAACAAAACCAGTTACGGGTTTCTGGTTCTCTGCTGGCTTCTGCTGTGTAACGAATCACTCTTTTCCCAATGGAACTGGCAATCCCCGATCCCTCAGGGGAATGACCTCTTTAAGGTACAATTCATCAATGATGCCCTCGGCTGGGCTGTCGGAGAATATGGAACTGCACTTCATACCACTAATGCCGGAACAACATGGTACGAGCAGGAATTTGGGCGAACAGACAATATTCTCGGAATTAACATGGTCTCCGATACTGAAGGATGGGCGACCGGAGATAATGGAATTATCCTCCATACAACCGACGCCGGCGACGACTGGGTCGAACAGACAAGCGGGGTTAGTGTCGGTTTAAACTCCCTTGACTTTACTAGCCAATTAGAAGGATGGGTTGCAGGCGACAATGAAGTAATTCTGCATACAACCAATGGAGGCTCTTCCTGGACGATACAGCATCAGGCTGGCAATAACGGGGTGAGTATCAATAGCATCATGTTTCTGAATAGTAATGAAGGATGGGCCGCAGCTGGTAACCGTGTCGTGTTTCACACAACGGACGGAGGGTCGAATTGGATTCGACAATCGGTAGGGATAGCTCCCACTTCATACTTGTCTGTCTACTTTGTTAACACCTCGCTCGGCTTTCTAGCGGGAACAAATGGCGTCATTCTGAGAACGGACGACGGTGGAACAATGTGGACACAAATAACGTCAGGTGTAAACACTAACCTCAATAACATCCTCATGCAGAACTCATTTGTAGGATGGATCGTTGGAGACGCAGGAACACTTTTAAAGACGATAAACGGCGGACAATCCTGGTCCTTAACGATGATCGGGGACGGAAACGACATCAACGGTCTTTCAAAATTTGGCGGTACATTATGGGCGGTTGGAGGACTTGGAAAAATCCTTCTTTCGACAAACAGCGGAGTTGCGTGGGGGACTAACGATGTTGGCTCACGTCTGAGTGCAAATTGGATGGATTTCCCTACGTTGAATGTCGGGGTTGCTGTAGGCCAGACGGGACTTATCATGCGAACAACAGATGGGGGACATTTATGGCTGGACCAAACTTCACCTACCCCATCGGTATCATGCTACGGAGTAAAGTTTATCAGCAGCACAACAGGGTGGGCGGTTGGAGATAACGGAACAATTCTCCATACGCATGATGGTGAAACCTGGACCACACAATCAAGTTCTGTTACGCATTCGCTCCTCGGCATCACTTTCGGCAATTTCGCAAATGGCTGGATCGTCGGCGGTGAGTTCACAAACTTTACAGGAATCATCTTACACACAACTGATGCAGGAAATTCCTGGTCGGTGCAATACAACAACGTACCTCACATTCTTTATGGTATTTCATTTCCAAATGCCACTACCGGATGGGCGGTCGGAGAAGTGGGCACCATTCTGCACACGACTGACGCCGGCACCACATGGGTCCCAGAGACAAGCGGGGTTAGCAATGCATTGTTCTGGTGTTCTTTTTTAGACTTACAAAATGGCTGGGCTGTTGGTGAACTGGGACGCATTCTGTATACGACGAACGGCGGAACAACCTGGAATCCTCAAGCCTCCGGAGTAACAGTCGACTTGTATTCAGTTGTCGCACGGGATTTATTAGATGCATTAGTCGCGGGAGATAAGGGAGTCATCCTGCACACCTCAGACCGAGGCATTCATTGGGATAATCAATACAGTCGTACCCAACATAGTCTCTTTGGTGTCACGAGCCCATTCGACTCTGTTATTTGGGCATGTGGTGATTATGGAACAGTCCTTGCAGACACCATTGCCCGAGTAAATGGGTCTGTTCCAGGGATTGTCTTCTACGACATCAATAATAATGGATTTTATGATGCGGGAGAACCGGGAATGCAGGGGTGGAGAATCGTTCTCGGAGGTGACAAGGTTGATTCCACACTTTCAGGACCGGACGGTAGTTTTCGGTTTAACGGACTTCTCGACGGTTCATATACTTTATCTCAGGTTGCGCAGTCGTCGTGGACTCCGACTGTTCCAGTCTCACCAGCCTCTTATTCGTTTACCATTAATTCTACAACACCCAATTTTTCGGGGAATTTTGGTAACTACGCTCCACACGGTTATCCCTATAAAGTGAACAACCGCTGGAATCTTGTTTCTCTCCCTCTACTGGTAACCGATGCGCGAAAGTCTATTGTCTATCCCAACGCGATTTCCCCTGCGTTTGAATTTGAGGGCGTATATATCCAAAAAGATACTTTACGACCTGGTACCGGCTACTGGTTGAAATTTCCATCACCTCAAACCGTCTGGATTCCCGGTGAAGCAATTCACACCGACAGTTTTTCCCTAGCCCAGGGCTGGAACCTCATCGGAACAATCAATGACACAGTGCCAGCCGCTTCTGTCACTACAAACCCGCCTGGTGTTATCACTTCCCCAATCTACAAATATTCTACCGGATATATTGCTACATCTGTCATTGTTCCCGGGCAGGGGTATTGGGTGAGAGTTAGTGCTGCGGGAAAAATAATTATGACGTCACCCGGACACCATGCCCCAATGACACATTCATTGTTTACTCAATTCAACAGATCTTCGAACCTCAACAAGATATCAATTACGGATTGTGATGGCGGTTCTCAATCTCTTTTCTTTGGCAGGGCAAATGAGTTGAAGGACCCTCAAACATTGTTTGACCTTCCTCCTCTTCCTCCGAATGGAAGTTTTGATGCTCGTTTTGAAAATGGCAGTACCCTGGCTCTTTTCGACTCGGCAAATAGTCAAAATAATACTGCAATCATTACCATTCAGGCTTCATGCTACCCTGTCACAATTGCCTGGCATGTTTCGCAACCTGAGGGGTTGAACTACTCATTGCGGGATCCTGCCTCCAATCGTGAATTAGTGAAATCAATGTCCGATTCCGGTTCTGTGGTCATCGACAATCCAGCAATAACCGTTATCTCATTACAAACTCAAGCCGGAAATTCATCGCCGCAGTTACCGAATGAGTTTGCACTCATGCAAAACCTCCCGAATCCGTTCAATCCAACGACCACAATCAGGTTCGTTCTTCCTGTCCTGAGCAAGGTTCAGCTCTCTATATTCACGATTTTGGGCCAAAAAGTAGCAACCCTCGCAGACGGAAATTTCGATGCCGGTACTCACGACATTCATTGGACTCCTTCCCTTGCCAGCGGACTCTATTTCTACCGCATTGATGCTGTGAGCCTGGATGGGAAACAACAACACTTTATCCAGACCAGAAAAATGGTTCTTCTAAAATAGATGAAGAAAAGACAAACACTCGCAATTCTTGGGTTGATTGTAATATCAGGAAGTATGCTGATCTTTCATGATTGGGGATGCAAGAGCAACGACGAGCCGACTAATCCAGGTTCGGGTGGTAACGCAAAGTACGGAAAAGGCTCGATGTCGTTTGATGCTCCAGAAGGCGGAGGGCATTTTTCAGCAAACGGTGCATACAAACCGTCTGCTGTATTTCAAAGTGATACTTCAAGCGAAGGTGTTGGGGGATTTGTTTACGATACAACCATCGGAGGGAAACCAGAGCAGGCGGTTTTTGCGGGATATGTTCAATCCCTGAAAAAGGGGGTTCTTAACGAACGGTTGATCGTTTTCACTCTACATAATACGGCTGGTTCACTCTCGACAGGCGATTACGCGTTAACCAATGCAGATACAATAATGGCAGGGAAATCTTCATACGTTTATTTTCTGTTCTCCGATTCCGTTCACTTTTATTCAACACTTGAGGCTCAATCCGGAATATTTACTCTTTCCACATTTGATTTAGGAACCCATCATGCAGCAGGTACTTTCTCCGGAACATTGCAGGGAATCCCTCCCGACACGACGCATCTCTCAATCACAAACGGCTCATTTGACCTCACGTTTGTGACTCGATACTTCACGTACTAATCGAACAATTCTCCGGCATTTTCTGCAGAACAATTATTGGACCGGCTCAACTTTCGAATACACAAAAAGGCTCTCCCCACCCTTCTTGATAATCGTGCCTGTCAATTTGACTTCGTGTGCCGCATATTGTGCGAGCTCTTCATTGCCGCCTTTCATTCCCCCCTTTGGGACAACAATATACACGGCTTTCGTTTCCTTTTCCAAAATGCCGACTGGCAAATTCCCTTTGATGCAATCGAGCGCGCATTCTTTATGCGCATCAGGATTCTCATCCATCATGCCGCTCAGGTAACATCTCACATCAATAATTTCACCGGTGATGGTAACATTCTTTCTTACGCCGTTTTGTTGTTCCCCCTGCGCCCGCATAATGATTACAGAACACCCAGTCACCAGCATCAGTATCAACGCGATTCGAATTTTATGCATTGAAATTCCCCTGTTTCATGAATTCTTATCCTAACAATTTATTTTTGAAGCATAATTTTCTTCGTGTCGACAAATGATTTGCCGGAGCCATCAGTGGCAGTTGCGTTAAGCTGGACAAAGTAGACTCCGCTCGCTTCAGCAACTGCATTCCAGGTTACAGAATGAACGCCTGCTTCCTGCACACCATCGGTCAGCACTGCGACTATCTGTCCCAGAAGATTGTAGATTATGACACGAACCCGGCTATCCACCGGCATCTGATACCTGATCGCAGTTACAGGGTTGAACGGGTTAGGATATGTCTCATACAAAGCAAATGACGCGGGGATTACAGCAGACTCTGAAACATCAAGTGACACCATATGACCGGCTCGTTCAATGTTTACCTCACCGGTTGCAGATAACGGTATTCTCTTGCCGTCAAGATTCAATGATAATCCGTCGGCCGGGGAGTGCATATTCCATTGAACATTCACTGGATATTCCGCGGAGGAAATCTGAATTGGAAAAGTCCTTGCCCCCTCGTTGTTGAGGAGTTCCACAAATGAACCGGAAGCAAAACGGACATCAAACCCACCCATAGGCGGCACCGGCGGCATGTCGAACCATGAACGAATATTCCCATCATCGACTCTGTCACCAACGAAATACAGTGTCTGCTCTTTTGCCGCTGCATCCCGGAACACCAACCTGCTTGCCGTCCGGTATAGACTCTCATAGCCGACAGTTTTAGGTGACGCAACCGGTCCGGTACCAAGAATGAGCTTCCCCGCCTGACTGACTCTTACCCAGTATCCGGCACCCGACTTTACCGTGTCGGCAGTGTAGTATCCGTTATGGTATCCATACAATACCGAACTGATAATCCCTGAAGGAGATGAACTAATGGACGTCCGGAGAACGGGTACTGAAATTGATCCGATCATGTTCCAGCCTTTGACGACATTAAATGAATCCTTGTTGACAGAAAATCCATTCATCAAAACTGTCTGAGCACCATTAAACTTTAACCAATAACCTAAACCGACCGACAAAGAAGACTTCGTCACATAGCCAACTTCATAATCATACGCAGGGGATACTGCTGTAGGATACACGGCTCCCACAGCGGAATCAGATACTTTCAACGGAAGTGAAATCATATTCCATCTTGCCATCACGCTATTCGAAATGGTCAGCGCCCCGACAAATAATCTTCCCTTCATTCCTACCGAGGCGTGTGGAACGCACATGTAGTAATAAAGACCGCTTTGTGAAGTTACAACAGTTCCCCCGCCATACGAAAGATTAAATCCCCCGTTAGAAACAGTATCATTAGCAAGCCACGTGGATTTGCTTACTTCCCGTGCCGTATGCATGGGGTCCAAAACAAAGTGGACGATAGCGCCAGGGGGAACTGCAAGACTCTCCGGAACAAATGTAAAGCCTGAATTTATCACTGTATAAGGAGCGTAATTGATGAAATCAACCGAACGGACATCGCCCGACGTGACAGTAAAGGATTTTTGTTTAACAGATGTTACACCCTGTGAAACACCATTGACATTTATTGAAAGATGGGACCACTGAGCGCTGTCTGCTTCGACGGCAACGTATGTTCCCTCGCTTAGATTGTTCACGTTGAGCGTAGAGGCAGAGAGGGCGGAATCGAGAATGATCCCGGAACCGACAGAGTCCTGGTAGAGGTACAGCTTCCATGGTTTCGCTATCTGGTCACCGGTTGTCGCTATATTCCCATCCTGATCGATAAAACTGCTAATGTTAATCGTATTTGGAAGCGGAGAGTTGACGACAATGCGCCCTTTCATTCCCATCGGAGCATGAGGTTCACAAACATAATAATGTATGCCAAGGCCCGACGGAACGACAATCCCGCCGCCGAAGGGCGTTGAAAATCCTTCCCCCAGTGGTGTAGCTTCATTTGCGTTCCATGTTGATTCGCTCACTTCAACAACATCATGTATTCCATCGAGAACAAATTTCACCGTGTCCCCGTTAACAATAGATATGGAATCGGGAACGAACGTAAAACCGGAATTCGTCACAGTGTGGATGGTTCCAAAACTCCTGAAACAGCAAAATAATACTAATAAAACGGGGTAAACAATTTTTTTCATGGTTCTTACATCCTTCGATTGATGAGATATGGCCATTCCCTAATTACTTGCTGCAGGCTTGGAATGTAACGATTATTTATTTCAGAAACACCATTTTTCTGCCTCGCTCGAAGCGTCCGGCCGAAATTCTGTAAATATAAACTCCGGTGCTCATGTATGCTGCATTGAAGTGCACAGTATGAGTACCGGCGTCAATGTGCTGGTTATCGATCAATGTTGCAATTTCATCGCCGTCGATGCCGTACACCTTCAGCGTGACCGTTGAACCCGTCGCTAATTTGAACATAATATCAGTAGAAGGATTAAAGGGATTCGGATAATTCTGCAGCAGGTCAAATTTCGGGGGTACGTTGTTACCTTCGTCAACAGATGTCGCCGTCGTCGTGTCGACAGTGATGATTCCTTTCATCCCAAAAGATGAATGAGGCTGGCAAACATAATAATGCGTTCCTCCATGTGAGAATACAACCGTCCCTCCCCCAAATCCTACGGAGAAGCCTCCGGAAAGCGGCGTAAATCCATTTGCCTGCCATGTCGCCTGGCTTACTTCAACAGCATTATGAATAGATTCAAGAACGAACCTGCCTGTATCACCGACTGTAACCGAAAGATTACTCGGTGCAAATCCAAAACCCGAAGTGTTAATTGTGTGAACTGCTCCAGCGGCAAGAGAACCGACGAGAGCTGTTATGAGAACAAACAAGAACAATCGTTGCAGTATCATACACCCTTTCTTAAGTTTAATTTGAATAATGTTGGCTCAACATCACAGAAAAAAAATAAACCGATACAACGGCGATTACTAAGTTCTTATTCCCTCATAGTATAAAGGAATCGACCCGTGGTAACTACGAACCGCCCAATGAACAGCAGTATAATGAATGCAAAAAGCCTATTGCACAATAATAGTACCCACCATACCCATGGCACGATGATATGTGCAGAAATACGAATACGTTCCAGTGGTGTTGAACGTAAACGTCTTGCTACTGCCCGCGGGCATGTTTCCTGTATCCCAAACTCCTGCATCACTCGTTGCAGTGTGTGCAATGCCATCAGTATTCTTCCACGTTACTGTTGTACCGCGTGAAACAGTCAATGTACTCGGACTAAATGCCATGCTGCTCATGGTGACGGTGTTCGGCGAAGGATTGCCGCCCGGATTTGGCGACGTCGGATAATTCGCCGACTGGTCCATACAACCCGCAATGGCAAACGCTACAAGACACGTTACTATCAGAGCAAATCTGCATCGATTCCTGGTACTAATACGTCTTTCAATTCCATGTGTTCTTAGCATAATCATAAACCTCACTAATTTTTACTTCAGCATTACATTACCACAATTGTCATACCAAACTGAAAAGCAACAAAACAGAGTACTTTAAAAGAATCCTGAGGCTCATGTGTGCAATTAATGTCACTATTATCTGCTTCGATAGGAGATATTTGTAGCAGGAAATCCACATGCTTTGAGGTGTTGATGTGGATAAGAGAGGAAGGAACGGAGTAGAATGGTAGTTGAGTAGACGAGTGTTTAAGTAGTGGAGTATGTTAGTAAGTTAGTGTAGAGAATGTGTGCTCCGCCGGTACTGACTGAGTTACTCGCGGTACAGTGAAGGGTCGATTGAATATTCTTCCAGCTTGCGATAGATTGTTCTTCGGTCAACGTCCATCATTCGTGCAACCAGGTTGAGGTTACCTTTGCATTCTTTCAGCATCCGGACAAGATATTTTTGCTCTGCATCCCGCACAATGTTGTCGAGATAACGTTTGTACGAAAGTGTAGTGGTGGCAGGCTGGTCGAGCGATTCTGACCCGGCGACAGCCGTACCGGAATTAGGAAGTTCCAATGAAGTGATCGTCTGGCCCGACGCTTTAATGATGGCACGTTTGATAAGGTTTTCCAGCTCACGGATATTTCCCCTCCACTGGTTATTCATCATATCATGGATAACTGTCGGCGCAAAACCGATGACCGGCTGTCGCGAAAGAGACTGATATTTCTTAAGAAAATGTTCGGCAAGCAACGGAATATCATCGAGCCTCTCGCGCAGTGGCGGAAGTGTAATCGGAAACACATTCAGCCGGTACAGAAGGTCTTCCCTGAACTTTCCTTCGTTGACCATCGATTCGAGACTTCTGTTGGTTGCCGCTATGATGCGAACATCAGCGGTGAGGGAGACGTTGTTTCCAAGCCTCGAGAACAACTTTTCCTGCAGCACCCGAAGAAGTTTTGTCTGAAGCTCGAGTGGAAGGTCGCCAATCTCATCGAGAAAGACGGTGCCGCCCTGCGCTTCTTCAAATTTTCCGCGATGCTGACGTATGGCACCTGTGAACGCCCCTTTCTCATATCCAAAGAGTTCGCTCTCCAAAAGCGTTGCGGGTATTGCAGAACATTGAACGACAACAAGAGGCATATCCCGGCGTGGGCTATTGTAGTGAATTGATTTCGCAATCAGCTCCTTCCCTGTTCCTGTTTCACCAAGTACCAGCACGGTCACATCGGTTTCGGCGACTTGCTGAACAAGCTTAAACACCTGTTTCATTTTCTCGTTCGTGCTGATGATGTTCGAAAAATTCGCTTCCCCTTCGACAAGGTTTCGAAGACGGGCAAGCTCTTTTGAAACTCTTCGTTCATCGACAGCGCGCTTTATTTTTATGACGAGCTCGTCATTGTTGCACGGTTTCGTGATGTAATCATACGCACCGTGACGCATCGCTTCGACTGCAGTCTGCACAGAACCGAAACCAGTGACCATTATCACCGTCACATCCGGCACCGTTTTTTTGATGTGCTGAAGCAGCTCCACACCATTCATCCCTTCCATCACAAGGTCTGAAAGAACGAGGTCAAATGCTTCTTCAGTCAGAAGATGCCTTGCCTCTTCACTCCCTTTTGCGGTCCGGACTGTATATCCTTCATCCTTAAGCAACGCATTAGTGGCAAGACGGAATGCTTTATCGTCATCGACAATAAGAATATGAATATCCGAATTTCCCTGAGGTTTCATATTGAAGTTATGAATGATAGATGGGGAATGATAGCGTGAATGTCGTTCCTTCACCTATTTTACTTTTCACGGAAATTGTTCCGTCGTGCTGTTTGACAATGCCATATGTGACCGACAATCCTAATCCAACGCCGCTCACTGTATTTTTCGTGGTGAAGAATGCATCGAAAATGCGGTCGATATGGTCCTTCGGGATGCCGACGCCGTTATCCGACACTTCCACAACAATATGTTCATTCTCACGCGTCGATGCGATCGTAATTATCCCGCCATCGGGAAGCGCGTCGTGAGCGTTTACAATCAGATTCAAAAAAACCTGTTTCAGTTTGTCGGCAGAACCCAAAATCGGCGGCAAGGAACTCATTGCGTTCAACCGCACTTCGATCCTGTCTTCCTTCAGCGTTGCTTTAGACGATGTTACAACTTCCTGAATAATATCCTCCAGTGAGACGGGTTCGCGCTTCAGCTCAACCATTGAAGTGCGGTACACATCGAGCATCTGGCGGGTGAGTTTCGCAAGCCGCTCCACTTCTTCGCCCGCGACATCAAGTAAATCCCGGTCAGGTGATACCGCGCTCATCCGGCGCAATACAGTCTGTAGACAGCTTTGAATATTATGGATGGGATTATTGATCTCATGGGCAAGTTGGGCAGTAAGTTTTCCCGTCGCGGCAAGACGTTCCGATTTCACAAGCTCCATCTGGGTATCCTTTAAGCGCTGGAGTGTCGCTTCGAGTTCCGCGTTCCGTTCTCCGAGCTGGGAAATTTTCTCCTTGAGGGAA
The DNA here is from genome assembly GCA_964484465.1 of uncultured Chlorobiaceae bacterium. Classification (GTDB taxonomy): domain Bacteria; phylum Bacteroidota; class Ignavibacteria; order UBA10030; family SZUA-254; genus CAZAFL01. The sequence goes on from CAZAFL010000016.1 coordinate 54,343, forward strand.
TTGCTCATCTCTTCAAACTTCTGTGCGAGGTATTTCAGTTCACCCCCTCCTCCGACAACGATGCGGTGCTCGTAATTTCCCCGGCTTATCTCCGTCGTCCCGTTCACGAGTGCTGCAATCGGCCTCGTGATTCCCTGAGAAATGAGAAACCCGATTCCGGCAGTAACGATAAGTACAATCACCGAGAGGATTTCGAACGTACGCAGAACCGGTGCAAGGACGGCCTGCACTTCCGCTTCAATCGGTTTCATGAGAAGAAAACCGGCTGCGTGCGCCACATTGACGTCACCGTGGTCGAGGCGACACCATGTCGCGGCAAATTTATTCTGAGGAGTGTGAATTGTGAAGACTGAAGCACTACCGCGAAACAGCAGCGTCTTCAAACTGATTAATGGGGACCGCAACCACCCGCTGAGATCATGTTCTGAATTTGCGTCGAGGGTCGACGATACAGCAATTGAATCAACGGCAAGAAGAGTTTCACTGTTCGTCATCGCGCGGATCGACTGAATATCATTCTGACGGATCCTGAAACCCATCGTTAACGTTCCGACAACATCCGGACCAATCGATAACGGAACCGTCGCGATACGATAGACACCATTCAAACTGCTCCAGACATCCGTTGATGACTCCTTGCGCATTGCGTTGGTGATTGAGGGAAGAAGAGTAAAGTCAATGGATATGCGGCGTCCATCGACAAGAGTTACGAGCGGACTTCCGTGAGCGTTGGAAAGAATAAACACATCACTTTTCATGCTCTGGTTGAGCTCCTGACACATCTGGTCCGCGGTATTCCTATCGCCGATTTCGACGACCGCCTTCAGCCGTGGTGTTTCTGCGACTATTTGACACGACCTCAGGATTTCGTTCGCGCGCAGGACCTCGAATTCATTCACAGCGGAGAAATTGCTCTTGAGATCCTCATAAAATCGTGATTCGACCTGCTCCCGCACGGAGTATGTCAGGACAAAATAGGTAATCACGAGCAAGACCAGCACGACCCCCCAGATTGCAAGTAATATCTTGGTACGAAACTTCATTTTTTACATGGCGAATTTCGTCCTAGAAACTAACGACTGCTTGAATCGCCCCAAGCTGTTCGATAGGACCGGAAAGCAAGCTGATAATATTATTCCACCGGTACGCAAATTTCAGCTGAGACTCCCGCGTCAGGCGATAACCGGCGGCGACCTCAAACCTCACAACGTCGTGGTCCCATCTGCCATTATAATAATAGATGGTTGAGTAGCTTGGGTCCTGAACGTTTGCTTCTACGGTGCCGAAAAATACTCCGCCCGCACGACCCGAAATTGTACATCGCGGAAACACTGTGTATGAACCTTCGAGCGAATAACCCCATGCAGTCAATCCATCTCCATAAAGCTGGTCGAATTTCCAGATATTGTAAATTGCCTCTCCGTAAAGCGCAAAATGACCAACACTGAATTCAACATCCCCTTCAAGGAGGTGCTGCCGAAAAACCGAATTACCGGAACCCGTATATGTCCCGGACGACTGGCTGACATTGACCTGACCATCCGAGTAGGACCCACCGATTGTCAGGCCAGTCATTGGCGTCAACGCGAGCCGGAAAATCACACCAAACCTGTCATTCGCATTGAGCCCCTGGTTTGCATAAACGCTTGTAACACTGACAGTCCCATTGATAATTGCAAACGCATAGTCGACAATTCCTTCACTTCCTGAAACTTTAAAGCCGAGGTCGTAGAGCCCGCGGTCGAGCAGGCGTACGCCATTGCCCGCAACTGTAAATCGGGTATCGAACGGCCATATCTGATAATCCGGATAACGCAATGAGGTATAATGTTCATGCATAAGAGGAAGATTGACAAACGGGTTTTTCATCGGGAAGCGGCGACTGCCAAGATTTCCGACTGGGAGTTCAATTTCGCCGGCTTCCAGAGAAAGATTCAATGGACTCACGTTTGAAATTTTAATAGAGAAGAGGTCGACACGCAGCGCCTGATCCTGAAGAATACGGATGTTGCTTTGAAACGTGATATTCTCAGAAACCAGAGCATCCGTAAAAAGGTCGAGCCGCCAGTTAAACGTCGAACGACCACCGTTATAGATATACTGAGACTGCTGAGCATCCGATTTAATTATTGCGGTAGATGCCTGACCGCTGAAATTTAATTGCGCGTTTGAAGAGAATGCCATGAGAAATGTTCCAAGCAGGATGCCGGCCATCCTGAGAGAACGGGACAATGTTCCCAACCTTATCATTTGAAAATCACTCATCTTTATTACCGGTTATTCCGAATATCCAAAATTAATTGTAGAAGTCTGATCCGCATGGACAGTGACAGTCATCGTCGACATCTTTTTTCTTCCATACCAGTAGCTTAAACGATACGTTCCTGCCGGAACATTTTTGATGATGTACGATCCATCCTCTTCGGGAACGGTAAAGTATGGATTCGAAAGCACAAGGATTGTCGCGTACATGTACGTATGGATGTCACAATAGATTTTCGTCACACCTTCTTTGTCAAACGTGACCGACTTCGACCTCCCCTGTGGATAGCGCCCGAGGTCAAATTCTTTTGGCTGAGAGTAGGAGAAAACGTTATGGTAAAGATTATCATTATTCGGAAAATCGACCGTAGTTCCCACGATCACAGGAAGCACCAGCGGATGAAACATCATCTGAGATTGAAGGAGTTTTGGGTTAACTTCCGGCACTGTATAAGTTGAGTCGTTGCTCATCGATTCGATATACACCACAGCTTTCTCGGCAAGCTTGTAAGGTTTGACAGCCTCTTCTGAGTTTGCGCCATGGCTCTGGTATCGCATGAGCATTCGTCCTCTCATAATTTCTTCCGTCAATTCGTCGGTTGCAGGGACGGCGACTTTCCCCCGAATGCTGCCCGTGAGCTGAGCTGATGAACTGCCGCCAAACAGCATCATGCCAAAAAGCATAATACACCCGACTGAAAAAGTATTTAATTTCATTGGTAAGAGAGGATGACGAGAACCGTCGTTTTGACGTACTACTGATGGAATTTCATCGAATGTACGTTATTTGAGGGAAGAATCAAAATCTCCATAAATAACCCCCCTCCAAAACTCCCAAAAAAAAGTTCCCTTAGCAAAGCGTCAATCGAAACATGACGATAAGAAACTCGTTATGCCTTGCGAGCTACCTACGGTCTTCGACTTCGCTCGTCCCGTGCCGACACCTCGGGACGGGATTCGCTACGCTCAGACTGACGGGTTGACAAGTTGGTCGGGAGTGCAGCTCCCGACCAACAATGCAATCCATCTTGTAAATCCTGGTCAATCATGGCCATCATTTTCATCATCGCGCTCGGCACTGGCAGGAGCGATGCTCTTTAGATAACCGAACAAGCCGTCAGCTTCTTCATTGGGTCCTGCAGTGAAGAAGAGTCGTCGTTGAGCATTACCTTGATCTCCTTGATTGTTATCGTCTCCCTGCTGATCATCATTCTGTTGTACATCACCGGCTCCGAAGGCAAGTGCCCACAGCCCCGGGATAACTATCGGGTTCCCCTGTGAATCGGCAAGCTGTTCCACAAATTTCCCGTGCAGGTCGAATAGATTGATTCTGCCGTCGCCGAAATTTCCGACGATGATCGCATTCCTGGATTGTCCGAACCCGTCTTCGGGAACCTTCGCCAATCCCCATGGTGAATTAAGCGTGCCCTGCGAAGCAAATCTTGAGATGAGCGTACCGTCGGTTTTAAAGATATCGACATATCCGTTTCCCGGACCGGATTCATCATCCTGGTTATCGGGGCCTTTCTGTTTCGCATAGGTCACAAAAAGATTGCCTCCGATATTTGCAATATTGAACGGCGCGAAGCCCGCGGGAATATTCGGGTCGATGAATTTTTTCGCCGAATCGTATTGGAAGTGGTCGTCAAATGCATCGACAGTTCCACCTTTGAAGTTGGTCGCGTAGATGAAGCTCTTTCCGTCGGCCCATCCTTTGGTGATACCTTTGTAGACGGCTTCAAACGACGAGCGGTCTGCAACGACTTTCGCGCTATTGCCGGAAGCCCATGCCGAAATGATGCCATCTTCGCTCGCGAAAATGAACCTGCTCACTTCACCAGTTGACGGAATCACAAATCCGGTTGTGGAATTGAAAATAACGCCTGTCGGCGCACCGCCGGTTGAGCTGCTGCTTGTCGGGATTGTCACGGGCGGGCGGATTTCATTCCCATCCTTGTCGTAGATGACTGAAACGCTTCCGTGGTTCGATGAAATCCAGATTCTTCCGGTTGGGGTCATTGCGATACCCCAGGCGTTGAGCAGATTATTGTCGATTCTTGCCGGTGAAAAGCTCGAATTGTTGGCAACGAGGTTTACCTGTACCACCGATGGAACTCCTGAAGTTATAAGCTCAGATACTCCCCCTTTCTGGAGAGCGGTTACTGGAGGGTCGCTGACGCTATTTTTACAACCGCCGGCAATCAGCCCGGCAACGAGACATATCACCCCAACGCATTTCAATTTTGTAAACATAATTTTGCCCCTTTCATAATGTTAATTCACGCTGTCCCAAAGGGATCACTTCGGGATAATTCCTCTCTTTGAAAAAGAGAGGGATGTAATGACAACGTTGTTTATTCTGGTCCCAGGCTGGTCGGGAGTTTTACTCCCGACCAACGTAGGGCATCGAAGGATGTACCGCAATGGATTATTGGTACGACCGTTACTACAGGGGTGCTCCCTAAACACTCCTGCAGGGGCCATTGGATACTATGACAAATGCTGTACCAAGAAAAAAATGACAATATTGGTTAATTATGGAAGAAAAGAGATTGGGGATGGTGCATTGGTGTCACAAGTGGATGAATAAGACGGAGAAGAATGTTGCATTAGGGCGACAAGGGTGCAAGAAGATATTGTGAATCTGCCGTTGTGTTCAAGCATCGTTATTTGTTAATTGGATATACACAATGCTTTTTTATGCCTTGAGGCAAAACGTCAGGCAAAGGTAAGCAGCCCACTAATCTTCTGCAAAAAAATCTGAGTCAATCCGCTTTATCTCGTAAACCGACGATGGTGCAACCCCCAAGTTGAAATCAATCATGTAGTTCGCCAACGTCTTATTGTCGATCAGAATCACCTTAGGATCGATAGTTTCGACATATGCCTTCGCATCCTCCGAAAAGCGCCCGGTCGTTATGAAGACACCTTTCTTTGCACGCTTGCCATGGAGGGCACCGACAAATCGCTGGATCTCGGGACGACCAACCGTGCCTTCCCATTTCTTTGCTTGCAGATAGATGACATCTAGCCCCAATCGATCCTCTTTGATGATGCCATCAACTCCTTCATCCCCGGAATGGCCAATCGCTTGACCTGCGTCCTCGATTGAGCCACCGTAACCCATAGCTACCATGAGCTCGACAACCAGATGTTCAAAGAACTCGGGGGAATTCGCTTTCACTCGATCGATAAGATCACTGGCAAGTTGGTTTCTAATTCCTTGGTAAGCGTGCTGTAGTGTCTCCTCTGGAGTATCTACCGCAGTTATGATATCCCTTTCATCTTCGCCTGTTTGATGGCGCTCTGCGTTATGAAACTCGATGAACTCCGGATATCGATTGAGGATTCGAACGTCGATCCGTGGGAGTCCCTCTTGATGCAATTTGCGTCCTCTCTCTGTGATTCGGAAGTAAGCTCGGCGTGTCGACTCGAGAACGCCCGCTTGGACAAAATAGCTTTTAGCCCAGGCGACTCGGTTCTCGAACTTCGTCTGATTACCGCTAGCGAGTTTTTCAGCGCGGTCGGCTTCGCTTATGCCCATCGATTGAGCTATTCGATCACGAGCATCACGAATTGAATGCTCCTGTCCGTCGGATGCTACGTCGAGAAGAGGTTTGAAGAATGATTGAAAATCTGGAACTGGCATATACTATCTTAAATTTGACACTCTTTAGATCGTGCTGCGAGCTTTCGCATATCTATTTAATTACGCACCGCATATACATTGGAATGCTTAAAGCAACTAACGTAATTCAAGCTCCGAGTTTCAATAACGCCATTACTTCACCAACAACATTTTCCTTACCTGTGTGAAACCCTTCCCTCCATCAGTAACGCTGACGGCATCGAGCCGATAAAAATAAACGTCACTGGAATTCTTCGACGCATCCCAAACAACGGATTTGTAACCTGCTTCCTGGATTCCGTCAACCAGCGTTGCTACAACCTGTCCGAGCGTGTTGTAAATTTTTAACGTGACCTTGCTGTCGGCAGGCAATTGATAACGTATGGTCGTCGTTGGGTTGAAAGGATTCGGGTAACTCTCCGAAAGAGCAAACTCTTTCGGTTTGGTGGTTTCTGTAATGGTCTGAGGTGCGGTCGCTGGTCTGCCTCCGACGACATGGACGACATCAGTCCCCTCAAACGGAGTCCCATCAACAAGTTTGCCTGTGAATGTCAACCTTACATTATCACCCGCGTTCGCATTCCCCACTGCTTTTGCAACGTCTTCAGATTTAAACTTCAATATCAGGTCGTTGAATCCGTCGGCAACCGCAACCGGACAACTGTTCGTATCATTCGGCGCCGTTTCAATATCCTGAACATTAAACGAAACCGGGAAACCACCTCCAATGGTAACAGAAGCCGGATCAATATGTGTAACGTCATGCAACGCTGTGCCGAGTATCGCAACCTGAACCATTCCCCTCGAGTGCGGGTTAAAAACATTATCGCATGAACCGGGTTTGAAGTCGACATGCATATAGTCCTGAAGATATCGCAGGATAATATCGTCGAGACGCAGCCGGCTGCTTCTGCCGGAATAGTCACGGAAGCCCACATAGTACTGTGCCTCTGCCGGAACCATGAAATCAACTTCAACGGGAACAAATGCGGTGTTCGTATTGAAGCCGGTGCTGTTATAAATAACTCTGTTCAGAGCGCTGTTTGTTTGTGAGGTTCCAATTGCGACCGCGAGACTTTCAATACCGTTTGCTGCAGCAATATTCGTGCGTTCCCACCAACTCAGGTCATACAGCTTCTCCGGTTGAAGGTTCACTCCACTTGTGATTAGCCAGTCGTCTGAACTCGGACGACCTGACGTTGGATTAAACGCATCATACGGAGGAGTATGGAACAACAAATTGTCATGTCTCCAGGAACCGCCAAATCCGTCTTTGTCTTCCACTTTCCATCCGCACGGCGGAAATGCGATTGAGCCAAAAGTCTCAGCAAAGAACGAAGCACCCGGACCGAACCGTTGGTTGGCGAAATCGATGCTGAGCACACGTCCGCACAATGGCGTGGTAACAGACTGCGATGCATCGCACGTCGTCGGCTGCAATTCTGTCCAGCCTGCCTGAGACTCCTCGGTGACAACAAAGGTTCCCTGAGGAAGACCGTTGAATTCGAATCTTCCGTTTGCATCGGTGGTTGTTGTCTGATTCGCAGCACCTGACAGATGAACAATCCAACTTTGCAATCCAACATCATTCTGATTGAACAGCCCATCGCCGTTCTGGTCGTTAAAAACATTCCCTTCAATCGTCAAATCAGCATCTGCAGGATTTTTCGCTTGGAACAATCCATTTACAGGGGCACTTCCTGTTCCCGCTACCCAAATGTCATCGCCCGCCATCGGGTGCACCTTGATATTCCACGCGCTAAACGATGGATCCAGACCGGTGGTAAGATTTTCGAATGTCGACCCACCGTCTATCGTCCTCTCGACCCCAAAAATGCTGGTGCCGAAAAGTCCGACATAGAGGATTTCAGGATGTTGAGCATCGATATCCAGTGACCAGACGTTGTGTCCCTGCAGTGACGTCTTGAACCAGTTATCCCCGCCGTCTGTGGTCTTGCGCAGGCACGCAAGTGCATCATCGCCGAACACTGTTGCATACGCTGTATCGGGATGGAGAGGGTCGAACACAATTTTAGGAATTTCATCGGTATGGTCGTCACTCACGACGGTCCAGTGAACACCATAATCAACGCTCTTGGCAATCTGGCTCCCTCCTGCTCCGGCGTAAAGAACGTTTGACATGTTGGGTCGGATCGCCAGCCCGCAAAGCTCGCGAACAGCAAGAGTAGTATCAGTTACCCGCGAAAGGCTGTCCCAATGCGCGCCTGCATCGAGGCTTCTAAAAATGGCGGCGTTGGTGAGCTTTCCCGCAAAGACAGTATCCGGATGTAAATGATCGTACACAATGCTTTCACCATCCATACCGTAACCTGGGAGGACATTGAGCCAAGTTCTTCCACCATCGCTTGTACGGTAAAGAGCATTACTGTTGCCATCCCCGCCTACAAGGATCGTTGAAGTATCAGGAAGTACCAATATCTCTCTCAAATTGGAAATCGGAGGTTGACTTTTGAGCAACCCCCATGATTTGCCTTTATCGTGCGAGACAGAAATCCCTGAGGCGGATTCCGAGTAAAGCGTGTTCCGGTTTAGAGGGTTGATCCCGACACAAAGTCCGCGGCTTTCAAATACCTTGCACCAGAATTTAGTTTGGGCTTCTGTGTAAGGGGTGCTGGTTAGTACAACAAAGAGTAAGAATGCAGAAAAAAATTGCGGGAACAACGACTTCATACGGTGTTGATCTCCTTCCTGAGAGAAATTGTCAATTAAAGTAATAATAAAAATCGTCGACGTATGCGTTGGATTCTCAACGTCTGTCGTTATTGCCCATTAAATGCCGAGCTAGACGTTCTATTGTTATTACGAAAACGAGAAAAACGAGGAAAACTAAAGTTGCCTTCAACGATGAAGGGTAGCCCGCCGTGATGATGGAAATATAACATTCCGGGGATGGATTGTCAATATGAACGACAATGATAAACGAAGGTCAACAGCACTGTCTACATAGTAAGAGCAGTAAGTATAATCGCTTTTGGAAATAAACGGAACCGATACTTATAATTAATCTCCTTCAACATTTTTCCATAGCTCAAGCGAATGTACCGTTGCCCTTCTTTATTTTTTTATATGCGATGAACTTTGGCTCGATGTTTTCCATCAGGCAGGATAAGTAAAAGATGAAGCGCTTTTCATTCCGTTCAGTTCGCCGCACTTACCAGTGGTCGTATTTGATAAATAGAATTCGTCCACACTAAGTGTCCTGAATAAGTAAACGTGTTACCGTAATCCGGCTGAAACTGCCCGAAATAAGGATCATCGACGTACACCAGGGATTCTACATCCGTATTGAATATGCCAAGGAATTTGTGCTGAATTTGTTTGTATCCATATATCACCACAACGTGACCGGAAAACGAACCTAAGTAAGCTATTATTATTGGTCTGCCTCCATCAATCTCCGATTGGATTTGATCAAAGGTAAGTGGTCCTGCCTGAGTCGATGTCAAACCTGTGGCATAAAGGGCCTGTTGAATTTCATATAATTGCCCAGTCCGTCCCGAACAAGAAAAAGGATCAAAGCAGCAATCATAATTCAGGAAAGCACCAACAATTTGGCACTGTTGGACCGGTCGAGTATAATAATCACAGACCATCTGAATAGTTGCTGCCCAGCACCACGATTGAGTAAGCTGTTGTTGATAGGTGACATGCAAAGAATTTTCCTTGATGACGGAGTTATCACATCCACCAATCATTAGCAGAAATCCAAGAACAGAAATGGCTATTTTGCGCATATAATTGCCTTTCACTTGCATCATCATTTCTCCAGATTGTTTTTACTGAGGATTTATCAGAACAGCCGGCCCAATCCACCGCTACCGGCTGTTCACTTCGCCTTCCTTCATCAGGCACTTTATTTCACGAGCAACATTTTCTTCACAACCGCTGCTTTCTCCGATTATAGACGATCAAAAAATATATGCCGGTAGCGTGAGCATACGTCTATTTGCTTGAGAATATTTTTGCAATCGGGGTTGCGTAACCGATTTGCATAAGCAGGTTGTTTTGTGGTGAGTTAAGGTAGAGTATCGACCGCAGGAAAATCGCAGTCGACCTGTCACTCGGGTCGGGATGAATGTTGATGTTACCCTGAAACTTCCATATTGCATTCTGCCGGACAAAGTAACGAGGGTCAATTCCTAATGGCAGGGTACTCGACACCTTACTCTCCGGAACGGCCACTTCAGTCTGTTTTATGGTTCTGTCGATCAACCCTGAAAACATGACCCCCATCCCCGCCTCGAAATCTATCCTATCGCTGTTGATGAATTGCATTTTCAAATCCGGCATTATGTAGCTCGAAAGAATATTTCTTTTATCTTCCCGAATGACAAGACTATCGTTTGGTGTAACCGCAAAGGAACTGTCAACAGCTGTGCGAAATATTCCCGCAACGAGATCGAGCCTCAGCTTAAGGCTTTGGGAGGTGGCAGAAACAAGGCCAACGTCAATACCCAGGTGAAGATGTGAATATCGGAACAGGTCAAACGTCGACGCGTAGTTGAATGAATTCCTTTTATTGGTCTGATCGACGTAAAGATTCAATGGCAAGGTGCTTGTTTTATCTTCTATTTTAGAAAATGTGAGGAACGGCGAAACGCTCGGGAAAAAAGTACCCCATAATTCCCATATATTGAACGCATATTTTGTTCTTGCGATAATCTGATATTTTCCCTCAAGTTGTACGAGTCCGTTCGGGTTTTTTTCCTGGATGCCCGTAAGGTCAGTGTAGATGCGTATATCAAAACTTCGCTCGATGCTTGGCTTGTACAATGTTACTTCTACACTATCACGATTTAGCCGCACCACCTGGTCTTCAGGTCTGTATGTTCCGGAACTAAACGGCACACGCCTTTCGAAAGACAGTACACTTGCGAAATCGAGCTGATATGTAGCAGAATCGCTGTATTGCGCTTCAAGGATATTTTGACCAAGCGTATTCAGGTCGGCAATATCTGTGGGAGAGGACATTGTTGCGGGCTTCACATTACGAAAGAAGAATGTTTCGGATGAATCTGAGGTTCGGTTTACTAATCTTTTTGCTGAGATTAAAATATCCTTCAAAATACCGTCTTCGAATGCTACCTGGGCTTCCGTGAACCTCCAATTTGTATCTTGAACTGCAAACGTAGTGTCATCAGATGTCGATAAATGCACAACCGATGAAAAGAAACTCCTTCGCCGAGATAATTTGAGTTTAACGTTTAGCCGGTCCATTCTCTTGACCCTGAGTATTCCTATATTGATTTTTTCTTTTTCGAGAGCGAGCGCTGCACCAATCTCGTTCTTCGCATTTTTTTTCACGATTTGGATGTAGAGGTCGCGTGCGATTTTTGATTTGTCGTTTGCTGTAAGATCCGCGAGGTCGGCTTTGTGCTTGTCTAACAATTTATTGACAGCAGCCTCAAAATTCTGGGGCTCGAATTCGAGGATAGTCGTGGTTTCTCGTTCTGCATCCTTGTCCACATCAGGCACAAACATCACTGTGTAGAGATGGTTCGATGGTCCGGAAACATAGACCCGCAGGATGTGGTCGTTGTAGACGATTTCGGCGGAGGTTTCACGCTGGGCTACGGGTGCGTCCTGCCCCGAACAGAAATTAAAAATCGATATCAAACCGGCGACAGAACAGATAACAATTCTATATTCCATTCGCGTAAGATTTTTTAACCATTGTAATACCAGCCTCATTTATGGTTCATGTATATTATAGTTGGAGAATGCGATATGAAACTATTTAAATGTTTGTTCAACTGTATGCAGATTTATTTTCGAATCCTGAAGGAAAGATGACAATCACACCTGATCGTTTATGGTGATTCTCCGACATCGGTGATAACTAAGGGGCATACTCTGCACGCATCGATTCCAACCTGACCATACCATCGACAGTAAGCACGGATGGCACAATCTTGGACGAGCATGTCTTTCGCTAAAAGTTTGCCGTGTGGAAGAATTTCGTCTATGATTCCACAACGCTCGCCTGTCCATTGGGTACAGGAATGCATGACGCAGTTATTGGCAAATCGGAATCTTTTTTCCGGAGAGCGCCCCTTGCTCGCAGCTTGTATGAAATCGTTGTCGATGGTGATAGGTTGCTGGAGCAAATCTACACTCCCTTTTCGATTTACGACGCCGATCAACTTCGCGCCGCCCCGACAAGTGGAGCTTGGACACAAGGTCGACGATTTTGTCACATTGGAATCCAATATGGTTCAAGCCTTTTCCAAATTTTTAATTTTCTGTAAATCCGGAAAATAGATGATTCCTCTCCAGATAGGACCAAAATTCGCAAGCAAACCACCACGCTGTAAATTTAAGTCGACACTTGCCAGCTCAGTCATGACGGCTTTCTGTACGGCGGTTGTAATGCGTGCAAGCTGCTCGTCGGAAAGGTTTAACCCTTCCAGATTGACAGTGAATTTGTGGTTTTTTTTTGATTCGCTCATGGTAAAAGTCCTTTTGTTAGTATGTGGGAAAAACTCCTTGGTAATTGAACCAGTGTTTCACAAATTAGAAGTATGTCTAAACGTAATTTTTTCTCCTTTGCGGATTTTTCCCTGATTGTTAGTTAGCAACATCCGCCAAGTCGGCTTGTAATTGTTCAAAATCAAAACCAGGGGTAAAATCGGCTTTCTTCGCCTCCGGAGGAAGAATTGCATACGCCTCGTCAACACATTCGTCCCACCACGCCCACGTTCCTTTTTGTGTATTGCCCCAGGTAAGTACAGTCACATCTGTCGCATCGTATCCGACAGCAAACACTGCGTGACCATCGGCTGTTAATGGACCTGGTGTCCATGGTTGCCCTGCTTGGAATTCCTCGACGCAATTCTGCTGAACCTGAAATCCCAGATAGACGCCACCAAAAAGCTGAATTGCCTGCTGAACATGAGTATGATTTTTCACATCAATGCTCGTATAGGCAAGAATTTTATCGCCTGATCCAGGGTGTGATTGCCAGTAGTTTAGCACATCAAGCTCATTCAATCCCGAATCTACTCCACCTGTAAGGTGATAGTATAACTTGACAACATTCTTCTGGGACCAAATTTTCTTTTTACCTATGAGACCGCGAAAAACTGTAACAGCGTGGGCCAAGGCAGCAATAGTGCAGTCGCCCAATGCATCATTTCCATCTATCGGGAATAACACTGTCGGGTCGGATATATTCAGCTTTTCGTAAACTCTTTGCAAAATATTTAGCGAGGGAGGGGGGGCCGCAAGAGCTGCAGTAAGATATTTTTTTAGTTGCAACGTACGATAGTCTTGCTTTGGCGGATGTTTTCCGAATCGATAATTCGGCATGCGAGGAAACTCCTTTCTGTTACGGATTGGTGTTGTGAAATATTATTCGTTTATGTCCAGTTATTGAGCGCCCAGATGATTAGGTCAACCATTGGCGACCCAGCAGCGGCGATGTTGTTGTCTTCACCGAAGAACCATGGGAAATCGTACTCTCGTTCTTGCCCTGAGACTTCACCGACTATGTAAGGACCATCGTCCCACCAAGCAAAGAAAGGGCCGCCAGAGTTGCCGGGGGACGAGTCACCGTTGTCTGTTTCCAATTCCATTGCATCGCCGTCTTCATCATCATCGTGGAAACTTATGGCCCCCTGCCAAGAAGGTTGTTCTCCACCGGCTACCATGCCCGGGTATCCTACGAGGTTCCAATAATTGCCGTCATTCCATCCGTCATCGTAGGTCTTACTACCAAACCAACCGAGGGAGTCACCCAACGGATCATATAACTTCATCACGCAGTAGTCCCATGCAGACACCTGATCATTTGTGTCATACCCATAGTAACTTTCTACATACGAATACACACTGGGACCAAGTGTAGAGGAGCCATTATAATATGCGGGCACGAAGAGCACCATCCACGGGTCAGCCCCCCAAGGTGCAACATGTCCCGCCGTCAAAATGGTATTCCGCGTTACTAATGCACCCGTTCCCCACCACTGCCAGTTGGGATTAGACGGATCGGTCCACGCAAAAACCCGTCCGATGCATTGCCAGGGGTAACCCCAGGGGAAAAATGTTTGGCGGTCATCGTTGCCGAACACATAATGTGGACAAACCCGGTTACCGTTAATGCGACGCATGATTGGACGGATCAGCTCAGGTGCCATCTTTGGGTGATAGATCAGATCGCACCACCCAGGTCGGTGTCCTTTCACTGGCCCACCTGACCCTTTTACTCCTCTTACTTCCGCTCTTGACAATCGTCCTGCTTCTTTGCCGGGGAGCCCGCGGATTATACTCTGTGTCCCTCTGATATCCCAGGCTGTCATCCCGCTCCTTAGGTCAAACTTATGACGGGCAGACTGCAATTTTAATTTTGTCGAACTACCTCGCACGGTCAAACTGCTTGAAGATTTCAGTGACTGTAGTTCCTTCGGCACGTTTTTGTGACTCACGATGTTTTCCATTCGTAGCAGCTGGTCCGGCGCCCACGGGGGTGGAGATTTTGGTTTCAGCGGTTCCCATTTCTCTTTCATGATATTTTTCTCCTTTGTAAAAAATGAATGAAATGTACCTAATCTCTTTTTTGATAGATCATCTGCATCACAGCAACAACAATTCATTGCCGGTATTTACAAAGCATTCACCTAAGTTGAGAAGGTTATTTTGCATGAGCATGGAAATAAGTTTGATTAATTGAGGAGTCATGCCTGCTAAAATACCAACAGGGGTATTCGGCAATAACGGGTTTTTGTATATCGACACACTAGGGGTATTCATATCCCTTCTCGGGGATAAAAAAATCGGCAAAATGAATTTGATGTTTGATTGATGTAAGGCCACAGGAAAGTAAAATAATTGCTCATTAATGTCAACTATTATTTTGTATTTTTATACAA